>CAZWXD010000003.1:151132-171516 GCA_964638035.1 uncultured Gemmatimonadaceae bacterium | reverse complement strand
CATCGGAGCAGATCAAGCAACGCCATTCAGGATTCCTCTCGAACGCGGCCTAACGTGTGCTTCTGCTGCAGACACTCCATAAAATGCGGCCGCGCAGCGGCCGCTTCAATAGCGTGGCTGACAGCAGCAAGCTTCGTTATGCGGCACCGTCGGCGCGCGCCGCCCGGCGGCCGCTCTTGACTCTCTACCCACGTATAGGGTTTATGATAAGACATGACGCTCCCACTGCGAATTGGGGCATTGGCCGCGGCGGCCGGTGTCGGGGTGCAGACGCTCCGATACTATGAGCGGCGCGGCCTGCTGATGGCCACTCGGCGGACGACCGCCGGGTATCGTGAGTACGGTCCGGATGCGATCCGTCGCGTCGCATTCATCCGGCGCGCGCAAGCCATGGGGTTCACGCTCGATGAGATCCGCGCACTGCTGGCATTGCGGGTCCGCGAGCCGCGGCGCTGCGACGCGGTGAAACAGTCGGCATCAGCCGCGCGGAGACGCGTGCGTGAACACCTCGAGACGCTGCAGCGCATGGACGCTGTGCTGGGCCGTCTCATTCGTGCGTGTGACGCACGAGCCGTCACAGAAGCATGTCCCATTCTCTCCGCACTTGAACCCGCGCTGGAGTCGTAGCCATGCAGATTGACCTGGTATACTTCGAAGGGTGTCCGCACGCCGACGCAGCTCGCCAGCGGCTCCGCGAAGTGCTCGGGAGCCTTGGGGCCACCGCCCGCTGGACGGAATGGGATTCGGAGGATGCGGCGACGCCACCGCGACTTCGCGGGTATTCGTCGCCGACGGTCCTTGTGAACGGAATCGACGTCGAGCGCAAGTCACCAACCAGCGGAGCGGGGTGCGCCGTCGGTGGCGGACCAAGTGTCGAGGCGTTGCGGGCCGCCCTGATGGAGGCCGGACGATGAAGCCGGCCATGCGCGACGCGGCAGGTGTGTTCGGTGCGGTGCTGGCCGCACTGTGCTGCGCAGGTACCCCGCTGATTGTTGCAGGTCTCACGGCGCTCGGCCTCGGCTTCCTCCGCAACGACGGGATCCTCTGGCCCGCGATGCTACTGTCACTCGGCGTCGCCGTCACGGGCTTCTGGACGGGCGCGAGGACGCATGGCCGCTGGGCGCCACTCACCATCGGGGGCTTGGGCGCGATCTCGCTGGCCAGCGGGGTCATCGTCGTCCACGGCTTCCCGGCGATGCAGATGATCTATGGCGGCGCGATTGCACTCATCGTCGGCGCGGCGTGGAACGGCTTCGCGCGCCGGAGCTGCGAAATTCGTGACTCGGGCAAGTCCGCATAACGTGTGCTTCTGCTGTGGACGCTTCAATAGAATGCGGGGGTGGGGCGGTCGCTAGACCGCACCGTCCCCGCTCGCGGCGACCGCCCCAGCCCCGCTACCGCGCCGCGACCATCAGCAGCAAGCTGCGTTATGCGGCGCCGTCGGTGCCGAGCGGTCGTGTGAGGATCCGATCGGTCTGCGGGTCCGTGCCGACGACAAAGGTGTGCGTCCCGACGTCTTGGTAGCCCGCCTTGCGATAGAAGGCGATAGCGCGCGGATTCCGCTCCCAGACGCCGAGCCAGATTGTCCGCGCCCCTTCCGTACGCGCGGCGTGCAGGGCCGCCTCCATGAGTCGATGCGCGAGGCCGCTGCCGTGCCACGCGGATGCCAGGTAGAAGCGCTGAATCTCGATCGGGTCGGGCCCACTCACGCACGCGGGCGGAGGGCCGAGCCGAAGCTGGGCGAAGGCGACGAGCGCGGCCTCGTGTTCGGCGACCAGCGTGATGGTCGCCGCATCCGCGATCTCGCGCGATTGCTGCTCGACTCCGTACGCGGTCGTCAAATGGAGCGCGAGGTCCTCAGGCGTGTTGTCGGCGCCGAACGTGTCGCGGAACGTGCGGGCCGCGAGCTCCGCGAGGGCAGGCGCGTCAGCCAGCGTGGCGCGTCGGATGGTCGGGGTCATCGAGAGTGTGCTACCGTGAGCGCGCGCACGTCCGCATAACGGATAGGGCTTAAGCTGCGTGCGAGTGGGCCGCGCGGAGGAAGGACTCCAGCACTGGTGCCGTCCCACGAGCACGGCAGCTTCAAGCCCAGGTTAGGCGGCGACAGCTCGGCCTTGGCGCTCAGAGCAATGACTCCTGCGATGCGAGCTGCTCTCCTTCGCGCGCGAACTGGACCTTGCGCGGCTTGGTCATCCCGGGCTCCATGGTCGTCGAGTGGATGATATCGAGATCAGTCCAGGCGGGAACGGCCCATGGTTCGAGAATGCGCTCGCGGATAAGGGGCTCAAATTCGGAGTTCAGCTCGAAGCCGAGCCCATTGCGACCCATGACGCGGCACACCTTAAGGGTTGTGCCCGAACCCAGAAACGGATCACAAACTACGTCCCCGGGATCTGTGTAACACTCAAGGAAGAATGCAACGAGTTCCTCCGGATAGGCTGCTACGTGGTAGTTCATGGACTTCACGTTTGGCGGGCGATAAGCGGGAATCCGAAGAATGTTGCCCACGCACCGCCCCGCAGAGTTCTTCTTGTGTTCACGCGGGTCCGCCTCGCGGTACTTCTGCGGCACGCGGGGCTTGTGGAACTTGTAGTTGGTGCATCCGTCTTTCGTAAACACCAATAGGAATTCGAACTTGTTGTCCAGAAGCCGCTCAATGTAGTGGTTAGGCTGGGGAAGTGCATTGGGGACATACCAGACAACTATGTCCCAGAGGCGCCAGCCGGTCATCCTATTGGCGATGTCGAAGGCAATGGGATACAATACCTTCTTGTGTCGACGACTGTTGACGTTGACGACGAGAACGGCGTCGTCCGCGGCTTTGCCGTAGCACTCGGCCCAAACGCGGTCCATTCGACTGAGATACTCTTCATATGAGGAGTCCCCGATCTGTGCGTCTGCGCCGTAGTCCTTCAGGTTCCAGTAAGGGGGACTCGTAATGAAGAACCGGACTGACCTATCGGCCACACCGGACATGTGTTCTGAGGTGCTTAGCCAGACCTTCTGGCCGGCGATGTCGATAGGGGGGGAGTGCATTCGAGTGTCGCTCCAGTGGAGGTGGGTCGCGATGTGTAAGACTAACGACCGAAGAGTTGCAAGTCAATACCCACAGTCTGTCTACTTATTGTCATCATGAAACTAGACCGAACTATGGGCGCGGCCATTAAGGGCGCCTTCGGGCGCGTTATCCGACGGCTTCGCACGGAGAAGGGCATTGGCCAGGATCGCCTAGCCGAAATTAGTGGCCTTCACCGGACTTATGTCGGCTCTATCGAGCGCGGCGAGAGAAACCTCTCCCTTGCGAATATTGAGCGGCTGGCTCAGTCGCTAGGCGTCACGCTCGCGGAGCTCTTTGCGAATGTTGATCGCGAGCGATCGGATTCTCTGCGCCGAGGGAGGGCTCGGTGAATTCGAGTGAGCTGAAAGCCCGGCTTGAGGAGTTTGAGCGCAACATCTGGGATCACAGTGAGGACGAGTTTCAGCAGAGCTTTGATCGAAGGGAGCCGCTTTCGGAGAAGGAAGTCGCGGCCCTTCGAGGCTTGATCGAGATGTTTGGAAGGGGAGCGGCAGCCGAGGAATTGTCGGCGTTCGTACGACAGCAGATCAGAGGGCTTGGTGAGGAGTACTTCCACCTCCTGCTCCAACTTGTTGGCTTGACGAGAAACAAGATTCTCACTGACCTCAAGGCCTCCGCCAGTGGAGGACCGACGAGAGTGCGTATGCCGTCGGGACATTGGGGAATCGTCGGTTCGGATGCCGCTTGGGGACTGGCGGGGCCATACCTAGTCGCGAAGCTGAAAGGCGTATTCACGTACTTAGCAGAATACGACGATGCTGGGCCAGGCTTGCAGGCTCTGAATCAAGCGACTTGGCCCGGCTGGGTTAGGCAAGAGCGTGCGAAGAGGCAGGGCCACGAGGCTGAAGGGAGACTCGCAAGAGTGCTGGCTGGCGTTGGAATCGCATTCGAGCCAGCACAAAAGGCGGAGAACCCGCTTTGTCCTGATGCGACTGTGCACGGGGTGTCATTCGACTTGGTCATCCCATCCGCGGAGCTGCCGGCTGTTTGCGTCAAGTCGACGGTGCACACTTCGAATATTGGTCAGTACGGCGAATCCAAGGATCACTTGGAAGTGGACGAAGCTAAACGTGTGCTCGATGAGAAATTTCTTGGCGATCGGCGGCCGTGTTTGATCGCTTTGATCGATGGTGTTGGTTTCCGGAGCAATCGTGCTGGGCTCGAGGGAGTCTTGAAGAAAGCAGACGAGTTTTGCCAATTCCGCACGCTTTGGAAGGCTGCGGTTGTTACAGCGCGCGCCGTCGGTGCGCCGATGGTACTCTGGCTCCCACGGGAGGCCGTGGTAGAACACAAGGACTTTCTTGCGCGGTACGCCGATAAAAGGATTGAGGTCAGGGTGGGTATCGAGGGCGCACCCAGGGATGCGGTGCTGGCGGGCGACGGTCGCTTGGCTCGGCTCTGAATCGCCGCCTAACGTTCTGCGCATCAGCCGCGGCGCCGGTCGCGGCGCGCGGGCGGCGACCTCAAGGCTATAAGCATGTGCCGCCCGCGTGCCGCATCAATGGCCCGGCGCCGGCGGCTGCATGCGCTGGTTAGGCCGCAGTCGGATCCTGGCCAAAACCGATGACCGCCTTCGCGTCATCTCCCTTGCGAGCCTTGGCCGTGAGCTGTGTCATGAAGATGCATGCATAGGGCACGGCAATCTGGTCAAGGATCTCTGCGTCTCGCTCGGGATTCTGCTGTTGCCACTTCTTAGAATGTTCAACGGCCTTACCATCACTGTAGACCGCAAGAACGACGAAGTCGTCATGTGCGGCGACGAGCGCATGCACGAGGTACTCCTCGCCATTTGTCAAGACGATGCGAAGCCGGGAAGGCCTCTCCATCAGACGTAACTGATCCGAGATGACGGTTTCAAAGTATGCTCGATTCAGCATGGTGCCCTTTCAATGCGGCCTAACTGTTACTTGTGTTGCCTGACATCCAGTCTACCGGGTCACCCCCCACCGCGTAAGCGGCATGGGCCGTTCGTCCCATACTCCGATAACCATATACGCGGCCTCGTGATGGCCCACTCCTGAGCACCGCACTGCCATTGTGGCCGTGCCAGATAGCCGAGTCACCCGTCCAGCGGGCTCCGCACGCCACGCCCGCCCTTGTTGAGCACATGGGTGTAGATCATCGTTGTCTCCACGCTCTGGTGGCCCAGGAGTTCCTGGACCGTCCGGATGTCGTACCCGTTCTCCAGGAGATGGGTGGCAAAGGAATGGCGAAAGGCGTGACAGGTGACCCGTTGCGCCAGGCCAGCGCGACGAGCCGCTGCCACGACCGCCTTTTGCACCACCGTTGGATGGAGGTACATGCGCCACAGCGCGTGGCGTGCCGGTGCATATCGGCGCCCCGCCGGGAAGACCCACCACCACGCCCACGACTGGCTCGCCCCCGGCTTCTTGCGCTCGAGGGCATCGGGCATGGGAACCCGCACGCCCTCCGCCACATCGCGTTCGAACGCCGCGCGCACTGCCTGGAGATGCTGCTGCAGTGGGCCCACCAGCGCCGCAGGAAGCATCGTGAGGCGATCCCTCGCCCCCTTGCCCCGGCGCACCAGGAGCTGGCCCTTGGCAAACTCGACATCCTTGACCCTGAGGCGATGCGCCTCCATGAGCCGGAGGCCGCTGCCATAGAGGAGCATCGCCACGAGCCGGGGGACGCCCTCGAGCCCATCGAGCACGGTCCCGACCTGCTCCCTGGTGAGGACGACCGGCAACCTGATGGGCGCCTTGGCCCGCACCAGGCCATCGAGCCATCCCATGTCTGTCCGGAGCACGTGACGATACAGGAAGAGCAGGGCGCTGAGCGCCTGGGTCTGGGTGGACGCGCTGACCCTCCGGTGCTCCGCCAGGTGGTTCAGGAAGGCGCGCGCCTCATCGGCCCCCAGCTCGCGAGGATGGCGCATCCCGCTGAACCGGACGTACCGCTCGACCCACCCCACGTACGCTTCCTCGGTGGCGTGGCTGTAGTGCCTGGTCCGAAGCTCGGTCCGGAGGCTGGGGAGGAGGCGTGGGACGGGCTCGCTCATCCCCCTACGTTGTGCTCGCGAACCTGGAACGGCAGAGGCGGGAGAACGCAGCAGGGTGCATGTCGTCGCGTGCTTCGCCGAAGCCGCACGTGCCCGCGGTCTCGAAGCGGCCGCTCGCAGCAGGTCAGGTCTCGGCGTAGATCTCCAGCACATTGCCGTCAGGATCACGAAAGAACAGCGTGCGGTGCCCCCAGGGCTGGTCGGTGGGACCACTGATGATGTCGACACCACGCCCAGTCAAGGTGGTGGCACAACCCGCCACCTCACCCGGCGAAACACGGAACGCCAACTGCAACGACAACGCGCCAACCGGCGGGGCGGGGTCATTGAACATCAGGCCTCGCTCCGTCAAGGCCAGGATGTTGGAGCCAACCCGGTACTCGACCCACTGTGGCCCGAGCTCCCTGTGCAGCGGAAACCCGAGTACCGAGCCGTAGAACGTGCGCATCGCGTCCATGCGGCGTGCGAAGATGACGGTGTAGTCGATGGCACGCAGCGGGAGCCCTGGATCCATGTCAGTCCTCCTCACAGCGTCTGCGGCGGGCGGCCGTGAGCTGCTGCGGCCCGCAACTTCGATCCAGCCAGGAGGTACAGGACGCCGGGGACACTCAGGACTGCCCAGATCGCATAGGCCTGCAGGCCAAAGAGCCTTCCCGCCACGACCAGGCTCAGGGCCATGCAGGCCAGGCTGACGCGGCCACCCAGGAGTGGCCACTTCCACCCGAGGAGGTACCCTGCGGAGAAGCCGAAGGGAAAGAGCGCCAGGTACACCCACTCCCGCACCCCGGCAGGCCCGGTCCCCGATTCGCCGAAGACGATGAGCATCAGGGGCACGATGGCAGCTGCCCCGCCGAGCCTCGCAAGCCAGAGCAGGGTGGACGTGGTCGGATTACTGGCGTCACGCGACTGGGTCATGTTCCCCAAGCCTCCTGATCGGGACAGGGTACGGTATGATGCGCAGGGCACCGATGTGTGAGTGGGGGGCTGGCCCGGGCCGCACCCGGCCCGCACCCGCGCCCTACTTCCGGATCACGACCTCGAGGTACTCCGCCGGCAACACCAGGGTTCCGTCGCCCGATCGGTTCCCGGCACGGATGAGCTCGAGCAACTCCCGCCCGAAGCTGGCCTGCTGCTCACCCTCGAGCGTGGCGAAGGCGCGGTTGATGGGGCCGTACCAGGTACGGAAGGACTCCACCCAGTGCTCCGGCGACGGGTAGCGGAACATGAACATGCGGTGCGTGGCATGCATCCCGACGTCCTCACCGAAGAGTTCGCGCAGCCTGGCGTGGGTGCCCCAGAGCACCGGGGACCTGGCGCCCTGCACGGGGGGGAGGTAGCGCCCGATGAGGCGGAAGACCTGCCCGATGAACCCATCCGGCGTCCAGTTCGCCAGCCCGATGCTGCCACCCGCTCGGCACACGCGCAGCATTTCGGCAGCGGCCTGCTCCTGGTTGGGCGTGAACATCACCCCGAACGTGGAGACGACCACGTCGTACTCGCCATCGGCAAAGGGCAATGCCTCGGCGTCCGCCTCGCGGAACGCGACCTCCAGTCCCTCGGCCTCTGCGCGACGGCGGCCCGCCTCGAGGAGCGCAGGCACATAGTCGGTGGACGTGACCTCGCAGGCACGCCGGGCGGCGGCGAGGGTGGCATTGCCATTCCCGGCCGCGACATCCAGCACGCGCGAGCCAGCGCGCAGGTCGAGCGCCTCCATCAGCGATTCGCCGACGAGCTGGAGGGTGGTCCCGATCACGGCGTAGTTGCCGGTTGCCCAGGTGGCACGCTGGCGGGCCTTGAGGGCGGCAAGGTCTGGTGCGATGGCAGTCATGCGCTGCTCCCGTGGCAGGGTTCATGGGGGAGTGCGCAGGATGCGCCAGGTTGGCGACATGTGCTGGCGCGGGCCGCACCGGTGCGGCGGCGACGTCAGGCGAGCGACCGGATGAACGGGATCCAGGTCAGCAGCGCCAGGAAGAGGGGCCAGATGCGCCGGATGCGGAGGGACTGGTCTCCCCCGCTTTCCATGGCTGCGCAGGAATGGAGCAGCCCGAACGCCGTGCCGAGCAAGGCGAGCGCCAGGAAGATCGCCGGGGGAGCGAGGTGCTCATAGGTGGATCCCCGGTGTGCATGGCCCGCCCACGCGAGTGCCGCGCCGCCCAGCACCACCAGTATCCCGATAACCGCTGCCGGGTGCCAGCAGGGCACCGGGCCTGCTGCCGTGCGGGGCGGATGCGAGACGTACGTGACCGGCTGGCGTCGCCGCGCGAAATGCCAGTGGCCGGCCGGTTGCCGGGGTCCGGGGTCAGGCGGATGCGGTGACACGAGGTGGGGCCTGGGATCGACCGCGGTGCCCTTCCGAACCGAGGCATCGAGCCAGGACGCGAGGGCCGCGATGGGGTACGAGCCCAGGCGGGGAGCTTCCGCGCGCCAGAGCGGCCACCACGCATCCCAGGAACGGTGCGCGATGTACCGCACCCGCCCCGGGGGCAGCGCCTGCTCCACGGCAATCCAGGCGGCCCTGGGTTCGGTGACAGCAAGCCATTGATCGACGGTGAGCGTGGGGTCGGTGCCCGACGCGCCGATGAAGGCATCGCGCGACGCCCATGCGGGCGCATGCGCACCGTGCCAGTGCTGCGCCCAGAGTTCCACCGCCCGGTGCCGCAGGGCTGCTGTTGACGGGGTCACCCCGCGCAGGGTGCCAGGCGCTGGCACAGGCGTGGGCCGGTATGCCGGACGGGAGGTTGGAGTCCGGAGGACGGGCATGGGGATAGTGTGCATCGCGGCAGGGGATGGGGCAAGAGCGGCGGACGAGCAGCGGCAGGGGAGCGGCCGAACAGCGGTCGTGGGGCAGGGCGGCCGCAGGGCGGCAGGGGTGGGGTTGGGGGCTTAGGTTTCGGGAATGCGGGTTCACATACAGGAGACGACCAGATCATGAACTGCCCGAACTGCACCAGCCCCATGACCACCTTTCAGTATGCCGGCGTCACCCTCGATGAATGCCTCGCCTGCAAGCTGGTCTGGTTCGACCGGACCGAGTTTGCGGCGGTGATGGAGCACGACGTCCCCAGCACGACCATCCAGTGGGGAAAGACGGTGAAGGACCGTTCCGGCCCGACGCTCAACTGCCCACGCGACCGGAGCCCGATGAAGGCGATGGAGTGGGGCGGCATCCCGTTCGAACGCTGCACCCGCTGCGCCGGCGTCCTGCTGCCGGAGTCGTCCTGGGCCGCGGCCCGTGAGGCGGCCGAGGCTCGTGCCAAGGGGTCGAAGTTCTCGGCTGTGGAGATGATGCGGGACTTGTTCAACATGTAGGTGCCGGATCCTCAGGACGTGAGGGCGTTGTCCAGGTCGGCCATGAGGTCGTCCGGGTCCTCGATCCCGACGCTCAGGCGCAGCAGGCTGTCGGTGAGGCCCATCTCCTTCCGCAGGGCGACCGGCACGGAGGCATGGGTCATTGACGCGGGGTGGCCGATGAGGCTCTCCACCCCGCCCAGCGACTCGGCCAGGGTGAAGATCTTCACGTGCTCCACCACGCGGCGCGCCCGCGCCGCGTTCCCCAGGTCGAAGCTGATCATCCCGCCGAACCCCTTCATCTGCCGCTTCGCCAGCTCGAACTGCGGGTGCGAGGGCAGGCCCGGGTAGTACACCTTCTCCACGTCCTTCCGCTCGCTGAGCCACTGGGCGAGCTGCCGTCCGGTGGCGTCATGCCGCGCCATGCGGAGCGGGAGGGTCTTGGTGCCCCGCAGGCAGAGCCAGCAGTCCATCGGGCCCGGCACGGCGCCCGAGGCGTTCTGGATGAACCCGAGCTTCTCGGCGAGGTCGTCCCGGCTGGTGACGAGGAGCCCGCCGATCATGTCGCTGTGGCCGTTGAGGTACTTGGTGGTGGAGTGCAGGACGATGTCGGCGCCCATCGCGAGCGGGGCCTGAAAGCAGGGCGTCGCGAAGGTGTTGTCCACCACGAAGAGGAACCCATGGGCCTGGGCCAGGTCACCCAGGGCCGTGAGGTCGGCCAGCTGCATCATGGGATTGGTGGGCGTCTCGGCGTAGATGACGCGGGTCCTCGGCGTGATCGCGCGCTCGACGTTGGCGATGTCCTGCATGTCGGCGAAGGTGAAGCTCAGGCCGAACTGGGTGTAGAGTCGCTCCATGAGCCGGTGCGACCCGCCATAGATGTTGGCGCCCGACACGACGTGATCGCCCGCCTTGAGGAGCTTGAGCACCGCATCGAGGGATGCCAGGCCCGACGCAAAGGCAAAGCCGTACTGCCCACCCTCGAGGCTGGCGATGTTGCGCTCCAGCGCCTCGCGCGTGGGGTTCTGCGTGCGCGCATACTCATAGCCCTTGTGCTTCCCCAGGCCCTCCTGCGCGTAGGTGGAGGTCTGGTAGATGGGCGTCATCACGGCGCCGGACACGGCGTCGGGTGCCTGGCCGGCGTGGACGGCGCGGGTGGCAAACCCGTGGGCGAGGTCAGCGGGAATGGTCTGGGTCATGGGCACATTATAGGCGGTCGGCTCTATTCGGGGGCAGGTGCCTTGGCCGTGGGCGACACCCCAAGCCCGATGACCTCGCCCTGGGGATTGAAGACCCAGCGCAGCACGATCGTGTCATCGGTGAAGTTCTCCACCTTCGACTCCCGCCAGTACTGACGATTGCCCTTGCGGAGCGTCATCTTGTCCAGGATCACCTCGGTCTCGCCGCCGATGCGCGCCAGGATCTCGAGGTAGTCCTGCTGCATCCGGTCCTTCTCGATCCGGGCCCGTGTCTCCTCGGCCATGTGCGCGCGGATGCTGTCGAGCTGGCCCTCATACATCCAGGTGGTGAGCTGGCGTCCCAGGGCGATGAGCTGGGCATCGGTGGGGGAGGCCGCCGCGGGTTGAGCGGGCGCCGGGGTCGAGCTGCTGGGTGGGGTAGCGGGTGACTGTGCCGCGGACGCCACCGGAAACAAGAGGGCCGCGAAGAGGACGATGGGGCGGAGCATGGGAGCCTCAGGTTGGGGGAGCCACCTGTACGGCCCCGGCCGCTGGAAGTTTCAGGATGGAACCTGCGAGGGAGGTGTCATGGAGCACGAAGCCCACCACCACGAACCCACGCCACAGCCGCATGGCGGGCACGGCGCGCATGAAATGAAGCCCGGGCACGATCGCCACGCGGGGCATTCCGTCAGCATGTTCCGCGACCGGTTCTGGTGGTCGCTGGCGCTCACGCTCCCGACACTCGTGTGGGGCCATATGCTGCCCCGGGCGCTTGGCTTCACGCCACCTGCAGTACCGGGGGGTCACCTGATCCCTGCCATCGCTGGCACCGCCGTCTTCCTGTATGGCGGGCAGCCGTTCGTGGCGGGGGCAGTCGGTGAGCTCCGGGCCCGGAAGCCGGGCATGATGACGCTCATCGCGCTCGCCATCCTGGTCGCGTTCCTCTTCAGCCTGGCCGTCACGCTCGGCTTCCCGGGCATGCCGCTTTGGGAGGAGCTGGCGACGCTGGTGACGGTGATGCTGCTGGGGCACTGGATCGAGATGCGTGCCATCCAGCAGGCGAGCGGTGCACTCCAGGCGCTGGCGAAGCTCCTGCCCGACCGGGCTACTCGCGTGGTGCGGGAGGGTGACGCCGAGGTGCTGCAGGAGGTGCCCCTCGACGCGATTGCGGTGGGCGACGTGGTGCTGGTGCGACCGGGCACGCGGGTGCCGGCCGACGGCGTGGTGCAGGGCGGGACCAGCACGGTCAACGAGTCGATGATCACGGGCGAGTCAGCGCCGGTCGCAAAGGCCGAGGGCGCACGGGTGATCGCGGGGTCGGTGAACGGGAGCGGGTCCCTGCGAGTGCAGGTGTCCGCGACGGGCGGCCACACCGCCCTCGCTGGCATCATGCGCCTCGTGGGGGAGGCGCAGCAGTCACGTTCCCGGACCCAGGACCTGGCCGACCGTGCGGCGAACCTCCTCACGATCGTTGCCCTCGGCTCGGGCCTGATGACGCTCCTTGCCTGGCTCGCGCTGGGCGCCGAGCCCGCCAGGGCGATCGAGCGGATGGTGACGGTGCTGGTGGTGGCGTGTCCCCACGCGCTGGGCCTCGCGATCCCGCTGGTGATCGCCATCTCGACGACACTCGCGGCACAGCAGGGCCTCTTGGTGCGAAACCGGCGCGGGCTGGAAGAGGCCCGGAGGCTGACGACCGTGGTGTTCGACAAGACGGGGACGCTGACGCGGGGCGAACACGGGGTGACGGCCATTGCCACAACTGGCGACCTGGACGAGGTGGAAGCACTCCGGCGTGCTGCCGCGGTGGAACGAGATGCCGAGCACCCGGTCGCCCAGGCGATCGTGCGCAGTGCCACTGCGCGTGGCGTGACGGCGCCGCCCAGCCGGAACTTCGTGAGCCTGCCCGGGCAGGGCGCCAGCGCGGAGGTCGAGGGCAGGCACCTCGCGATTGGCGGGCCGCAGTTGCTCCGTGCGCGCCACCTCGAGGTTCCGGCAGCGCTGCAGGACGCGAGTGCAAGCGCGGCAGCGGCGGGCCGGGCGATGGTCTACCTGGTAGACGGCATGCAGGTCGTCGCCGGGTTCGTGGTGTCGGACATGGTGCGAGAGGAATCGCGCGAGGCAGTGCAGGCGCTCCAGGGGCAGGGCGTGGAGGTCGTGATGCTCACGGGCGATGCCCTGCCCGTCGCCCTTGCGGTGAGCCGTGAACTGGGGATCAGCGCGGTGCGTGCGGAGGTCCTTCCACGGGACAAGGCGCGGGAGATCGCGGCGCTCAAGGCGGCGGGACAGCGGGTGGCCATGGTGGGCGATGGGGTGAACGACGCGCCCGCACTCCTCACCGCGGACGTCGGGGTGGCAATCGGGGCGGGCACCGACGTCGCCGTGGAGGCAGGAGATATCGTGCTGGTGCGAAGTGACCCGCGCGACGTACCCGCCATCATCGCGCTGAGCCGAGCGACCTACCGGAGGATGGTGCAGAACATCTGGTGGGCCGCTGGCTACAACATCGTGGCGATACCGCTCGGCGCAGGCGTGCTGGCCCATCGCGGCATCGAGTTGTCGCCCGCGGTGGCGGCGGTCCTGATGTCCCTCAGCACGGTGATCGTGGCCGTCAACGCGAGGTTGCTGGGCAGGGTCCGCCTCCGGTAGCGCACCTGCCTACGTGGCGTCGGAGAGGCTCGTGAAGGTGAAGTCGCGCACCCGCATGGGCGGCACCATGCAGCCCTGCGCCCGCACCGGCCGGCCCAGCGCCTCGACGTTGTTGAGCATGATGATGGGCGACTCGTTGAACCGGAAGTTGTTCACCGCGTGGGCGATCCGGCCGTCCTCGACCAGGAAGGTGCCGTCGCGGGTGAGCCCGGTGACCAGCATGGTCTGCGGGTCCACGCTCCGGATGTACCAGAACCGGGTAACCAGGATGCCCCGTGGGGTGTCGCGGATGAGGTCCTCCAGCGTCCCGCTGCCCCCTTCCATGATGAAGCCACGCGCGCCCGGCAGGGGTGCCTTGCCCTGCTTCTGCGCCCAGTAGCGCGGGTACCGGAGGTTCCGCAGCACGCCGCGGTCAATCCAGTTCACCTTCGCCCGCGGGAGCCCCTCGGCGTCCCAGGGCGATCCAGGGATGTCGGGGTCCGACGGGTCGGACCAGATGCTCACCGACTCGCTGAACATCCGTTCGCCCACCATCGTGCCGCCACCGGCCCGGGAGAAGGGGCTCCGGCCCTCGTCGGCCCGCCGCGCGTCCAGGCTGAAGACCACCTGCTGGACCAGGTCGACGGCGGCAGTGGGTTCCATGATGACGGTGTACTTGCCCGGCTCGAGGGGCTTCGCCTGGCGCGATGCGAGCGCCTTCTCCACGGCGATCGCCGACGCCGCCTTGCCGTCGAACCTGGTGACGTCGTTCTCGTCCCGGTCGGCATAGCCTGACCCGGTACCGTCCCCGGTTCGCATGGTGACGGAAAAATCCATGGAGGTCTGGCGGTGCCAGGCGAAGAGGCCGGCGCTGTTGGCCATAGCCTGCCACCCCGCGCCGTCCTCGATGAAGCCGGCGGCGACGGCGCCACCCTTGCGTGCCACCTCGATGCTGGCGCCCGCCACGGCCGCGCGATCGGCCGGGGTGACCTTCGCCGTGGCCTCGGCGTACGCGTGCGGCACCGGGACGTACTCCTGCGACCCCAGCGGCGGCATCACCTCGGGGTCCTCGGGGGCAAGGGCGGCGAGCTGCTCCGACCGGCGCACCGTGCGCTCGAGGGTGGCGTCGTCGAACTGGTTGGCGGTGGCGACACCGCGGCGCCTGCCCTGGAACGACTGGACCGCCAGGCTGAGGTTCTGGGTCTCCGCGGCAGTGCTGGCGGTGTTCCGGGCGTAGCGCACGTTGCCACCCCTGCTGCCGCCGACCGTCACCACGCATGCCTGCGCGCGCGAGAGCCCCAGCACGCGCTGCAGCAGCTTCCTGGCCTCGCCTTCGTCAAGTTGCGGCACGGCTACCCGGGAGCTTGCGTGAGGTGTTGAGCACGTTGACCCGGTCGACGCGCGTGGTGGGGCAGCCATGCGACACGGCACTGACCTGCGACGGCTGGCCCTTCCCATCGAAGAACGACCCGCCCAGCCGGTAGTCGCTCCGGTCACAGATGGCGGTCACGGCATTCCAGAACTCCACCGTGTTCGCCTGGTAGGCGGCGTCGCGCAGCATGCCGACGACCTTGCCGTCGCGGATCTCGTAGAACAACTCGCCCCCGAACTGGAAGTTGTAGCGCTGCTGGTCGATGGAGTACGACCCGTCCCCGATGATGTAGATCCCCCGCTCCACGCCGGCCACGAGTCCTGCCGGGGTCAGCGGCTGCTTGCCCGGGAGGAGCGACACGTTGGGCATGCGCTGGAACTGGACGGAACGCCAGCTGTCGGCGTGGCAGCACCCCTGGGAGGCGGTGGCACCCAGGATGTGGACCTGGTCGCGGATGGCCTGGTAGTTCACCAGCACCCCGTCACGGACCAGGTCCCACTCGCGGGTCGGGACGCCCTCGTCGTCGTAGCCCGCCGCCTGCAGCGAACCGGGCTGCGTCCGGTCGGCCACGAACGTCACCATCTCGCTGCCGTAGCGGAACGACCGTGAGCGCCACTTGTCGAGCGTGGCAAAGCTGGTCCCGGCGTAGTTGGCCTCGTATCCCAGCACCCGGTCCAGCTCCAGCGGATGGCCCACCGATTCGTGGATGGTGAGCCAGAGGTGAGATGGGTCGAGCACCAGGTCCCAGGTGCCGGGCGTGACGGACTTCGCGGCAGCCTTCTCCCGTGCCTGGTCCGGGGCCAGCCGGGCATCCTCGAGGATGTCGTAGCGGTTGCCGTACACCGGCACGCCCGCGGCGGAGGTGATGCGATCCTGGGGGCGGAACGCGAGGTACTCCCAGCCCTGACCCGTGGGTGTGCCGAGAGACGCACGCTGCTCGAACCGCCCGCTGGCCTTGTTGACCACGGTGACCGTGAAGTTGGGCCAGGTGCGGTGGATGTCCTGGTCGATGTAGCTCCCGTCGGTCGAGGCGAAGTACTTCTGCTCGTTGACGAGGAAGAGCCCGGTGCTGACGTAGTTGGCGCCCGCAGCGACCGCGGCCGCCCCAACGGCCGCCAGCAGGTCGCACTTTTCCGACATGGGGACCTCGAGGGCGTTGACCTCGATGGGCGTCTTCCAGGCAACCTCACCAACCCCGGCCTGCGCTGCGAGTTGCACCGGCTCCGTCTGCAGCCGGGCGTTGGCCTTCGCAACGGCGACCGCCTGCGCCGCGGCCCGGGCGATGCCGTCGGGCGTGACCTCCTCGGTCGCGGCGAAGCCCCAGGTTCCGTTCGCGATGACGCGGATGCCCGCGCCATACGATTCGGTGCTGTTGATGCTCCGGATGATGCTTTCGCGGCCGCTGATGGACTGGTTCAGGTACCGCCCGATGCGCACGTCGGCATACGTGGCACCCTTGCCCCTGGCGGTGTTGAGGGCCACGTCGGCCAGGGCCTTTCGGTCAGCCGAGGGAATGGCGGTGAGGCTGCCGGACCAGTATGGCGGGCGCGCCAAGAGGGCGGCCCCGGCCACCCCGCTCCACTGCAGGAACTCACGTCGCTCCATGCCTGCTCCGGCTGTAGGTGACCGAGCCCCGGGTATGAGCGGCGCGTGCGCGGGGGCTCGACCAAGCTGTGCACTGGGCCTGCCCCGCGCAATGGCATCCGGGGCCCTGATTGCGAGGCGCCTGCAACGAAACGCGGACCTCGCACATCACCTTTCAGGTCAAGCGCACTCCGTGTCGCCCCAACTTTCGGAGCCTTCCCATGACCCGCCTGCTCCTGTCGCTCCTGCTGCTCCTCCTGGCCCCGGCGCCGGCGCTTGGCCAGGACCTGTTCGTCGGCACCTGGAAGGTGAGCTACCCCGCCGGGGCCAGGGTCGAGAACGGGGAGCAGAGCGTAATCATGGGAACCGGGACGCTGCAGATCGAGGCGCGGGGTGACTCGCTGGTGGGCGAGCTGCTGGCCGACCCGGTTCCCGACCTTCCCACGCGTGGCCCGAAGCGGCTGGCTGGGCTGGCGAGCGGGGGGTCTGCCACGCTGGTGGCAACCTCGCTGGGCCTGGTGGACAGCAACGGGGTGCAGCGGGCGATCACGGTGCAGAGCACCTGGCAGCTGGAGGTGCGGGGCGACTCCGTGGTGGGCGTCCTCTCCCACAAGGTGGATGGCGCGGAGGCGATGGCCCAGGATCCCGGTCCAGTCCGTGGGACGCGCCTGCGCACGCCACGGGACTGACCAGCTCACTACCGGACCAACTCACGCTGACTCCCCGAACGGAGAGCCGGACTTGCGCATGATGCCGACATAACGCGCGTACTCCTGCTCCGCGGCTGCAACATCGGGAATGAACCACAGGCGGAGGTCCCGGGCCTTGTCGCTGATGCCGAGTACGTAGCCACCAGGGAACCGCTTCAGGCACACGGCTGCCTCCATTTCCTCTGATTCCTCCTTGCTCAGCACCGGGCATTCGGACCCGCCGGCCATCGCGAGTGCATCCTGCTCACTGAGTTCACGCATGGCACCTCCGCAACCCTGACGTCCAACGCCCGGCAGCGCGCCGCGTCGTCACACGGAGGGGAGCCGATGGTCACGTCACGCACCAATTCAGTTGGCTCCCTCCTGATCCGCGAGCACCCTGCGGAAATGCGCCTCTGCCCGGTCAATGTGCCTTCGATAGCCTTCCGGATCGACGAAGGGGTTCGCCCGATCGGCAGCATCAGTACGTTCATGCCGCTTGCGGTTCATGTTGAACATGCCCGTATGCGACGCCAGGAAGATGTCCGCAGGAAGGTCCCGCAGCATGCGGAAGCTGCGCTCGAAGTCGGTCCGTATTCCCGGATACGCCTCCGGCTCGACCAGTGAGACCAGCGGGAACAACGTAAGGCTGCAGATGTCAACGGCCAGCAACTCGCGATCGGCGTGGCGCACGGGGAACGACCATGACGTACAGCCCCGGGTATGTCCGGCAGTGACATGAGCCGTGAGCGTGATCGGCCCCAGTCGGATCGTCTCACCGTCCTTGAACTGGTGATCGACACGGGGGACGGGGAACGCTCCGAACCCGAGGACGCCAAGGTACCTCAGCGGCCCGAGGGCAGGGTCCGCGGAGTTCCGGCCGGCGGCCATGACAGCGGCATCCCCTTCGCTGACCCAGAGCTCAGCGCCGGACGCCTCCTGCAGTGCACGGAGCCCGCCTGCGTGGTCGGAATGAGCGTGCGTATTCACCAGGACCCTTACGTCGCGGATGTTGAAGCCGAGCCTGGCGATGCTGGCCATGATCGGGGAGGCGGACTCGGGGTAGCCGCCATCGATCAGGACATGGCCCTCGGGCCCTGTGAGCAGGAAGGAGGTGACCCCGGCGTTGCCAACGTAGTAGAGGTTGCCAGCGATGCGGAAAGGTTCATCCGGAAGCCCGCGATTCCTCCTGATCGCCGATCGCCACAGCGAGCCGAGAACCACCACCAGGGTGGCTGCCAGGCCCAGCAGCATGACGAGTCGCCGGCGCGTCAGGAAGCGGTTCCTCGTCATCGTTGGATGTACCGCAGCGTGTTACCGTCCGGATCATCCACGTAGAACTCGCGCGTGCCCCAGGTCTGGTTGACGGGCGCCGTGTGCACCGGAGAGTCGGACCTCCGTGTCGGGGGCAGGCCACGCTGGCGCATCGTGGCGGCTGTCGCATCCACGTCGGCGGTCTGGATCACGATTGCCTGACCATACGTTCCATCGCCGCGATGACTGGAGAGGTAGAGCCGGTCACCATCGAGCGAGAGGGTGCAGAACGACGGATCAGTGAGGTCCGCGTCCCCGTCGATGACCTGAAAGCCGAGCACACTGGTGTAGAACGCGATCGACCGCGCCATGTTGCTGCATCGTACCGTTGGAATGATCGCCATGGCGTTGGCCCCCTGGTCGCGTCGTGCACCGCGAAACACCCCTCAATGCCGCCTGCCTGCAACTGGCGTGGTGAGGCCCTGGGGCACATGCGCGGTGCCAGCTACCGGATCAGGGCCTCCTCCCTCGATGCCAACAGCATCCAGCATCACGGCCCCGGAGGCCGCCATCGTGAGGAGCAGCCCATGCTCACAATACCGATCGGCGTCGATCTCGCCAAGACGGCCCTGGAACCTGCAGTGTCGGAGGCGCCGGGGGTGGTCACGGCCCGGCACCGGCTGTCATGGCAGGGCTCCTGGAGGGGAGCCGGAGAAGCGACTACATGTGCGGCAGGGGTGTCAAGCGCGTGGGAAACGGGCTGATCAGGGTATGGATGTCCTGTTATCCAGCACGGCGATCAGCGGTCGGTCGGCTTCAGCCCCGTATGGCGCCCTTCGTCGGAGGCAACGCGTGCCAGCATGTTGGCGGCGGCGGGGATCATGAACATCATGGCCGCAACCATCAGCACCAGGCGGACAACCCAGCCGCCCTGGCTGGTAGCGAACCCAAGCCCGATCGCGATGAAAGTGACCGCGACGACACCGAGGCCTACGCCATGCTGGCGGGTGAGGGCGTCGGGCAGCCGGAGGATGCCAAGGGCTGCCACGACGAGCACCAGTGCGCCCATCAGCATGAGCACCTGTCCCAGGATGGTCATGCGCCCGGTCCTTCCACCTGCGACCGCCCGCGAGGCGCGCGCTCGGCCAGCCACGACCAGCCAATGGTGGTGGCGCAGCCGATGAAGGCGAAGCCGACTCCAACGTCGAGGAACTCGGTGCGGCCACTGCGGAGTGCCGCAACCATCGTGAACACGAGGCCGGAGGCGAACAGCAGCTCGAGCGCAACGATCCGGTCGGCGGCACGCGGGCCGATGACGAGGCGGGCCACCGCCGCCACGGCGGCGACGAGCGCGGCGAGGGACAGGAGGATGCTCATGGGCTCCCACTCCCGAAGAGTGCGGCGAGCGGCGCCTCGTAGTCGCGGCGGATCTCGCTAAGGATGGTGTCGGCCATGACAGGGTCGAGCAGGTGCAGGACAACCTCCCGGCGCTCCACGTCGAGGGCGACGACGGTGGCGCCCGGCGTGATGGCGACGAGCGACACGAGGGCGCGTGCGGCGCCGGGTGGCATGGGAGCGTAGTGGTACCGCACGAACCCGCCGGCCGTGCCGGTGACGCCACGCAGGATGAACCGGGACACGCGGACGCCCGACATGACCACGTCCATGAGGAGCCGGAACAGGAGCCGGGGCACCAGGATGATGGCCCTCATGAGGTGGCACTCCCTGCGAGGGCCTGCGCCGCTGCCAGGGCATAGCTGAGGAGCGCCTCCGGCCCGAGGCCGATGGCGAGGGTGAGCGTGGCGAACGCCACGGTGGCAGCCCACGCATAGCGGACGCGCGGGTCACGGGCGGCCACGACGACCTCGCCTGGCGCGGGCTTCCAGAACGCCTCGATCCACACCTTGGCCATGGAGTACAGCGTCAGCATGCCGACCACCACCGCCACCACCGTCCAGGCGACCCGGCCGCCGGCAATCGTCTCCCGCAGCACCAGGAGCTTGGCCCAGAAGCCGGAGAGGGGCGGGATGCCCACGAGGGAGAGAGCCGGCACCAGGAAGAGCACACCCAGCAGGGGCCGCTTGTTCCACAGCCCGCCCATGCGGCGGAGGTCGTAGCTCCCCGTCTCGCGCGCGATCAGTGCGGCCACGAGGAAGAGGCTCGCCTTCACCAGGATGTGGTGCACGGTGTAAAAAAGGGCCGCTGCCCACGCCGTGGCGGTGCCCACCGCGATGGCGAGGAGGATGTAGCCGATCTGGCTGATGATGTGGAAGGCCAGGATCCGGCGCAGGTCCCA
>CAZWXD010000003.1:0-151032 GCA_964638035.1 uncultured Gemmatimonadaceae bacterium | reverse complement strand
CCCGTCGCCGCGTAGGCCCAGCTCACCGCAAAGAGGAGCAGCACCGTCCCGACGAGGTTGAGCAGGAGGTAGCGCCAGGCGCCATCGAGCTGGCGCAGCCGGCCGCCCAGCACCAGGAGGCCGAGTGCGGCAATGAGCATCAGCTCGACCCAGACGTACAGGTTGAAGAGGTCGGCCGTGATGAACGCGCCGGCGACACCGGCGAGGAGGCCCTGCACCAGCGGTGCGAGCAGCGGGTTCGGAGGAACGGGATCGACCCGGCCGGCCTGGAAGAGGAGGCAGAGCGATGCCGTGAGGGCCGTGACCAGGAGCATGGCCGCGGCGAGGCGGTCCACCCGGAACTCGATGCCGTAGGGTGCGGGCCACCCGCCCAGGGCCAGGCGCACCTCGCCCTGCTGGCTCACCAATGACACGAGGAGGCCGCTCACCAGCAGGAAGAGCATCCCCCCGGCGGCGTTCACCGCGCGCTGCCCGCGCGGGTGGCCTGTCATGAGTGCCGTCAGCAAGGCGGTGCAGAGCGGCACGAGGAGCGGCATGACGACAAGGATGGCCGGGCTCACCTGGGGGCCTCACCCGGGTCGACGTCCACCTCGAGCGCGGGGTAGGGGCCGCCGTGCTCCGGGGGCGGCTCCGCCGAGTCCAGTGCATCGAGGTCGTCGCTGCCGGTGGCGTACACCAGCCGCACCGCCAGGGCGAAGGCGATGCACGCGAGCACGAAGCCGATGACCAGGGCGGTGAGCACCAGCGCCTGGGGCACGGGATTCGACACGCCATGGGCCACGACCTCGCCACGGAGGATCACGGCGGGTTGCGATGAGCCAGGCCGCCCGGCGGCGATGAGGGCGAGGTTGGCGCCACCGCTCATGACGATGATGCCCAGTACGGTGCGCACCACGTCGCGCGACAGCACGAGGTAGGCGCCTGCGGTGCAGGAGATCCCGACGACCACGGCGAGCGCCAGCGTCATGCCGCCCCGTCCGGAGCATCGCCGTCGAGGAGGGCGAGGACCTGCCCGGCGAGGGCGCCCCACACGGCGAGGTAGATGCCGATGTCGAATGGCAGGAAGGTGGAGAGCTTGAAGCCGCTGCCGATGGGCAGCGTCACGGCCAGGTGCGCCAGGAAGGGCCGGCCTGCCACGAGTGCCGGTAACCCCGAGACCAGCGAGAGCAGTCCCCCGAAGGCGGCCAGGGTCAGCGCCGAGCGAAAGGGCAGGGCCAGGCGGGCGCGGTCCACGCCCTTGCCCAGCGCCAGGAGGGTCGTGGCGAGCGACGCCACGAGCCCGGCCACGAACCCACCCCCCGGCTCGTTGTGTCCGCGCAGGAGGAGCCAGAGCGAGAGGACGAGCAGCACGCGATAGAGTGCCGGGGCGCTCCGGTAGAGCAGCGGCTCGGAGGTGGTCATGCCTTTTCTCGCCGGCGCATGAGGGCACGGAGCACCGGGTACGCCGCCAGGAGCCCGAACACCACGACGGCTGCCTCGCCCAGGGTGTCCACGGCGCGGAAGTCCACCAGGATCACGTTCACGACGTTGCGCCCGTAGGCCGCCGGCACGCTCTGCCGCAGGTAGTACTCCCCCAGCGCCGGGTCGAAGGCAGGGCTGGTGGCGACCAGGAGCATCGCCGCCATGGCACTGCCAAAGGCCAGCGCAATCACCGCGGCACCGGGGCGGAAGAGCGGCTCCGGCACGCCCTCGAGCCGGCCACGACGCCAGAGGCGGAGCAGCAGCGCGGCCGCTACGATCACGAGGACCGTCTCCACAGCCAGCTGGGTGAGGGCGAGGTCGGGGGCGCCGACGAAGAGCATGAACACCGCGCTGCCGAAGGCAAAGACGCCGGTGGCGAGGAGCTGCACGGCACGGTGCCGCAGCACCGCGGCCAGGATCGCTCCCAGCGCAGAGAAGAGGAGCGCCACGCTGACCGCAGCGTCGGGCCAGCCTCCGCTCGGCACATGGGGCACGCCGCTCCAGGCCAGGAGCGACCAGAGGGCGAGGGTCAGTGCCGCCAGGAGGACATGCGTGTAGGTGACGAGGCGTCCGCCCTGCACGGTGCGCGTGAGCCGTGCCGCCAACGCAGGGAACGCCGTGAGGCCCCGGTCAAAGAGGGCGCCGATGGCGAACCGCTCGAGTGCCACGCGCGGGCCCGCGAGGGCGGAGTGGATGCGGTCCCATCCCGCGAAGATGATGAGTCCCAGCACCAGGGTGAGCGAGACCGCGCCGCCCCCGGCATACGCGTCGAGGGTCTCGTACACCTTGGTAATGGTCGCCGGGCGGATGGCCTTCGCTGCCACCGCGAGCAGCGGCTCGGCCAGGTGCGGCATCACGCCGAGCACCAGGCCGGTGAGGGCCACGGCGAGGGGCGGCGCCAGGAGGAGCACGCCCTTTTCGCGATGGGGCGCGTCCTCGCCGGCTCGGCGCCAGAAGATCCGGATGGCCGCAACGCCTGCCACGGCCACGGCCACCGCACTGACGACAAGGCTCACCTGCTGCACGAACGCAAAGCCCGTGGCCTCGATCTTCGCATCCTTGATGGCGGCCTTGGCTACGTAGCCCAGCGACAGCGGCAACCCGGCCATGCCAATGCCTGCCAGCAGCGCCGTGAGGGCGGTGAGCGGCATGCCGCGCCGGAGCCCTCCAAGGTCGTCAATGATGCGGCGACCCGTGGCCTTCTCCACGTTGCCCGCCACGAAGAAGAGCGGCGCCTTGTACAACGCGTGCGAGAGGATGAAGGCGACGAGTCCGAGCAGGGCATACTGCCCCGGCAACCCCACCAGCATCACCATGGTCCCGAGGGCGGAGACCGTGGACCAGGCCAGGATCCGCTTGAGGTCGCGCTCCTGCAGGGCGAGCACCATGGCCCACAGGGCGGTGCCGGCGCCCACGCCGGCCAGGAGGACCTGCCACGCCGGCCAGGCGCCGAACGCCGGGTCGAGGCGGGCGAGCAGGTAGACGCCCAGCTTCACCATGGTGGCCGAGTGGAGGTAGGCCGAGACCGGGGCAGGTGCGGCCATGGCGCCGGGCAGCCAGAAGTGGAAGGGCACCTGCGCGCTCTTGGTGAAGGCGCCGATCGCCACGAGCAGGAGCGCGGTGGCCAGCCCGGGTGTGGCGGGGAGCGTGGGCCCGATGGCCCCGAGTGCCGAGATGCGGCTCGTGCCGGCAATGTTGATGAGGAGGAGGAAGCCGGCCAGCATCACCATGCCGCCGCCCCCCGTGACGAACAGGGCGGTGCGCGCCGCGGCCCGGGCTCCGGCCTCGCTGGAGTTGAAGCCCACCAGGAAGAACGAGAGGATGCTGGTGAGTTCCCAGAAAACGAAGAGCAGGATGAGGTCGTCGGCCAGGACGGCGCCCAGCATGGACAGCGCGAAGAGGCCGAGGAGGAGGTAGAGGCGGCCGAGCTGGGGATGCCCCTTCATGTACCCGGCCGTGTAGGCCACCACCGCGGCGCCGATGCCGGCGATGAGCACGATGAAGAGCAGGGAGAAGCCGTCGAGTCGCCAGGCGAGGTCGATGCCCAGGGACGGGACCCAGGGCGTGGACCAGGTGATGGCGGGAGGCATGGAGCAAGGTACGGCGGAAGCGACCGTTGGGGCGAGTGGGGACAGGCGGGTGGGAGGGTTGAGAAGTGGGGCACGCCTCACCTTCTTTCGGCCCGTTCCTGCCGGCACGCTGGTGCTGCCGGGATGGTCAACCTTCCTCGTGGAGCGCCATGTCATCGACCCTGATGGTTTCCGTCTCCGGCATGCGCGGGCACGTGGGCACCGACCTCACGCCCGAACTGGTAGCGCGGCACGCGGCGGCACTGGGCTCCTGGGCTGCCTCGCAGGGGAAGCCGGTGGTGGTGCTGGGACGAGACTCGCGCACCAGCGGTCCCATGTTCGCGGCGGCGGCGGCGTCGGGGTTGATGTCGGTTGGGGTGGATGTCATCGACCTGGGGATCGTGCCGACGCCCACGGTGCAGCTCGCGGTGGAGCACCACCATGCGGGCGCCGGGCTCATCCTCACCGCCTCGCACAATCCCATCGAGTGGAACGCACTCAAGTTCGTGGGGCCGGACGGGATCTTCCTGGACGCCCAGGCGGGCGCGGCGGTCAGGGCACTCGCCGAGCAGGGGCCGGTGCGGAAGGGGTGGGACGGGCTCGGCGCGCTCCGGAGCGACAGCGGGGCACTGGGCCGGCACTTCGACCAGGTCCTCAAGCTGCCGGTGATCGACGTGGAGCGGATCCGCGCCCGGCGGTTCACCGTGGCGATCGACTGCGTGCGGGGCGCTGGTGGGGCCAGCATTCCGGCGCTGCTCGAGCGGCTCGGCTGCACGGTGGCCGGCATCAACCTGGAGACCGATGGCCGGTTCCCTCGTGCGCCCGAACCGCTGCCGGAGAACCTGGGCGACCTGGGCCGGCTGGTGCGCGAGTCGCGCGCAGACATCGGCATGGCGGTGGATCCCGACGTGGACCGGCTGGCGCTGGTGGACGAGCAGGGCGCGCCGATCGGCGAGGACTACACCCTGGCGTTCGCGTGCAGGGCGGTGTTGGGACAAGACGTCGGGGCGTCAGGGCGTCAGGGCGTCAGGGCGTCGGGGCGGGACCCGGACGGCGAGACGGCGGGACGGCGGGATGGCGCACCCGTAGTGGTGGTGAACCTGTCCACCAGCCTGGTGGTGGAGGATGCGGCCCGGGACTTCGGGGCCAGGTTCGTGCGGGCGGCCGTGGGCGAGGCCAACGTGGCGCGGGCAATGCGGGACGAGGGCGCGCTGATTGGCGGGGAGGGCAATGGTGGGGTGATGTATCCCGCGCTTCACATTGGGCGCGACGCGCCGCTGGGTGTGGCCCTTATCTTGCGTCTCCTTGCCGAGTCTGGGGTTAGCGTGTCGGAACTGGTACGGCGCCACCCCCGGTACACCATCGTGAAGGCGAAGGGACCGCGCGGGGGCGACCTCGCGGCACTGTACGCAGGGCTCCGGCGCCGTTTCCCGGATGCCACAGCCGATGACCGGGATGGCCTTCGGCTCGCCTGGAGTGATCGCTGGGTGCACGTGCGTCCCTCGGGAACCGAGCCCATCGTCCGCTACATCGCCGAGGCGCCCACGCAGGCAGAGGCAGAAGCGCTGGTCGCAGCAGCACGGAACCAGTCTGGGGGGTAAACGCGTCATGTGTGGCATTGTCGGGTACATCGGGCCCCGCCAGGCGGCGGGGCTGCTGGTGGAGGGGCTGAGGCGGCTGGAGTACCGGGGCTACGACTCGGCGGGGCTCGCGGTGGTGAACGGGCACGGCCTCGAGATCGTGAAGGCTGCCGGGAAGCTCTCGAACCTGGAGCAGCACCTGCAGGATGCGGTGCCGGCGGGCACCCTGGGCATCGGGCACACACGGTGGGCCACCCACGGCGCCCCCACCACGCCGAACGCGCACCCCCACACCGACCAGTCGGGCCGCATCGCGGTCATCCACAACGGCATCATCGAGAACGCCGGCGCGCTGCGGAAGGCGCTGCAGCAGCGCGGGCACACCTTCACCTCCGAGACCGACACGGAAGTGCTGGCCCACCTCGTGGGCGAGCTGTACAAGGGCAACCTGGAGGAGGCGGTGGCAGCGGCCCTGCGCGACGTGGACGGGGCGTATGGCCTCGCATTCGTGTCGGCCGATGAGCCGGGGGTGCTGGTGGCGGCCCGGAACGGCTCGCCCCTGCTCGTGGGCGTGGGGGATGGCGAGTGGTTCGTGGCCTCCGACGCCTCGGCGCTGCTGCAGCACACCCGCTCGGTGGTGTACCTCGACGACGGCGAGATGGCGATCCTCTCGCGGGACGGCTACCGCATCCGGAACCTGGACACGGAGCAGATCGACAAGCCCGTCAACCAGATCGAGTGGGACCTGGCCACGATCGAGCGGGGCGGGTTCGACCACTTCATGCTGAAGGAGATCTTCGAGCAGCCCGAGAGCCTGGAGAACACGCTCCGGGGCCACCTGCTCGACGACGAGGGCACGACGCGGGTGCACGGGATCAACATGACCGACGACGAGCTCAAGGCGGTGAAGCGCGTCGTGATCACCGCGTGCGGGACCTCGTGGCACTCGGGGCTGATTGGCGAGTACATGCTGGAGGAGCTGGCACGGATCCCGGTGGAGGTGGAGTACGCGTCGGAGTTCCGCTACCGGAACCCGGTGGTGGACGAGCACACGCTGGTGATCGCGATCTCCCAGTCGGGGGAGACGGCGGACACACTGGCGGCGATCCGGGAGGCGAAGCTCCGCGGGGCCCGCACGATCGGCCTGGTGAACGTGGTGGGCTCGACCATCGCACGCGAGGTGGATGGCGGGCTCTACCTGCGGGCGGGCCCGGAGGTGGGTGTCGCCAGCACCAAGGCCTTCACCAGCCAGGTGGCGGCGCTCTTCCTGGTGACGCTCCGGCTGGCCCGGCTCCGCAACCTGGGGATCATGCAGGGGCGGGCGCTGATCGAGGGGATGCGCAGGATCCCGGGGCAGATCCAGGAGATCCTGGCGCGGGCGCCCGAGATCGAGGCGCTGGCGGAGCAGTACGCGTCGTCGAACAACGCGCTCTACCTGGGCCGCGGGGTGAACTTCCCGGTGGCGCTGGAGGGCGCGCTCAAGCTCAAGGAAATCTCCTACATCCACGCCGAGGGGTACCCGGCGGCAGAGATGAAGCACGGACCGATCGCGCTGATCGACGAGAACATGCCGGTGCTGTTCATCGCCCCGCGGGACACGGTGTACCAGAAGATCGTGTCCAATATCGAGGAGGTGAAGGCGCGGGGCGGCAAGGTGATCGCGATCGTGAACGAGTGTGACGAGCAGATGCGGCGGCTCACCGACTTCTGCTTCGCCATCCCGCAGACGCTGAACGTGCTGACGCCGCTCCTGACGATCATCCCGCTGCAGCTCTTCTCGTACTACGTGGCGGTCCGCCGCGGGTGCAACGTGGACCAGCCGCGGAACCTGGCCAAGAGCGTCACGGTGGAGTAGCTGGCCCGGCAGGTGCGGGCACCGGAGTGACAGGCGGGCGGCGAAAGCTGCCCGCTACTTTTTCATGGCGGGGATGACGGCGCTCCGGACCGACTTCCAGAGCATCCCGAAGAAGGTGTCCGTGGGCTCCACCGTGTAGTGAACCGGGTAGTCGGCCCGGTACTTCTTCTCACCCGGGGCGTTGGCACTCCTGACGACGAAGGTCCTGGCCACGAACGACAACAGCTGTCGTCCGAGGTTGGCCTTGCCGGACTCCTTGCTCACCAGCTCGACCTTGAGGCCGGTCCAGGTCGGGCTCAGTGTGCCCCGGGCCACGCCGTTCGCCACGCGGAACCGGAAGCGCGTGGGGCCGGCAGTGCCGTCGGTGATGCGGGCGCCACTGGAATGCACGATGAACTCGTTGAGTCGCTGGAGGGGCATGCCCTCCCAGGTGCCGTGGACCTCCATCTGGAAGCGGGAGCGGTGCACCGGAATGGTGAAGTTGGCCTCGATGGCGCCGGCATCGTACATGTGCCCCCGTGCCGCCACCGCGATGGGCCCGGTGGGGTCCCAGTTTGCCAGTCCCGTGATGCGCGCCGAGAGGCGCGCAAAGCGTATGCGTGAGGGCTCGCCGGTGGGCTGGATCTCGGTGTAACGGACTTCGCCTCCCTTGAGGACCAGGGTGTCCACGTGGACGCCCCATGGGAGCGCCGCGAAGGCCTGCGGTGGCATCACGGTGGCCCCGCGCTTCCGTCGCGGCGGGTACCGCTTGTCCACGGCCGCATCGACCTGCAGGTCGCCAACCTCCACCAGGCGGGCCGCGGTCTGGCCCACGAGGGCGGAGCCGGATGCCATGCCGCTGATCACGATGTCGCTGGCATCGACGCGCACCCGGGTGGCGCGGGTGCGCGCCGCGCGGAAGAACGCGGCGTCGTCCAGGCGCGGCTGGAGCGACAGCTGCCGCATGCTGAAGGTGCCCCTGGCGTACGACCGCTCCACCTGCCGTGCCAGCAGGCGGTAGGACGCATCGAGTTCCGCGAATGCCGAGTCGATGGTGGCGGCGCTGTCGGCGGCATTGATACGGAGGGCCACCCCGTGGACATCCGCGGAGCGGCCGTGTGCCCTGAGCTGGAAGCGGGGGCAGGAGATCCACACGTCGTGCACCAGCCGCTGGGCCTTGGCATCGACCCCGATGCCCTTGAGTTCCACCACCAGGCCGTTGATGAGGGTCTGCTTCTCGCGGCCGGGCTCGCCGGTCACCAGGGTCACGTCGGCGCGGTCCACCTTGACCAGCGCCACCCGTGAGGCCTCGAGGTCCTTCGGCAGCCACTCGATGACGATGCCATAGAGCTCGGTGCCGAAACCGTGCAGGCTGTAGCTGTCGGGGTCGGCCAGTTGCGGGCGTGCGGGTGCGGCGGTGTCCCTGGGCGGGGGCTTGACCTGCCGCGGGGCGCTGTCGGGATGGACCTGCTCCTGGCGGTAGAGCACGGGCCGCTCGATCTCGACGCCTGACAGGACCACGCGGCGACGGAACAGGATGTCGGTGACACTGATGCCGGTGAGGACGACGCGAGGCGCCGTGGCACGGAGGCGCTCGACCGACCTCGCCGTGCTGTCGTCGTAGGCCACGGCCACCGTGTCGATCACCAGCCGGCCGCGGGCCAGGTTGAAGTTGAAGCGCCCCAGGGTGACGGTGAGCTTCTCGCCCCGGGAGTTGCGGATGATGGCGAGGGTCTGGGTCCGGAGGAAGGTGCCCACCGCGTCGCGCAGGAAGGGTTCCAGGCGCATCGCCCAGTAGGTGAGGCCACCCGTGACGGCCGCGAGGACGAGGAGGGCCCAGGCCAGCACCTTGAGCCGCGGATGGATGCGCATGCGGGATCATAGGGGCGAGCGGGACGATCCGGGAGGGGGACGGGGGCCCCCGCCGCGGGGTGTGTATACTCGCGGCATGCGAATCGTGCTGCAGCGGGTGTCGCGTGCCTCCGTGAGCATTGCCGGGCAGGTGCGCGGGTCAGTCGAACGCGGCTTCTGCCTGCTGGTGGGGTTCACGCACACCGACACGGAGGAGGACGTGGCCTGGATGGCCGAGAAGGTGGCGGGACTCCGGCTCTTCAGCGATGCGGACGGGAAGATGAACCTTGGCCTGTCCGAGGTGCAGGGTGGGCTCCTGGTGGTGTCGCAGTTCACCCTCTATGGCGACGCGAGCAAGGGACGCCGGCCCTCCTTCATCACCGCCGCCCGGCCGGAGGTGGCGATCCCGCTGTACGAGCAGTTCCTGGCAGCGCTCCGGGCGCTGGGGCTCCCGGTGGCGAGCGGAGAGTTCGGGGCGGACATGCAGGTGGAACTGGTGAACGATGGGCCCGTGACGCTGGTGCTGGAGCGTGGCCATGGCGCCTGACGTGAAGCCCGCGGGCCCGCCAGGACTGGTGCTCGCCTCCGCGTCGCCCAGGCGGCGGCAGCTGCTGGGGATGCTGGGCATCGAGGCTACCGTGCGACCGTCCCACGTGCCCGAGGTGCCGCTGCCCGGTGAACTTCCGGTGCCGTACGCCGAGCGGCTGGCACGCTCCAAGGCGCTCAGCGTCGAGGGCCGCTACGTGCTGGCGGCCGACACCATCGTGGTGCTGGGACGGGAGGTCCTGGAGAAGCCCGTGGATGCCGCCGATGCCGTGCGCATGCTGATGCGGCTCTCGGGCCGGACGCACGAGGTCGTGACGGCGGTGGCGCTGGCGCATCGGGGTGAGGTGCGGGTGAAGACCGACATCACGAAGGTGAAGTTCCGCGCCATCACGCCGGCATTGGCCGAGGCCTACGTGGCCACCGGGGAGCCCATGGACAAGGCGGGAGCGTACGGGATCCAGGGGTACGGCGCGGCCCTGGTGGAACGCATCGAGGGAGACTTCTTCGGGGTGATGGGGTTGCCGGTGCGGCTGGTGCTGGCGCTGCTGGAAGAGCGGGGGGTGGGGTACAGGTTCCAGGGCGTCAGGGCGGCAGGGCGTCAGGACGTCAGGGAGTAGCAGGGGATGGAACGCCGCGACCGTCCATGACCTTCACTCCTGACGTCCTGACGTCCTGACGTCCTGACGCCCTGACGCCAGGACGCGGTACATCTCCACCTTGCCCTCGCGGCCGCGGAGTTCGCGGGTCGGCATGGGCTCGAGGGGCCACTCCTCCCGCAAGGCCAGGCGCAGGGCGGCGCCGATGAGGATTTCCCCGGGACCTGCCTCGGCGCAGAGGCGCGCAGCGACGTTGACCACGTCACCCAGCACGGTGTACTCGAGCCGGCGGTGACTCCCGATGTTCCCGGCGAACACCTCGCCATAGTTGATGCCCACGCCCACCTCCAGCGGCGGGCGGCCCTGGGCCACCCAGCGGACGTTCAGGTCCTGCAGGGCAGCCTGCATGGCGATGGCGGCGCGCACCGCGCGATCCGCCGCATCGGGCTGCACGCCGGGTGCACCCCACAGCGCCATGATGGCGTCGCCGACGAACTTGTCGAGCGTGCCGCCATGCTCGAAGATGATGTCCACCATCTCGCTGAAATAGTCGGAGAGCAGCGCCGCGAGTGACTCAGGCGGCATGCCCTCGGCCAGGCGGGTGAAGCCGCGAACGTCGCTGAACAGCACGGCGATAGGGCGCCGCTCGCCGCCCAGCTGGGTGGCGCCGGCGCTGCGGGCGATCGTGGCAGCCACCTCGGGGGCGAAGTAGCGCTCGAAGGTGCCACGGACCACCGCGTGACTCCGCAGCTCCTCGGCCTGGAGTGACGCGCGGATCCCGGCCGCCGCAATGGAGCCAAAGGCCACGAGGAACTGCAGGTCCTCGTCGCTGAAGGCATTGCTGGAGGTGACGCTGTCCACGTAGAGCACGCCGAGCACGCGGCCGGCGGGCCCCACCATGGGCGTGCACATGGCGCCGCGGACCCGCTGCTGCAGCACCGACTCCCCGGTGAAGCGGGTGTCGGCCAGCGCGTTGTCCGAGAGGAGCGCCACCCGCTCGCTGGCGCAGCGCTCGGTGATGGAACGCGGCACCACGGTGGCGGGCAGGCCGCCCAGGACGCTCCGGCTCAAACGCGGCACGAGGGTGCTGGTGGCCGGGTCGGTGAGGAGGATCGCGACGCGGTCAACCGCGAAGACCTCGAACGCCGCGGCGACGGTGCGCTCCAGGAGGCGGTCGAGGTCCAGCTCGCCGGCGAGGCGCTGGGAGAGTTCGAGCAGGAGGGCAAGCTTGCGCGCGCTCCGGTCGTCGCCATCGTCGAGCCGGAGGTGGTGCTGCTCGGAGCGTTCGTCGAGCTGGCTCAGCGCGTGGCGAAAGTCGGGCTCCACCCTGAGGGCGCGCACCACCGTCGCGCCGGCGCCGCTCGTGTGGGCGGCCTGCGTGTCGGCGGGCTCGAGCCTGAAGGTGGCCCGCCCGAAGACCACGAGGTCGTTGGCGGCGGCACGGGCACGCACGATCCGCCTTCCATTCACCTGGGTGCCGTTGCTGCTGGCCAGGTCGGTGACCTCGAGCTGCTCGCCAACCATGGCCAGCTCGGCGTGCTGGCGGCTGATGGTGGGATCCGGCACCGGAAAGTCGCAGGTCAGGCCCCTGCCGAGCACGCCGCGCGTGCCCGGGCCCAGGTCGAAACGCTCGGTGCCATCCAGGCGGACGAGGCGGAGGATGGTCACGCCGGATACCGTGCCGCCAGGGCCAGCGCCGCCAGGACCGCACGCGCCTTGGCCTCGGTTTCCCCGAGCTCGGTGGCGGGATCGGAATCGGCGACGATGCCGGCGCCGGCCTGGACCCAGGCCTGCTGGCCCCGGATGACGCAGGTGCGGATGGCGATGGCGGTGTCGAGGGTGCGGGCGCCCCAGCTGACGTAGCCCACCGCCCCGGCGTAGGGGCCGCGACGCACCGGCTCCAGCGCGTCGATCACCTGCATGGCGCGCACCTTGGGCGCACCACTCACGGTGCCGGCGGGGAAGCAGGCGCCGAGGGCGGCGAGGGCGTCGAGGCCATCCCGCAGGCGACCACGCACCTCGCTCACCAGGTGCATGACATGGGAGTATCGCTCGACCACCTGGAACTCGGTGAGCCTCACCGTGCCGTACTCCGCGACCCGGCCCACGTCATTCCGGCCCAGGTCCACCAGCATCATGTGCTCCGCCTGCTCCTTGGGATCGGCGCGGAGGGAGGCCTCATGGGCAGCGTCCTCCCCGGGCGTGGCGCCACGGGGGCGCGTGCCGGCGATGGGCCGCACGATGACCTCGCCGTCGTCGACCCGCACGAGCACCTCGGGGGAACTCCCCACGATGTGCGTGTCGTCGAACTGCAGGTAGTACAGGTATGGCGCCGGGTTCAGCGCCCGGAGGTAGCGATAGGCCAGGAACGGCGGCGGCGCCGCGACATCGATGCGGCGCGACAGCACGGTCTGGAAGGTGTCGCCCGCAGCGATGTGCTCCTTGATCGCCTTGACGCCCTCCATGAAGGCGGCGTCGGCACAGGGCGACGTGCCGCGGAGGGGCTCCACCGGGCCCAGGTCGAGGGGGTGCAGGCGGCTGGGGGCTTCGAGCCGCGCCAGCCAGGTGTCGATCCGGCTGTTGGCCTCGTTCCATGCCCGCCAGAGCATGGCATCGTCCGCGCCGCGCGCGAGCTCCACGGAGGCAACAATGGTGGCGCGATTGTAGAGGTTGTCGAGCACCATGAGGGTGTCCACCACCATCACCAGGGCATCGGGAAGGTTCCGGTCGTCGGGCGGGCCACCGGGCAACCGTTCCAGGCCCCGGACCACGTCGTAGCCCAGGAATCCCACGGCGCCACCGGTGAAGCGCGGGAGGCCGGCCACCTCGACGGGCGGGTGGGCGCGCATGAGCTCGGCGAGGTGGTCGAGCGGTGCACGCGGCGGGAGGCTGCTCCACCCGCTCGAAGGATGCCAGCGCCGGACGGCCTCGCCGCGATATTCGTAGACTTCCCGCGGGTTGGTGCCCAGGAAGGTGTAGCGCGCCCAGCGCTCGCCACCCACCAGCGACTCGAGGAGGAAGCCAAACTCCCCCCGGTGCAGCTTCTGGAAGGCACTCACGGGCGTGTCCGCATCGAGGACCACCTCGCGCGTCACCGGCACCATCCCGCCCTGGCGTGCGGCGCGGGCAAACGCCGCGAAGTCGGCGCTCACGGGGCGGCCGCCACGACATAGCTGCCCGATTGCTCGAGCGGGGCGCCCACGTCGTTCACGTGCGGGCGCCGGGTGCGGAGGAGAAGTGCCGTGCCGTCGTCATTGAGCCGGGCGACCACCAGGGCCCGTTCGAAGGCGATGTCGCTGCCATAGTGGCGCCGCGCCGCCACCGGCGCCTCGAAGTGGCGCGCGTACTTGAACGTGATCCGCGCCCCGGTAGGCTGCTCGGCGCACACCCAGTCGATGCCGTAGACACCGGGCCGGATGCTGATGGTCATCTCCACCGGCGTACCGTAGGGCAGGGCGAAGGCCTTCTCGGGGAACTCGAGCACCACGAAGGTCGCCTGGTCCGGGGGGCCGTTCCGGACCACGACAAAGCGAAACTCACCTGCCTTGATAGTGAGGGTGGTGTCGTCCGGGGGAGTCCCGCCGGCCTCGAGAATCCAGAGGTCGGACTGGTTGACGAGCCGCTCGGCCGTCTCCTGCGGGGCAGGGGCCGGCGGTTCGGCCCGGCGCCCGCCGCAAGCGGCCAGCACCAGGGCTACCAGCAGGGCGGCCGTGGAACGCGTCCTGCTTTGGATGTACCCGGATCGTGTCATGAGGCCCCGGCGAGGGCGGGAAGGTACCGGCACCGGCAAGCTCCCAGCAAGCCAAGGCGGGTGGGAGCGGTGCACGTTCCGTATCGCTATCGCGTTGTGCTGTGTATATTTAGCACGTTTCACCCTGCGTCACCGCAGGCTGTTGTCCCGCACCCAGGTTGCCAAGCATGCCGTTTACCGACGAATGGCTGGTTGCGACGGTTCAAGTCCTTCTGCCCGAGGGGACCATCGAGTCCCTCCGGGCCGAGACAGGCACCGGAACGACCTCCCTCTGGGAGCAGCTGGTCCAGCGGCGGCTGACGAGCGATGAGCACGTCCTGGAGGCCATTGCCAAGCGGTTCCGCCTCCCGGTGGCCGACCTGGCCGTGACCGACCCCCGGGTGCGGGACGGGCTCCCGGAGAACCTGGTCCGGCGCTTCAATGTCCTGCCGCTGCGCATGACCGACAGCTACCTCGAAGTTGCCACCGCCAATCCCTTCGACATCGACGCCGAGAAGATGCTTGCCTTCGCCACCGGGCGCGAAGTGCGCATGGTGCTCGGGGCGCCGGGGAAGATCCGGGAGAAGGTGGAGGCGCTGTACGGCGGGGCGGAAGAGGCGGTGCACAAGATCCTGGGGGGCCTCGAGGACGCTGACGTGCAGCAGCTCGAGGACGAGCCTGCCGACCTGCAGAACGCAGCCGAAGAGGCGAGCACCGCACCCATCGTGCGGCTGGTGGACATGATGCTCGCGGATGGCATCTCCAGCCGGGCGAGCGACATCCACGTGGAGCCGGTCGAGGGTGGCGTGGTGGTGCGGTACCGCATTGACGGCGTGCTGCGGCAGGTCATGAAGATCCCGCGCAGCGCCGGGGTGCCCCTCATCTCCCGCATCAAGATCATGTCGGGGCTCGACATTGCCGACCGGCGGCGGCCGCAGGACGGGCGAGCGCGCGTCTCGGTGAACGGGGCGCCGGTGGACCTCCGCATCTCGACGCTGCCGGCGACCCACGGCGAGAAGGTCGTCATCCGGGTGCTCAACGCGAAGGCGACGGTGCTGTCGCTCGACTCGCTGGGCATGTCGGAATCGGAGCGCGACGCGATCAAGTCGCTGCTCAACAACAAGGAAGGCATCATCCTCGTCACGGGCCCCACCGGCTCGGGCAAGACCACCACGCTCTACTCCGCCCTTCGCATGGTGCAGAGCGAGGGGGTCAACATCGTGACGGTGGAGGACCCGGTCGAGTACCGGCTGGGCGAGAACATCGTGCAGGTGCAGGTGCACGAGAAGGCGGGGCTCACCTTCGCCACGGCGCTGCGGTCGATCCTGCGGCAGGACCCCGACGTGGTGCTGGTGGGCGAGATCCGTGACCAGGAGACGGCGCAGATCGCCGTGCAGGCGTCGCTGACGGGCCACCTCGTGCTCTCCACCTTGCACACCAACGACGCGCCCAACGCGGTGACACGCCTCGTGGACATGGGGATGGAGCCGTACAAGATCGCGTCCGCGCTCCGTGGCATCGTGGCCCAGCGGCTCATGCGCCGCCTCTGCCCTGTCTGCCGGCAGGAGAGCCGGGACGGCGTGCCGACGCGGATCCGGCGCCGGATCCCCGAGGGGGCCACGCTCTTCCGGGCCGTTGGGTGCCCCGATTGCGCCATGACTGGCTATCGCGGCCGGTTCAGCATCGTCGAGGTGCTGACGATGAACGCCGAGCTGGAGCGGCGGATCGGTGCGGGGGCCACGGCCGACCGGATCGCCGAGGCGGCGCGGACGAACGGGATGGAGTCGCTGTGGGAGAGCGGGCTCAAGCACGTGCTGGCCGGCGAGACGACGGTGGAGGAACTCCTGCGGGTGACCGACGTGCCGCCGGACGAGAACGCACCGATCAGCCGCGTCACGCCGCAGCAGGGCTTTCCCATCCCGTCCGTCAACGGCGGGGCGGTGGCCACGGCGCCCGCTGCCAATGGTGCCACTGCCGTGCTGGAGGCGCCTGCGGCCCCGCTGGCCCCGCCCACCGACCTCTCGTTCGACCTGGTGGAGGACATGGCGCCGCCCGAGCCGGCGCTGCCCCGCCTGCCCGGGCAGGCCGGTGCCGGGCGCTGCGTCCTGCTGGTGGAGGACGAGGACCAGCTGCGCCGGGTGATGAAGGACCTGCTGGAGCGCGACGGGTACAAGGTGGCGGAGGCGCGTGACGGGGCGCAGGCGCTGGACGAGGTGGATCGCAGTGCGCCCGACCTCATCATGCTCGACCTGAACCTGCCAGGCCTCGATGGCTACGGTGTGCTGCAGCGGCTGCGGTCGCGACAGTCCACCAGCCACATCCCCGTGATCGTCCTGACCGCCAAGGGCGACGAGGACAACGAGGTGCGGGTGTTCCAGCTCGGCGCTGATGACTTCCTCACGAAGCCGTTCCGGGCCCGCGCCTTGTCGGCCAGGCTCGAGGCGGTCCTGGGGCGCCGGCGGGCCTGAGCCGCTCGTTGCAGGCTGGCTCGCCCGGTCCGCCGGGCCCCGGTTCCCTGGCTACCTTCCCGACATGACATCGCTTCACCCATCGACGCCTCGCGCACATCACGTGATGCGGTGACGTCACCGATCACGCTGGTGGACGTGCTGGTGCTTCGCGGGGCCGGGGCATCACTCGAGGTGCTGGCGCTCCGGCGCGGGCCATCGGGCCGGTGCCCGGGGTCGTGGGAGGTCGTCCACGGCCACGTCGAGCGGGGTGAGCTTCCGGTGGAGGCCGCCGTGCGCGAGCTGGCGGAAGAGACCGGCCACGCGCCAATCCGCCTCTACAACCTGAGCCGGGTGGAGAGCTTCTACCTGCACCGGCAGGACGTGCTGGCGCTGGTGGGGGTGTTCGTCGCCTTCGTGGATGGCGCCGCGGTGCGCCTCTCGTTCGAGCACGATGCCCATGCGTGGCTCCCGCCCATGGCCGCACGCGCGCGCCTGGCCTGGCCGCGGGAGGTGCGCGCGCTGGAGGATGCCCTGCACCTCCTGGGCGAGGGAACGGCGGGGGCGGTGGAGGACGTGCTGCGGGTGGACCTGGGGACGCCCGCCATGGAGGGGTCGTGATGCGCGGAGTGCTGCTGCTGGCGATGGCGGGGGCGCTGGGGCTCCCGGCCGGGCGGACGCCCGATCGCCCGGGCGCCCGAACGCCTGAACACCGTGCCCTGGCGCCATGCATTCGTGTCACGCGCGCCGGCGTGGAGGTACGGGGCGATACCAGGGTATGCCCGGGCCGGTACCGGGTGAAGGACCCGAAGGAGGCGGGCGTCCTGGTGGTCAAGGCGTCCGGGGTGCACCTCGACCTCACCGGGGTGATCTTCGAGAGCGCCGACTCGGTGCCCAGCGAGTACGTGGGGGTCGGCGTGCTCGCGCGCAGCGTGGACAGCGTGCACATCAACGGTGGCAGCATCCGTGGGTACCGGTTCGGCGTGCTCATCGTTGGCGGCCATGGACACCAGGTCACGGGCATGACCCTCTCCGGCTCCCGGCACCAGGCGCTTCGCTCCACCCGGGATCGCTACGACGAGCGCGACTGGCTCGACATCTTCCACCCCGACACGGTCGAGGCCTACGGCGGGGGGCTGTACCTCAAGAACGTCGAGGGGGCGATCGTGCTGAACAACGTCGCCCGCGAGGCGCAGAACGGCATTGGGCTCTTCGAGTCACGGCGGGTGCAGGTCCTCGAGAACGACGTGTCCGACAACTCGGGGTGGGGCATCCACCTCTGGCGCTCCTCCCACAACATGATCGCGCGGAACACCGCCGCCCGGAACGTCCGCTGCGAGGGAGCCACCTACAGCCGGGGCTGCGACTCGGCGGGCCTCCTCCTGCGGCAGGCGAGCGACTCGAACCTCATCGTGGACAACGACCTCCGCTGGTCGGGCGACGGCTTCTTCCTGAGCGGCCACCAGCCGGGACTCCTGCCTTCCACCGGCAACCTGGTCATCCGGAACGATGGCAGCCACGCACCCCACAATGCGTTCGAGGCCACGTGGAGCTACGGCACCATCTTCCTGGACAACCGGGCCGACAGCTCGGGCTTCGGCTTCTGGCTGGGCTTCTCGAGCGGCGTCACCCTGCGTGGCAACACGGCGCTGGGGACGCGCCGGGCCGCGGTGGCCATCGAGCATGGCAGCGACAATGCGATCGTCGGCAACACGCTCATTGGCGGCGAGGACGGGATCCGGCTCTTCGCCCCCACGCCGGGGGCGAGTCCCAGCCGCGGGTACCGGGTGGACGACAACGTCATCGCGCGGTTTGGCCGGGGCCTGGTGCTCGAGGGAACGACCGAGGTGCGCGCCAGGGGCAACACCTTCGACGGGAACCGGGAAGGCCTGGTGGCCGATGCGGCCGCGCGCAGGATGATGCTGGTGGGCAACATGTTCCTGCGGGCCGGCGCCACCTACATCCGGGCTCCCGACCTGGACGCAGGCAACAACTTCTGGGACACCGTCTCCCCCGAGGAGACTCGCCGCCGCCTGGCGGGCCAGGTCAGCATCGAGCCGTGGCGGCCTGCGAGCGCCGGCGGCTACTAGGCCCCTGCGCACACGGGGGCATGCCGCTGAGGCGCGTCAGAACTGGTTGGCGTAACTCACGATCTTGAACCGGCCGTCCAGCTCCACGATCGACCCGAACAGCTGCTCGGCGCGCTCCTCTCCCCCCAGGACCAGCTGCAGGCTGCAGTGGTTCCACTCCCTGGCCGGCGGGTGCAGGGCCTTCGACGCCTCGCACTGGTAGGCTCGCAGCGACAACTTCTGGCCCGCCCGCTGCCGCAGCAACCGCGTCAGTCCCTTCTCGCCGTTGGCCCCGATCATCATCCAGAACGTGGCGGGATCCAGCTCGTAGGGCGTCGCCGCGTAGATGTGCGCGGGATAGTAGAGCCAGGCGTACTCGGCCTTCGTCAGCAGCAACCCCCGCAGGGAGAGGGTGTCGCCGGCTGCGGTGGCGCGCACCATGGCCGCGACGAGGCTGTCGCGTGACCCGGCGCCACCCGCAAGGGACTCCACGGGTGCCAAGGTGGCGCGGAACCGGCGCAGGTGCTCCTCGATGGGGAGGATGCTGTCCACCACGCGGCTGGGTGCGCTGGCCTTCGCCAGGGTGGCTGCTGGCGCTGTCGCCCGGCGTTCCATCGGGGCGTTCCCATCACAGGCAGCGGCCGCGCCGAGGAGGCAGGCTGCCAGCAGGCGGTGCATCCGCATCAACGTCCCGGGGTTCAGGGAGGGGAGGGTGGCAGGACGCGACCCCGGTGGAGTCGCGCCTGCCTTTGGGTACTGCGGTCAGTTGGTGAAGTAGGCAGTCCAGTCCTGCCACCACTTCGAGCCGGCGGGATCTGCCGCCCCGACATACGAGGTGCCGCTGGCGAAGGTGCCCGCCTTCGCCGCAATGTTCCCCGTGAAGGTGGCCAGGCCGCCGCTCGTTGCCGGGGACGCGGCCGCCGGAGTCCAGTCGAGCGCCGCCCCGTCGCCGGGTGCCGCAGGGAGGGCGGTGAAGAGGCTCGCCGCGGTGGTGCCTGCCTGCAGGTTGAGCTCCCGGCCCGTCTCGTCGACGGCCACGTTGGTGCTGGCGTCGAACAGGGCGGGCGTCTCGGCCAGCAGGAGGTTCCGGAAGTCGAGCAGGCCAGCCGTGAGGCGTGCACCGGTGGTGGCCGCATCGCGGACGCTGAGGGCGGCCGTGGGCCAGCGGGCCACCAGGCCGTTCACGTAGTAGCCTCCGGTGCCGCGGCGCAGCACCATGCCGCGCCCGCCGCCGGTCGGCGGGGTCACGCCGGTGGGGAAGCCCACCAGGGTGAAATTGGTGACCAGCGGAATGGTGAAGGGCTCGGAGTCCTGCCCGGTCACGCAGTTGGCGCCGGCGCAGCCGTCGTTCTCGATGCCCTGCGGGTCCTGGGAGGTGTTGCCGGCGGTCGGACGCGGCACCACAATGCGGTTCTGGTAGGCCACGAGGAACTGCAGCCGGCCGGCAAAGCCCTCGGACATGTCGAAGTGGTCGTCGCCGGCATCGTAGGACACGAGGTAGCGCCCATCGGCGGCGCCGCCGAACCACTCGAAGGCGTCATCCAGGCCGGCAATGGCCTGCAGGTACTCCAGCGTGGTGCCCGAGCCAACGGCCGCAAAGGTGAAGCTGTTGAGCTCCTGGTCCTGCGCAGGGCCGAAGCCGGCGAACTCCACGCGTGTGTAGCGGAGGATGCCGCTGTTGTCTGCGTTGTCGGTGCCCCCGCCGTAGTTGACGAGCGGGTTGTCCTCGCTGGTGCCCGTGCCCTCGAGGTTGGTCGGGCTGCTCCGGTTGATGATGCCATTGCCCACGAGCACCAGGCCGCCCCAGTCGCCCGACTGGCGGGTCCCCGCGGCGCGGGACGAGGTGAAGACGATGGGGTTGGCGGCGGTGCCCTGCGCATCGATGCGGGCGCCGCGGAGCACGAAGAGCGACGAGCCCATGACGTCGAAGTCACCCACCACGCGGGTGCCGGCCTGGATCGTGAGGGTGGCGCCATTGGCCACCTTCCGGAAGCCCACGAGCCGGTACACGTTGTCCGGGACCCAGGTCGTGTTGCTGGTGATGTCGGTTGTCACCAGGACCTCCTGGCGGCCTGCCTCGAGCGTGGTGACCGACTGCGCCGAGGTGAACCCCGAGTTGAGCGACGGGTCGCTCGCCACCGCCGCCACCCGGTACGACCAGGTGGTGCTGGGTGCGAGGCCGGTGTCGGTGAACTCCGTTCCGGGCGTCTGCGCCACCTCGGTGAAGGTGGTGGTGGCGCCCGGCGCGCGCTGCAGCACGTAGCCGGTGGCGCCGCTCACGGCACTCCAGGTCACGCTCACCTCACCGGACCCGACGGCGTTGACCGTGAGCCCGCCCGGCGTGGCCAGGGAGGAGGGCCCCGCGTCATCGCCGCCGCATGCCGCCAAGGCGACGAGGGTGGCCAGGGGGGCGAACCGGATCATCCTGTGCATCGAACTCTCCATGAACCGTGTGAAGGTGCCGGGCGCATCGTGCGCCCGGGTGCCGCCAAACCAACGGCATGGCCGCCACGGCCCCGTGACCGGCGGGTCACGGGTGCGTCACCGGAGCTGCCACGTAAGCCCCAGCGTGAAGGTGCGACCCGTCAGGTACCGCTCGCGCACCACGTCCCCCTGGAACCGGCGGTACGGGGCATCGAGCAGGTTCCTCGCGTCGATCCTGCCCAGCAGGCCGTGGGTGACGGGAAACCGGAGCGAGAGGTCGAGCACGTGGCGCGGCTCCTCGACCACGTCGGGGAGCGGCACCTCGGCCGCCTCGACGATCCGCTCGCCGACGACGTTGTAGAGCAGGGTGGCGCTCCACCCGCCACGGGGCGAGGTCCAGGTCGTGCCCAGGTTGACCACATAGGGCGACTGGCCCACCATCTTGCGCTCGGTGTTGGTGATGCTTGCCTCGCTCGCATTGTCGATCCGCACCCGGCTGTGCATCAGCGTCACGTTGGCGAAGCCGGTGAACCCGCGCAGCGACTGGTCGATGAACTGGAAGCCCTTCCGGGCCTCGAGCTCGAGGCCGATGTTGTCGGCTCCCGTGGCGTTCACGAAGGTGATGATCCGCGTGCCCGAGGTCGCGAGGTAGACGCGCTCGATCGGGTCGGTGAAGCGCTTGGCGAACACGCCCACCGAGAGCACTTCCGACGGGGCGGGGAACACCTCCCAGCGCAGGTCGATGTTGTCGATGGTGGCCCGCTGCAGGTCCCGGTTGCCGCGGACGTTGTCGAACCCGATCACGTCGCGATACTGCACCTCGGCCAGCTCGCGGTACTCCGGGCGGCTCAGCGTGCGGGAGACCGCGAACCGGAGGTTCTGGTCGCCGGCGAGGCGGTAGGTGAGCGAGAGGGCCGGCAGGACGTCCACCTGGTTCCGCCGCACCGTCTCCAGGGCACCCAGGGTGGGCGCCGCCTGCACGGTGAGGTCCCAGCTCTCCACCCGGGCGCCGCCGATCAGCGACAGCCGCTCGCCGATCGGGATGGTGGCCATGACGAAGCCGGCCGCGATGGTCTCGTCTGCCGAGTAGGAGCCGCCCTGGCCCAGGGGCGTCACGGCGAAATAGGCGTCGCTGCCCTGGGCGAACCGGCCATCGAAGATCTGTTCGGGCTTGAGCTCGAGGTCCTGCTCCGTGAGGGAGCCGCGGCTCGAGATGCTGTAGACGTCGTTGGTCGCGTCGCGTGCGGTGGTCCGCACCAGGCCGCCAGCCTGGAGTGAGGTGCGGCCGTCGGCTCTGCCCAGCAGGTGGGTGTAGTTGAGCCGCCCCTCGAGTGCCCGCTCGTCCAGCCCCGCGAAGGTGCGGACGGCGGCCTCGTTGCTCCCGCCGAACCAGCCCAGCGCCCCGCTGCCCGCCAGCGGGGCATAGACGATCTCGGAGCGGTCCGGCTCCTGCCGGTCGATGGAGGAGAACGACCCGGCCCAGTTGAGGCTGCTGCGCCGGGTGAGCTGGTGCAGGCCGTTGAGCCCGGTGTTGAACATCGAGCGCTCGACGTACCGGAGACGGGAGATCGTGAGGTCGGTGGCCAGGTTCTCGTTCGGCCCGGACTCGGTGCGCCCGTCGCTTTCCATGGTGCGGTTGTAGCTGCTGTTCCACGACACCTGGCCGTGGCTGCCCAGGTTCGTCGTCAGGTTCACCAGCCCGCCCCAGAGCACCGCATACCGGCCCGTCTGGCCCTGGTAGAGGTCGGCCTGCTCCGCCTGACCCGCCTGGCCCGCAATGGCGAGGCCGCGGTACTGGTCGTCCAGGATCTCGGAGTTGTAGCCGTAGCTGCCCGAGGCGGCGTAACCCACGTCCCGGCCCAGCACCTTCCCCGTGCCCCCCACGTTGAGCCCGAAGGACGCGTTGGGCGTCCCGTTCACGCTCCGGGGTGACCACGCATTGCGGAAGGAGTTGACGATCCCGTTCACGTCGGCCTGCGAGAGGTTGTTGAAGTTCGTGCCGGCGATGCCCGCCGGGATCGCCCGCTGCGACGCGCCCGCCGCGAGCAGGTCACCCGCAACCCTTGGCGCATTCACCGAGCCGCTTCCCACCGCGGCGGTGTTGAGCCCCGTGGCCATCGAGAAGGTGACGGTCTGGCGGGAGGGGAACTCCCTGGTCTTGATGTTGACCTGGCCGCCGGAAAAATCGCCCGGCTGGTCCGGCGTGAACGTCTTGGACGTGGTGATGCCCTCGATCACGGCGCTGGGAAAGAGGTCGAAGGGAACCTGCCGCTTCTCCGGCTCGGGGCTGGGCAGGCGCGACCCGTTGAGCGATGCCGTGGTGTAGCGCTCGCCCATCCCGCGCACGATCACGTACCGGCCATCCTGCACCGAGACGCCACTCACCCGCTGCACCGCGGCTGCGGCGTCACCGTCCGGGGTCCTCGCGATCTCCTCGGCCGTGATGGCGTTCACCAGGTTGGGCGCATACCGCTGCTCTTCCAGGGCGGCGGCGACGGTGCCGCGTTCCACCTCGGCGGTGACGGCCAGCTCCTCCAGCTGCACCACGGCTGCGCTGAGCGAGATGTCCTGCTCCACCGTTCCCCCCTCGGGGACGAGGATCCCGGTAACCTGCTTGGGCTGGAAGCCGATCAACCGCACGCGGAGGGCGGTGGGCCCGGCGGGCACGTTCAGGAGGACGAAACGCCCGTCAATGGCCGAGGTGACCCTCGTGGCTGTCCCGAGTACCTCCACCTCGGCACCGGCCAGGGGAGAGCCACGTTCCGATTCCACCACCCGGCCCACCAGGCGGCCGGTGGACTGCGCCAGGGCCGTTGATGGCAGGGCGCACAGCAGGAGTGCGAGGACGACGCGGTACGACACAAGAGATCGGTGCATTGGCTCGTGGTGCCAGGGTGACCCGGGAGCCACTGCCCCATGCAGCGGCGCCCGTCCAGCCGGCTGCAAAGGTTCCCGGACCACGTATCGAGCCCAGCACGCCCGTGCCACGGCCGGGTCACAGAAACACGAATCCCCCCTTTCGGGGGGATTTCCGTGATGCCGATGTCATGGCCGGGTATGCACCGCGGTGACGCTACTGCGGCGGAGGCTCCTGCACCGGGGTGGGCGCCCGGTACGCCCGGGCCAGCACCTTCTGCCGCTCGCGGTTGATGAGCGACAGCTTGCTGTTCCACTCGGCCACGGCGCCGTAGTACTGCACCTGGAACGGCTCCAGCACCGGGATCTGTTCCTCGAAGAGGTAGAAGGCGCTCGCCATCTGCCGGGGCTCGAGGCGGCCCCCACTGAACTGGGGAGTGTAGGGCACAATCCCGATCGGGCGGAGCAGGCGGCCGCGGAAGAGGATGGCCAGGACGTCGGCATCGAAGAACGCCCCCGCCTGGATCCCGAAGAAGCTCACGAACGCCACGCCAGGGCGCGACACGCCCCGCTCCCGCGCCACCGAGTCGATGCGGGGCTGGTTCTGCGCGACCAGCCCGCTCAGCGACTGGAAGGCGTCGGTGCCAAGGAGGTTCCCGACCCGGCTGTCCAGGGGCATGAAGCGGATCTCGAGCGCCTGGGTCCGCAGCTTGAGGATCAGGTCGTCCTGCCGGAGCGAGCCATAACCCGGCGGCACCGTCTGCTCGGCCGCCGGGAGGGGGGCCGACGGGTCGGGCGGCGTGACGCCGGGCGGCGTCGGCGGACCCTGGGGGGTCTGGGCGGCGAGTGCCGGGGCCAGCACCATGGCGGCGGCGACCAGGAGCAGGGGAAAGGCCATGCTGGAATGTACGGTCCGCCGGGCGTACCGGGCAGGCCCCCTCAGGCGGGCTCCCTGACAGCGCCCAGGATACTGGCGCCAAGGTCGGCGATCCCGGTGCCTTCCATGCTGCTCACCACCTGCAGGTCGGCCGGCTTGAGGCCGAGCGCCGTGGCGATACTGCGTTGCTGGGTGGCCTGCTGCTGGCGCCCCAGTTTGTCAGCCTTGGTGAGCACGGTGAGGGCTGGTGCGCCTGCTTCGGCCAGGAGGTCCTGGAAGGCCAGGTCGTCCTTCGAGGGGTCGTGCCGGATGTCCAGCAGCCAGACCACGCCCCGCAGGTGCTCGCGCTCCTTCACGTAGCCATCCACCAGGCGGCGGTAGCCGGCCCGGGCCACCTTGCTGGCGTGGGCGAACCCGTAGCCTGGCAGGTCGACCAGGTAGAAGGTGGGGAGCCGGAAGACATTCATTGCCTGGGTCTTGCCAGGCGTGGCGCTCACGCGTGCCAGGCCCTTCTGCCCCGTCAGGGCATTCAGCAGGCTCGACTTGCCGACGTTGGAGCGCCCGATGAAGGCAATCTCGGGCAGGGGTGGATCGAGGTGGGTGCGCGGATCGGGGAAGGAACCGGCAAACTCGACGGCGAGGCCGGCCAGGGGCGCGGTCACGCCTCCTTCTTCTGGGCCTTCCGCTCCGTCACGATCAGGGGGCTGACGCCGTCGTTCACCGCTTCCTTGGTGATCACGACCTCGCGCACGTCGTCCCGCGCCGGGAGGTCGAACATCAGGTCGGTCATCATCGTCTCGAGGATGGAGCGCAGGCCGCGCGCCCCGGTGCCGCGCTTCAGCGCCTTGCGTGCCACCGCCCGGAGGGCCTCGGGGTCGAAGGTGAGCCCCACCGACTCGAGCTCGAAGAGCTTCTTGTACTGCTTGCTGAGGGCATTCTTCGGCTCGACCAGGATGCGCACCAGGGCGTCCTCGTCGAGCGCGTCGAGCGAGACGGTGACCGGCAGGCGCCCCACCAGCTCGGGGATGAGCCCGAAACGCAGGAGGTCGTCCGGCTCCGCCTCGGCGAAGGGGTTGCCCAGGTGGCTGTGCAGGCCGGCGCGATCCTGGCCCGAGAAGCCGATCTGCTGCCGGCCGGTGCGCGACTCGATGATCTTCTCGAGCCCGTCGAACGCGCCGCCGCAGATGAACAGGATGTCCTTGGTGTTGATCTGGATGTATTCCTGCTGCGGGTGCTTCCGGCCGCCCTGTGGCGGGACGGAGGCCACGGTGCCCTCGAGGATCTTGAGCAGCGCCTGCTGCACGCCCTCGCCCGAGACGTCGCGCGTGATGCTCGGGTTCTCCGACTTCCGCGCGATCTTGTCGATCTCGTCGATGTAGACGATCCCGCGTTCGCACTCGCTGACGTTGAACTCCCCCGCCTGCAGCAGCCGCACCAGGATGTTCTCCACGTCCTCGCCCACGTACCCGGCCTCGGTGAGGGTGGTGGCATCGGCGATGGTGAAGGGGACGTCCAGGATCCGGGCGAGGGTCTGCGCCAGCAGCGTCTTGCCGACGCCGGTGGGCCCGATGAGGAGGATGTTCGACTTGTCGAGCTCGACCTCGCCGTCCCGGCCCGACTGCGAGTTGATCCGCTTGTAGTGGTTGTACACCGCCACGGCCAGGGTCCGCTTGGCCCGCTCCTGCCCGATCACGTACTGGTCGAGGGTGTCCTTGATCTCCTGCGGCGTCGGGACCTGGGTGATGCTGTCCGCAACCTCACGCTCCTCATCCTCTGCCAGGATCTCGTTGCAGAGGGTGATGCACTCGTTGCAGATGTACACGGACGGGCCGGAGATGAACTTCCGGACCGAGTCCTTGGACTTCCCGCAGAACGAGCAGCGCAAGTGCTTGTCAGTGGACATCCTGGAACGTTCCCTGGCTGTGGGGGGTGGCAGCCCGGAGTATTGCCACCCCCCGGGGGGTCGTCAAGTCCTGCCGGTGCCGACCGCGGCCAGCACCTCGGCCGACTTCCGGGGGTGAAAGACGGTGTCGATCAGCCCGTACGCCTGGGCCTCTTCCGCGCTCATGAACCGGTCCCGGTCCATGTCCCGCTCGATCGTTTCCAGCGGCTGCCCCGTATGCTCTGCGTACAGGCTGTTCAGGGCGGTCCGGAGGTAGAGGATCTCCCGGGCCTGGATCTCGATGTCGGCCGCCGTCCCCTGGGCCCCACCCGAGGGCTGGTGGATCATGATGCGGGAATGGGGCAGGGCGCTCCGCTTGCCCTTCGACCCCGCCGCGAGCAGGAAGCTCCCCATGGAGGCCGCCATGCCCATGCAGATGGTGTTCACCGGGGCCTTGAGGTGCTGCATCGTGTCGTAGATGGCGAGCCCGCTCGACACCACCCCGCCTGGCGAGTTGATGTAGAGGTAGATGTCCTTCTCGGGGTTGTCGGCCTCGAGGAAGAGCAGCTGGGCGATGATGATGTTCGCCACGTCGTCGTTGATGGGCGCACCGAGGAAGACGATGCGGTCCATCAGGAGCCGCGAGAAGATGTCGTAGGTCCGCTCGCCGCGGCTCGACCGCTCGATGATGTACGGGGGATACAGGGTAGCCATGCCTATGCGCCTGCCTCGACCACGGTGGACTGGGAGAGGAGCCAGGCGAACGCCTTCTCCTCGGTGATGGCGCGCTCCAGCTCGGGGATGCGCCCCGCCTTCTGCAACTGCGCGTACACCTCGCCCGGCTTCGCCCCGCGTGCCTCCGCGAGCCGTGCCACCCGCTCGTCGATCTCGGCCTCGGTGGCTGCCAGCTTTTCGTGCTCGACCACGGCCTCGAGCACCAGGTCGCGCCTGACCTGCGCCTCGGCGATGTCGTGGAACTGCTTCTCGAACTGCTCCAGCGCGGAATGTGGCTCGCTGGGGATGCCGAACTGGTGCGCGTACGCATGCAGCCACCGGTGCACCAGCGAGTGCGGCGCCGGCACCGCGTTGGCGGTCACCAGCTCATTCACGAGGGCCGACCGCACCTGCGCGTCCGCAGTGCGCACGGCCTCTGCCTCCAGGTCGGTGCGGACAGCGGCCCTGAGCGCGTCGAGTGAGGCGAAGTCGCCCACCTCGCCCGCGAAGCTGTCGTCGAGGGCCGGGAGTTCCTGGCGCTTGACCTCCTGCAGGGCCACCCGGACCTTGCGCGTCGTCCCGCGGCGTGACTCGTCGGGGTCGTCATCGGGGAACCGGATGTCGGCATCCACCGACTGCCCCGGCTCGAGCGACATGATCCGCTCTTCCAGGTCGGGCACCACCCGGCCCTGGCCCAGCACGATGTCCTCCGTGCGTGCCTTCCCGGGCTGGTCGCCCTCGAACGCCGCCACCTCGACCCGGGCCATGTTCCCCGGGGAGGGCTTTCCACCCTCCACCGGGAGCCAGGTGGCCCGGCGCTCGCGCAGCCGGTCCAGCTGCTCGGCCACCGCGGCATCGTCCACCGGGGGGACGGTTCGGGTGAGCGAGAAGCCCCCCGTCCGGCTCAGGGTGATCTCCGGCCGCACCTCCACGAACAGCTCGAACTCCAGCGGGCTCCCATCCTCGAACTTCAGGTTCCGGACCGAGGGGCCGGCGATCGGCTTCAGGTCCTGGGACGACTGCACCTGCTCCCAGCCCTCCCGGACCACCTCTTCGAGGACATGCTGCTTGATGGCCTGGTCGAACTTCTTCCGCACCACGGCGGCGGGGGCCTTGCCGGGCCGGAACCCGGGAAGGCGGGCCCGCCGGGCATAGAGCGCCACGGCCTTGTCCTCGGCGGCCCGGACCCGGTCCACCGGGACCGTCACCCGGAGCGACCGGGAGCCGGCGTCGGAACCCGTGGTTTCAATGGAGATAGGGGTGGTTTCTGGCATGGGGGGAATCTAACAGGCCCGGCCCGCGGGGCCGGGAGGGCAGGGCTGGCGGCGGCCGGCCGCGCGCCGTTGACCTGGGTACCCCCCTTGTCCTCCTCCGCGCCGGGCGTACACTAGCCCTGACGCCACACCATCACTGTCGCCCACGTCCTTCGCGCCGAGGTGGCGGAACGGAGTCACACCATGCCGACGGTACTCACCTCCCTGCCAGGTCCTGTCCAGGCGATGGGGCGGATTGTACGAACGATGTGCCCTGGGGGGATCGGGGTCGCGGCGCTCCTTGCGGCCGGTTCAGCACGCATGAGCGCCCAGAATCCGGTGACCGGGGCGGCGGTTCAGGGCCTGGCAGCCATGATGACCGAGACGACCAGGCAATACGGGGGGACCATCTCGTGGTCGTGGACCGAAGGGGACGCGTCGGAACAGGCGCAGCTCCGGGTGACCCAGGGGGTCGTCGAATGCAGCGGAATCCACCGCTCTGGCACTGAAAGCCAATCACTGCAGGGTCGGGGCAAGCTCGACGTGAAAGTCGGGCTGGGCAACAACGACATGCACCAGGTCTGGGCTGCCTGTCCCGTTGCGAACCGGGATGGGCAATTCCACGAGATGGATTCCTACGAGCAGCCGGGCGGGACTGTCGGGCTCGACCGCAAGACGGAGCGGGCGATCCTGCCCGACACGCTGAAGGGTTCCTGGACCGGCGAGTTCGGCGATGGCACGGGCACCATGACATGGCTGCTCTGCCTCAAGTGCACGCCGCCACCGGCCGGGCGGTAAGTCAGGTCATCGTCACCCCGTGGGGTGCAGGCCCTGACTCCGGTGCCGTTCCAGAGTTTCATGCGACCGGAGGGACTTGAACCCCCAACCCTTTCGGGACCAGATCCTAAGTCTGGCGCGTATGCCAATTCCGCCACGGTCGCCCGCCAGCCCTACAGGTTCCCCTCCAGTGCCGCCGAACGCGTGACGCTGCCATCGGCGATGCCGCTGTCGAGGAACGGGGTCACCCCGCCGGTTGCCGTGGTGGACCAGGTGGTGGCCGTCGCATCGGCCAGGCCCCAGGCATTGTTCCACCCCGGCACACCGGTGAAATCGGGCACCGTCACGTCCCAGCTCGTGGGGGTGCCGAAGTAGGCCCCCGTCGCGAGCAGCGACACCGTGCGGTTGAGCGATCCCTGCTCGAAGATGGTGTTCACCTGGCGGTTGTACTCCGACTGCGTCGTGAGCTGCACGCGGGGACGCACGTACGGCGTAGTGGCCACGGTCGTGACGGTCGGGGTGCCCAGCACCGGCCCCAGGGTCAGGGTGCGGTTGCTGGCAGACCGGAAGTACACCCCCGCCATGCGAACATTGCCTGGCACACCGGCGGCGTTCCCCGTGGCCTGCAGGAGCTGGATGTCGCCCGCACCGAGCAGGTCCACGGGCACGGAGGCATAGTTCACCGCGCCATCGCCGTTCAGGTACTGGAGCAGGGCCACGATGCCGAAGGCCGAGCCGCGGTTCCCGTTGTAGACCGACTGGATGGCGACGGTGTCCAGCGCCCCCATGTTGGCCACGGTGACCTGTGCGGTGGCTGGCGCCACGGCCTCGCTGCTGTTGAAGTCGAGCAGGGGAATGTTGGCGCCGTGAGTCGAGTCGACGAGTCGGCGGACGATGATGCTGTTCGTCACCGGGCTGCCCGAGGCCATCGAGGCGCGCGCCGCGACCAGGTCCTGCGGGCCGTCAGGTACGTCGGTCAACTGGTAGACGGAGTTCCCGCCGGTGAGGAAGGCCGAGCTGTAGGCCAGCGACACGGTGGCGATGTCGGTCGGTCCCACGTTGGCCACCGTGCCATTGAGGGTCTTGAACCCGCATCCTCCAAAGCTCAGCACGTCGGCGATGTTGCCGAAGTCGGCGGTCGTGGCATACAGCACCTGCAACTCCGTCCCGGTGCCCACGGTGTCCACGACGGCAATGCCGCCGCGACCCTGGGTGAAGGTGAAGGTGTAGCTGCTGCCGGTGGTGGGAGTGACCCGTTCCCAGTTGCCGGTCCCGTCCTGCCGGGCGGCCCAGACCGGGGCGTCGGCGCTGCAGAACGTCAGTGTCACGCTGAAGGTTCCGCCGCCGCCGCTCACCGTGGCATTCACGACGGTGGTCTGGTCGGCCACCCCGGAGCCGGTGCCGCGCACCGTGAGGGGGAAGGTGCCAGTAGCCGTACTGGCGCTGGCCTGTACGGTGAGGACGCTGCTGCCCGCGCTGGTGGCCTCCGGCGCCAGGCTGGCCGTCATCCCGGTCGGCATGCCGGTTACCGTCAGCGCCACGGGGCCGGCGAAGGGCGCCTCGTACCCGATATTGATGGTGGAGGTCACTGCCGCAGCGCCCGAGGTAACGGCGATCGACGCGGGGTTGGCCGCCAGGCTGAACCGGCCCGCGGTGCCGCTCAGCACCACCAGCTCCAGGACATCGGTGGACTCTGCCACGTCCACGCCGCTGGCCCGCACGGTGACCTGGTAGGTGCCGGGTGCCACCGAGTTGGCGACGGCCACCTCGACGGTGCTGGTGCTGGCGCCGATGGAGACGTTCTGGGGGTTGAACCCCACCGTGATCCCGGTCGGGACATTCACCGCGGACAGGCTCACCGTCGAGTTGTAGCCGCCCGTCCGGGAGATGGTGGCCAACGCCGACCCGTTGCCCCCCACATCCACGTTGATGCTGCCGGGGTTCAGCAGGACCCCGATAGCCGGGTTGTTCGACCCCTCATCGTCGCCACACGCCATGAGCATGGCCAGGCTTGCGACCGCGAGTCCCATCCGAATGCCGTACCTCATACCTGCCCTCCGGGGGTGGTCCTGGATGCCTCGGAACTGGCCCAAGCTAATGGGTAGACGACCGTGGGGACGGCGGGATCCTCACGATCTTCACACCGGTCCCCTGCCACCGGCCGGGCAGCCCCCGTCCGGTCAGCAGGCTAGGTGGCGTTGAGGCCCGCCCGCCGGAGCACGTCGCACGCCCGCTCGGCCAGTTCCGCAGTGGGTGGTTCGGTACCCGCCAGCGTGTAGTCGAGTCCCAGCCGCTGCCACTTGAACCGTCCCATCTGGTGGAACGGAAGGACTTCCACTCGTTCCACATTGCCGAGACTGGCGGCGAAGTCCGCCGTGCGGGCCAGGTCCTCCAGGTCGTCAGTCAGCCCCGGAACCAGGACGAACCGGATCCACATCGGCTGCCGTCGTGCAGCCAGCCGGCGGGCAAAGTCGAGGGTCGGGCCGACCTCCATCCCGGTGAGCGCCTTGTGGCGTGCGGGATCCCATGTCTTGAGTCCCATCATCACCAGGTCGATGTTGTCGAGTTCGGCATCGGACAGCTTCTCGCCGAGGTATCCGTTCGTCTCGATGCAGGTGTGGATGCCCTGCCCCCTGGCGGCGGCGAGGAGCTTGGCAGCGAACCGGTGCTGCATCAGCGGCTCCCCGCCGCTCAGGGTGAAGCCCCCCTTCATGACGGCCAGGCCATGCCGGTACTTGCCCAGTTCCTCGGTGGCCCGCGCCACCGACACCGGGATGCCGTTGGTCAGGGTCCAGGTGTCCGGGTTGTGGCAGTAACGGCAGCGCCACATGCAGCCGGTGGTCCACGCCACCACGCGCACCCCCGGGCCGTCTACCGCCGACCCGGAGGTAAACGAATGGAGGAAGCCCATGTCCCCGGAGGCCAGGGCCTCGCGGACACTCTGCTCGGCGACGCCGTCGCCCAGGTGCACCCGGAGCTCGAACGGGCTCTTCGCCTCGAGCGGGGCCGGAGCGGGCCCGGTCACGCCGTGGCCCCGTGGAAGGTGCGGTTGATGACATCCATCTGCTGCTCACGGGTGAGGCGCACGAAGTTCACGGCGTAGCCGGACACCCGGATGGTGAGGCTCGGGTACTTCTCCGGGTGCTCCATCGCGTCCATCAGCGTCTCGCGGTTCAGCACATTCACGTTCATGTGGAACCCGGTCGCGCTGAAGTAGGCGTCCAGGATCCCCACCAGGTTACGGACCCGGTCCTCGGGGACCCGTCCCAGGCCCGAGGGCACCAGCGACGCGGTGAGCGAGATGCCATCGGCGGCGTCACGGTACGGGATCTTCGACACGGAGGCAGCGGCGGCATGGATCCCATGGGTGTCCCGCCCGTGCATGGGGTTGGCGCCCGGTGCGAACGGCTCGCCCGCACGCCGCCCGTCCGGGGTGTTCCCGGTGGCCTTCCCGTAGACCACGTTCGACGTGATGGTCAGGATGGACTGGGTGTGCATGGCGTTCCGGTAGGTGGGGTGCTTCCGGAGCTTGGCCATGAAGGTGCTGACCACCCAGGCGGCGAGCTGGTCCACCCGGTTGTCGTTGTTGCCGTACATCGGGAACTCGCCCTCGGTCACGTAGTCGGTCACGAGGCCGCTGGCGTCGCGGACCACCCTGACGCGGGCGTACTTGATCGCGGCGAGGCTGTCGGCCACCACGGAGAGCCCGGCCATGCCGAACGCCATGGTGCGGAGCGGGGCGTAGTCATGCAGGGCCATCTCGATCCGCTCATAGGCGTACTTGTCATGCATGTAGTGGATGACGTTCATCGCGTTGACGTACACGCCGGCCAGCCAGTCCATCATTGCCTCGAACCGGGCCGCCACGTCCCCGAGTTCGAGGTAGTCGCCCTGCACCGGCTCGCGGGGTGGCCCGACCTGGTCGCCCGACACCTCGTCGCGGCCACCGTTGATGGCGTAGAGCAGGCACTTGGCCAGGTTGGCGCGGGCGCCGAAGAACTGCATCTGCTTCCCGACCAGCATGGGCGACACGCAGCAGGCGATGGCACCATCGTCGCCCCAGGTGCGGCGCATGATCTCGTCGCTCTCGAACTGGAGCGCGCTGGTGTCGATCGCGACCTTCGCCGCGAACTGCCGGAAACCATCCGGCATCCTGGGGGAGTACCAGATCGTCAGGTTGGGCTCTGGCGCCGGGCCCAGGTTGTACAGCGTCTGGAGCATCCGGAAGCTGGTCTTCGTCACGAGGGACCGCCCGTCATCACCCATGCCGCCGATCGACTCGGTCACCCAGGTGGGGTCGCCGGCGAAGAGCTCGTCGTACTCCGGGGTCCGGAGGAACCGCACGATCCGGAGCTTGATCACGAAGTCGTCAATGATCTCCTGTGCCTGCGACTCCGTCAGCCGCCCCGCCGCGAGGTCCCGCTCGAAGTAGATGTCGAGGAAGGTGGAACAGCGGCCCAGCGACATGGCGGCCCCGTTCTGCTCCTTCACGGCCGCCAGGTAGCCGAAGTAGAGCCATTGCACGGCCTCGCGGGCGGTGGTTGCCGGGGCCGAGATGTCGAAGCCGTACGCGGCCGCCATCTGCTTCAGTTCCTCGAGGGCGCGGACCTGTTCCGACAGCTCCTCCCGGTCGCGGATGATGCCGTCGGTGGACGGCTCCGGGTCGAGGGACGCCTTCTCCTCCTTCTTCCGCTCGATGAGGCGGTCCACCCCGTAGAGTGCCACGCGCCGGTAATCGCCGATGATGCGCCCGCGGCCGTAGGCATCGGGGAGGCCGGTGAGGAGGTGTGAGCTCCGGCAGCGGCGGATGTCCGCGGTGTACGCATCAAAGACGCCGTTGTTGTGGGTCTTCCGGTACCGGGTGAAGGCCTCGACCACGTGCGGGTCGGGCTCGTAGCCGTAGGTCTTGAGCGCCCCCTGCACCATGCGGAACCCCCCGTTGGGCATGATGGCGCGCTTGAGGGGCGCATCAGTCTGGAGGCCGACGATGACTTCCTTCTCCCGGTCGATGTAGCCCGGGGCGTGTGCCGTGATCGAGCTGGGCACCTGGGAGATATCGAGGACGCCCTTCCGGCGCTCCTCCACGAAGAGCTGCGTGAGCGTGTCCCAGATCTTCGTCGTGCGGGCGGTGGCGGGGGCGAGGAAGGCGGCGTCGCCATCGTACGGGGTGTAATTGAGCTGGATGAAGGCGCGGACGTTGAGCTCCTGCTGCCACAGTGAGCCTGCGAACCCGGCCCAGCCTGGCGGGGTGGCCGGGGCGGGCGCCGCACGTGCGGCGCCTGCGGTGCGTTCAGCGGTGTCGATGGCGGTCATGGATTCCTCCGGTGCGCGCGTGCGGGCGCCTTGCTGTCGAGTCCGAGCAGCGCGGCCGTGTGCCGCGCGATCATCAGTTCCTCGTCGGTCGGGATGACCCACGCCTCGATGGCGCTGGTCGCGCTCGAGATGCGCGGTCCATGCCGCCCGTTGGCGTCGTCGTCCAGCGCGAGGCCCAGCCAGGCGGACGCCTGGCAGATGCGGCGCCGGACCTCGGCGGAGTGCTCGCCGATGCCTGCGGTGAAGACCAGCCCGTCCACGCCGCCCAGGGCGGCGGCCATGGCGCCCATCTGCCTGGCTGCCTGGTAGACGAAGTACTCCACCGCGAGCTGCGAGCCCGGGTCGCTGGACTCGAGCAGCAGCCGCATGTCGTTGCTCCTGCCGGAGATGCCGAGGAGGCCCGACTGCCGGTAGAGCATGTCCTCCACGGCGGCGACGTCGAGCTTCATGGCCTGGAAGAGGTGCAGGATGACGCCCGGGTCCACCGCGCCAGGCCGCGTCCCCATGCAGAGGCCGTCGAGGGCGGTAAAGCCCAGGGTGCTGTCCACGCTCTTCCGGCCACGCAGGGCGCACAGGCTCGCCCCGCTGCCGAGGTGCGCCACGATGACGCGGCGGTCGGCAATGGCGGGGGCCACCTCCGGGAGGACCGAGGCGATGTACTCGTAGGAGAGCCCGTGAAAGCCGTACCGCTGGACGCCGGCGTCACGCACCGACGCGGGCAGGGGAACGAGCTGTGCGACGGCGGGCTGGCCCCGGTGGAAGCTGGTGTCGAAGCAGGCCACCTGGGGCACGCCAGGGAGCTGCGCCGCTACCGCCTCGATGGCTGCGATGTTGTGTGGCTGGTGCAGCGGGGCGAGGGGGATGAGCGTCCGGAGGGCATCGAGGTCCCCCGGCGTGACGACGCGGGGCCCGGGGAACTGCGCTCCCCCATGCACGACGCGGTGCCCCACGGCGACCACGCTCGACCGGGGGAACTGGTGGCGGAGCCAGGTGGCGAGGACGGCGAGGGCAGCCCGGGCGTCGGCTACGGAGCGGGCCAGTGCCTCGTCGACCAGGACGGTTCCCGACCCGTCACGGGCCGCGAGGCGTGGCCGACTGCCGATCCCGTCCACCTGGCCGCGCGCATCGATCCGCCAGGCCGAGCCCGCATCCCGGGCGTACACCGCGAACTTGAGGCTCGAGGAGCCGGCGTTGAGCACCAGCGCGGTGTCGGTCATGCCTTCTTCCGCGACGGGGATGCCGGGTTGCGGCGGGCGTGCGCCGACAGGACACCCACGGCGCAGCTGGCGATGCGCGACCGGACACTGTCGGCCCGGCTCGTGAGGATCACGGGCACACGCGCTCCCAGCACGAGGCCCGCGCTGTCCGCATTGGCCAGGAAGGTCAGTTGCTTTGCCATCATGTTGCCGGACTCGAGGTCGGGGGCCAGCAGGATGTCGGGATCCCCCGCGACATCGGACGTGATGCCCTTGATGGCCGCCGCCTCCCGGCTGATCGCGTTGTCGAACGCCAGGGGCCCGTCGAGCGCCCCGCCGGTGACCTGGCCGCGCTCCGCCATCTTGCAGAGCGCAGCAGCGTCGATCGTCGCCGGCATCCGGGTCGTGACGGTCTCCACCGCGGCGAGGATGGCCACCTTGGGTCGCTCCACCCCGAACGTCCGCACGAGGTCGATGGCGTTCTGTGCAATGTCGGCCTTCTCCTCGAGCGTCGGTGCGATGTTGATCGCGGCGTCGGTGACGACGAGGACCTTGTGATAGGTCGGCACATCCATGATGAACGCGTGGCTCAGGCGCCGGCCGGTGCGAAGCCCGGTCTCGCGTGCCACCACCGCCCCCAGCAGCTCATCCGAATGGAGGCTTCCCTTCATCAGCAGCTCGGCCTTGCCCTCACGGACCAGCGCCACGGCCCGGGTTGCCGCAGCATGGCTGTCGCCCGCCTCGACCATCTCCGCGCGGGAGAGGTCGATGCCGTGCGCCTGGGCGACCTCCCGGATCCTGTCCGCGGGGCCCACGAGGATCGGATGGATGAGGCCCTGCTCCGCGGCATCCATGGCCCCCTCGAGCGAGGTCGCGTCGCAGGGCCAAGCCACGGCGGTGGGGACTGGGGCCAGGCCTGCGCAGCGTGCCAGGAGTTGCTCGTACTTGCCGGTGCCACTCATGTCGGGGTCTCCGCCGGGGCGGCGACCGGCGGCGACACCGCGGGGCCCGTCTCCCGGAGCAGGAAGGTGAGGATGATCGCGATGCCGACCCCCCACAGCAGGGGGGCGAAGGTCGCCTGCCAGGCACCCAGGTCGAGGGTGCCGGCCGGTGCACTCCGGGCGAGGCGGCGCGCGAAGAGGGGGCCGAGCATGGCGCTGACACTGAAGTTCAGGAAGTTGATGACACCGGTGGACGTGCCGTTCAGGCGCGCCGGGTTGCTCTCCTTGCTCACGGTGTACGTGAGCATCGCCGCGCCCGAGGCGATGCCCATGAAGAGGCCCACTACATAGGGCGGGAGCGCCGTGCTGCTGCCGTGGAGGGCCCACGCCATGCTGGCCATCAGGCCCATGGCGGCCGCGATCATGACGGGCTTGCGTCGTCCGATCCGGTCCGACAGGTGCCCGAGCAGGGGGCTCCCGATGATCCATCCGGCTGGCACCATCGCGGAGCGGAGCACGGCCTCGGTGTAGTCGAACCCACGCCCCTCCTGCAGGTAGCGCACACCCCAGGTCATGTCGAAGATCGTCGTGGGAACGAACAGCAGCCCGGCAATCGCGCCACACAGGAGGGACTGCGGGTTCCGCAGCACCCGGGCGAGGTCGGAGAGCGCGTCGCGAAACCAGCCGGACCGGGGGGACGCGACCGGATCGCGCGGAAGGAGCAGGAGCAGCACGCCGCACAGGACGAGCCCCATGCCGCCCATCCCCGCCCAGAGTGCGCTCCATGCAACGCCGGCCGCGAGGAGCGGTCCCACCGCAAACTGGCCCACGGCGCCACCTGCCATCCCGAACATCTGGGTGGCACCGATGATCGTCGCGGCGCGGCTGGCCGGAAGGTGGGCCACCGCGATGGACACCGCACCGACGAGCGCAAACGCCCCTCCCGCGCCCTGCAGGGCGCGACCCAGGCCCCCGAGGGCGGCGTTACCCGTGGCGAAGAGCAGGGCGCCGGCACCCACCGCCAGGGCAGCCGCGGGCACCACGCGCCGTGGGCCGAGCCGGTCCGTCGCGACGCCCGCCACGAGGCTGAAGGGTGCATAGCCGGCGTAGAACAGCCCGACCAGCGATGCCACCGCTGCCGACCCCATGCCGAACCCCCCGGACAGTTGCGGCAGCATCACCGCGGGTGCCGAGCGGAGGGCGTACTGGTAGAAGAAGAAAACGGCAGCGGCCAGCCACGCGATCACCACGGCGTGCCCGGCCGCATCCCTCGCGGTGCCGGGCGCGCCGGCGCCTGTCGCCCTCACCATGCAGCGCTCAGCAGAGCACGAGCGATACTGCGAGGCCGCCCTCGGACGTCTCCTTGTACTTGCCGTTCATCTCCCTTGCAGTGAGCGCCATGGCCGTGACCGTGGTATCGAAGTCAACCCGGCGGTCGACCGGGATCTCGTTGCTGGCGATCATGAACCCGGTCCAGGACTTCACGGCTCCGTAGGCGCATCGCTCGATGCAGGGAACCTGCACGAAGCCGGCGACCGGGTCGCAGGTCATGCCCAGGTGGTGCTCCAGTGACGACTCCGCAGCGTTGGCGATGACCTGGTGGTCCATGCCGTGGGCCTGGGCGATGAGCGCAGCCCCCATGGCGGAGGCCACCCCGATCTCGGCCTGGCAGCCCCCCTCGGCGCCGGCCAGCGTCGCGTTGTGCTTGCAGAGATAGCCGATCACCGCACCAGCCAGGAGCCCCTCGCGGATTCGCTGCGGCGGAAGCTTCCGGCCACCCTCGCCCAGCACGTGCACCAGTGCGGGCATGACACCGGCCGAGCCACCGGTGGGGGCCGTCACGACCAGGTGTCCCCGTGCGTTCTCCTCGGAGCCCGCCAGGGCATAGGCCGCCACCACCCCCACCCCCCTCTGGGTCACATACTCGTCGTCCATGGCCCGCTTGTAGACCTCTCCCGCCTTGGTCTTCAGCTTGATGGGCCCCGGAAGCACCGAGGGCGGAGCCGCCAGGCCTGACTTCACGATGTTCACCATCGCGGTCGCGATCTTGTCGAGGAAAGCGTTGATCTCGGCCTCGCTCTTGCCCGAGACCGACACCTCGTTGGCCATTGCCACCTGCGCAAACGTGAGGTTGCGCTTCGTGGCGTGTGCCTGCAGTTCCTTCATCGTGGAGTAGGGGTACTTCGGCTGGCCCTTCTTAGGGGGGGTGTAGCCCTTCCACTCGATGAACCCCCCGCCCACCGAGTAGTACTCCAGCTCCAGCAGCACCTGGTCTCCGGCCATGAGCCGACAGGTCATCGTGTTCGGGTGCGGGAAGTCGCCCTTGGGGGCGTCGTAGATGACGTCCGCGAGCGAGGCATTGAAGGTGCTGCTTCCCAGCGTGACCGGGAATGTCTGGTCCGGCCGGACCGCCAGGTCATCCAGGAACTTCGGGTCGATGGTCGCCGGCTCCTTGCCGATGATCCCTGCCAGTGCGGCGCGTTCCGTTCCGTGGCCCTTGCCGGTGGCGCTCAGGCTTCCGTACAGGTGGACCTTGAGGGCCGTGGCCCTGGCGAGCTGGTCGGCCGGCAGCTTGGTGCAGCGCTGGTAGAAGTCGTAGGTGATCCGCATCGGCCCGATGGTGTGTGAACTCGAGGGGCCGGGCCCCACCTTGTAGAACTCCTCCAGGGTGGTCATGATCGGGCCCTTGGATCGCTGGACCACCTGCAGGCTGTCGGACAGCTGGGTCGCGGGCGGGGTGGGCGGTGCCGAGGCCGCCCGCTGCGCGGTTTCCTTCGGCGTCGGGGACTTGCAGCCTGAGAGCACTGCCACGGCGCCGATCATGGCCGAGCGCATCATGAAGGTCCGCCGGTCCACTCCCTCGGGGGCGTCGCACAGGAGCACGTCTTCTCCGGTCAACCTGTTGTCCTCATTGCCTGTTGACATGGGGCCTCCGATCAGTCAGGGTGTGGTCCGGCGCACACGTGGCAGTAGAATATGCGGACCTGGGGGGCTGGTGCCAGCCTGAACATTGTCCTTCAGGCTCCGGCAAGGTGTTCCCAGGGGCCAGGGTAGGTTTGTCTCAGCCGTAAGTTTCCGGGCGCTGGTGGAGCGGCCACCCTCAGGGACCCCGCGCGGCACCTCTGTCCGAACCTGAATGCACCCTATGCCGGGGAGGAAACCATGGTGTACCCATCGGCAAGGCGCGCATCGAGCGCGCTGTGTGTGGCTGCTGCCTGCATGCTCCTCCCCGCGCCCCTGGCCGGGCAGGAGGACTCGGCGCAGGCGAAGCCCAGTGTTGAGCTCTACGGCTTCATCATGGCCGACGGGATCGCCGACGGCACCGGCATTGAGCCTGACTGGGCCGATGCGGCGCGGCCCACCCGGCTCCCGGCCTACAAGGACCAGTTCGGCAAGCCGGGCAACTTCTACCTGAGCGTGCGCCAGTCTCGCATCGGCATCAAGCCGAGGGTGCCCACGTCGTTCGGCGAGATCAAGGCACAGTTCGAGATCGACATGTTCGGTGTGGGACCCGACGCGGGCCTCACCACCATCCGGCTTCGCCATGCGTTCGTGGAGGTGAACGAGTTCCTGTTCGGTCAGACGCACACCCTGTTCATGAACATCGACATGTTCCCGAACTCGCTCGACTACTGGGGCCCGAGCGGCATGGTCTTCGTGCGGAACCCGCAGTTCCGCTGGACACCCATCTGGAAGGAACGCCCCGAGATCCGCTCGGAACGGGACCCGCGCAACCCGAGGAACCAGCAGCGGCAAGGCCCAACCAAGGCATGGCTCGCCTTCGCTCTCGAGGCCCCGGGTGTCTCGGCGGACCTCGGACGCTTCTCGGAGCGCCCCGAGATTGCCAACGTCGAGGCTCGCTATCCCGTGCCGGACCTGACCGGCCAGGTCCACGTCGGCTGGCCGAAGTTCTATGTCGAGCTGGGTGCGGTGGTCGGGTATGCCAGGTGGGACGACCTGGGCGACCCGTCCCGCACCGAGGACCTCTCCGGCGATGCGGTGCGATGGGGCTTCAACCTGACTTCCGCGATCAACACGGGGACGTTCGGCACCCTCCGCCTCGGGGCGGCCTACGGTGCGGGGGTCGAGGACTACATGAACGACGCCCCCTTCGACCTCGCGGTGCAGGAGAACGTGAACGACCCAGCACAGCCCCTGGTCGGCAAGATGCTCCCGGTGCTCGGCCTCACGGCGTTCTACGACGTGTACTGGAACCCGCGGTGGACAAGCACCATTGGTTGGTCGTACCTGGGAATCGACAACCTCGATGGCCAGCTGCCGGAGGCCTTTCACAGCGGGCACTACGCCCTGACGAACATTCTCTGGCACCCGGTGCCGGCGCTGCTGTTCGGTCCCGAGGTCCAGTACATCCGGCGGGAGAACTTCGCAGATGGGTTCACCAGCGATGGGTTCCGCCTCCAGTTCTCGGGCAAGTGGAACTACTCCTTCACGATCGGGGGGAAGTAGCAGGCCGCGACTGCCCGTGAATGGCAGGCCCGGAACCATGACAGAAGGGGCGGCCACCCGGCCGCCCCTTCGTCACACGTCACGCCATACCGCCTGCTATTGCCCCAGTTCCACCCGCTCCACCCGCCGCTGGGTCTCTCCCCGCAGCACCCGGAGGATGCGGAGCGTCACCACCGACCCCGGCTTCTGGTCCTGAAGCACCTTCCGCAGTTCCGCGCTGCTCCGCACTGGCTGGCCCTCCACCGACAGGATGATGTCGGCGAAGCCATTGCCCACCGGCCGGAGGATCTCCCAGGTGGGGCCACCCGGTGTCACGTCAGTCACGACGACGCCCTCGGTTCCTGCCGGGAGTCCCATCTGCCGCGCGTCATCGGCGCCAAGGCCTTCGACCTGCACGCCCAGCCGGCTCGACGCGATGTTGTCGGCCGTCCCCTCGGGCAGCGCTTCCTCATCCTGACCGCCATTCGGGTTGGCGCCCTGCGCGAGCCGCTGTGCCTCGTCCAGCGACTGCAGGCGCACCTTGAACGTCTTGCGGGCGCCACCCTTGCGCGCCACCTCGACGGCCACGGTCTCGCCCGGCTTCTTGAAGCCCACCACCTGCTGCAGCTGGCCCACGCGCTCCACCTTGCGGCCATCCACCGCGATGATGATATCGCCCTCCTCCAGCCCCGCCTTCTGGGCCGCGGAGTTGGCGGTCAGGCCGGCCACCTTCACCCCGTAGGGCTGGCTCAGCCCCACGTACTTCGCGTCCGCCGGCGTGGCCTCGGCGATCGAGATGCCCAGCGCGGCGCGGTGCACCTTGCCGGTTTCGATCAGCTGGGTCATCACCTCGCGCGCCATGTTGATCGGGATGGCAAAGCCGTAGCCCGAGTAGAACCCCGTCTCGCTCGCGATGGCCGAGTTGATCCCGATGACCTCGCCCTTCACGTTCACCAGCGGGCCACCAGAGTTGCCCGGGTTGATGGCAGCGTCGGTCTGGATGAAGTCCGAAATGGTCAGGTCGGTGCGCTGCAGCCCGTTCAGGGTGCGGCCCTTGGCGCTGATGATCCCCGAGGTCACCGTGAAGGTGAGCCCCTCGCCAAGCGGGTTGCCGATGGCCAGGACCCACTCGCCCACCCGCTCCTTGTCGCTGTCGCCCAGGAGCGCCGGGGTGAGGTTGGCCGCATCGATCTTGAGCACCGCGACGTCGGTGTTCGGGTCGGTGCCCACCACCTTCGCGTCGAACTCGCGGCGGTCGAGCAGTCGCACCGTCACCTTGTCGGCGTCCTCGACCACATGGTTGTTCGTGAGGATGTAGCCGTCCGCCGACACGATGAAGCCCGAGCCACTTCCCTGGTCGAACTCGGGCCGGTTGCGCCGGGGGAACTGGAAGAATGGCTCCATACCCTGGGGGATCCGCGGGTCACGGCCCTGCTGCGCCGAGCGCTCCGACTTGGACGAACGAATGAACACCACGCTCGGCCGCACCGTCTCGGCCACCGTGGCGAAGGCATCACTGAGGTTCTGCAGTGGCAGCGCCGCCAGCGCATTGGCCTGCCCGGGGGCATTGGCCGGCAACGCGGCCTGGCCAGCCGGAGCTGCCTGCTGCGCCGTGGACCGGTTGGGCAGGTCGAGCAACCCGGCGAAGAGCAGCCCGAGGGCAAACGCCAGCCCCACCAACCCGCCGAACTTGACCCAATTCGAGGAACGCACCGACATCGCAAGGTCCTTCCCTGGTATTGTCACGGGCGGGCCGGTATGGCCGCCCCCTGAATCCTATACTGATGCCCGAAGCGGGGCGGAAGTCGCAGGCTGAAACGAGTGGAGGGGGCTCGCGCCCCCTCCGTCGGTCGCCCTGCCTCGGCTACTTCTTCTCGTCCACGATCTCGTAGTCCGCTTCGACCACATCATCGGGCTTTGCCCCCGACGACTCGCCGCCGCCCGGGGTTTCCGCAGCACCGGCCGGCTCGCCCTGGGCCGCCTGCTGCTGGCCAGCGTACATGGCCGCACCCGCCGCCGAGTAGGCGGTGTTCAGGGTGTCGAGCGCCCCCCTGATGGCCCCGGTGTCGCCGGTGCGGAGCGCGTCCTTGCCCTTGGCCAGGGCGTCGTCGAGCGTCGCCTTCGCGTCGGCCGGGAGCTTGTCCACCCACTCCTTCGAGTCCTTCTCCACCCGGTACACCAGGTTGTCGAGCTGGTTCCGGGCCTCCACCTCCTCGCGCCGCGACTTGTCGTCGGCCGCGTGCGACTCGGCGTCCTTCACCATGCGGTCGATGTCGGTGTCGGAGAGCCCGCTCGACGCCTCGATCCGGATCTTCTGCTCCTTGCCCGTCGCCTTGTCCTTCGCGGTGACGTGCAGGATGCCGTTCGCGTCGATGTCGAACCCGACCTCGATCTGCGGCATGCTCCGCGGTGCTGGCGGGATGCCGGTGAGCTGGAACTTGCCGATCGTCTTGTTGTCGCGGGCGAACTGCCGCTCGCCCTGCAGGACGTGGATCTCCACCGTGGTCTGGTTGTCCTCCGCAGTCGAGAACACCTCCGACTTCTTGGTCGGGATGGTGGTGTTCCGCGGGATGAGCACGGTGGACACCCCGCCCAGCGTCTCGATGCCGAGCGAGAGCGGCGTCACGTCGAGCAGCAGGACGTCCTTCACCTCGCCCGCCAGCACGCCCCCCTGGATCGCGGCGCCGATGGCCACGACCTCGTCGGGGTTCACCGACTTGTTCGGCTCCTTGCCGAAGAAGTTCTTCACGATCTCCTGGATCTTCGGCATGCGGGTCGAGCCGCCGACCAGGATCACCTCGTCCACCTGCCCGGGCTTGAGCCCCGCATCCTTGAGCGCCTGCTCCATGGGCGGGATCGTCCGCTGCACGAGGTCATCCACCAGCGACTCGAACTTGGCCCGCGTGAGCGCGATGTTCAGGTGCTTCGGCCCCGACTGGTCTGCCGTGATGAAGGGCAGGTTGATGTCGGTGCTCATCGTGCTGGACAGCTCCATCTTGGCCTTCTCGGCGGCTTCCTTGAGCCGCTGGAGCGCCATGGCGTCCTTCGAGAGGTCGATGCCCTGGTCCTTCCTGAACTCCGCCACCAGCCAGTCGATGAGGCGCTGGTCGAAGTCGTCGCCGCCCAGGTGCGTGTCACCGTTGGTGCTCTTCACCTCGAAGACGCCGTCGGCCAGCTCCAGGATGGAGATGTCGTACGTGCCGCCGCCCAGGTCGAAGACGGCGACCTTCTCTTCCTTCTTCTTCTCGAGGCCGTAGGCCAGGGCCGCGGCCGTGGGCTCGTTGATGATCCGCACCACGTCGAGGCCGGCGATCTTGCCGGCATCCTTGGTGGCCTGCCGCTGTGCGTCGTTGAAGTACGCCGGCACCGTGATCACGGCCTTCTCGACCGAGGTGCCGAGGTAGTCCTCGGCGGTCTGCTTCATCTTCTGCAGGATCATCGCGGAGATCTCGGGCGGCGTGTACTTCTTGCCGGCGATCTCCACCGCGGCGAGCCCGTTGGCGCCCGACTCCACCTTGTACGGCACGCGACCCGCCTCTTCCTTCACCTCGTCGAGCCGGCGGCCCATGAAGCGCTTGATGGAGAAGATGGTTTGCCTGGGGTTGGTCACCGCCTGGCGCTTGGCCACCTGGCCCACCAGCCGCTCACCATCCTTGGTGAACGCCACCACGGAGGGCGTGGTCCGGCCGCCTTCGGCGTTGGGGATGACGACCGGGTCGCCGCCCTCCATGACTGCCACGACGGAGTTGGTGGTGCCGAGGTCGATGCCGATGATCTTGTTCGAAGCCATGTCGTAAGTCCCTTTCATCCCCTGCCAGTTCATGCGACCAAGCTGCGGGTGTCCGGTCGGGATCCCGCAGCGTCAGGGTTAACGGGGTGGGGGAGGGCAACCTGCGGGCCGGGTTTTCCGGCCATTCTGGCAGGAAATGGCAGGCCGATCTGGGTGGGCCAAGCCAGACGCGGACACACAGCCCGTGGCGCTATGGACGCCGTGCCCTGGCCCGAGTGCCAATGGCTGACCTGGCACCTGGCCGGCACGGCGGCCACGCTCAATGCTTCGTCGCCGAGGTTGTTCCGTCCCGTCGAGCCCCCGGCCGGCTCAGGCTACTCCCAGGGCGGCGGTGGCGGCGGTGGAGGCTCGGTGGCCTGCTCGGAGCCGCACTGGAGCCCAGGCATGTCGACGTGGGTGCTCATGGCTACCCCTTTCCGGCCGACGCGGCGCGCTCGAGTTGGTCCACCCTGGCTTCGAGGGCACCCAACTCCCGGTTGAGTTCGACGCAACAACGGGCCACGCGCGCTCCCCACTCCGACATCTCCCGGGTCCAGGACCGGAGCTGGTCGAGGTCACCGCCGTTCCAGTCCGAGGACGGGGGGCCCTTTCCTTGCGTTCGCCACGGAAGCAATCCGTGGAAACTGGCCCGTCCGCTCGCATCAACACTCCAGTCATGCCGGAAATCGTCTTTCAACTGGCTCATGCTGCACCTCCTGCGGGAAGAATCGGCGAGCGGCGGGTCACGGTCTCAGCGAATCGCACCTCTCGTGAGCTCAACCAGGCGCTGCCGCGATCGCCGCGCCACTGACTGCGCCCCCCACGCCTCGGCTGCCTCCACCCGCAGCGACAGGCTTGCTGGCAAGTAGATGGCATACACCAGCGGTGCCGGTGCATCGAAGTTGGCGGCCGCGCTGAGGGCCTCGGGATACCGCCGCCGCTTCACGAGCAACTCGGTGAGCAACAGGCGCTCATAGCCGAGGGACTCCCACGGACTCCATGCCAGAACATTCGTCTCCGTTGCTGTAGGCGCAAGAGCGCGCAACTGCGAGATCGCAGCGGCCGTATCCCCCCGAGCCAGGACTGACTGGGCCGTCAGGCTCCGGGCGAGCAGTACATCGATCCGGGCCTTGCCCGTGCTCGAGCGAGCAACCAGTGCCTCCGTCACACGGCGGAGGGCGGCGGGGTTTCCGCGGCGGGCTGCCCAGCTTCCCGCCAGCCACATGCTGTAGGAGACCACGGTGTCGCCAGCCGCCAACTCGGCAAGCACCCGTGCCGTGAAGCTGTCGGCGTGCGCGGCGAACCGGCCGGTCGCCAGGGCATCCAGCACAAGCACCTGCTGTCCCAGTCCAACGTTGAAGGCGGTGTCTGCTGCCCACAGGGCGCGAACATCGGCATCCCTTCCCAGGGCCACGAGGACATGCTGGAGGGCAAGGAGGGCGCCGAAGCGACGGGCGGCGGCCTGGGCATCGGGTCCCGTTGAATCGTCCAGGAGGGCCTGCCATCCACCGCGAGCGCACTCGGGGAGCGCCAGGCCAGCGACGGAGAGCGACTGCGCCGCGGCGCGGACCGCATCGGGATGGCGTCGAACCTCGGTGCGCCACTCTCCTGCCGAGAGTGGTCGGGTGGCGCAGCGCATCATGAGTTCGGCCAGGTAGAGCTCACTGCTGTCCGGGCTTCCGGAGCGGAAGGCGCGCAGGGCGCTGTTGCCCGCGGCCGTGTCGCGGCGGCGCGCATCGATCTCCAGCAGGTGAAACAGCACTGGCGTAAAGGCCGGATCGAGTCGGTGTGCCCGGCCGAACGCGTCCTCTGCAAGGGAGTCGAGCGGGCTCTCCGAGGGAAGCAGGTGCGTGAACGTCTCGCCCAGGAGCATCCAGGCGTCGGCTCGGTCGGGGTCATCCCGCGCGGCCCGGCGCAGGTGCGACACCGCCGAGTCGGCCTGCCCATGCAGGTACGCGTCGAGGCCGTTCGCCAGGTGGCGAAAGCGGGGCGGAAGGTGGGCAGCGCCCGTGACGGCGATGGCCAGCAGGGTACGGGCCTGCCCCGGCTGGGAGGTCCAGGTCGCCGCGTAGGCACCGCGCAGGGCGGCGAGCGCGAACCCCGAGTCAGCCTGTACGGCCCTCCAGTAGTGACCCAGCGCCTCGGTGAATGCCGCCTCGCGATATCGTTGCTCGGCGTGGAAGAACTCGGCGAGGGCATCGGGGGGTACGTTCGCCAGGAGGGGAAGGTCTGCACCGTGTGCCACCGGGAACATCAGTGGCAGCAGCCGTCGCGCGGCATGCATGCCAATCTCCCAGCCGCTCGTCTGGCTGCCGAACGCAATGGTCCGCATGAGCGCGGTGTCGCGGAGCGTGCTGCGCAACTCGAGGCGCACTCGAAGGGAATCCGAGGCGAGCAGGGAGGCCTGCAGGTAGTGTCCAGCCCCGACGCCAACCGCTCGCGCACTGTCGGGCCCGCCCGCCGGAAGCCGGCGCCCGTCGATGCCGGCGAGGGACGAGGTGCTGTTGAAGGCCGCGAGCAACGCATCGGTCGCGCTCGCAGCCAGCAACGAATCGGTGGAAGTACCCGCGGTGCTGACAACAGGGAAAACGACGATTCGATTGGGGTCGAGCGCGTGCTCCCCCGACCTCGCATTCCTCCAGGCGAGGAATGCCACCCCGGTCAGGGCCAGCCCGCCGAGGAGCCAGGCGAGGGGCCTGGCTGGGCGCAGGGCCACACGGCGCCGCCAGCGATCAGGTGGCATCGCCAACGCGGCGGCGAACTCCGTGGCCGAGCCAAAGCGGTCTGCTGGCACCTTCGCGAGGGCCCGTTCGACCAGGCCCTCGAGCGCGCGGGATACCGTGGGGCGAACGACCTGGAGGGAGCGTGGTGGCTCGAGCTGGTGCCGGGCAATGACTGCTTGCGCCGTGGGGCCCGTGAAGGGGGGCTCACCGGCCAGCATTTCGTACAGCACGCACCCCAGGCTGTAGATATCACTCCGACCGTCGATACGGGGCTGCCCGGCTCCCTGCTCCGGGCTCATGTAGGCCGGTGTCCCGACGGCCAGGCCGGCTGACGTAATTGCGTCCGAGGCGTCGCTGATGGCCCGCGCGATGCCGAAGTCAGCCACGATCGCGCGGCCATTCTCGATGAGCACATTCTCCGGCTTGATGTCACGGTGGACCAGGTCGTTCCCGTGGGCGCACTCGAGGGCGTGGGCGATCTCGCGTGCAATCCCGAGCGCATCATCGATCGGTAGTTGGCCTTCGCGGTCCAGCCGGTCGCGCAGCGTCCCGCCGGCCACTCTCGGCATGGCGTACCACAGGAGGGGGAGCCCGTCTGGCGACTCCGTGCTTCCGGCTTCGAACAGGGGCAGGATGTTCGGATGGGACAAGCGGGCGGCGATGTCAATCTCGCGCAGGAACCGGTCCGATCCCAGCGCCCGCGCGACCGTCGGTTGCAGGACCTTGATCGCGACGGCCCGGTGATGCCGGAGGTCATTGGCGAGGTACACCTCCGCCATGCCACCCCGCCCCAGCAATGGCGGATCGCCATCCGGCAGGCGCCCGAAGGCGTAGCGACCGGCCAGCGCAGACTCCAGGGACAGGAACGGGCTCAGCATCCTCTCGTCACGGGCGGAGTCCGGGTTGGCGTCCAGCCCACTGACATCTCATCAACGTAACGCTTTTCGGGCGTCCCGGGGCCCGTCCGGTGCAGCCGGGCCGGAGAGGTTGCGACGCCGGGTTCGGGCGCCCCCTGCTTCCCGGCTGGCCCTGCCCACAACCCAGGTCCCGGACGCATCCGGCCGTCGGCGGGCACGACCCGTCCCACGAAGTTGCGAAGGCGGGGAATGGAAGGTCGCGCGAGGGCGCAGCCCCGAAACCCTGCGACGCCTGAGGTCGGCTACGTCACGTGGCTGGCAGTGCCAGCCCCTGGTCCGCCGGCCGCCGTGCCGGCGACCCAATTCTGGACCAGGCTCCACCCCGCCGCGAGCACGACGGGACCGACGAAGATGCCGATGAGTCCCAGGGCGAACATCCCGCCGACGACGCCAACGAAAACCAGGAGCAGGGGCAGGTCGGCACCCCGGGTGATCAGGATTGGCTTCAGGATGTTGTCCATCGACACGAGGCCCAGGGAGGCTATGAGGAGGGCGGTGGCGGCGGTGGTCTGGCCCGACCAGTAGAGCCACGCCACTGCGGACGCCAGGATGATGAGCGGCCCGACCTGGGCGAGACACAGCACGAGGGCAGCGCCGCCCAGCAGGCCTGCGGCCGGAACCCCTGCGAGCGCCAGGGCGATGCCGGTGAGGAGGGCCTGGAGCATGGCCGTGGCCACGACGCCCAGGGCCACCGCCCGGGCCGAGTTGCCAGCCAGCACCGCAAGTGACTCGCCGGTGGCACCACCCAGGCGGCGGGCAAAGGCGCGCACGCCCGCGGCAGCCTTCTCGCCGCTCGCGTAGAACAGGGCCGTGATGATGATCGTCAGCACCACCTGCAAGACCAGGCGGAGCAGGCTTCCCGCGCCGCCGAGCAACCAGCCGGAGACGGCCCGCAGCGCCGGCTCGAGGCGGTCGCGCAGGCCCGCGGCATCGAGCTGGGAGAGTCCGTTCCAGTAGTCGGCCACGCGGCTGCCGGCAACAGGAATGCGCGCGAGCCAGGCCGGCGCCGCCGGCATTCCGTTGGTGACCAGTTCCCGGGCGAGCGCCGCCGCGTCGTCGGCGTAGCCGAACAGTCCTTCGAGGACCAGGAGCAGGGGGATGAAGAAGCAGGCCACGAGCAGCAGGGTGAGCGCCGTCGAGGCGGCCCAGCGCTTCCCGCCCAGGATGGCCTGGAGTCGCACCAGGAGCGGCCACGTGGCCAGGGCGATCGTTGCGGCCCAGGCGATGGCGGGGAGGAACGGTGCCATGATCCAGGTGCTCATGGCGGCAATGGCGGCCACGCTGAGGACGACGGCGATGAACCGGATCACGTCGTACGAACCGCCGGGTTGGGGCGCAGTCACGCGGCAAGGCCTCGAGTTGGGGTGCGCCGGCGTCTCGGCACGGCGAGGAGGAACCGCGACAATCTACCGGCGATTTCCGGGGCCGGGCGCCGGTCGCGCACCGGCCGCCTCACTCGGGCGCCCCCTGGCGGCCGAGAGGATCCAGGGCCGCGCACCGATCCAGCCGCGCGTCAATCTCCGCGACCATGGCACGATAGGCCGGTGAGCCGGCCCGTTCGAAGCCGCGCCGGAACTCGGCCTCGGTGAGATCCGGGGGCAGGCCCCCGACCTGGGGGAAGAAGTCATCCACCGCGAATCCGACAGCCAGCCGCTGCTGGATTGCCCGTGCGCTCCGGTCGCTTCCGGTGGCCACCTGGGAAAGGCGGATCCCTGCCCGGTCTGCCGCCAGGTCGCCGAATGAAAAGCCGGTGCCGCGCGCCAGGGCGTCAACCTGTTCCTTCACCACGCCCGCAGCATCGCTCACCAGTGGGTGGTGCAGGGCTGCCAGGGCCGCGCTCACGGTGTAGTGCTTGGCCCAGTCGCTGCGCCCCCTGAGCGTGGCCCCGTCCCCCGCCTGCAGCGCCTGCCGGAGCAACGCCGTGTCGCGGTCCAGGCCCACCAGGCGCGCCAACCGGGCGTCCCCGACCGCGATCCCCACGGCTATCAGCGCCGCGCGGTTCTGTTCGACTGGCGAGCTTCCCTTCGCCCCTGCGAATGCGCCCTGCAACAGTTGGCCCAGCCGCTCGTCCGAGCCAGGGGATGCCGGAGGGCGTTGCACCAGGTGCCGAAGGCTTGCTTCCGTGTCACGCCGCAAGGTGGACGATGGCGTGGCACGCCAGGCGACGAGTGCCCCGCCCGCGAGCAGCATGCCCACCCCGAGGGTCGCGTGCCAGCTCCGTTGCAGCACCCCCAGGCCGAGCCAGGCGCCCAGCACGCACGCCACCACGGGTACCACCATGTTGGCGAGGAGTGGCAGGTGGCCGGCCTTCAGCGACCGGATGAGGAGGGCAATGCCCACCACCACGAGCGGTACCAGCAGCACCTGCAGCACCCGACCCTGCGTAGCGGACGCCGGCTGCAGGATGAGGGCCGCCAGGAGGCCCATCGCCAGGTAGAACGTCGCCTGGAGGCCCAGGGCCGCAACCAGGTACGCGGGCTTCCAGCCGATGCCGAGTGCGGACTGGATCGCCTCGGCAAGGCTGTGCGGTGGGAGGAGGGGTACGGGTGCCGACACGAGCGCCACGAGCACGACGCCGGCCGCGATGACGCCTGGGATGGACAGGGTGGTCATGCCCATGAAGGTACCTCGCGCCACCCGCATCGCGAGGCCACCCCTGTTCACGCACCTCGCCGCAACTTCGCCACCTCCCCCAACTGCCCGATGGCGTCCCGCAGCTGCTGGTCACACAAGTAGGGCGCCGGGCCCAGCCGAAGGGTACTGCCCCGCGAATCGGTGAGCACCCCGCGCGCGTGAAGGGCCGCCTGGAGTTCGCCAGCCCGCGGTGACTGGAGCGCCAGGAATCCGGCCAGCTCGCTCGGCGGCGCGGAGCGGTCGCGGGTCAGGACCCGCGGATCGAGGTCGAGCGCGTCGAACTCCCGCGCCAGGACGCCCACCTGGTGCTGGCTCACCTCCCGGAGCAGCGCGGGGGTGAGCCCCTGCGCCCGGAAGTACTGGAACACCGCCGCCGCGCGGTAGTGACTCGCCGGGTCGTAGGTGGCGCCGGCGAACTGGTCGCCGCCCTCACCATAGGGCACGCGACCTGGCACCTGCCTGGCAGCGAGGGCGCTGAACTCGCTGTACCATCCCGTGACGACCGGCCGCCACTCCCGCCCCGCCGGGATGCGAAGGAAACAGTTTCCCTCGCCCAGCTGACAGTACTTGTACCCGCCGCCGGTGACGAACGCATCGCCCAGTCCCTCCTCGGTGAGCGGGAAGGACAGCACGTTGAGCGCGTGATAGGCATCCACCAGCAGCTCGGCGCCATGGCGGCGGCAGGCCTGCGCCACCTGCGAGAGTCCCCGGGCGATCCGGCCCGTGTCGAAGAACACCAGCGAGACCAGCACCATCGCCGTGCGGTCATCGACCACCGCCGCGAGTCGCTCCGCCACCGACTCGAGCGGCGCCTCCGGCACGCGCACGACCTCGATGCCTTCCTCGCCCAGGCGACCCAGCTGCCGGCGGATGGTGTGGAACTCCCCGTCGGTGGTGACGAGGCGGGGGCGCGTCCGGAGCGGCAGGGCGGAGAGGAGGCGGACCACGAGGTCGTGGGTGCTGGCGCCCAGCGCGATGCCACCGCCGGCATCGCCCAGCAGCGCCGCAAACCCGGCGCGCACCTCGCCAGCCCTGGCAAACGCATGCTCCCACTTGTCGTCCACATATCGCGCGGCGTCGAGCCACGACCGTGCCTGGGCCTCGAAGCCCACGTCGGGCCAGGCCTGGTGCGAGTGCCCGGTCAGGAGCAGGCGATTGGCCACGTCGAAGCGCGCGTAGTGCGGCGCCAGCGCATTGGGCGTCCCGTACAGCGAGGCGGGGTTCATGCGGCGCGGGCGTTCCTGCCGGGAGGCCGGCTCAGAGGTCGGTGCGAATGGCCCAGAGGTCGGGGAAGAGCGGCTGGTTGAGGGTGCGCGCGAGGTACTCGGCGCCCGAACTGCCACCAGTGCCACGCCTGGTGCCGATGGTTCGCTGCACCATCTTCACGTGCCGGTAGCGCCACTCCATCAGGCCCTCGTCGAGGTCCACCATCCGCTCCGCCAGGGAGGCGAGCGATGGCTGTGTGCGATAGATGCCGACCAGCACCTGCTGGAGGGCGGGCGACGGCTCGACCGGCTGGCGCACGTCGCGTTGCAGGTCGGCGGGCGGCACCGCCGCGCCGTTGTGCGCGAGATGGGCCAGGAAGGCATCCCAGAGCGTCGGCTCCGCCAGGCGTTGCTCGAGTCGGGCCCGCGCCGCGGGGTAGTCGTCGTAGCGGTCCAGGGCACGCGGCGACTTGTGGCCCAGCACGAACTCGAGCGCGCGGAACTGCCAGGACTGGAACCCGCTCCCCGAGTCGAGCCGGTCGCGGAAGGAGAGGAACTCGAGCGGCGTCATCGTCTCGAGGATGTCGAGTTGGGCCACCAGCACCTTGAGGATCGAGAGGATCCGCTTGAAGGTGTGCATCGCGCGCGGCCCGTCGTCCTGCCGCAGCAGCCTGTTCAGGTGGTCGATCTCGTGCAGCAACTGCTTGAACCAGAGCTCGTACACCTGGTGGATGACGATGAACAGCATCTCGTCGTGTTCCGGTCCGTCGGAACGGGGGTGCTGCAGCGCCAGCAGCGCGTCGATCTCGAGGTAGTCGGAGTAGGATGGCATCGGGAGGGGAGGATAGGGGCGCCGTGCGACCGGGGCAACCAGGCCGCCGGGAACCGGCCTGCGCGATCCCGATGCGCGCGGCATCCGAACGGTTACGTCGGCGTCGCGACTGGCCTCATCATGGCGGATGCCCTCTTGCGCCCTCCCTCACGCCGAGCCGACCTTATGTCCATGGCCCTCCCGCTCTACCACACCGCTGCCATGGTGCGTGCGCGTCCCGCCGACGGGAATCGCTGCGAAACGGTGCATGGGGAGCTGTTCGTGACCCCGGCGCCCAGGGCATGGCACCAGGAGGTGGTGTTCCGGATCGGCCGGTACCTGGCGGCGTATTGCCAGGCCCATGGGTGCGGTCACGCGATGCTCTCGCCATCTGACATCTCCTGGGGCGAGGACATCCTCGTCCAGCCGGACGCCTTCGTGGTCGACCTTGGCCAGGCGCGCTCGCTCGAGTGGTCGCACATGACGAACCTCCTCGTGGTGGTCGAGGTGCTGAGCCCGTCCAGCGCCCGGGCCGACCGGTTTGCCAAGCGGCGGCTCTACCAGGAGGTGGGTGTCCCGCGGTACTGGCTGGTGGATGCAGACGCGCGGGTGGTCGAGGTCTGGAAGGCTGGAAGCACCTTTCCCCGGCTTGAACGCGATGCGCTGCGATGGCACGCGCCAAGTGCGCCCGAGCCCCTCGTGATCCCGCTCGCCGAGCTCTTTCGCCCCATCTGAATCTCGACGGACGGCCGACTCACGAACTCCTGGTGTCAGCGTGCCCCGTCCAGCCAGTCGAGCAGGGCCGTCGCATACTCCTCACTCGCGGTCAGGTCCACGGGCTCGGTGAGCAGGAAGGTGCGCCCGTCGCCTTCGACGCTGAGGGACTGGTGGTAGGGCGCCAGGAGGTAGGAGGTGAGGGCGAGGATCTCCCGCGGCGGTCCCGGCCGGAACTCGGTGCCGGGTGCAATGCTCATGGCGGTGAGCTGGCCGGCGGGTGCCGCAAAATAGAGTTCGCGGCCATCGCGCGACCACTCCGGCGACGCGCCCCCGCTGGTGGAGACCTGCCAGCGCGCGCGGGCGACGTCAGGGAAGGGCCGGACGTACACCTCTTCCCGCCCACTCTCCACGCTCACGTACGCAAGCCAGCGCCCATCGGGTGATACCGTGGGTGCGTACTCGTCGAACCGCCCGGGGCTCACCTCGGTGGGCGTCGAGTCCAGGCCGGGCCGGAACATGGCGATGCGGCGGGCGCCGTTGACGGTGCCCCGCCGGTACACGATCCACGTGCCCCCGGGCGCCTGCGTGATCTCGTCGACCTGTGCCGTGTCGGGCACGGGGAAGGGGACCGGCTTTCCGCTACCGTCGGCCCGCACCTTGTACGGCAGGGCACGCCGTGACTGGTCCGAGATGAAGAGCAGCTCCCTTCCACCCGGCAGCCAGAAGGGCCGGTAGTTCACGGCCCCCTCGAAGGTGAGGCGTGTGAGCGGACCCCGGTCAAGTTGCTTGATCCAGATGTCCTGGCGCTGGTCGGCGATGATGGTCACCGCGAGCCGCGAGCCATCGGGCGACAGGGTCGGGTAGTTGAAGACACCCTCCCAGGTCGAGTCCAGGGGCGTGCTGCGACCGCTCCGGTCCACCCGGACGATGCGCGCCTGCCGTTGGCTCCCGGCGTTGTCGCCGCCGGTGAAGAGGATCACCCGCCCGTCCGTACTCACGTCCAGCTGCGGGGCGATGCTGAGGTTGAGCCGTACGCCGGAGAACACCTGTCGTGGCGTCCCCTGGATCTTCCCGCTGCGGGCGTCGAAGTCCGCCAGCATGGCCGATCCATCCTGGGTCACGTAGAAGAGCCGCGCAGGCGGAAGGAACCAGCCCCTGGCCGCGCCGGACGCCAGGGTGTCGAGCGCACCCGTGGCAAGCTCGAGCCGCGCCAGCGCCATGCGCCCGCAGTTGGCAGTGCAGACGGTGACGAGGATATGCCCCGCGTCGGGCAGTCCGGCCGGATACACGAGCCCGTAGGTGCCCGCCATCTCCGGCCGCGCCACCACCGTGACCGACCCACCATTCTCCGGAATCGTGCGAAGGTCGTACCCGGCACCGTTCACCAGGATCGTGCCATCATCGCGCCACATCCCCGACGCCAGGTCGAGCGACATGGAGTCAGCGAGCTGGATGGGCTTGCCGCCGCTGAACGGCACCCGGAACAAGCGGCCGTGGGCGAAGTAGGCCACGTCGTTGCCGTCGGGGGAGAAGAACACCGCGTCCACGCCCTCGGTGCCGCTCACCTGGCGGGGCTCGCCCTCCGGCTGCTCCAGGACCCAGAGGGAGCGTTCGCCGCTGCGGCTGGTCCGTACGTACGCCACGCGGCGGCCGTCCGGGGAGAGCGCGAACGAGCTGCCGCTGTAGCGGAGGTTGTTGCGCTGGATGCCGGGCAGGTAGAGCTGGTAGCGCGCCGGTGCCGGCAGCGGCACCCGGCGGGTGGCGAAGTAGAGGGCAGCGAACGCGGAGGCAGCCGCAAGGGTCGCGAGGAAGGGCACCAGCCTGCGGGCCCGTGCCGGCCGCGCGGCATGCGCCATGGGAACGGTGGCGGCGTACGTCCCCGACGAGGCACCACCCTCCCCACCGTCCCCGCCCCGGGTGAGTGCGTCGGCAAACTCCCGTGCACTCCCCCAGCGATCAGCGGGAAGCTTCTGCAGGGCGGTCAACACCGCGGCCTCGGCGGCGGCCGACACGAGGGGCCTGCGCGTGCGCAGGGTGGGTGGGGCCTCGGTGAGCACCTTCGCCACGATCGCCTGCGAGTTGGGCCCCGTGAAGGGGGGCTCCCCCGCCAGCATCTCGTACGCCATGGCGCCCAGCGCATAGACGTCCGAGCGGGCGCCGATCTCCCGCTCGCCCATCGCCTGCTCGGGGCTCATGTAGGCCGGCGTGCCAAGGGACATGCCCGTCTGCGTCATCCGGCTGCCGCCCGCCTGCTGCACCGCCAGTGCGATCCCGAAGTCGGCCACCAGCGCCTGGCCCTCCTGCAGCAGGATGTTCTCCGGCTTGATGTCCCGGTGGACCACCCCCTGCCGGTGGGCATAGTCGAGCGCACTGGCGACTTCCCGGGTGAGCCGGAGCGCCTCCTCCACCGGCAGCTGCTTCTCGCGGGTGAGCCGGGCCCGGAGCGACTCGCCGCCAACGAACGGCATGACGTAGTACAACAGGCCGTCGGCCTCCCCGGAATCGATGAGGCCGAGGATGTGCGGGTGCTGCAAGCTGGCTGTCGTCTTGATCTCGGCCAGGAACCGCTCGCCGCCGATGACGGCGCTCAGCTCGGGATGCAGGACCTTGATGGCCACCTTGCGGTCGTGCTTCAGGTCGAGGGCGAGGTAGACCGTAGCCATGCCGCCCTGGCCCAGCTCCCGCTCGACGCGGTAGTGGTCGGACAGGGCGGCGGCGAGGCGCGACGCGGCAGGAGTCATGGGGCTCGAATGGAAGGGCGGCACGCCGGGCGCGGTCGCCTTGGCGCGACTAAACGTAGGGCCCGGTTCCCGATGGCGCGAGGCCGGGCGCCGCAGGGGCTGGCAGCAGTGTGCCACGGGTCGGCGAGGTGGCTACAATACGGTCGCGCGCCCGGAGCCGGGCTGGCATCGTCCCGACCATCGCCGCAGCGAGGCCTCCATGACCGGCAGGACCTTCCTCACCGCCACCATCCTGGGCGCGACCGTCGCACTCGGCGGCGCCGCGGGCGGGCAGGCACAACACGCCCGGGCAGCCGGGATCCCGAACCTCGCCGGCAGGATCCTCACGGTGCGGGGGCCCATCAACCCGGCCGATGCGGGCGTGACCTCGATGCACGAACACATCTTCATCGAGTTCAAGCCGGCAAGCACCGCCGAGGGCGAGTCGGTGGTGAACGACGAGCCGGGGTCGCCGGGGCCGGCGGCACCGGCGCCGGGCGGCAGCGCACCTGGTGGCGGCGGGCTCAAGGACTTCGACCAGTCCCTGGCCGAAATCCTCGAGTTCAAGCGGGCGGGCGGCGGAACCATCGTCGATGTCACCAACAACGGGCTCAGCCGGAACCCGCTGTGGCTGCTGCGGGTGTCGGAGGCATCGGGCCTGCACGTGGTGATGGGGGCGGGCTGGTACATGCAGAGCCTGCATCCACGCGACATGGGCACGCGCACCGTGGAGGAGCTGACCGACATCCTCGTGCGGGACGTCACGGTGGGCGCGCAGGGGACCACCATCCGCTCGGGGATCATTGGCGAGGTGGGCGTGGGCGATTTCGGGCCGCGGCGCCCCCTCAGCGAGAATGAGCTGAAGAGCGTCCGGGCCAGCGCGCGTGCGGCGCGCCTCACGGGGGCGCCCATCAGCATCCACAGCTTTGCCTCGCCGGATGAGCTGCAGCGCGTGCTCGACATCATCGAGTCGGAGGGCGTGGCCCTGCACCGGGTCGTGATGGGGCACACGGGAAGCGGCGACGTCGCGGCGATGAAGCGGTTCACCGACCGGGGGGCCTACATCGAGTTCGACTACACCGGCGGGATGCCGGGAGCACCAATGGATTCCGCGAAGCTCGCGCGGCTGGCCGAGTCGCGGGCAGACAAGGTCAAGGCGCTCATTGACGCCGGGCTGACGGAGCGGATCCTGCTGGCCCAGGATGTCTGCACGCCGGCACAGCTCGACCGGAACGGGGGCGGTGGCTTCGTGTTCACCACGGGCATGGTCATCCCGGCCCTCACGGCGCGGGGCGTGAGCGACGCGACCATCAGGACGATCATGGTCGACAACCCCCGCCGGGTGCTGACGTTTGTGGCGCCGGCGAGCCTGGTGACGCCATGAGCTTCGGTGCCAAGGTGCGTGAGGAGATCCGGGCGCTGATCCCGCCCACGCTCTTCTTCTTCGTGGCGCTCCACCTCGTGGCGCTCATGCGCGCGCTGATGCTGGAGGGGACGGGGATCCGCCTGGCGACATCGGCGGCCGTGACCCTCGGCGCGCTGGTCCTGGGCAAGGCGGTGCTGATCGCTGACCTGCTGCCGGCGATCAACCGCTACCCCGACAAGCCCCTCATCTTCAACATTGCCTGGAAGACGTCCATCTATTTCGTGGTGGCGCTGGCGGTCCACTACCTGGAGCGCCTGGTGGAGGCCTGGGGGAAGGCGGGAGGCCTGGCGGCCGCCAACCGCCAGCTACTCGATGAGATGGTGTGGCCGCACTGGTGGGCAATCAACCTGCTGCTGCTCCTCCTCATCGTGGTGTACTGCACGGCGCACGAGCTGGTGCGCGTGCTGGGCAAGGCGCGCGTGCGGGAACTCTTCTTCGGCCCGGAATGAGAACGGCCCCCGCGAGAGGCGGGGGCCGTTCCTGGCAGCGAGCCCGGTCAGGGCTGGCTGATGACCGGCGGCAGCGCGTCCAGCGCCTGAACCGACGTCAGGGCGGCCGGGCCGTTCACCACGGCGTTCAGGTACTGGGTGATGGGGCGCGGCCCGAGCGTCCACTCGCCAGGCGTCGCCAGGCCCGCGGCGTCGGTCGTGGCGCTGGTGTTCTCGAGCGAGCCGCCGTTCAGCACGGCGAAGTTCATGGTTACGCCCGCGGCGGGGCTGCCGTCAACGTTGAGGGCCTGAAAGACCGGCCCGGCGACCACCGTGTTCACGAGGCCGTCCTCGGACGGCTCCACCAGCTCGACACGTACCTGGGCGGCGGGCGGCTCCGGCGGTTCCGGCAGGGGCGGTGTGGTCGTGGTCTCACACGCCGCGAGGCCAACCACGGCGAGGCTCAACACCCAGCCAGTTGAACGGCGAACCTGACTTAGACGCATTGGACTTCTCCGCAATGATGGGTCGAACGGGGTGCGCGGATCATGGGCCTGCCATGCGCGCCGGACGGCCAGAAAACCTGATGTGGTAACGGAGTTGATGCAAACTACGCCCCGGCCCCGCGACGCGCAAGCTCGCGTGGGGGAAGGACCTCCGCCCCTACTTCCACACCCGGGGCACCACCTCGGGCCGGGTGGCCTGGATGGCCGAGGCGCTCCCCAGCTGCCCCACGAGGCGGGCCCGGATCTGCCGGAGCTCGCGGAAGCCCACGAGCTGGCGGGCATCCTCATCCCAGAGGGTGAGCCGGAGGGTCCTGACGCTCTGCCACAGGGTGAGCCGCGTGACCTGCCGCAGCTCGGGGTGGTTGTCGTAGGCGCGCTGGAGGTTGTAGTTCGGGATCCGGCTCGCCACGTGGTGGATGTGGTGCAGCCCGATGTTGGCCGTGGCCCACTGGAGCGGTTTCGGCATGACCAGGTGCGACGCCCCCTCCAGCCCCGCCGCGAAGTAGTTCCAGCTCTCCTTGTAGCGCCAGTAGGTGTCCTCGTACTGGTGCTGCACGTAGAAGAGGTAGACGCCGATCCCCCCGGCCAGCAGCGTCACCGGGAGCTGGAGCATGAGGAACTCCTTCACGCCCACCACCAGGCACATCAGCACCAGCAGGCCCGCCAGCAGGAGGTTGGTAAGCTGGACGCTCCACGCCTCGCGCTTCCATTCGCGCGGGATGTCGAGCGGCAACCGGTGCTTGAGGATGAACTGCCATGCCGGCCCGACCAGGAGGAGCACGGCCGGGTGACGGTAGAGCCGGTAGCCGAGGCGCTTGAGCCTGGGCCGGCTCAGGTACTCCTTCACCGTGAGCGTGTCGATGTCGCCGAAGCCGCGCACGTCGAGGTTGCCCGACGTGGCGTGGTGGACGGCATGCGTGCGGCGCCAGTAGTGGTAGGGCACCAGCGTGAACACGCCGAGGACGGTGCCCACGAGGTTGTTGAGCCGCTGGGACTTGAAGAAGGCGCCGTGGCCGCAGTCGTGCTGCAGCATGAAGAGCCGCACCAGCATGAGCGCCGCCGGGACCGCCAGCAGCAAGGTGAGCCAGTAGCCCACCTGCATGCTCCACAGCCCGAGGAACCAGAAGAGGGCGAGCAGGGCCGCGGTGGTGACGAGCTGCATGGCGCTCCGCCACCCCACCGGACGGCGGTATGGCGCCAGCATGGCGTTCCAGTCGATCGTCGTGCGCCCGGCGCCCGGTTCCGCCTGGGGGGTCTCGATGGTGTGCTGGCTCATCGTATCCGTTGTCGTGATGGTGGAGGGGAAACAGCACCCAATTCTATCGGGGTCCTGCCCCGCCGTCACGGGGGTGGGCCTGCCCGCCCCACACGATGAAGGTTACTTCACGAGTCCGGCCTCCCGGAGTGCGCGGTCCATCCAGGGGTGCCGCTCCGGTGGCGTGGCCTGGTGCAGGTAGCCCAGGAGGTCGAGGGTGTTGGCCGGCGGCGCCGCCGGGCCCCCGTGCTCCAGGAGCAACCGGCGCAACGACTGGTTGACAGCGTCCTCGCCCACCGAGTCCCGCAGCGCGTGCATCACGACCCCGCCCTTGCCGTAGTAGATCCACGACTGGTCGGCCACCCGGTAGAGGCCCGGTTCTTCCTCCAGGTCTTCCGCCGCGCCCTCGCGGTAGCGGTTCTCGTCCACCCAGAGGAGCGGCTCCAGGGCGGCCTCGCCCCGCCGCTCACGCAGCACGAGCTGCTCGGAGTACTTGGCCAGGGTCTCCACCAGCATGGTGAGCCCCTCCACCGTGGCCGGCGCCAGCTGGTGGCCCCACCACTGGTGGGCGACCTCATGGGCCACCCGCCGGGTGATGATGTCGAACCGGGTGCTGTCGCGCGCATCGGTCAGGAAGCCGCGATCCTCCACGAAGTACACCACCCCGGGCAGGGCCAGCGCCCCCGCGTCGAGGAAGGACGGCACCTCCACGATGCGGAGCGAGGCGTACTGGTAGGGCCCGAACGCCCGGCCGAAGTAGTCGAGGGAGCGCGTGGCGGCCTCGAGCATGGGCGCCACGTTGGCCTGGTGCGCCGGGTGGTGGTACAGCTCGACGTCCACGCCACCGTGCCGAACCCGGGTCACGTCGTAGCGTGCCGACACGAAGCCGAACCGGCTCGTCATCGGCGTGTCCATGACGTAGTGGAAGTAGCGGCGGTTCCCCACCTGCCAGTCACGCTCCAGCCGTCCCTGGCCCACTACGTACTGGCCCGCCGGGGTCGACACGGTGGCATCGAGGGTGATCCACCGCTCGGTCCGGCCCGCCCGCGTGCGCCCCGTGGTGTCGAGTGCCGCGATGGCTGTGGGGGCCGCCAGGCCAAACTGGCGCCGCCGCACCGCGGACTGGAGCTCGTAGGTGGAGCGGTAGCCGAGCGTCGGCATCGCCTGCGGGCTCAGCAGGAAGGTGCCGTTGCCCACCATGACGTGGTCGTACGGGTCGGCCCGGAGCGCCGGCTCGGCGTAGGTGAGGTCGAAATGAAGCGCGTGGGTGTCGCCGGGCGCGAGCGGCTGGGCCAGCGCGAAGGTGGAGACCCCGTACCGTGCGTCGTGTGCCACCAGCCTGGCGCCATCCACCCGCAGCGTATCGGTCGCCACGTCGCGCCGCACGTGAACCCACACGGTGCTGACCGGCACGGTGTCGCGGTTGGCCATGACCGCCCTGCCATGGGCGCGGAAGCGCCGCTCACCCGGGAAGAGGTCGAGCGCCACCTGCACGTGCTCAATGGAGGGCGTCGGCGCCCCGGCGATGTGCCGCCAGGTGCGCTCATAGCCCGCCTTCCAGGCCGCGAGCTGCTCCGGCGTCTCGAAGCGCCCCCGTGCCGCCGTGAGGTGCCAGAGTCCGGCCACCATCACCGTGAACGCCACCAGTGACGTGCCCAGGGCCAGGCGGCCGGCGCCGCCGATCGTGCGCGGCAGTGAAGCCGCCCGCACCGGGAGCGACCGCCGGCCGCGGGGCCATGTGCCCGCGGTGATGAGCGCCAGCAGCACGGCCGCTGCACTCCAGCACGCCATGAACGCCACCCACGCCACCAGCTCCTGCCCGAACCCGCTCATCTCCGACCACGCCAGGCCGGGTAGCGCGCCATAGCGCGTGAGCGGGTGCGCCAGCGGCGCCAGGTCACCGCCCCGCACCAGCGCGACTGCGACGCCCACGGTGAGGAGCATCCCGACCCAGCGGTTGGGGCTCAGGCCCTGCACCAGCAGCGCCAGGACGGCAAAGAGCACGAGGGGCAGGCCACCCAGGGGAACCAGCGCCAGCCAGAGCGGCAGGTTCACCTGCGGGTACCCCCGTGCAAGCTGGTACCCGATCCCCACCACGATCGCCACGGCAATGAGCCCCGCGATGAGGAGCACGAGCGCCCGGAGCCTCGGCAGGTAGAGCCGGAGGCTCGATGCCGGCGTGGCATCCACGATGTCGGCCAGGCGCGCCATCCGCTCCCGCCATGCGAGTTCCGCGGCGAAGTACACGAGGATCATCGTGCCGAAGAGGCTGAGCGGCTGCAGCGCGGCGTTGAGCAGGAGGCCCGTGACGGGGTAGAGGGAGGTGAAGTACTCCGCCTGGCCAACCTCGCCGTGGTATTCCATCCCGATCACGAAGGCCCAGAGCAGGTAGAGGGCGGCGATCGCGGCGGAGCCCCGCGTGGCGGCGGAGATCCGCGCGGCGGGCGTGGCTACGGGCCCTTGGCCCTGTGCCCGCAGGGTGCGGGGCCGGCGCAGCGCCAGGAGCAGTGCGAGGGCGGCGACGCCGAGCCACAGGACCCGGTTGAGGAGCACGTGCCCCTCGAGCGCCAGTCGGGCGGAGTTCCGGAGGGGGGCGCCCCAGTACCGCGTCTGCTCGAAGAACGCCGAGAGGCCGAGCGGGTCGAGGATCGCGGCACGCGCCATGGCCTGGGGGGTGGCGGGTGCCGACCCTGCCATGAGGGGTGAGTCAATCACGAGGGCGGTGACCCAGTAGAGCGCATACAGTGCCACGCCGGTCACCCAGCTGGCCACGCTGCTCCGGGTTCGTGACGCCACGGCAAACACGACCGCCCCGAGGAAGAGCAGGTTCGGGACGGCGAGGAGCGCGAAGGCCCAGGCGTAGTCCAGGGGCCGGGTAGGGCCGAGCCGCTCCGGGGGAACCGCGACGAGGTGTGGCATCACCGCCAGCACCACCACCGCAAGCAGCATCACCGCCATCGCGGCGAGCTCGGCGCCCGCGAACCGGCCGAGCACCAGCGACCGCCGGGGTGCCGGGGTCGCGTCCACCAGGTCGGTCATGCGGTGGTCGGCGTCACGCAGCGCCGCGGCGGTGCAGGTGATGGTCACGAGGAACACGGCGAAGAGCGAGAGCAGCCCCACCGAGTACATCACCACGTACGGCGAGTTCACGGCGGCGTTGGCCGGGCCGAAGGTGGTGCTGACCAGCACGAAGGCCATCCCCGCAAAGAGCACCGCGGCCGCGGCCAGCGTCACCTGCCGCACCTGCAGGCCCAGCTCGAAGCGCACGATCCCCCTGAACAGGGGGCTCACAACACGGGTTCCAGCGCCAGGGCGGCGAAGTACACATCCTCGAGGTCGGGCTCCACCGCATCGAACCCGGCTCCCGGCTGGTCCTGGGCCAGCACCCTGATCGACAGGCGCGCCGCCGCGAGGTGGGACGAAAGCACCACGTGCGACTCGCGGTACTGCGCCAGCTCGTGCCGCCCGATCGCCTTGCGCCACACCTTGCCATCGAGCGCACGCACCAGCGCTTCCGGGGCGCCGTGCTCCATCACCCGTCCCTGGTGCAGGATCGCCATGTCGGCGCAGAGCGACCGCACGTCCTCGACGAGGTGGGTGGAAAGGATCACCACGATGTCCTCGCCCAGCTCCGCCAGCAGGTTGAGGAAGCGGTTCCGCTCCTCGGGATCGAGCCCTGCGGTGGGTTCATCCACGATCACAAGCCGGGGAGCGCCCAGGAGCGCCTGTGCAATGCCGAATCGCTGGCGCATCCCGCCGGAGAACCCGGCGACCGCACGCTTCCGCTGCTCGTAGAGGTTGACCTGCTGCAGCAGCGCCTGCACCTGCTCGCGCCGCTCGGTGCGGTCGGTGATGCCCTTCAGCAGGCCGAGGTGGTCCAGCAGGTCCTCCGCCGAGATCCCGGGATACACCCCGAAGTCCTGCGGCAGGTAGCCCAGGTGCCGCCGGTGGGATTCAGGGTCGCGGAGGACGTCGAGCCGGCCGAACATCACCTGCCCCATGTCGGGTTCCTGCAGCGTGGCCAGGATCCGCATGAGGGTGGACTTGCCGGCGCCGTTCGGGCCCAGCAGGCCGAACAGGCCGCGGCCAATGTTCAGGGAGACGTGGTCCAGGGCGCGAACGCCGCCAGGATACGTGCAGGAGAGGTCGTGGATCTGCAACATGGTGCCCGCCAATTGGTTGGGAGAAGCACAACTGGCGGGCCTTACGGGGGTTGGTTCAACTTAGTTTCACTTGGAAACGTTGGTGGAGCGTGCCGGGGCCGTGTGCCGAGCCTTGGGGAACACCAGCCCGAAGATGACCCGGAACTCGCCGCTACCCGACCCGGTGGGCCGGACGACATTGTGGTAGTACTGGAAGGCGAGGTTGATGGGCTGCTGGCCAATGCGGTCCACCTTGGAAATGCCCAGGCCCAGCGGCACGGTCCACACGTCGTCTGAGGGCAGGTTCCAGTTGGCGGTGAGGAGTGGCGCCGTGGACAGGGCCCACCCGCGGCCCAGGTTGTAGTTGATGAAGGGCTGGAGGATGAGCTGGTTGACCTTCGGGTCGGCGTCCTCGCCCGCAAAGTGGAAGATGTCGGCGGCGAGGCCTCCCAGGACGAACGGACCGGTGTTGTACACCACCACGGCCGTCGGCCCGGCCGCCCATTCACCCGACGCCACCGCGTCGTTCGTGGCCGTGGGCGCGGAGAGCGCCGGGCCCACGCCCCAGATGACCCGGCCGGCCTTCGCCGGGGTGAAGAAGACTTCCGTCAGCAGGTCGCCCAGCCCCGAGACCCGTTCGCCACCCCCCACCGGCGTGCTGACGTACGGCATGATCGGCCGCACGATCACGTTCCAGTCATCATTGACCTGCAGCGGGAAGACCGGCTGGATGTTGAGCACCATCTGCGTCGCACCACCCAGGTCGCCTCCCGAGCGGAAGTTGAACTGGAGCGGAAACGACGTCATGTCGGCCACGGGATTCTGCAGCTGCTTGGCGACGGCGGTCGCCTCGTCCTGGGCGTGCGCGGCTGTCGCGAGGAACAGGGTCGCAGTGATGGTGGCACATCGAGTGATGGCGGCGCGCATGCGGGCTCCGTGGAAAGGTGATGGGATACGGCAATGGTGGTCGGCGCGATCCTCGCTACACGGCCCGCGCGAAGTGTCCCCTCGTGTAGCTCCCGGCCGATTGGGCACGGATGGCGGCGACGTCGGCCCGCTCCCCCGCTGCCAGGGCATCCAGGCCTCGGCGGAAGGCACGCGTGATGGCGTCGACCGGGTCGCCCGGAACGTTGAACACGAGCCGGTAATTCCTGATCCCCGCCGCCCAGAGTGCCGGGAGGAACTCGGCGCCGTTGACGGGCCGGCTGTGCAGCAGGCGGTTCCGGCAGGCGGAGTCGGTGGCCACGGGGAAGGTGTACCCGGCGGGATCGGTCAGCTCGGTGTGGGTGTGCTTCTGGACGCAGAGGTCCCGGCAGGTGGTGGGCTCCCGCTCGAAGGCGGCCGAGAGCACACAGTGCTCAATGGTCATGCCCTCGGGTCGTCCGTAGGCCAGCACATCGAACCCGGCTCCCTGCCACGGAGCTGACACCGCCGCCATCTCGTCGGCCGTCAGTTCCACCGACAGCACGATCCGCTCCGCCCCGAGCCCGAAGAGCACGCCAGCGGTGTGCTGGTTGAAGCAGTTCACGGCATAGTCGGCCACCACGCTGCGACCGGCTGCCGCAAGCTCTGCCAGGAGGCCCAGGTGCCCCGTGGTGATGGGCAGCTCCAGCGCCAGCCACTTGTCGAGCACCTTGCGTTCTTCCGGGCGCACGATGGTGGGTGTGCGGAGGCGCAGCACGACGCCCTGGTCGGCAAGCTCACCGGCCAGCGCCTTCACCCGCGCCACCGGCGGCGTCGGGTGGCGAAGGAAGAGGTCGAGCGACACCTCGTGGGCGCCAGCGGCGGCGGCGGCGCGTGCCATGTCCGGCGTGAACACCTCGGCGATGACGCGGGGGCGCTCGACGCAGGTGGCTGGCCTCGCGCATGGCACGGCCGCCATCGCCATGCGAATGGCGTCGTCCCGCTCGGTGCTTCGCACCGCAGCAGCGGCTCGATACAGGCGCTCCAGCTCGGCTGCCGCCTCCTGCCGCATGTCGTTCAGGATGCTCACCGGAAGGAAGAGTCCCGGTGCCAGTGCGGAGTGGTCCACCGAGGCCAGCACGAACGGCGTGTCACCCAGCCGGCCCAGCTGCTCCCGCAGCCTGGGCTCGTCCAGCCCGTGCTTTGTTGCCGGCGCCAGCGGCACGCGGCTCGACACCGTCACCGAGGGGCCGCCGTGGTCCTGGGTCCGCAGGGTCAGCCTGAGCGGCATTGCATCCTGGCCAACCAGGTGGGCATGCAGCGCGACACGGGGTGCAGGGGCCGGCTCCATGCCGGCGAAGCTGTCGCGTGCCCCGGCCATGAGGGCCGCCTGCATCGACCGCACCACCACCCACCCATCGGGAACATCCTGGTCGGTGGCGATGGCCTGGACCCACGTGCCCGGGCGCTCCTCGAGCGTACGCACCGCGCGCACGGCAAAGCCCAGGTTGCCCCTCGCGGCGCCCTCGGGATGCTCGAACCCGAGCCCGTCGCCGACGGCCACCGGCTGCGTGACCGTGACGACCAGTTCGCCGGCAACCTGACGCCCGCGACCCGCCCGCGCCATTCGCCCTGCCTGTCCAGGGCCCCCCGTTTGCCCGATCACCGCGCCGCGATTGTCGCCCTGCGTGCGCGTGACGTACTCGCGCCCGGCCCGGCCGCCGTACATGCCGCCGGTGAACCCGCGCGAGAAGACCTGCACCAGTGGTTGCATCTCGTCCGGCGTGGGCGGGCGCCAGGTCCCGCTGCCGAGGTGGTCGAGGAAGTTCCGGTAGGTGCGGGTCACGGTGGCCACATACTCCGGCTTCTTCTTCCGGCCCTCGACCTTGAGGCACCCGATCCCGATCTCGGCAATGGCCTCGAGGTGCTCCGCGGCGGCGAGGTCGCGGGCGGAGATGAGGTACCCGCGATCCAGCTCGGCGCCGGTGCGGGCATCGGTCAGCACGTAGTCCTTGCGGCACGACTGCGCGCAGGCGCCGCGGTTGGCGCTCCGTTCCGAGATCATGCCGGACATAAAGCACTGGCCCGAGTACGCGATGCACAGGGCGCCGTGGATGAAGGTCTCGAGGCCCAGCTCCGGCGCGGCGGCGCGGATGGCGCGGAGGTCGTCCAGGGTGTTCTCCCGTGCGAGCACCACGCGCTCCACGCCGAGCGACTGCAGGACGCGCGCGCCGGAGCCGTCGTGCACCGTCATCTGGGTGGAGCCATGGAGCTCGAACCCGGGAAAGGCCGCACGGATCAGGCGCACCGCCCCCAGGTCCTGCACGATGGCGGCATCGACACCGCGGTCGATGCACTCCCCAAGGTGGTGCAACGCGCTCGCCAGCTCGGCAGGCTTGAACAGGATGTTGAACGTCAGGTAGACGCGGGCGCCGCGCGCATGGGCCAGGCGGCACGCCTCGCCGAGGTCGTCCAGGGTGAGCTGGGCGCCATCGTCCCGGGCATTGAACCGCTCGGCGCCCAGGTAGATCGCATTGGCGCCGTTGGCGAGCGCTGCGCGTGCGGCATCGAGCGAGCCGGCGGGAGCGAGGAGTTCGGGAACGGGGTGCACGAGGGGAAGCTAGCCAGCCAGGGCACGGCGGGTGCCGGGGCTGGCGGGGGTCAGGCCTGGTCCATCACCGTCGCGAAATACGCGTGCAGGTCGAGTACGAGCGGCGGACGATGCGGCGCCGGCTGCCACGCCAGCGCCTCGCCCAGCACCTCGGGGCGCTGGTCGCCGGGGCGCCAGCGCTCCACCAGCCGGGCATCGAGGTCCACGATCCAGTACTCCGGGATGCCGGCGCGCTGGTAGAAGCGGCGCTTGAGGCCGCGGTCATGCCGTGCCGTTGAGGGCGACACCACCTCGATGACCAGCAGGGGGCGGGGGAGGTCTTCCCAGCGCTCGTGGCGCGGGCCCGGCGGGATGACGAAGAGGTCGGGCTCGTTGACCTGGCCGGGCTCGATCTCGAGGTCGCCGGGCAGGCCGTAGCACCGTCCGACGTCGTGGTCGCGAACCCACGAATCCAGGAGCCGGAACAACTCCATGACACCATCCTGGTGCCGAACCCGGGGGGTGGGGGTCACGAGGAGCTCACCATCAATGAGCTCGTACTTGATCCCGTCATCGGGCAGTGCCAGGACGGCTGCCCTCGTCCAGCGTGCCACGTCAGGCATGCACATATCGTACGCTCGGCCGGTTGGGGGAAACAAGGCATAGCCCAACATGTTGTTTCCGGGAGTCGAGGGCCGCACCGGAATCACGCGCCCCGGGCTGAAATCCCGCTCCGCGCGCACCACGGGCTCACCGCTTGCAGCGCCGCTCCAGGAATTGCTCGATGGCAGGCCACATGATCGAGTCGTTCGGGAGGCCGATCGTCCAGTTCACGTCGTCGTGGCCCAGGAGGTAGGCGTTGATCGAGTCTGCCACGCCGCCCGCATCGTGCACCGCGTCGATGAACGCGTCAATCTGCGCCAGGCGGGTACCAGCGCTGCGCCGCACCACCAGGAACGGGGCGAGCAGGGGCCCACCGCGCACCTGGAGCGTGGCCGAGGCGAGTGCCCAGTTGCCCCGGTCGGTGCCGAAGATCGTCTCGAGCTCGACGATGTCACTGGGGTCGGGATGGTCGAGGGCGTACCGGGGCACGTCGTAGACCCCGACATCGAGCGAGAGGGTGCAGGCGATGATGTCGCGATCGAGACCCACGGTCTCGAGATAGCGCGAGTCCGTGCCGAGGTTGGCCACGATCTGGGCGCCGGCACTGAACCCGGAGAGGATGATCCGGTCGGGGTCGCCGTTGAACGTCGGGGCCTGGGCACGCACAAAGGCAATGGCACGGGCCACGTCGTTGGCGTGCGTGGGCCAGGTCACTGGCGGGTCGTGCTCGGTGTACATCGCCGACGACAGCCGGTAGTTGACGCTGGCGAGCACGATGCCCCGGCCGGTGACCTTCGCGGCCAGGCTGTCACTGAGTTCGAGCTTGTCGCCCCCGCCCCAGTTGCCACCGTGCACCCACACCATGATCGGCATGGCGGGGCAGGTGGCTGCCCGCGCAGGAAGGTAGAGGTCGAGGGTGCGCTCCCGCGGCGACACACCGGGGAGGTCCTGGTACACCAGGTCGCGCTGCACCGTCCCGATGCCGGCTGACGCGCAGGTGTCGTCGGGCGGCTCGTCGCTGCCGTTGCTGCAGGCAACGAGCACCGTGGCCAAGGCGGCCATCGCAGCGTGCAGGGCCGTCCTGCGCCGGCGTGCGTGCGGCATGCTGCATCGTACGCCGTGTGCGCGCGCGGAGGCAAGCGTTGTCACAGGGTGCTACGCGTCGAGGAGGGCGGCCACGCCCGATGGATCGGTGACTGGCCGCTGGCAGGCGTAGTCGCGGCACACGAAGAGTGCCGGCTGTCCACCCACCAGCTCCTTTCCTGCCAGGAGTGGGAGCGTGCCCGGACCCCGTGCCGGGTCATGCCGGGCATGGATGGCGTGGGGAATGAACCGCGCCGACAGGGCGTTCGCGAGCGCGATGGTGCGCGGGTCGTCCGGCGCCCCCAGCAGCGCCAGTTCCACCGGACCCTGCTCCAGGAGGTCGAGCGCCAGGAGGCTCGTGGCGAACCCGGTCGGGTGCTCGGTGAGCATGGCGCCGAACGCCTCGATGGCGTGGCGGGCAGCGTCACGCAGCGCCGGCTCATTGCAGTGGTACGAGAGCCGCGCCATCACGAGGGCCGCCACGGCGTTGGCGCTGGGCGTTGCATCGTCGTGCCCGTCGCGTGGCCGGGCAATGAGCGCCTCGTGCCCCGAGGACGTGGCGTAGTAGCCGCCATCGGGTGCGGCGAAGCGCTCGCGCACCAGCTGCACCAGTCGCCGCGCCTCGTGCAGCCACTGTTCGTCGCCGCCCGCTTCGTAGAGGGACACGAGCCCATCTGCCAGGAAGGCGTAGTCCTCGAGGTAGCCGTCGAGGCGTGCCGTGCCCCGTCGCCAGGAGCGGAACAGCCCGCCATCGGGTGCGCCGAGGTTGTCCCTGAGGAACGCCGCCGCATGCTCCGCGGCGATGCGGTAGCGCGGCTCGCCCAGCACCCGGGCACCCGTGGCCAGGGCCGCGATCATGAGCCCGTTCCACGCCGTGAGCACCTTGTCGTCGAGCGCGGGTGGGACGCGCGTGTCCCGCCGCGACAGCAGGGCTGCTCGCGCCGCCTCGATGCGGGCAGCCGCATCACGCGCGTCGATTCCCAGCCGTGCCGCAACGCGGTCGAGCGGCTCCGGGGTGTGGAGGATGTTGTGCCCTTCCCAGTTGCCCTGCGCACGCACGCCGAACCAGGCCAGCACCAGGGGCGCGTCCGCGCTGCCCACCACCTCGCGGACCTCCTCCTCCGACCACACGAAGTACCGGCCCTCCTCACCCTCGGAGTCGGCGTCGGTGGCGGACCAGAACCCGCCCCCCGGCGCGGTCATCTCGCGGAGCACGTAGTCGAGGGTGCGCTCGGCCACCTGCCGGTAGAGTGGTCGCGCGGTGGCCTGCCAGCCCTCCAGGTATGCCACGGCCAGGAGGGCGTTGTCGTAGAGCATCTTCTCGAAGTGCGGCACCAGCCAGCGGTCATCGGTGCTGTAGCGGGCAAACCCGCCGCCCAGGTGGTCCTGGATCCCTCCCTGGGCCATCGCATCGAGCGTGGTGGTGACCATGCGGCGCGCGCTGGGGTCGGGTAGTGCACTCCCATCGCGCCGGGCGCGGAGCAGCACCCGCAGCGACTGCGCCGCCGGAAACTTCGGCGCCCCGCCAAACCCTCCCCAGGTGGGGTCGAAGGTCCGCTCCCAGCGCGCCAGGGCCTGCCGCAGCGCCACCGGTACAGGCACGCCGCCCGGCGCGGCCACGCTCGACTCGCGGACCAGCGAGGTGAGCTGGCCGGCCTGCGCCACGAGCGTGTCGCGCTTGCCGGCCCAGAGTTCGGCGATGCGGCGAAGGAGGGTGGGAAAGCCCGGACGACCATGGCGGTCACCGGGCGGGAAGTAGGTGCCGGCGAAGAACGGCTCCTGCGCCGGTGTCAGGAAGACGGTCATGGGCCAGCCGCCCTGGCCATGGTTCATCGCCTGGGTGGCAGCCATGTAGATGTCGTCGAGGTCGGGCCGCTCCTCGCGATCCACCTTGATGTTCACGAAGTGCGCATTCATGATCGCCGCGGTCGCGGGATCCTCGAACGACTCATGCGCCATGACGTGGCACCAGTGGCACGCCGAGTAGCCGATCGACAACAGGATCGGCTTCTGCTCCGTCCGTGCCCGGGCCAGGGCCTCCGTGCCCCACTCGTACCACTCGACCGGGTTGCTGGCGTGCTGGAGGAGGTAGGGGCTGGTCGCGTGTGCGAGGCGGTTCATGGGCAGCTAGAAGTACCCGCCCCCGGCCTCCAGCCAGCCCCGGTACCCCTCGAGTTCCGAATCGGCGACCGTGCCCGGGGCAACCTGCCGGGCCTGCCAACCCCGGAACGCGGCATGGCTCAGCGGGATGTGGCCGATGGAGAACGGGGCATCGCTGGCGAAGAGGGACCCCAGGGTGAGCGACTCCGGCTCGACCGCGAGGGGGCGTTGCGCGAAGCGCTGCTGGTAGAGCCGGATGTGGATGCCCTGGGAATCCAGGGCCAGGACCTTGACGATGCCGAAGAGCCCGTCGTCAGCCACGACAGAGAGGAGGTCACCAGCGTTGAACTGCTGTGGCGGGCGCATGAGCCCAGACTACAGCGGGTGCCGTGCGCGGGCAAATCCGCGGGGTGGCGGGCCCGGGTTCAGGAGGCGATGCGCAGGGATCGCGCTGGGGTGCCGAGCAGTTCGTCCATGCGGGCCGGCGTCACGGCCGGGGCGAAGTGGTAGCCCTGGCCCAGGCCGCAGCCCAGCTCCAGCAGCAGCGCCACCTGCTCCTGCCGCTCCACGCCCTCGGCGATCGTCACGAGCTTCAGCGTGTCACCCAGCCCGATGATCGCGCGCGCCAGGGCCGCCTTCTCCACGCCGGTCCCCAGCTCCTCGATGAACGGCCGCGCCACCTTGAGGATGTCGATGGGGAAGCGCTGGAGGTAGGCGAGGGACGAGTAGCCGGTGCCGAAGTCGTCGATGGCCAGGCGAACCCCCAGCGCCTTCAGGGCGGTCAGCCGCTCCAGCACCGCGGCCGACTGCTGCATCAGGACGTGCTCGGTGATCTCGAGGACGACGGCATGCGGGTCCACCCGCGTCTCCGCGAGCGCCAGCCGGACATCCTGCACCACGTCACGGTCCACCAGTTCGCGCGCCGAGAGGTTCACGTGCATCGTGAGGTCGCGCTCCGGGTGCTCGTGGCGCCAGCGGCACACCTCCCGGCACGCCTCGGTGAGGACCCACACCCCCACCCGCGTGATGAGCCCGGTCTCCTCCGCCAGCGGGATGAAGTGCTGCGGCATGAGCAGGCCGTACTGCGGGTGGTCCCAGCGGACCAGGGCCTCGACCCCGCCCACCTCGCCGCTGGCGAGGTTGACGATCGGCTGGTAGTGCAGCACCAGCTCCCGCCGCTCGATGGCGTGGCGCAGCCCCCGCTCCAGCTCGGCCCGGCGTGCCGCATCGGAGCTCATCTGCTTGCGGTAGTTCTCGAAGCGCCCCTTGCCGGCGCGCTTGGCCGCGTACATGGCCACGTCGGCGTTCCGCAGGACGTCGCTCACGTTGTCGCCCGACTGGGCCCCCGCAATGCCGACGCTCACCGTCACCGAGACTTCGTTCCCGCTCAGCATGAACGGTTGCGCCATGGCGTCCATCAACCGGCCGGTGAGGATGTCCTGCTCCTCCTGGCCGGTCGGCTCCTCGATCAGGATCGCGAACTCGTCGCCGCCCAGTCGTGCCACGGTGTCGCCGGACCTGGCGCAGGACCGGAAGCGCTCCGCCGCGGCCACCAGGAGCCGGTCGCCCTCCCCGTGTCCCAGGCTGTCGTTCACCTTCTTGAAGTCGTCCAGGTCGAGGAAGAGCACCGTGAGGCTCTGCCGCTGGCGCCGAGCCAGCTTGAGGGCGTGGTCCACCCGGTCGCGGAAGAGCGCGCGATTGGCGAGCCCGGTGAGGGGATCATGGAAGGCCTGGTGGCGCAGTTGCTCCTCGAAGCGCTTCCGGTCGCTCACGTCGCGCGTGTTGAGCACGATGCCCCGCACCATGGGGTCGGCCAGCAGGTTGGTCGCCACCACCTCGGCGTGCAGCAGGTTGCCATCCGGCTGGAGGAAGCGCCACTCCGTCGGGGCGCTCACGCTGCCCGACGCAACCGACTCCCGGAGGAACATGGCCGCGCGGTCACGGTCCTCGGCATCGAGCAGGTCCACCAGCGGGTGGTCGGTCAGGCGGGATGGGTCAACGCCGAGCACCCGGAAGGCCGACGGACTCACGTAGCGCACGGTGCCGTCGCGGTCGACCACGACGATCACGTCGGACGAGTTCTGGACCAGGGAGCGAAAGCGGGCCTCGTTGGCGCGCACTGCCGTCTCGGCCAGGAGCCGCACGTTCTGCCGCACCGCCACGAGCTGCCGGGTCATCAGGATCGTGGTGATCGCCACGCTCCCGACGACGAGGCCCGAGATCGGGTCCGACCAGGGGTCGAGGGCCGTGGCGAGGAGGAGGCCGTACACGGTGAGCGCCGAGGCGTACGGGAGCGGGCTCAGCGGCTGCACCTTCGGGTCCTGGTCCCTGGCGGTCCAGGTGCGGGGCACCGGGTGCCGGCGGTAGAGGTCGGCGCTGGCGATGAGCAGCAGGTAGGTGAGCAGGTACATCGCGTCGGTCCACGCCGCGCCCCGCTCCCCGGTCTCCACCATGATGATGCCGAACGCGAGGTCGGCGCAGATCGCAGTGAGCGTGCCGGCCACGGCGGCGCCGAAGGCGATGCGGTTGCCGTCGAGCGGCCCCCGCAGCAGCACGGTCACGATGGCCAGTACCACCAGCACGTCGGCCATGGGGTAGGCAAAGGCCAGGACGGTGATGACGAAACTGTCGCCGTGGCCCGCTACCGTGGGGCGGATGGCGAAGAGCCAGATGAGCACCCCGGCGCCAATCAGCACCATCGTGGCGTCGAGGGCGAGCTTGAGCCGCTCCAGCCTGATCCGGCGGCTCAGCGGGAACGAGAGGAAGGCCAGGATGATGAGGACGAGGTCGGACAGGTAGAACAGGTCGGCCCACGTGAGCGGGGGCTTCACGTCCCTCACCACGAGGTACCACACCGAGATGCAGTTCCCGACCAGCACGGCGAGCGCCGCCAGCGCGAAGAAGCGGAGCGCGCGTCGCACCCCGTCGTCGAGCACGGTGGATCGCGAGGCCCGCCAGTTCAGCACCACCACCGCGAGGTTGAGCGGCATGAACGCGACGTTCGACAGCAGGTCCCTGAAGTCGGGACTCCCCAGGCCCGACCGCTCGAAGGCGAGGTAGGCAAGGCCATAGAGCGCGGCGATGAGGGACGCCGCGCCTACCTGCCCAGCCTGTCCTTCGTCGGGATGGCGCATTCGGTTGCTGCCCAGGTTGCTGATGTCCGAGCCGGGAAATCCCGAGGGCGCCGGCTGGCGCAAAGTGCGACAGTGCCGACGCTTCAGGGTCGAGTTGGCGGACGTAAGGGCAAGGACGGGGCCAGAATGGCGGGCCTGGAGCCCCAGCGGCCAGGCGTCGGCTGCTGGGGAGTGGGGCAGCAGGTAAATCAATGCTGGTGAACCGCTTGCATCCCGACCGTGGCCCCCGGCATTGCGCGTGGAGTCCCGGGCCGCAGTGTGCGACCGGGAACCCACGCAGGCGTCTCCGGGAGCAAACTCAAGAACGGGGATCGCGTGCCCAGTGTTCGTGTGAGTGGCTTCGGCGTCTCGCTCGACGGCTATGGTGCAGGGCCCGACCAGTCACTCGAGCACCCCCTGGGTGTCCACGGTACCGAGATCATGGGATGGCTCTTTCCCACCAGGACCTTCCAGCAGATGACGGGGACCGACGGCGGCGAGACCGGCCGGGACGACCAGATGGCGCTGCGGGCCGCCGAAGGGATCGGCGCATGGATCATGGGCCGCAACATGTTCGGGCCCTTGCGCGGGCCGTGGGGCAGCCACGACTGGAAGGGATGGTGGGGTGACACCCCGCCCTTTCGGACGAGCGTCTTTGTCCTCACGCACCATGCGCGCGCGCCGATCCGCATGGACGGTGGCACCACCTTCGTCTTCGTCACGGACGGCATCGAGTCCGCGCTCCGGCAGGCGCGTGAGGCAGCGGCCGGCCGCGACGTGCGGATCGGCGGCGGGGTGAACACGGTGAGGCGGTACCTCAAGGCCCGGCTGGTGGACGAACTGCACCTCGCGGTGAGCCCCGCCGTCATGGGGCGGGGCGAGCACCTGATGCACGGGCTCGACCTGCGTGCGCTGGGCTACCAGGTGACGGACCAGGTGCCGGGCGAGCGCGCCATGCACATGTTCATCCGGAGGCGCGCGGCGTAGCCCGGCACCCGCGGGGTGCCCCTCCCGGTCGCGTCGTGCAGCATGTCGCCGGGTGGCAGCGACGGCATTAGACTCCCTCGCTCCACCCCCCTGACAGGCAGATTCACCTTGCGCACGCTTGCCGCCATCTTCCTGCTCTCGCTTGCCGCACGCGTCGGGCCGGCGGTGATGCGGTGAGCAGCCCGCCCATGCCGGAACGGGCGATCGCGGGGTTCCACCAGGACGAGGAAGGTCACTGGGTGGCCGAGCTCGCCTGCGGCCATACCGTGCACGTGCGCCACGATCCGCCGTGGCAGGTGCGGCCATGGGTGCAGCGCCCCGAGTCGCGCGCGGCACGGCTCGGTACCACGCTCCCCTGCCGGGCCTGTGGGGAGGGCGGCCCCGGCGCGCCGACACCGTACGAGGATGCCCGCCTCTGCGGCCTGTGCGAGGATGGCGCCCTCGAGGTGGATGCGCGCCGCCCGCCGGGGCCCGGTACGGGATCCTGATCGTGGCCGTTATCGCGTACGTTGAAGGCGAGGTGGCGAGTATCGATGGGGTGACCCGCCGGCGCGAACCCGATGGCGCGTGGCGCGTGATGCCTTCGGGTCCGACCGCCCGCCCATCACGAAGCAGGCCAGACATGTCCACGACAACGGGAGGAGCTTGTGGCAGTTGACCTTTTTGACTCGGAGAGCGGTCGCCTGGTCGGCTCCATTTCCGACGACCAGTTCCAGGAGCTGGTGGACGCCTTCGAGGAGGAGTCCCCGTTGGACAGCGACTACTACATCAGTGTGGACGCAGTGGACATGCTCGAGGAGGACGGCGCCTCCCCTGCCGTGGTGCGGCTCCTCCGTGCGGCGCTCGGTGAGCGCGAGGGCGCCGAGATTCGCTGGGAGAGGCACTGATGCGCGTCTGCGCCGCCCGGCTCGCCCTCACCCTGGCCTTCGTGGCCGGCCCCGTCGCCGCCCAGTCGCCCGCCCTGCCCACGGAGCAGGTTGACCGGCTGTTCCAGGACTACATGCTCGACGCGCACATTCCCGGCATGGTGTACGGGATCGTGATGAACGGGCAGCTGGTGTACGTGAAGGGCCTCGGCGTCCAGGACACCGAGTCGCGACGGCCGGTGACCGCCGAGACGATCTTCCGCATCGCGTCGATGACCAAGTCATTCACCGCACTTGGCATCCTCTCGCTCCGCGACGCAGGCAAGCTCTCGCTGGACGAGCCGGTTGAGACGTACGTACCCGAACTCAGGGGCTGGACGTACCCCACCTCGGATTCCCCGAAGATCCGGGTGCGCGACCTGCTCACGCACACCGCGGGCTTCGTGACCGACGACCCGTGGGGCGACCGCCAGACGCCGATGCCCGATGCGGAGTTCACGAAGCTCCTGGCGCAGGGCGTGCCGTTCACCCGGCCGCCGCAAACGCAGATGGAGTATTCCAACCTGGGCTACGCACTGCTGGGCCGCATCATCCAGAACGTGTCGGGCAAGCCCTACCGCGAGTACATGCAGCAACTCCTCCTCACCCCGCTCGGGATGGCGTCCTCCGGGTATGAGGCGTCCGAGCTGGACCAGGCGCGTCGCGCGCTGGGCTACCGGTGGCAGGACGGCGGCTGGCGGCTCGAGCCCACGATGGCGCACGGGGCCTTCGGGGCGATGGGCGGGATGCAGACCAGCGCCAATGACTACGCGAAGTACGTCGCCTTCGTGCTCTCGGCCTGGCCCCCGCGTGACGGCGCCGACCAGGGCCCGGTGCGTCGTTCCAGCGTGCGGGAGCTGGCCCAGGGGGCCAACTATCCCTCGCTCCGGCAGCGGTCCGGTCGCAGCGGCCCCACGGCGTGCCGGCAGGCGCAGACTTACGGCATGGGCATGCGGGTGGCGGCCGACTGCGATTTGGGCCTCACGCTGAGCCACAGCGGCGGGTATCCGGGGTACGGGTCGCACGTGCTCTTCCTGCCCGACTACGGCATCGGGATCTTCGCGTTTGCCAACCGCACCTACGCGGGGCCGTACGGCCCCGTCTGGGACGCGGCCGTGGCGCTGCACGACGCCGGCTTCCTGAAGGCCAGGCCCGTGACACCCAACCCATCCCTCCTCACGGCCTATGCGGCCGTGGCGAAGGCGTACGCGGCGGGCACGGTGGAGGCGGCCGGTGACGTGTTCGCGATGAACTTCCCGATGGACCGCGACAGCGCGCACTGGGCCTCCCTGCTCAAGGCGCTGAAGGCGGAGGCGGGACCCTGTGAGGCGACCGCGCCCATCACGCCCACGGGTGCGCTGACCGGCCACTTCACCTGGCGCTGCGAGACCGGCCGGGTGGCGGGATCGATCCTGCTGGCGCCCACGCATCCGCCGCGCATCCAGGAGGTCGAGCTCACACGGATGCGCTGACGCATCCAGGGAGGGCACGTGGCACAGGATTCCAGGCAGGGACTGCAGACGATCTTCTCGATCTTCCTGGGCCTCATGCTCACGGCCTTCGTGGGCATCGGCACGTACACCTTCCACCCGCCGCCCACGGCGCTGCGCGACACCCTCGCGGCCAACATGAGCGCCCAGCAGCAGGTGCGCGGGCGGGTCCCCGACGAGCAGCTCACGGAGGCACAGCGTGCCGAGCTCCGCGGCCTCGAAGCAGCACACGAACAGGTGATGCGGCGGCTGGAGGAGCTGGAGAAGGACTGGCGGCGCAGCACCAGCATCATCCTGATCGTGCTGGCCACGCTGGCGATGGCGTTTTCACTGGTGCGGGCCGACGAGCTCCCCGTGGTGAGCAACGGGCTCCTGCTGGGCGGCGTGTTCACCATGCTCTACGGCATCGGGTGGGTGATCCAGGGCGACTCCACCGTGGGCCGGTTCGCCGTGATCACGGTCGCCCTGCTCGTGACGCTCGTCCTGGGTTACCTGCGGTTCGTGCGCGGCGGGCGCGTCGCCGCGGCACGAGTCGTGGTGCCCGGTGCAGGCAGCCCGGAACTGGAACAGCGCATCGGGGAACTGGAACGGCGGATGAACGAGGCCGCGCGCGCGCTGCAGGCCCGGGACTAGTTCCCAGGTACAGGGGGCGTAAAGCCCAGCTTCTTCAGGTCGGCGTCGCTCACCTGGATCACGTCCACCGTGAGGGGAATGGGCGTGAGCGGGGCGTCGGCGGTGTCACGCGGGGTCGAGACGATCGCCTCGACCACGTCCATGCCCTTGATCACCTGTCCATACACCGTGTAGTTCCCGTCGAGCCGCGACAGGCCCTTCTGGTTGGCCACGATGTAGAACTGGCAGCCCGCCGAGAGCTTCTCGGCATTCCCGTCATGCCCGGCACCCACGGCCCCGTACACATGCGTGAGCCCGGGCCGGAACTCCGGCGCCAGGTTGTAGGGCGACCCCTTGAAGCCTTCCGGCGTGTCGGGACAACCACCCTGTGCCACGAAGTTGGGGATGACGCGATTGAAGGTGAGCGAGTCCCAGTAGTGCCGGCCAGCCAGCTTGATGAAGCTCGCCTGGTGCCGCGGGGTCTCGGGGTAGAGGTAGATGAGGATCTCACCCTTCGGCGTGCGAATCCGTCCCACCGGGTGGTCGGGGCCGGCGAACGCCGGCATCGCGGCCATGAGGGCGGTTGCAGCAACGGCTGGCAGGATGAACCGCATGCAGGCTCCGTTTGGGGGAAGCGCTAATCTGCTGCAGCGGGGCCGGTCGCACCATCCCGGCCTGCTGCGATCACGACCGGCAGCGTGCTGCCAGGAGCCCGGTGGCGAGCGAGAGGTCGAGGTCGGCCAGGAGGAGGCCCTCCTGCCCGTACGGCTGCCACGCCAGCACCGTTCCATCGGGTCGCACCACGGCCGACGTCGTACCTGACCCCGCCACGGCGTAGTTCACCGTCGCGAACCAGCAGGTGTTCTCCGCGGCGCGGCAGAGCGCCGCCTTCTCATGGAAGCTGTTCCGGGGATCGAGGAAGGTGGTGGGGCGGTATGACCCCGGCTCCGGGGGGTGGTAGTGCGGGTGGAACACCACCGTGGCGCCGTTCCGCGCGGCCCAGCGCACCGTCTCGGGGTAGCGCCACCCCTCATGGCAGATGACGATGCCGAAGGTGAGCGGCCCCTCCTCGAACACCCGCCGTCCCGCGCCGGCCAGGTAGGTGTCATCCTCCGACGGGTCGAGCTGCACCTTGTCCTGGAAGCCGGCCACGCGGCCATCGGCATGCACCACCATCGCCGTGATCATCGGGCGTGCCTCCACCACCCGCTCGGTGCCCAGGATGACGGCGACGCGGGCGCGGCCGGCGGCGGCGGCAACCTCACGCCATGCGCGCTCGAGGAACACGGGGTCGGGTGCGGGTGGCGCGTGCCCCAGGCCACGGTACCCCGGGATGTACGCTTCAGGAAAGCAGGCAATGCGTGCGCGGGCCTGGCCCGCGTCCGCGATGGCCGCGATGGCCCGGCGCACGGCATCATCTGGTGACGCCGGGTAGGGGAGGCTCGCGAGGGCGACGCGCACCGTGGCCATGGAGAATGGTAACCCGGCCCCACGTGCCCCGCGGGCCCGGCACGCGCTACCGGGACCGTCGCTGCTTCGATGTCACGTCATCGCGGACGATGCGCGCCAGGAGTTCGCCCGCCTCCGGCTCGGGAATCATGCCGTCCTTCCGGTAGCGATTGAGCTTGCCGATCCGGAGCCGCGCTTCCCAGCGCGCGCCGAGGTGGCGGCGCATCGGCTCGATGAACCATCCGAGCAGCCCGTCGAGCAGCCGGTGCAGCACGACGCCCGCGCCCATGCCGATACTCAGCACGGCCTCTGCCGCCCAGCCCTGCGGCACCAGCTGTGGCAGGAACCAGAGCACGATGCCACCCGCCACGACACCCATCGTCCCGCCGAGCGGCAGGGTCCGCATGACGCTCGCCCCGGCGGTGGTGACCCAGTTGAACCCCGCGCGGATGGTGCGCTCGAAGGGCGATGATCCATTGAGGGGATGCGTATTACGGAGGGCCATGGTCAGTCTCCCGTGCGAAGGCGGAGAACCAGGCCAGCCAGGAGGAGGGTGGCGAGGCCGATGCGCACCGCCAGGCCGGCCTGACCCCGGGAGGCGTCACCAGCGGGCTCGGCGGCGCGGACGGCATGGATGCCGCCTGACTCGGCGCGAGGCAGGTCGGGAAGGCGGGCCGTGGCCAGGACGACCAGGGCGATGGCGGTGAGGATGGTACCCTGAAGAGATGGGCGGTGCCGGACGCGTGCTCGCATGTCGCCGCTCCCGTGATGAGGCAGGGCAACGGGAATGCATCGGGTGTGCCGGGCGGCGATTGCGCACCCGGGGTGATTGGCCCGTGAGCCGACAGTCGTGGCGTCCACGAGGGAGGACGTTCAGGGGGACGGACCTGGGGGCGTGAGGACGTTTGTGCGGGGCCGAAGGGCAGGCGGGGTTGCGGGGACCGGCTGGCCCGCCCAACGTATCGGTGAGGGCGCCAATGTCCACACCAAAGGGGAGGGCAGGCATGCGTGGGACCTTCATGCTGGCAGCAGCGGTCATGACCGGGGCGTGCAGCCCGAAGGCGCCGACGCCGGCGACACCGCCACCGGCGCTCGATGGCACCGCATGGGTGCTCACCACGCTGGGCAACGCGTCAGCGGGCGCGCAGGTGACCCTCCGCTTCGATGGGGAACGCGCCAGCGGGACCGATGGCTGCAACCGGTACACGGTGCCCGTCACCCGGAACGGCGCCAGCCTGGCGCTGGGTGGCCCGGGGGCCTCGACCCAGATGGCCTGCCCCGACGACGTGATGGCGCAGGCACAGGCCTGGATGCAGGCCCTCTCGAACACCCGCACCTATCGCGTGGAAGGCGGCTCGCTGCAACTGCTGGGCGGCGACGGAGCCGTGCTTGCCACCCTGGCCCCGCAGTCAACCTCGCTCGTGGGCGCAACCTGGAAGGTGACCGGGGTGAACAACGGGAAGGGCGCCGTGGTGGGCATCGCCACGACGCAGGACATCACCATGGAGTTTGCGGCAGACGGACGGGTCGCGGGCTCATCCGGCTGCAACCGGTTCACCGGGAGCTACACCGCCCAGGGCACCAGCCTGACCTTCGGCCCGGCGGCGAGCACGCGGAAGATGTGCGCCGACCAGGCCGTGATGGAGCAGGAGCAGCACTTCCTCGCGGCCCTGGGCACCGTGCGCACGATCCAGGCAGAGGGCGACCGCCTGACCCTGCGCACGGCGGAGGGCGCCACGGCCCTCACCGCCGTGAAGGTCGCCAGCTAGCGGCGGGCCGACAGGGCGACAATGCTGCGGAACCCGCCGGAGCTCATGCGGCGGGTTTCGAAGGGCATCCCCGCCTTGCTGTTCATCATGCGCAGGATGCGCGGGTCCTCCATCACCTTGCGGTTGATGCGGTCCCGCTGGGCCCGCGAGCCATACACGATGAACGAGTAGAGCACCGTCTCGCCCGGCTTGGCCCGCACCAACCTGGGGAAGGGCAGCCCGTACGGCACGTTCAGGTCGTCCCCCACTGCCTCGATGTAGTGCAGGGCGCCGTACTCCATCCACACCTTCCCGGCCCTGGCTGCAATGCGGCGGTAGGCGGGCATGTTGCGCTTGCGGATGGGGATCACGAAGCCATCGACATAGGCCATGGGGTCGCTCCTTGCGGGGGTTGACGAACCGTACTGACACTCGTATATAGCTACTATGTTATATAACGAGCTGCTTATATGCCGGTAGCCGCCCGGCCTCGCCAGGCCCCCACCGACCGCCTCAGCCTGACCCTCTCGGCCCTGGCCGACCCGACGCGCCGGGCGTTGCTGGACCGGCTGGCCCGGGGCGAAGCTACCGTGTCGGAACTGGCCGCGCCGTTCGCCATCAGCCAGCCTGCCGTGTCCCGGCACCTGAAGGTGCTCGGCCTGGCCGGACTTGTCGAGGAGGGGCGGGAGGGCCAGTACCGCCCCAGGCGCCTCCGCGCCGAGGCGCTGCGGGAGGTGTCGGACTGGCTGGAGCCGTACCGCACGCTGTGGGAGGGACGGCTCGACCGCCTGGAGGACTACCTGGCGGCGTTGCAGCGGAAGGCTGGCAAGGCGGCGGGGAGGAAGGGCAGGAAGGAGCACAATGGAAATGCAGGCGAACGCACCGATCCACCAGTACGCACGGGACAGCGAGGCACACAATGACGGCAGCAACGCACGACACGGCGACGGCCGACCTCGAGATCGTGGTCACGCGGGAGCTGGACGCCCCGCGGGCGCTGGTCTTTCAGGCCTTCACGGACACCGCCCACATCTCCGAATGGTGGGGGCCGCGGGGGTTTCGCACGACGACCCATGCGCAGGACCTGCGGCCGGGGGGCCAGTGGCGCTTCACCATGCACGGCCCCGATGGCACCGACTACGAGAACCTGGTCCGCTACGTCGCGATCACCCCGCCCGGCCTGCTGGAGTATGAGCATGCCGAGCCGGAGCCGGCCGACTGCTTTCACGTGACCGTGACCTTCGACGAGCTGGGCCCGACCCGCACCCGCGTGACGTTGTGCATGCGGGCGGCGTCTGCCGCGGGCAAGGCCCGGCTGGTGAAGTTCGGGGCGGTCGAGGGGGGCGTTGAGACCCTGACGCGGCTGGGGGAGGTGCTGGCGCGCCGCGGCGCCTGACGGCGCCGGGTTGCTGCGGGACCGACACCCTCCTTGCCTGCAGCGGGCAACCGCACAGTTTTCAGGCGCGTCGGGGTAGCCCGGCCCCGGACGACGCCGGGTGTGGCGTGCAGGCAGGCGGGCGCAGCACAACCAGTGAGAGGGGAACGATGCGGACGACGTGGGCAGTCGTGGGCCTGATGGTGGCATTGGCTGCGCCGGCAGCGGCGCAAGGCGGCGGGAACCGCGGCATGATGAACGCGCCCAAGTCGGGACAGGGCGTCCTGAAGGGGATCACGCTCACGGCCGACCAGCAGAAGAAGGTGGACTCCATCTGGAATGCGAACGCCCCGAAGCGCGAGGAGCAGATGGCGAAGATGAGGGCGATGCGGGAGAGTGGCGAGCGCCCCGACTCCGCGACCCGGGCGGCCATGCGCGCTGCCCGCCAGGCACAGCTCAAGGTGTACCGCGACATCCTCACGCCGGACCAGCAGCAGGTCTTCGACAGGAACATCGCCGAGGGCATGCAGCGCATGGGCCGGCCGAGCGGCGGGGCCTCGCCACAATGAGCGAACGGCAGCACACCATCGACTACCTGGAGTTGCCGGCCACGGACATCGGCACCATGAAGGACTTCTATGGCGCCGTGTTCGGGTGGACGTTCACCGACTACGGACCCGACTACGTGGAGTTCCGCGATGGCCGGTGGGTCGGTGGGTTCACCGTCGAGACGCCGGTGTCGCGGGGCGGTGCCCTCCTGGTGCTCTACAGTCAGCTAGGGCGCCCGCCCGAAGGTTGCCGTCACTTCACGCCTGCCGCCGGGGTTGGGCATCACGGTGCAGGTCGGCACGCCGAGGTTGGTGCATTCGCCGCTCCACCCCAGGAAGACGCTCCCCGAGTCTGCCTGGGCATGGATGTACACGTTCCGCCCTCCCATCTTCTGGGTCCAGCCGCAGTGCCCCGGCGACATGAGCATGACGCAGGGGTCGGGGCGGATCCAGGTGCTTCCCTGGGCGACGAGCGAGCCGGTGGCCCCATCGGCACTGACCATGGTAGCCCATACCTCGTAGCCAATGATGTAGTAGTACACCCTGATGGTCGTGTCGCCCAGGACCTTGATGCGACATTCGGGAGCGAACTGGTCGGTGCATGCGCCATCCCACTGCAGGAAGCGGTTGAGCGAGTCTCCGGACGCTGCGAGGTCCAGCAGGGTGCCGACGGAGGCGCGGGTGGAGCACCCTGTGTCCCTGGGGCGGCAGGAGAACCCCGCACCCGTCACCCAGCCCGTGCCCGGTGAGAGGTCGAAAATGGTCCATCCGCCATTGAGGAACGTGACCCTGGGGCGCGAGTCGGTGAGTGCCAGGGTCACCGGCAGCGTCACGGGCGTGGCACCTGGCGCGGCAATCGTCACCGTCGCGGAAAGCGTGCCCTCGGGAGCCGTTCCCGGGCGGGTGGCCACCTGCACACGGGCCGGCGTCGCAGAGCTGTCGAGCGTCACCGCGAGCCAGTCCCGGCTGGTACCGGTCCAGGTGATGGCCGCGGTGAGGCGATCCACCTCATAGCCTGCGGCCGAGGTCACCATCGCCGCGGCGGAGACCACGGGACCGGCCACCTCGGCGGCAAGGGACACGCTGCCGGGTGCCACCTGCAGCGTGGCGAGCGCCCCCACGACCAGTGTCACCGGGAGGGCCACGGGCGCCACCGTGGTGTCGGACGAGGCGATGCTGACGGTGGCGTGGTGCGTGCCAGGCGCCAGGGCGAGCGCCCGGGCCTCGAGGTGCAGGTCGGATGGGGTGCTGCTGCTCGAGAATGACGCTGTGAGCCAGGCGGCGCTGTCGACGGCGAGCTGGATGGTGGCGTGGAGGCCCGCGATGGCAAAGCCGTCCGATTCGACGTGCACCGTGCCCGCCGCGGGCAGTTCACTCCCGGGCCGAAGGTTCAACTCGAGGGTGCCCTGCGACAGCACCAGGGACGAGGGCACGTCCTGTTCCGGGGGTGACTCCGTTGAACTGCAGCCGGCAACAAGACTGGCCAGCAGGAGGCAGATGCGGCAGCGCATCCCCTAACGTGCAACAGGGCGGGGCTCGTGGCCACCCGGGCCATTTGGCCCATGGTGGCCGGCGACCCGCTCGAGCGCCAGGTAGAACGCCGGCAGCACCAGCAGGCTCAGCAGCGTGGAAGTGAGGAGCCCGCCGATCACCACGGTGGCGAGCGGACGCTGCACCTCGGACCCGGGTGACCGGGACACTGCCATGGGCAGGAAGCCGAGCCCCGCGACCAGCGCGGTCATGAGCACCGGGCGGAGGCGGGCGGCGGCGCCGTCGAGGACTGCCTGCTGCAGCGGCACGCCGTCCTGGCGCAGCGCATTGATGGCGCTCACCATCACCACGCCATTGAGCACGGCAATGCCGAAGAGGGCAATGAAGCCGACCGACGCCGAGAGGCTCAGGTTGAGCTGCACGATCCAGAGCGAGGCGATGCCGCCCACCAGGGCGAAGGGAACGTTCGCCATGACGAGTGCGGCCTGGCGGGTGCGGCCAAAGGTGGCGTAGAGGAGGAGGAAGATGGCGAGGATCGCGAGCGGCACGAGGATCGCAAGCCGGCGGAGCGCGGTCCGCTGGTGGGTGTACTGGCCGCCCCACTCATAACGGTAGCCGGTGGGGAGTGGCACCTCGCTCGCCAGCGCGCGCGTGGCCTCCTCCACGAAGCTGACCACGTCACGGCCGCGGATGTTGGCGCCCACCACGACCATGCGCTGCCCGCCCTCGTGGGCCAGCGCCTCCGGCTGTTCCACCAGCGACACCGCGCCGAGCGACCCGAGGGGCGCGAGCCCCCCCGATGGCAGGACGATGGGCAGGTCGGCGAGGCGCTCCGGGTCCTGCTGCGTCGCTCCGGGGATCCTGACGGCCACGCCAATGCGGCGCGGACCATCCACCACCTGCGTGGCCACCGACGCTCCCATTGCCCGCTCGACCTCCTGGCCGACGTCGCGCGTGCCGAGCCCGTAGCGGGCCAGGGCGCTGCGATGGAGGTCCACGCGCACCTGCTTGACGCGTGCCGCTGCCGTGGCCTTCACGTCGGAGGCGCCGTCAACTTCCCCGAGGACTCCCTCGACCCGCTCGGCCAGCACCGCCAGGGTGTCCGCGTCGGTGCCGATGACCTTCACGCCCACGTCGGTGGTGATCCCGCTCTCGGCCTCGTCGAGGCGCATCTGGAGTGGTTGGGTGAAGGCGTAGGAGAGCCCCGGGATGCTGCCGAGGGCGCTGTCCATGGCCACGATGAGCGCGTCCTTGCCTCCCGGGCGCCAGTCGCCCCGGTCCACCAGCCCCACGTAGGTGTCCGATTCATACGTGCCCATCGCCTCGGTGGCGAGGTCGGGGCGGCCCAGCTTGCTGACCACGCTCGTCACCTCGGGCAGGGAGAGCAGGGCCCGCTCGATGGCGAGGGAATATTCGATGCCCTGGGGCAGCGCGGTGGACGGCAGGCGGCGCGCCTGCACCAGGACGCTGCCTTCGTCGAGCCGCGGCATGAACTCCCCGCCCAGCCGGCTGCCGGCGAGGAGCGCAACCCCAACGAGCGCCACCACGGCGCCCAGGATGCGCCGCGGGTGGGCAAGGGTGCGCTGGAGCACACCGCGATACCAGGCGCGCAGCTGCTCGAAGCGCGCCGAGTGCGGCTCACGCGCGTTGGCGAGGAAGGTGCGCGCCAGGGCCGGCACGAGGGTGAGGGCCAGCACCAGTGACCCCAGCACCGCCGCCACGACGGTGAAGGCCATGGGCACGAACATCCGCCGTTCGGTCCCCTCGAGGGCGAAGAGGGGAACGTAGACCGCCATGATGATGGCGATCCCGAAGACCACCGGCCGCCCCACCTCGACCGTCGCCCGGCGGATGCGCGTGTCCGCGTCCTCGTGCGGGTCGTGGCCGGCGCGCCGCATGATGTTCTCGATGATGACCACCGAGCCATCGACCAGCAGGCCGAAGTCGAGTGCCCCCAGGCTCATGAGGTTGGCCGAGAAGCCGAACCAGCGCATGGCGATGAAGGCCCAGAGCATGGAGAACGGGATGACGAGGGCCACGATGACGCTGGCGGCGATGTTCCGGAGGAAGAGCCACAGGAGGGCGATGACCAGCGCGCCGCCCAGCAGCAGGTTCTTGCTGATGGTGTGCGTGGTGCGTGAAACGAGGTCGGTCTGGTCGTAGAACGGCACGACCTGCACGCCCGGCGGCAGCGTCGAGCGGAGCGCCTGCACCCTGGCCTTGATGCGGCGGATGACATCCTGGGCATTGGCACCCTTCCGCATGATCACCATGCCGGTGACCACCTCGCCGGCGCCGTTGTAGGTCACGGCCCCCTGGCGGGGCAGCGCACCCACGCGCACCTCACCCAGGTCGGCAATGCGGATGGGGACGCCGTCGCGGGACGCCACTGCCACGGCACCCAGGTCGCCCAGGCTGGTGAGGCGGCCGAGTCCGTGGACGATGAACCGCTCCCCGCGGTTCTCGGTGTAGGCGCCGCCGAAGTTGGCATTGCTGGCCGCGAGCGCCGCCTCCACCTGTCCCAATGTCAGGCCGGCCATGGCGAGGCGCCGGGGCTCGACCTCGACATGGAACTGTTCCGTGAACCCGCCCCAACTGTTCACCTCGGCCACACCATCCACGGTGCGCAGCGCCGGGGCGAGGGTGTAGTCCTGCAGGGTTTTCAGGGTCGTGAGGTTCCACTCCGCCGAGGTGGAGGTGAGGATGTACTGGTAGACCTCCCCCATGGCGGTGGAGATCGGCCCCAGGACCGGGGTGACCCCGTCGGGGAGCTGGGTGGTGACGTCACCCAGCCGCTGCGCGACCTGCTGGCGCGCAAAGTAGGGGTCCACCCGGTCGTGAAAGACGACCTGGGTGAGTGAGAGGCCCGACTTCGTGGTGGATCGCACTGCCAGCGTGTTCGGGAGGCCAAGGAGCGAGCGTTCAATGGGGAAGGTGACGAGCTGCTCGGCCTCCTGCGGCGCCAGGCCCGGCGCCTCGGCGATGACGGTGACCGTGTTGGCGGTGAGGTCGGGGTAGGCCTCGAACGGCAGGGTGGAGAGCGCCCACACGCCCAGGCCGAGGAGCACCGCTGCGGCCCCGAAGACGACGCCACGAAAGCGAATGACCGACCCGACCAGGCCATCAATGATCACCGTGGCCCCCCGCCACCGGGCCCTCGAGGGCGCCGCGCACGTAGTAGGCGCCGCTGGTCACCACGACCACGCCGGGCGTGAGCCCTTCCAGGGCGACGCGGCCATTGCCGATTGGCGTGGCACGCACCGGGACGGCGCGGTAGCGGCCGGGTGCTTCCTGCACGAACACCACGTCGCCCGCGGGCATCCGCTGGATGGCCCCGTCGGGAAGCACCACGCGATCCGCCGGGGCACCCGTGGGCAGCAGGAGCGAGGCAAACATCCCGGGGCGCGCCGCGGGCGGGCGCTGGTCGAGTGCCACGCGCAGTTCGACCGCGCGCCGGAGCGAATCCACGGTGGCACCCATCCGCACGACCCTGGCCGTGAGGGTATCGGCCGGCGCCACGTCGAGGACGAGCGTGACGCGCGTGCCGGGGGTGAGCGACAGTGCCGCAGCCTCGGGGATGAAGCCGGTGGCCCAGAGCACGCTGGCATCGCCCAGGTCCACGAGCGGGGCGCCGGGCACCACGGCTTCCCCGGCCCGCACGTACACGGCGAAGATGGTGCCGCTGCGGGGGGCGCGAACCGTCACGTCGCCCTCGGGGGAGGGCGAAAGGTGGTCCACGATCTCGCGGGCGCGGCGGTACTCCGCGCGAGCCTGGTCCACCAGCGCCTGCCGTCGCTCCACTTCCTCCTTCGCCACCGCCTCGTCGGCGAGGAGCCGAACCGATCGCGCGTGGGCCGCCTGTGTGGCCGCCAGCTCGGCCTCTGCCGCCGAGAAGTCGCGCACGGCAGTGGCGAGTTCGTGCGAGTGGATGAGGAGGAGCGGGTCACCCGCCCGGACCCGGTCGCCGGGGAGCACCCGCACGGCATCCACGCGGCCCTCGACGATGGAGCCGACGTGCGCGGTGGACAGGTCGGGTGCGTGCAGGGTGGCGGGCACGGTGAGCGGAACCGAGACCCGCGTGATGCGCGCCGTATCGGTGGCGAGGTTGGCCGACTGCCGCTGGGCCGGCGTCAGGATGACCGTACCTGCGGGCGCCTGGTCGACATCGGGCTCGCGCGGCTGCTGGCGGCAGGCCGCGGCGAGGGCCAGCATTGCGATGAGCGGGGCGCAGGGGAACCTCACGACTCCTCCGGGTAGCCGGGGGTGCAGAGCAGGGTGCCGTCGAGCGGCAGGCCGCTGGTGCGCGCACTCCGGATGCGCGCAAGCCTGAGTGCGGTCCGCCATTCCTCGAACTCGGTGAGGAAGGCCAGTCGCGCGCGCCGGGCGTCGAGCAGCTCGACGAGGGTGCCCTCACCCGAGCCGTACCGCGCGAAGGCGGCGCGCACCGCACGCTCCAGGGCGCTCGCGGCAGTCGAGTCGAAGACTGCACCGGCCTGGTCGAGGTCGGTGGCCGCGCGACGGGTGGCATGCTGCTCGGCCGCGAGGTTCCGGGCCAGGGCATCGCGCGAGGCCGCGGCACCGGCGAGGTCGGCGCGCGCCGCATCGGCGCCGGCGGCGGGGCCGGGCATGATGGGCAGTTCGAGGCTCAGGCCCAGGAGCAGGCCGGAAAAGCCGGCAGTGCGCCGGAGGCCCGCAATGGGCCGGAGGTCGGGCACGCGCAGGGCATCGGCGCGGGCGACAGCGGCATCGTGTGCCGCCACGGTGTGCTGTGCCAGGAGAAGGTCGGGCGGCACGCCAGTCGCGGCGGTCGGCGGTGGCGGCTCGGCGCAGGTGCCCGTCTCCACCAGCAGCAGTGTTCCCGGCTCGAACAGGAGGAGCCGGGCAAGGATCCCCTCGCTCTCCACGGCACGCGCCCTCCGCCTGGCCGCAGCCGATGCCGTGGTGACGGCTTCCATGCGGGTGCGGGCGGCGTCGCCGCCACTGGTGCGCCCCTCGGCGGCCCGGCGGTCCATGAGGTGGGCAATGCGCTCGAGGGCCTGGGCCTCCTCGGTGGCGAAGGCGGCGACACGCCGGTCACGCTCCACCACGCTGATGGCCTCGAGTGCCGCGGCCTGGATGTCGGCGATGGTCACCGCGGTGGTGGCGCCCGCGGCGGCCGCCAGGGCGCGGGCCTCGCGAATCGCCGCGCCGCGGTCCCCGCCGATCGTGAGCGTCTGCTCCAGGGTGAGCTGCCCCTCGATGCCGGCCAGGCCCGTATGTCCGGTGATCGGCTCCTGGGCCCCGATATTCTCGGCAAGGCCACTGAAGACCGGGTTCCGCCACGAGCCAGCCTGCCGGATGCGGGCGGTGGCCGCGCTCTCGGCGGCCATGCTGGCCACGAGGGCGGGGGCATCGGCCACGGCGCGCCGGAGCGCCTCGTCCACGCCGAGGCGTACCGTGTCCGGGGCCTGCAGGAGCAACAGGGTGGCGAGCAGCATGGCGACATCGTAGCAGGCGAACATGAATCCACGATGAATGCGGGGTGTGGATTGACGGCCCCGGTGCCCGGCGCCGATGTTGGGGTCAACCCCGGGGGGTGCGTGCGGATCCTGGTCGTCGAAGATGAGCCGGTCCTGGCGGAGAGCGTGCGACGCGGGCTGCGCCTGGCGGCACATGCGGCCGACGTGGCCGGGAGCGTGGCGGCGGCGCGCCAGAAGCTGGCGCTGGAGCCGTACGATGCGATCGTGCTCGACGTGGGGTTGCCCGATGGCTCCGGATTCGAGCTGGCGAAGGCGCTGCGGGCAGGGGGCGTGATGACGCCGATCCTGATGCTCACGGCGCGCGATGCCGTGGCAGACCGGGTGCAAGGCCTGGACGACGGGGCAGACGACTACCTGGTCAAGCCCTTCGCGCTGGACGAGCTGCTGGCCCGGCTCAGGGCACTGCAGCGCCGCGTACCGGTCACCAGGGGGCCGGTGGTGCGCGTGGGTGACCTGGTGCTGGACCCGGCCACGCGCACTGCGGCGCGAGCAGGCGAGCCCATCACCCTCACCACCACCGAGTATGCGCTGCTCGAGTTCCTCGCACTCCGGCCCGGGCAGGTGGTGGCCCGCGCCGACATCAGCGCGCACGTGTGGGACGAGAACTACGACCCGCTCTCGAACGTGATTGACGTGTACGTGGCGCGGCTTCGGCGGAAGGTGGATGGCGGGGGACGCGCGCCGATGGTGCGCACCGTGCGCGGGCGCGGCTACGCGCTGGACCCGGCCTCGTGACCTGGCCGCACTACCCCGCGCACGGGATCCGCGTGCGCCTGGCGCTCCTCTTCGCGGGCGGCTTCGCGGTGCTGCTCGCGGTGGGCGGCGTGGCGCTCTACCTGTGGCTGGCGCGGGAGTACCGCGCGGCCTTCGAGCGCGAGCTGGAGAACGCAGCGACGTCGGCGCGGGTGCTGTTCGAGCATGACCGCCCCGAGTTCCGCACCGCCAACGAGGCAGTCTCGCACCTCCTCACCGAGCTCGTCTTCGTGGACCGGGTGCTCGTCGCCGCCGACAGCTCCGGTCGCCTCATCGCATCGTCGCTGCCCTACGCCGGGGGGCCCCCCCTGGCCGACGGCCTCGACCTGCGCCTGCGGGCGCGTTCGCCCGTGACCGTGGACCTGGGCGCGGGGCCGAGCCGGGTGATCGAGGTGTCACTCCCCGAGGGGATCCGGCTCTTCATTGCGATGCCCCTGGCGCCGCTCCTGGCCCGACTCGGGCAATTGCGCACCGCACTCGTGCTTGGGCTCCCGCTCATCCTCCTGCTCGGCCTGCTCGTCGGCTTCGTGGCGTCACGCAGCGCGCTGCAGCCGGTGACGAGCCTCGCCAGTGCGGCACACCAGATCGCTCAGGAGGTGTCCGCGGGGCACGCGAGCTTCAGCCCGCTCCCGGTGGCGCGTGCCCCGGACGAACTCGGCACGCTGACCGACGCGCTGCGGCGCCTCGTGGCGCAGGCAGAACAGGTGCTGGCCAGCGAGCGGCAACAGGCGGCGCGGCAGCGGGCCTTCCTGGCCGAGACTGCGCACGAGTTGCGGACACCGCTGGCCATCATGCGGAACGAGGCCGAGGTGGCGCTCCGGGGCAACCAGCCGGGCGACCTCAGCGCGGCACTGCACACGATCCAGCGGGAGGCCGTGGGCCTTGGGGAACTGGTTGGTGACCTGCTGGCACTGGCCCGGGAAGCTGGCGCACGGCAGGAGGTGCCTGGCGACCGGCGCCAGGTGTACCTCGATGACATTGCGCATGACGCGGTGGCGCGTGCCCGGAGCCTGGCGGTGGCGGCTGGCCGCGAGATCAGGCTTGGCCAGTTCGACGAGGCGCCAGTGCTCGCCAACGAGTCATTGGTGGGCAGGGCGGTGCTGGCGCTGGTACACAATGCCCTCGTGCATGCGGCGCCCTCGCCGGTGGAACTGAGTACGGGGATGGCTGAACGCGAGGGCGGGCCGTGTGCCTGGCTCCGGGTGCGCGACTGGGGGCCGGGCATTGCGCCGGCAGATGCGGAGCGCGTGTTCAACCGCTTCGAGCGGCTCGATCCGCGCGGCGGCGGGAGCGGGCTGGGCCTGGTGATCGCGAGGCAGGTGGCTGAAGTGCATGGCGGGGACCTGCGGCTGGAACAGCCGGCAGGGGGCGGGGTGGCATTCGTGATCTGCATCCCGTCAGTCGCCAGCTGACGGTCCGTGCGTGCTACCTGCCTGAAAGCCGCCGCTCGGCGTCAGCGCGCCAGTTGGCCAGCACGCGGGGCTCGGTGGCGTAGCGCTCCGTCGAAGAAATCCATGCCAGGTCGGCGCCCGTCGTGTTCACGGTGAACCACACGTTCCTCTGCGCGATGGCCCCCACCGGCTGGGGGGAACCCACGGTGCGACCGGTCGCGGGGTCGAAGCTGGTCCATGCGACGGTGCCGTCGGGCAGGCACGAGTAGATCCGCCGGCCGCTGTCCCCCCACCAGGAGGGGCAAAGGCCCACCGCGCCGATCGCGATGCGCGGGCCGAGCGAGGGCCACGCGCGGACATACAGGAACCCGCCGCGCTCATCCTCCACGCCATAGAGCAACCAGCGCCCGTCGGGCGAGAACGCGGGATCGAACTCCTGGCCAGGATCGTCGAACAGCGCCCGAGCGGGCGCCTCCGGAGCAAACGGCTGCATGGCGATGCGCCCGCGGATGGCGTAGACCACGCCTGAGCCATCGGCGGTCACGGCGGGCTGGCGCTTGAGCACGGTGTCGGCAGTCACCTGCCTGGCTGGTGCGCTTCCATCGGCGGGAACCACGAAGATGTCCTGTGCCCCCTGGCGCCCGCGGCGGCGAAAGACCACCAGCTGCCGCCCGTCGGGGAACCAGGCGTACTCCGCCACCCGCCCCGCGACGGCGTGCCGGAGCCCGCTCTTCCGGTCGAGCACCCAGAGGTCGGCGTCGTTGGCCTGGTTGGCATCGGGGACGAGGACGAGTGCCAGGTGCGTTCCATCGGGCGAGAACACGGGCGCCGCCGCGATGGTGTCACCAGTGACCAGTTGCACGGGTGACCTGGCGCCGGCATTCAGCACCCACAGGTCACGCCGCGACACGCTCGGGCGCAGCACCAGCACGTTGCCGTGCGCAAAGAGGTCGTCAACGCCGTCGGCAAGGACCACCTGGCGGCTGCCGAACGCCCTGGCGCGCGGGTCGTACGTCCCGTAGAGCACGCGCGAGGTGCCGTCGAGCCAGAGCACGCGGCCGTCGGGGAAGGGCCGCACTTCCTGCACATTGGGACTGACGAGCTCGGATGCGCCGGTGGCCAGGTCCATCTGGAAGAGGTTGACCGAGTCCTCGGTGATGCGGTGACCCACCAGGATCTCGCGGCCGCCCGGCAGCATGCGCGGGATGAAGAAGGTGCCGGGGCCGGTGCGCGTCGCCACGGTGCGGCGCGGGCCACCGTCGAGCGGGATCATGAACAGGGTGTTCTCGACCACGGTGAGCAGGCTGTCACCCGGGCCCCACTCGACGGTGACGTAGCCCTCCGCGGGCCCCAGGTCGCGCGCCACGCCGCTTGTCAGGGGCACGAAGCGGAGCCTTCCGCCCACGGTGCGCACCACGATCCCGCTGTTGTCCGGCGTCATCCACGCGCGCGTCACGTTCTCGGTGCCCGCCACTGCCGTGGGCGTCGTGTTGTCCAGCCGGCGGAGCAGGACGCGCAGGATGCCGTTCGAGTCGGGGACGGTGCCGACGATGGTCTGGCCGTCGGGCGACACCGAGAAATACTGCATGGAGCCCATCTCGACCGGGGCGAACTCGACGGGAGTGGCGGCGGGGCCGGTGCCCCGGGCCCGGGTCGCAAGGAGATACAGGGCGGAGAAGGCAGAGAGGGCGGAGAGGGCGGCGAGGCCCGGGACGAGGAACCGGCGGGCGCCGCGATGGGACACACCCATCGCCACCGTGGCGGCCTGGTGGCGGCTCGACGCGCTGCTCGCTCCGCCCTCGCCGCCTTCGCCCTTCCTCAGCGCCTCTGCATACTCCCGCGCGCTCCCGAACCGGTCGGCCGGGAGCTTCTCGAGTGCGGTCAGCACGGCCGCTTCCACGTGGGGCGGGATGCTCTTTCGCTCGGTGCGGAGGGGCCGTGGCGCCTCGGTCAGGGTGCGGGCCACGATGGCCTGCGAGCTGGGGCCGGTGAACGGAGGCTCGCCGCAGAGCATCTCGTACGTCACCGCACCCAGCGCGTACACATCGCTCCGGGGCCCGATGTCCCGCTCGCCCATGGCCTGCTCGGGGCTCATGTAGGCGGGGGTGCCGAGGGACAGGCCGGTCTGGGTGAGGCGCCCGCCCCCTGCCGCGGTGATGGCGAGGGCGATGCCGAAGTCGGCGACCAGCGCCGAGCCGTCATGCAGCAGGATGTTCTCGGGCTTGATGTCGCGGTGGACCACGCCCTGCCGGTGCGCGTAGTCGAGCGCACTGGCCACCTCCTGGCTGGTGCGCACGGCATCGGCCACCGGGAGCTGGCGCTCGCGGGTGAGGCGCTGGCGGAGCGACTCGCCCGGGATGTACGGCATGACGTAGTACAGGAGCCGGGGTGCCCCGTCGCCGGTGCCGGCCTCCCCGCCCGGCACCGCCCCACTGTCGAAGAGGGGGAGGATGTGCGGGTGCTGGAGGTTGGCGGTGGTGTGGATCTCGCTCAGGAACCGGTCGGCGCCAATGACCGCCGCGAGTTCGGGATGCAGCACCTTGATCGCGACCTTGCGGTCGTGCCGCAGGTCGTGCGCGAGGTACACCGTGGCCATCCCGCCGGCACCGAGCTCATGGTCGATGCGGTAGCGATCGGCGAGGGCCTGGCCCAGCCGCGTGGAGGGCGCGGTCATGGCTGAAGGTAGTGACGCCGGGCGCCGGTTGACAATGCATAAGTAATCACTTATATAATTGCGCCATGACCACTGCGACCGTTGCCCGTGACCGGCTGTTCCGGGTGCTGGGCGATCCCAGCCGGCGGGCCATCCTCGAGGCGCTGGTGACCGGGGAGGCGGCGGTGAAGGATCTCACTGCCCGCTTCAGCATTTCGCAGCCGGCCATCTCGCAGCACCTGGCCACGCTGAAGGCGGCCGGGCTCGTGAAGAGCCGCCGGGAGGGGCGCCTGACCTTCTACCGCCTGCGGCCAGGTGGCATGCAGCCACTGCTGGACTGGGTCACCCACTACCGCCACTTCTGGCTGGACCGGATGGGCCGCCTGGAACGCCTCCTGGAGGACATGGACGCATGAGCTTTACCGACCACACGGCGCCATCCCAGGCCGAAGCGATTGCCTTCGAGGCAGAGCTGCCGCACCCGCCCGGAAGGGTTTGGCGCGCCCTGACCGATCCAGTCCTCCTGTCGCAATGGCTCCTCCCCGTCACCGGCTTCGCGCTTGTGCCCGGGGCGGCGTTCAGCTTCCGGACCGATCCACAGCCGGGCTGGGATGGCGTGGTGCACTGCCGGATGCTCGAGGCCGACCCACCGCGACGGCTGCAGTACTCCTGGGGTGTCCCCTCCCTGGAGACCGTCGTCACCTTCACCCTCGTGGCGACGGCGTCCGGCACCAGGCTCCTGCTCGTGCAGTCAGGCTTCAAGGAAGGCCAGAAGCGGGAGTTCGGCGGCGCTCGTTACGGCTGGAAGATGATGGGGGACCGGCTGGCCCAGGTACTCACGACGATCGCGTGAGCGCCCCACCACTGACCAAGGGAGGAATTCGTGAGCTGGAACAGCGGGATGCGCCAGGTGCATCGGTGGGTGTCCATCGCGTTCACGCTGACGGTGATCGCCAACGTCGCGGTGCGGGCGTGGGGAGAGCCACCCGCCTGGGTGACCTACTCGCCGCTGGCGCCGCTCGCACTGCTGCTGGTGACAGGACTCTACCTGTTCGTGCTGCCGTACCGCAGCCGGGCGCGGAAGCAGGCGCAGTAGGGTCAGCCCGTCAGGGCAGCGAGGGGGGTGCCGCGGGGGTCCGGCCGATCACCACGGTGATGTTGTCCGACCCGCCCCGGGCAAGCGCCATGTCTCGCAGGGTTTCGCACGCTTCACGGGCGCTGGTCATGGACGCGAGCGTCGCCTGGATCTCCCCATCCGCCACGTGCCGGGTGAGGCCGTCGCTGCAGAGCAGGTACACGTTGCCCCACTCGCTGGCGAACCGCGTGACCTTGGGCAGGGCGCTGGGGCTCCCGATGGCGCTCGAGAGCACGTGGGACAGGCGGGCATGCTGGGCGTCGGTGGGCTTGAGGACGCCGAGGTCGATGAGCTCCTGCGCCATGGTCTGGTCGCGGGTGAGCTGGAGCAGGGCGCCCTGCCGGAGCACATAGCAGCGCGAGTCACCCACCTGGAGCACGTAAATCCACGGCCAGACCCCGAGGAAGAGGGTCAGGGTGGTGGCCATGCTGCGGGCGCCGGTCGCCGTGGCCTGCAGCTTCACCTGCTCATGGGCGCAACGGGCGGCCTCCTGCAGGGTGTCGGTGAGCGACTCGTCCTTCGTGCCCGAGGCGTAGAAGCACCGCACCGTGTGGGTCACGTACTGGGTGGCCGCCTCGACGGCCCGCCGGCTGGCCGCCTCGCCATGCTCGGCGCCGCCCACGCCGTCCGCCACCATGGCGATGAAGGCGAGTCGTTCGTCGATCGACGTGGCGATCGCGGAGTCGGTGAGACTGGAGAACTTCACGTCCACCCGCTTGTGCAGGGCGGCCACCAGGAAGTTGTCCTGGTTGTCCTTGCGCACCAGCCCCGGGTGCGTGAGCCCGTAGACGTCGATCTCGTGGTCGAGGGGCTTCCGCGCGGGAACGGGCTCGGCAGGCGCGTCGAACGGGGCAGTCATGGGGCCCGCCTGGGGCGGTTGGGGTGTTGATAGTATGCGGGATTCTTCGCCCAACGGGTAGGGCGGGGCGGGTCGAGGGGCGGCGGTGCCCTGTTACGCCCGCGAGCGGCCAGCCGCCCTGGCCGCGAGCGCCGCCGGCAGCCCAACACCCACCAGGTGAATCACGATGCCATTCACGAGGGAGGCGGTGGGCATGCCGGCGAGGCCCTTGCCGGCCACCTTGGACAGGGGCAGCACCACCTGCTGCATGACGATGAACACGAGCAGGCCGTAGAGCGGCCCGAAGAGGAAGGGGGAACGGCCCAGCGCCGGCAGGCGGCGGCTCGCGAGCAGGTAGGCCAGCACCACGCAGAAGGCGATGAAGAAGTGCAGGCCCAGGCCGAGGGCGGCGGTAGCGTACCCACCCGCGATGGCGGCGTCCCGGCCCAGCACACCTGCCGCGATGGATTGCAGGATGCGGCCTGGGGTCGCGCCCTTCAGCCCGAAGAAGATGAAGGCGTCCAGGATGTCGAGCATGCCGACCGCGAGGGTGCCCCAGGCGAGCGGCTTGCGCCAGGGCACGGGAATCCACGGGGCGGTGGGGTGCGGCATGTCGAATGGTATCAGCCCCGGCGGGGACGGGCCTCAGGCAGCGAGTGGGTCCTGGCGACGGGTTGCGTCGTGGGCGCCGGCGCGAGGCGCCATGTTCAACAGAACGGGGCGGCCCTGGGCCGCCCCTTGTCGTGGTAATCCTGCGACCGACCGCCTCAGCTGCCCTGCTGCACCGACTCCCGGAGGGCCGATCCCAGGGCCGCCTCGCCGGTGAGCAGCTCCTTCCACTTCATGGAGTTGCCCTTCCGCTTGCCCTTCTCGGTGATGGTGACACCCTCGGCGTCAAAGGTGAGCACGTAGGGCTGTCCCTCGATGGTGATGGCGCGCTTCAGGGTCTTGTCGAGCGGGGTCATGGTCTCTCCTCGAGTTCGGCAACGCGTGCGTCGCAGTGGCACCTGTCGTGGGGCGGTCGCTGGTGCCGCCAGCGCCACCCTGCGGGATGGCGGGAAGTATACCGCGGGCGGCGGGGTTGGTGCTGGTGCCGGGTCCCGGCACGCTACCTTCCCCGGTCCACAGGGGAAGTGACACGTCCACGGGAGCACCGGGGGGAGCATGCGCATCACGCTGCTGCAGGGCGCCTGGCTCGTCGCATCGATGGTGGCACCCGCGCCATGCGCGGCGCAGGGCGCGGCCGCCGACTCGGCCGCGGTCGTCCTGGTGGTTCGGCAGTATCACGAGGCGCTTGCCCGCCGGGACTCCGCGAGTGCCCTGGCGTTGCTGGCCGACGACGTCGTGGTGCTCGAGGCGGGGGGCATGGAGTCGCGGGCGGAGTACCGGGCGCACCACCTGCCAGCGGACATGGCCTTTGCGGCGGCGGTGCCACGAACGCCGGGCCCGCTCCGGGTGACCCTGGCCGGCGATGTGGCCTGGGTGGCCTCAACGTCCGAGACGACCGGCACTTTCGACGGCCGGGCCGTCGACAGCGCCGGGGCGGAGCTGATGGTGCTGTCGCGCTCACCCGCCGGGTGGCGGATCCGCGCCATTCACTGGTCGTCCCGCCGCCGGTAGGCAGCGCCGGGAAATCCCGGCGCTGCCCGGTGCTCACGCGTAGCGGATCACGTAGAACATCACGCCCTGGGGCGAGGTGATCCCGGCAATGCGCCCCACGTTGGGGATGTCGTGCGGTTCCATGTAGGTGCTTCCGCCTGCGGCTTTCGCCGTGGCGCATGCCGCATCCACGTCGGCCACGTTGAAGTACACTGACCAGCAGGGCGCCGCGTTGCCCATCTCGCGGAGGATCGGCATCATCCCGCCCACCAGCTCGGTACCCTGGTGGAAGGTCGTGTAACTGAAGGTGGACATTGGCACGGCCTGCGCCGTCCAGCCAAAGAGGCTGGTATAGAACCTGACCGCGCGTGCGCCGTCACTGGCGAGGACCTCGTGCCAGCTCGGTGCACCCACCGCTGACGGGTCGGCGTCGGTGCCCTGCTGGCTCCGTGGCTCCCACACGTCGAAGTTTGCCCCCGCGGGATCGAAGCACACCGCCATCCGTCCGGCATCGAACACATCCATTGGGGGCATGGCCTTGCCGCCGAGTTCCACCACGCGCTTCGCCGTGGCATCGGCGCTCTCCACCTTGACCATGACGCCAATGCCGGGTGGCGTGCCCGGCGGGGTGTTGGGCCCGTTGAGGTCGAACATCCCGCCGATGTCCCGGCCCTGCACCTGCATGCGGTGCCCGACCCCGGGCATCTCGGCGTAGGTCCAGCCCAGCAGGGCGGTGAAGAAGTCCCGTGCCGCAGCCGGGTCGGGGGTGAGCATGTTGATCCAGCAGAACTGCCCGACGGGGCGGATGGTGGCCTGCATGGGATCCTCGGTGGTTGGATGGGTTGGCGGATTCTACCCGGTGTCCCGTACGGGCGCCGCGCCCGATATGTTCCGGCATGACCCAGCCTATCGCGGGTGACCCGCTCGACCAGCTCGTCCAGCTTTCCAACCAGGTGGGCCGGGACGTGCGCCTGGTGCAGCCGGGCGGCGGCAACTCCTCCATCAAGCTCGAGTCGCCGGATGCGACAGGCCGCATGGTGCGCACCCTGTTCGTGAAGGGGAGCGGCACCGACATGCGAACGATCGGGCGGGCGGGCTTCAGCCGCCTCGCACTCGACGCGCTGGCGGGCCTCCGGGGTGTGGCCTCGATGAGCGACCGCGAGATGATGCAGTTCATGGCGGGCAGCATGCTGGGCCGTGAGGGGCCGGTGCCCAGCGTGGAGACCCCGCTCCACTCGATCCTGCCGCACCGCGTGATCGTGCACACCCACGACGTGGCCACCATGCGCCTCACCAACCTCTCCACCCCGCTGGCGGAACGCCTCGTGGGAGAGGTGTTCCAGGGCGAGATCGTCTACGTGCCCTACGTGCGGCCCGGCTTTCCGCTGGCGCAGCTGGTGGACCGCCTGGCTGATGGCATTCCCCCGGCGGCACGCGGACTGGCCCTGGCGCACCATGGCCTGGTGGTGTGGGGCGACACCACGGAGGCGTGCGGCGCGGTGCTGTCGGAGATGATGCGGAGGGCAGCGGGGGCGGCGAAGTCGCCGAGGGTGTCCGTGGCTGCACCCGCGGCGCCGGCCGCCCTGGCCACCCCTTCGGCCATGGGCGCCATCCTCCCCGTGATCCGCGGCGTGCTGGGCGCCAACGACCGGGTCGTCCTCCATCTCGACACATCCGACGAGGTGCGGGAGGCGATAGCCGACGTGACCCCCGCCGTCACGGCACGCGGCGTCGCGACCCCGGAGCACATCCTGCGCGCCGGGCGCCGGCCACTCTGGCTCACCCTCGACCCGGCGGATGACCCGGACACGATGGCGCGACACGCGCGGCAGCAGCTGCTCGACGAGCGGGAGGAGTATGCCGCCTACCATGCGCGGCATGCCCCGGCCGGCACCGCACCGATCACCGACTGGGCCAAGGTGGTGCTGGTCCCCGGCCTCGGCATGGTGACGGCCTTCAAGGACCGGAAGGGCGCCATGACAGCGAACCTGTGCTACCGCGCCTCGCTCGAGGCGATCCGTGGCGCGGAGGCGCTGGGCGGGTTCGAGTTCATTCCCGAGGAGGAGGTCTTCGCCTTCGAGCACTGGCCCTTGGAGCGGCGCAAGGTGGACGAGGAGATCGAGCGGGAACGGGCATCGCTCCTCCTCGCGCGGCGGGTCGCGGTGATCATCGGCGGGGGGAGCGGGATCGGCGAGGCTGCGGCACATCGGTTCGCTGAAACCGGGGCACACGTGGTGGTGGCCGACGTGGACCAGCCGCGCGCCGAGTCGGTGGCCACGGCCGTCGCCGACCGGTTCCCGGGCCGGGCGGTGGCCGTCGCCGTGGATGTGCGGAGCGACGCGAGCCTCGATGGACTCTTTCACCGCACCGTCGAGGCGTTCGGTGGGGTGGACTGCCTCTTCTACACGGCGGGCCGGCCACCCCGGTTCGCCCCACTGGTGGACCTCACCCGTGAAGAGCTGCAGGCCCAGCTCGAGGTGCACTACCTCGGCGCGGTGCGGGCGATGGCCGGCGCCGCCCGGATCATGGAGCGGCAGGGGCTGGGCGGGTCGATCGTGGTGTCGGTGTCCAAGGCCGCACTCACCCCTGGCCGCGACGCCGCGGCCTATGGCGGCAGCAAGGCCGCCCTGCTGCAGGCCCTGCGCGTCGCCGCGGTCGAGCTGGGCCCGATGGGCATTCGGGTCAACGCGATCAATGCCGACCAGGTCGAGACGCCCCTCTTTCTCTCCTTTGCCGCGGAGCGTGCCAGGGCGAAGGGGGTGACGCTCGAGGCCCAGCTCGACCAGTACCGGAAGCGGAACGTGATGGGTGCATCGCTCATTCCCCCCGAGGCGGTGGCCGACCTCGCCGTGCTCCTGGCCAGCGACCGGTTCCGCTTTACGACCGGGGATATCCTGACGGTCGATGGCGGGCTCCCGGAGGCCTTTCCCCGGTAGGGACGGCCGTCCCCGGTCGGCCACCCGCCCGATCCGCACGCTCTGCCCTTCCGCCCCGGGCGGGCGTATCATAGAGCAGGTTTCATCTCCGACCACACACCGGGTGCTCCCGGGAGGCAACACCATGAGACAGGCAGTCGCGGCCGCGACAGTCGCGGCGATCCTCGCGCTCGTCACGGCGTCCAGCGCCGAGGCGCAGTTCGGCAAGCTCAAGAAGAAGGCGACTGATGCGGCGGCATCGGCGGCGGGTGTCCCGACGAAGAAGCCGGTGGTGGTGGATCGCATTGACCTCACGGCGGCCGACCTCGCGGCGCTGGAGAAGGGCCTGGCCGCCGAGATCGCTGCGGCGCCTGGCATCATGAAGCGCGCGGAGGAGGAGCAGAAGAACCGGGAGAAGGCGCAGGCGCAGTACGACCGGGACCGCAGCGCCTACGAGAAGGCCTCCGAGAAGTGGCAGGCGTGTCGCGACAAGCTGGTCGAGAAGGAGCGGCCGCAGGAGGAGGCCCTGGAGCGGAAGAGCGAGGCTGCCGCCGGGAAGGCGGACGTGTCGGAGGACGAGCAGGCGTCGCTCGAGGCGCAGGCGCTGAAGGTGCAGGAGGCGGCGCAGCGGATTGCGGCCGGCACCGGCACCGAGGCCGACCGCAAGCTGATGGCCGACTTCCAGAAGACGATGGCGGGGGTGCAGGGTCGGGGTGCAGACGCGATCAGCACGTCCAACGAGGCGTCCGCGTTCAAGCGGGGCCAGGCGGAGCGGATCGTGGCTGCCTGCGGGGCCGAGCCCACCGCCCCGAAGGCGCCGGGCGGCGGGTCGCAGATGGCGGCGGAGCAGATCCAGCAGGCGGGGGCCACGGCCGCCGGGATGGAGATGAAGGGCTACCACATCAAGCGTGAGCAGCTGGTCAGCTACTGCGGCAATGCGGTCACCGTGGCGCCGGGCGCGCCCAACTCCAGCGAACTCAACGACGGGCTCAAGGCGGCATGCCCGCGTGTCGCCGAGTTGCAGAAGGCAGGTGTGCCGATCTGAGGCTGGCACTCGCGGCGACGGCCATCCTCCTTGCAGGGCTCCCGGTTTCCACCGGGGGCCCTGTGTTGTCGATACGCACGGAGGCCGGCTGGCAGGTATGGTGGCACAGCGACTCGGCGCCCGCCAGGTGGGCCGGGCCGCATCCGGTGGTGGCCGCGCAGCTCCGCTGGCGCCCGGTTGCCGACGGGGTGGAGTGGGCCCAGCTGTCGATGTCGGGGTCGGGCGAGGCATTCCGGGTGCGCGTGATCGTCGTGCGGCTCGACCCCACCCGCCTCGACCTGCACCTCGTGCACCCGCCACCAGGGCGGGTAGTGGCTGGCCGATGGGCCATCGACGAGGCGCCGGACGACGCAGTGTTCGCCGTGAATGCCGGACAGTTCGTTGATGGACCCTGGGGGTGGGTGGTTGAGGAGTTCCGGGAGCGGCAGTCCCCGGGAAGCGGACCGCTGGCCCCCGCCGTCGTGGTGGATTCCACCGGTGCGGTGGGCCTCGTCATGCCCGATGCGATCGCCGGCCAGCGGGGCAGGGTGCGCCTCGCCTTCCAGTCCTACCCCACGCTGCTCTCCGGCGACGGGAGCATTCCGGCACAGCTCGTCGCAGACGAGCGCGGCATCGACCGGGAACACCGCGATGCGCGCCTGGCCCTGGGCACGCTCCGCGATGGCAAGGTGCTCGTGGCGATGACCCGCTTCGAGGGGCTGGGCGGCATGCTGCTCAACCTGCCGCTGGGCTTCACCACGCCCGAGATGGCGGCAGTGATGGGTGCCCTGGGGGCACGCGACGCGGTCCTGCTCGATGGCGGGATCTCGTGCCAGCTCCTCCTGCGTGGTCCTGGCGTCGACGAGCGCTGGCCCGGGTGGAGGAAGGTGGCGCTGGGGCTGGTGGCGTTGCCGCGCACGCGCGATGCCGGGCAGGGTGCCGGTTCCTGATGGGGCAGTACGTGGCGTTCCTCAAGGGCATCAACGTGGGTGGCCACACGGTGAAGATGGCGCGCCTGGCGCAGGTGTTCTCGTCGCTGGGCCTGGGCGACGTTCGCACCTTCATCGCGAGCGGCAACGTGGTGTTCTCCGCGACGACCCGGAGCGAGCCCGCACTGGTCCGGCGCATCGAGGCCGCCCTGGAGGGGGCCCTGGGGTTCGAGGCGCCCACCTTCCTCAGGACGGCGGGCGAGGTGTGTGCCCTGGCAGCGCTCGATCCGTTTCCAGGCGTGACCGGGGGCAGCCGGTACGTGGGCTTCCTCGCCGCGAAGCCCGTTCCAGCACGGGCGCGCGCCATCGAGCATCTCACCAACGCCACCAATCGCCTTGTCGTGCGTGGTCGCGACATCCACTGGTGGAGTGCTGGCGGGCTCAGCGATTCGGGGTTCTCCTACGCTGTGCTGGAGAAGGCCGTCGCAGCGCCGGCCACCTTCCGCAACATGAACACCATCGTGCGCCTGGCCGGCACGCTCGCGGAGCAATGACCAGGGCTCCAGCGACGGGCCGCGCCACGCTCGTCGTCACGCCGGTTGCCGGGGGGTGGCAATCGATGCCGCGGATGGGTGTCGCTGCGTGCGCGCGCCTACCTGGAGTCCTGCGCGCCCCGCAGCTTCGCCACGAGGGCCGGGAGGTTCTGGATCACCATGATGCGCGCGGCAGGGCTCCGCCTCACCATGGCGAACGTGCGGCCATCGGGTGAAACATCGTAGTTGGCGTGCGGGTTGGTGGACACGACGTCGCTGATGGGGAAGAGCCGGGTCCGTCCGAGCACGCGCGGCGCCGGCGTGGTGGCAATGCCCGCCGCGACCAGGTATGGGTCGGCACCGTTCTCCCGGTAGTACAGCTCACGCCCGTCCGGGCTCCACACCGGCTCGACCCCGCCCCCATCCGAGACGAGGACCTGGTCCCCCTGCTTCGCGAGGTCGCGCAGGTAAACCTCCTCCCGGCCGGACTGGTTGGAGACGAACGCGAGCCAGCGGCCGTCGGGCGACGGGGCGGCGAACTGTTCGCTGAAGGGACTCGCCACAACCGGTTCCAGGGGACCGCGTCCCCCGTTCCGCAGGACGCCAATGTCTGAATTGGTGCTGGGCTGCAGCGAGTCCGGGCGGAGCGTGTCACGCCGGAGCTCCACACCGGTGGTGAGCAGGGCGCTGCCATCGCGGAGCCAGGTGCCGGTGTACGAGAGGTTCGGCCCGGTGAAGAGGGTTTCGGCGGGTTCGGCCGTGCCCGGTGGCTTCCGCAGCAGGGCGAGGCGGCCGGCCAGCGCCCGAATGGGCGTGATATAGGTGAGGAACCGCCCGTCCGGCGTCCAGGTGGCGTCGTGGCCGTCCTGCTCGAAGGTCGCGCGCGACATGGTGTGCTCATCGAGGTCCAGCACCCATACGTTCCGGCCCTCTGTCGTGGCATAGTCGGTGGACAGGCGGCTCCCATCGGGGGAGAACATGGGGTGGTGATAGTTGTGCCGCTCCTGCGTCGCCAGGCGGCTCGCGCCAGCACGGTCCACCAGGGCGAGGGTGTACGGCTCCTCGGGGATGTAGGCCACGTTGCCGTTCGGTGCCACCGCCATCTGGGCCCGGCCGGCGCCGGTCAGCGAGACGTTGGCGGCGAGGGTCATGGCCTGGCCGGTGACCCGTCGCGAACGGGCGTCGAAGGGGACGGCCTGCAGCGCTGCGGTGGGCGTGGTAAAGACCAGGTACCCCTGCGTATAGCGGATCTCGACGACCTGGGTCGTGAGGAGCAACGACTCCTTGCCGGTGCGCAGGTCAACCAGGTACGCGGGGCCGAACCCGGTGCCCAGGCGGACTTGCACCGTCAGGCCGGTGACGCCATCGGGCAGGACCTGCAGCAGCCGCGAGGCCGTGTTCTTCACCGTGGAGACGACGGAGTCGCCCACGAGCCGGTAGAAGTTCTCAAGATCGCTGAGCCACATCGAACCGTCGGGCGCCCAGATGCCCTCCAGGCCGCGCCGATCCCCGACCCCGATCGGCTCCGGGGTGCCACCGGCCATGGCGATCCGGTACAGTGCCCCGTCCGGCGCCCGCGTGGCCAGGACGTACTGTCCATCGGGCGATACGAACGGGTCGGTCAGCTGGATCGCTCCCCGGATCGGCGTCGGGTCCTCGTCGGACAGGTCCTGGCGCACCAGTTGAACGTTCCCGGCGGAACCCTGCACCGAGTACACCAGTCCCTGCCCGTCTTCGGTAAAGGCGAGGTAGTGAAGGGACGAACTGGCTCCCGATCCGCCGAGGCCGGGTGCCAGGATGGCAAGGCGGGATGGCGGAAGCGTTGGTTGGGGGCGGAGGTAGAGGTACAGGGCGGCGAGGGTGGCGAGGGCAAGCAGCGACGGCGTGACGGCGCGACGCCAGGACGGCACTACTCGCCGGGCCGCGGGCAGCACCGCCGTCGCGGGGTACTCGCCGTCCTGCCGCCCCGCCGCCCCGCCGTCTCGCCGTCGCGCCGTCCCGCCGTCCTGCAAGGCTGCCGCAAACTCCTTCGCACTCCCCCAGCGATCGGCCGGGAGCTTCTGCAGCGCGGTCGCGATCGCCTGTTCCACCGAGGCGGGCACCATCGGCCGCCTAGTGCGGAGCGACGGGGGCTGTTCGGTCAGCACCTTCGCCACGATCGCCTGGGAGTTGGGTCCGGTGAACGGCGGCTCTCCCGCCAGCATCTCGTACGCCATTGCCCCCAGCGCGTACACGTCGCTCCGGGCCCCGATGTCCCGCTCCCCCATTGCCTGCTCGGGGCTCATGTAGGCTGGGGTGCCCAGCGACATGCCGGTTTGCGTCATCCGGCTCCCGCCCGCCTGCTGCACGGCGAGCGCGATCCCGAAGTCGGCCACTAGCGCCGCCCCATCCTGCAGCAGGATGTTCTCCGGCTTGATGTCGCGGTGCACCACACCCTGGCGGTGGGCGTAGTCGAGCGCGCTGGCCACTTCCCTGGTGAGCCGGAGCCCTTCCTCGACCGGGAGTTGCTTGTCGCGGACGAGGCGTGCCCGGAGCGACTCACCTGCCACATAGGGCATGACATAGTAGAGGAGCCCATCGGCCTCCCCGGAATCGATGAGTCCCAGGATGTGCGGGTGCTGCAGGCTGGCCGTCGTCTTGATCTCGGCCAGGAACCGGTCGCCGCCGATGACGGCACTCAGCTCGGGATGGAGGACCTTGATCGCCACCTTGCGGTCGTGCTTCAGGTCGAGGGCCAGGTACACTGTGGCCATGCCCCCCTGGCCCAGCTCCCGCTCGAGGCGGTAGCGGTCGGACAAAGCGGCGGCGAGGCGCGACCCGGCTGCAGTCATCCATGGTCCCCTGGGGAGTGCACCAATCTACTCGCAGATGCGGTATCCTGTCGCATGAGGCTGTGGGCTCGCTGGTTATGGAGGCCGGCGCGGCGCCACGCTGGGCGGAGCGGGCAAGCAGTAGGTTCAGCCGGGCGCCTGCCCGCGGAAGTCTGGAATTCAACGCGGAGGTGAAGCGTGCAGGCAGTCACCTTGAAGGTGATCGGCCAGGTACGGTCGACCCTCGTCAACACGGACCAGGCACCGCGGCAGCCGGACGAGGGGGCACCCTCCGCGTGGCTCGAGTTCGCACCCGACATGCGCGCCGGCCTCACCGGCGTCAGGCCGGGCGACATGGTGATCGTGCTGACCTGGTTGCACCTTGCGCGGCGCGATGTGCTACGGGTCCACCCGCGCGGGGACGCGGGGCGCGAGGAGGCTGGGGTCTTCAGCACCCGGAGTCCCGATCGGCCCAACCCGATCGGGTTGCATCATGCAGAGGTAGTGGCAGTCGAGGGCCTCCGGGTCCAGGTGCGGCACCTCGAGGCGGTGCACGGAACGCCCATCCTGGACCTGAAGCCCGTCCTGGAAGTGGAGGTCGGTTGCCGCTGATGGGTGGGCATCATCGACGCGCTCCGCAGGCCGCGGCGCGCGCCCGCAGGAGGGCCTGCTCGCGCGCATTGCCTGTCAACGCGGCGGCCTCCTCGAATGCGGCGCGGGCCTCGTCGAACCGCCCCAGCTTCTGCAGGAAGTCACCCCGGACACTGGGAAGGAGGTGGTACCCCCGGAGCAGGGGTTCCGACCGCAGGGAATCCACCACCTCGAGACCGGCGACGGGACCGAACGCCATGGCGAGCGCCACGGCCCGGTTGAGCTCGGTGACAGGTGAAGGCGCCAGCTGCACCAGGGCATCATAGAGTGCCACAATGGTGGTCCAGTCGGTGTCGGCGGCGCTGGAGGCAAAGGCATGGCACCCGGCAATCGCAGCCTGGAGCGCGTAGGGTCCCGCACTTCCCTTGAGCGCCATCACGCGCCCGAGGGCAGCGCGGCCGCGTTGGATGCGATCCTGGTCCCAGCGACGGCGATCCTGGTCGAGCAGGAGCACGGGCGAACCCGACGCATCGGTGCGGGCAGCCGTGCGCGACGACTGGAACTCCATCAGCGCCACGAGGCCGTGCGCCTCGGGATGTTCGGGCGTGAGTTGGGCCAGGGTGCGCCCAAGGCGGAGCGCTTCCTCGCAGAGCGTGGGTCGCATCCAGTCATCACCGGTGGTGGCGGAGTATCCCTCGTTGAAGATGAGATAGATCACCTCCAGGACCGACGCGACCCGCGGGACCAGCGCATCGCCGCGGGGTACCTCGAAGGGCACGCCGGCAGCTGCGAGGGTGCGCTTCGCGCGCACGATGCGCTGCTGGATGGTGCTCACCGGCACCAGGTAGGCTCGCGCGATCTCCTCTGTGGTGAGCCCCGCAGTGAGCCGCAGGGTCAGCGCGACCCTCGCGTCGGCAGAGAGGACCGGATGGCAGGCGATGAACATCAGGCCGAGCAGGTCGTCACCGACCGGGTCGTCGAGTGAGGTGTCGAGATCGGGGGTGCTCGACGCGTCGTCGAGCGCCCGGCCGATCTGCTGGTGCTTCACCTCCGCCATCCGGATGCGGCGCAGGCGGTCAATGGCGCGGTGCTTGGCGGTGGTCATCAACCAGGCACCCGGGTTGTCCGGCACGCCGTCGCGCGGCCATTGCTCGAGGGCCAGGAGGCAAGCATCCTGCGCCAGGTCTTCCGCCAGGCTGACGTCGCCCCGCAGCATGCGAGCCAGCCCGGCGATGAGCCGGGCGGACTCACGGCGGTAGACCGCCTCGACCATCTGCGAAGCGCTGCTCATGCTGCTACGGTGCGCTGGGCGGCGGGCCCATGTCAGCCTGGTCGAAGAGTTGCCGGATCTCCACCTCACCCTCCCAGCCCGGCCAGTGCTGCCGATGCAGTTCGAGGAACTGCTGCGACAGCCGGATTGCCTCGGCCTTGGAGGGAACGCTGTACACTGCAAAACCGCCCAGGACCTCCTTGGCCTCGGTGAAGGGACCGTCAGTGACGGTGAGGCGCCCCTTGGCGAGCCGGACGCGGGCCCCCATGGCACTGGGCAGGAGTCCGCCCATCTGGACCATGACGCCGGACCGTGCAGCTTCCTCGCCCATCGTGGCGATGGCTTGCATCAGGGCTGCAGGAGGCGGCTCGCTTGCCTCAACGGACTTCACCATCGTCATGAACTTCATGTTCAACTCCTGGCCAGAAGTGGGACAACGTGGCGCACGCGTGGATCACGGAGCAAGAGCCCACCCCAGAGGAGCGCGCCGACATACACCGGAAACAGCGTGTGCGTGAACAGGGGGTCGGCGATCCGCAGGTGAGTTGCCACCGCGCCACCCAGGTACCCCGTGAGCAGCACCGCGCCCAGCGCCCCGGTGCGTGGAAACAGATAGATCGCCACCAACACCAGTTCCAGCAACCCGAGCGGGCGCGCGACCTCGGGCCACCCCAGGGCGGCGAAGGAGTCGATCACGGGCTGGATCCGCGCCAGCTTGATGCCGGCATCGAACAGCAGGAACAACACCGGAACTGCCGTAATGACATGTCCCGTCACCCTCCCGCGTCGCGCACTCATGTGTCCTCCCTCCATGCCGGTTGTCGTTCGTCCTGTAGAAGCGTCGAACGAGGCAGGCCGGGATCGACATGGTCGTGAGCAGCGCGCTGCCGGGCGACAGGAGACACCCCATGGGGCTGGCAGAAGCCACCGTTCCGGGTCATACCGAGTCCAGCAGCGACCGAGGTATGATCAGGAACCCCGGAGCAGCAGCCAAGCGCAGCAACAGGCGTCAAACGGGAGGGACATGAGCGGCGTCACTGAGGAGCGCTTCGCCCTCATCGCGAACCCGGTGGCAGGCGGCGGCATGGCGCGCTCGGCGGCCATCGCCGCGTCGGAGTTCATGGACCGGCGCGGGGCGCCGGTGCAGGTGCAGTGGACTCAGGGCGCGGGCCACGCAACGCAACTGGCCCAGGCCGCCGTGGCGAGCGGCGCCACGCGGGTGATTGCGTGCGGGGGCGACGGGACGCTCAACGAGGTGGCGGCGGGCCTCCTCGGCAGCAGGACGGCGCTGGGCGTGATCGCTGCCGGGCGCGGGAACGACTTCGCCCAGGCGCTGCGCCTGCCGCTCCTGGTGCGTGACGCGGTGGCCGTGGCCCTGGGTCCGCATCGCGCCGCCGTGGACGTGGGGCGGATGAACAACCGGGTCTTTCTCACCGTGGCCGCCGTGGGATTTGACGCCGAGGTGGCGCGGCGCGTGCTGGCCGGGGCGTTCAAGTTCCTGGGCCGGCACGCGTACCTCGCGGGGACACTGCAGCTCCTCCTCCGCTACCGCGCCGCCGAGATGACCATTCGCGGAGACTTCGGCGAGCGGCGGGGCCGCTACTTCCTGGTGGCGACGGGGAACACCGACCGCTATGGCGGCGGCATCCGGATCACGCCGGGCGCCAGCCCCCACGACGGCATGCTCGACTGCTGCCTGATCCGCGACCACTCACGCGTGCGGCTGCTGCGCCGGCTGCACAGTGCATTCGGGGGAGGGCATGTGCGCTTTCCCGAAGTGGAGATGGTGCGGACCGCGGCGCTGCAGGTGGAGGCGCATCCCCCTGTCCCCGCTGCCGCGGACGGCGAGATGGCAGGGTCTACGCCGGTGGTGATCCAGGTGGAGCCGCAGGCGCTGGCGGTACTGCTGGCCGCGCCCGCGCCGGGTGCGTAGGCCCCGGAACCCCTGCGCTACTGCTGCATCCGGTCGCGCAGTTCGGTGAGCGTCCGGCTCCCGGGATAGCGCTCCAGCAGGCTGCCGAGGAGGGCCCGTGCTGAATCGGCCTGGCCCAGTGCGGCGAGGGACTCGACGGTGAGTGCGCCGTGCTGGGTCGCCAGGCGCGGGTTGTCGGTGGGCACGGTCATGGAGGCGAGTGCTGCACGCGCGCCAGCGGCGTCGGCCCGGTCGTGCAGCAGCGAACTGGCGTGGAGGAGTGCCACCGCCGGGTCACCCGGCACCTGGCGGGCAAGCTCGTCGGTGAGGCGGGCGGCCTCCTCCTTGCGGCCGGCGTCGCGAGCCACGCGGGCGTTGTGGTAGAGCCCCGCGATGAGCAGCCGCTGCACGGCAGCGGAGTCACCAGCCCGCATCCCCACGCCACCCGCGTAGGAGTAGACGATGTCGCCGCCGGCCTTGCCCGTCCGGTAGAGGCTGGCCACCGCAGCCACGCCCACCAGTCCCGATGCCACGAGGGCAACCTGGTGCGGGCGCCGCCGCTTTCGGACGGCCAGGCGTGCAAGCTCGATGGCCGCGACCAGCAGGAGCAGGTTGCGCGACCACTCGCCCTTCTCCTCGTGGTCGTGCACCACGGCCCTGGCCCCGGGGATGCGCTCGGCGGGTCCATGCGCCTCGTCGCCAGACTTGACGGCCAGCACGCTGGCACCGGCCGCCAGGAGCAGCAGCGCCGTGGCGGCCGGGCTGCTCCAGGAGGCGAATCCCGTGATCGAGACGAGGCGCAGGAGGACACCGACCACGCCCAGGGCAATGACGAAGTGGACGATCTGGGGATGCAGCGACCCGACTTCGGGCATGGCAACGGGCTCCTGGGAGGAGGGGCACGGGGCAGGGAATATAGTGTAGGTTGGAGCGGGGAGCCGGACCCGGACAACGAGAAAGGGCGTAAGGGTGAGGAGAACTGTGGATCGCCTGGTGCTGGCTGTGCTGGCGCTGTTGGCTCCAGCGACAGGCCGGGCGCAGGATGCCCCGGTGTCGGCGGTCGCCTGGCACGAGTTGATCACAAAGGACCTGGCGGCGGCGCGATCATTCTACGGTGGGCTGTTCGGCTGGACCTTCAGCGAGCCGAAGGCGCTCGAGATGAGCACCTACATTGTGGCGTCGCTCGATGGCCAGGCCGTGGCCGGCATCCTTCGGCTCCCCGACTCGGCCGGCGTGAACAACTCCCAGTGGCTGAGCTATTTCCGCGTGCCCGATGCGAAGCGGGCGGTGGAGGCCGCCACCGGTGCCGGGGGGCGCGTGCTGGTCAAGCCGGTGGAATTGCAGGGTCGTGGTCGCGGCGCACTCCTGCAGGACGCCGAGGGCGCCCCGTTCGCCGTGCTGGAGCCGTCGCGCGTCGTGCCGTGGGAGGGCCGTACCCCGCAGAATGGCTGGCTCTGGAATGAGCTGTTCACCAACGACCCGGCGAAGGCGGCCGCCTTCTACGGGAAGGTGTTCGGGTTCGAACCGGCGAAGCGCCTGGTTGACGGTAGCGAGCACGAGGGCTTCGCGCGCGGCGGCGTGCCGGTGGCAGGGTTGCAGCGCATCCCGGCTGACGGGCCGCGGCCCAACTGGCTGCCCACCATCCGCGTCGCCGATGTCGAGCAGGTGGCGGCGAAGGTGGCGGGCCTGGGCGGGCGGCTCATCATGCCACCGCAGGCGGGCCTTCGGGCGGGCAACGTGGCCATCATCGCCGATCCCACCGGCGCGGCGTTCGCCGTGCAGGAGTGGGCCGGTACCAACGCGGCGGCGCAGGAGTGACCATGTCCAGGGTGACCATTCGCATCGCACTGTTGCTCGCCGTGGCGCTCGGGATGGGAGCATGCGCCCACGGCCAGGTATCGGTGGGAGTCGGCATGGGCATGCCGGGCCCCTGGGGCAGCACGATGATGGTGGGCGCCAGCCGCCCGGTGGGGCGCTGGTAGACCGTGTTCCCGATCCGCGACGACAACCCGACCTTCCGTACCCCGGTCGTCACCTGGCTGCTCATCGGCGTCAACGTGCTGGTGTGGATCCTGGTCGAGGGGGCCGGCACCGAGCCGCGACTGCTCAAGGCGGTCTGTGAGCTCGGCATGATCCCGGGCGAGTTCCTGCGGAACATCCCGGCGGGCACCGCGGTGCCGGCCGGCCCCGGGGCCACCTGCCTCATCGGCGGCGGCGCCTCGTGGTACACGCCAGTCACCTCGATGTTCCTGCACGGTGGCTGGTTGCACCTGCTCGGCAACATGTGGTTCCTGCACATCTTCGGGAACAACGTCGAGGACTCGATGGGCCGGCTGCGGTACCTGGCCTTCTACCTCCTCTGCGGCGTGGCGGCCTCGCTCACCCAGGCTTTGCTGAGCCCGCACAGCGGGATCCCCATGGTGGGCGCGTCGGGCGCCATTGGCGGGGTGATGGGTGCGTACGTGGTGCTCTATCCGCGGGTGCAGATCCACATGCTCATCTTCCTCTTTGTCCTGGTGACGCGCATCGTGGTCCCGGCCTTCTGGATGCTGGGCTACTGGTTCCTGCTGCAACTGGTGGGTGGGTGGGGCTCGTGGGGCGCCGACACGGGTGGCACCGCCTTCTGGGCGCACGTGGGCGGCTTCGTCGCCGGGCTCCTGCTGGTGATCCCGTTCCGGAACCCCGAGCTGGTCGCCGAGCATCGCGCGGCATTGCACAACTTTGTCCGTGGCCAGTTCCGCGACGCCACTCGCTGAGCGGGTGCAGGCCGTGCTCGCGGCGCCGGACGTGCCCCGCACGCCCGGCGCGGTGCCATCATGGCTGGGCGACCCGTCGGCCCGGGGGCTGGCCCGCTTCGTGGACCACACCCTGTTGCGTCCCGATGCCACCGAGGCGCAGGTCCGCGCCGTGGCGCAGGAGGGCCTGGCCCTCGGGGTGGCATCGGTGTGCGTGAACGGGTGCTGGGTGCGCCTCGTGGCCCGGATCCTCGAGGGTTCAGCGGTGCGCACCTGTGCCGTGGTGGGCTTTCCCCTTGGCGCCACGGCCAGCGTCGCCAAGGCACACGAGGCCGCCCGCGCAGTGGGTGACGGGGCGCAGGAAATCGACATGGTCCAGGCGCTGGGACACGCGCAGGCCGGGGCGTGGGCGCAGGTGGCTGCCGACATGGCCGCGGTGCGGGCCGCATGCGGGAACGCCGCCCTCAAGGTGATCCTCGAGACGGCGATACTTGATGATGAGGCGATCGTGGCGGCCTGCTTCGTGGCGCGTGACGCAGGTGCCGACTACGTGAAGACCAGCACCGGCTTTCATGCAGCGGGGGGCGCCACGGAGCACGCGGTGCGGCTGATGCGGCGCACGGTGGGCGCCGCGATGGGAGTGAAGGCGTCGGGGGGGATCAGGTCGGCCGAGGCCGCCATCGCGATGCTGGCGGCGGGCGCCAACCGGTTGGGGATGTCATCCACCGCTGCACTGGGAACGCTGGTTGGGCCGGGTGCACCAGCGCTGGGCGACATGCCCTGGTAGCCGCGCGGGTGGTCAGCGCCGGGCCTCGACCACCTCCACCTCGCGCCCCAGCACCTTGGCCAGGACGTCGCCCTTCCGTTCCGCACCCCACAGCTCCAGCGAAAAATCCGCCCCCGCCAGGCGCGGCGCCACCCGGATGGTGAGCCGGTCCGGCGCCAACTCGCAGGTGACGCTCTCCACCACCGCCGTGTGCCCGCGATCGAGCCCATCAGCCACGCGGAGGATCGCCGCGAGCCGCCGCACCACGGCCTGGTCGGCGGCGGGCAGCGCCGCGAACGCGGGGTGCTTCTTGCGCGGGCCGCCCTTCCGGTGGTAGCGGCTCACCATCGCCACGAGCAGCCGCTCGCGCGGGCCCAGCGGCAGGCGATCGGCGTGCATGATGAGCTGGAAGCTGTGCTGGTGGTGCCGGCGGTAGCTCACGAGCTGCCCCACGTCGTGCAACAGGGCCGCCGCCTCGAGCAGGGGCTGGTCTTCCGGCACGCACCCCAGGGCCTCGCCCAGCTGGTCCAGGAGCAGCAGCGAGAGGTAGCGCACCTGCTCCACGTGCCGGCGATCGCCCTGGCACCGCTCGACGAACTCGCGCAGCACCCGGAGGGGGTCGCTGCCGGCCGGTGTCGAGGCGCCCGCCATCTCGAGGAGGAGTCCCTCGCGCAGCCCGAAGGCGCTCACCGTCACCGCCCGCGCATCGGCGGCGTCGAGCAGCTCCGCGGTGACGGCCAGGCCGGCCAGGATGATGTCGGCGCGCTCCGGGTTGAGGCCCACCACGCTGTGCCGCTGCTCCGGCGTGCGGGTGGTGAGCCACTCGAGCAGCTGCTCCACCTCGGCGGTGGCGACCTGGGTGCCGTGGATGCTGTCGGGCACCGGGACGCCGCGGCGGCCCACGGCCATGCGACCCAGGTTGGTGAAGGTCCCGCCCGACCCGATCACCACCGGGGCGGCCCACTCGCGCCAGGGAAGCGCCTTGCGGAGCTGCTTCCGCACCGCGGCGCGCAGCTGCGCCACTTCCTTGCGCGCGTCCTTGCGTCCCTGGAGGTACTGCTCGGTGAGCCGCACGGCGCCAAGGGGGAGCGAGACGGTGGCCTCGACCAGGCCGTCCACCGCGGTGATCAGCTCGAGGCTCCCGCCACCGATGTCGGCCACCACGGTGCGGGAGCCCTCGAGGCGGAAGTGGTGCGCCACGGAGCGCCAGGAGAGCCCGGCCTCAGTGGCGGCGTCGATGATCCGGAGGGGGATGCCCAGTTCGTCACGCACCCGCTGGACGAACGCCTCGCCATTGGCCGCTTCCCGCACCGCCGACGTGGCCACGGCGGCGATGCGGCGCACGCCGCGGCGCTGGCACACCGAGCGCATGCGGGTCATCGCCTCGAAGGCGCGCTCCATTGCCTCGGCGTCGAGCCGGTCGCTGGTGGTGAGGCCGCGGGCCAGGCGGGGCTGGTCCTTCACCTCGTCCACGACGGTGAGCCCGGCCACCGGGTCGTACTCCGCCACGAGGAGGCGGATGGAGTTGGAGCCCACGTCGAGGGCGGCCAGGCGCTCGCGGCTGGCCGGGGCAGGCAGGCCCTGCCCCTCGGGGGCAAGGGAGGTGGCGGGGTCGCTCACTCGGGGACCGTGTGCCGCGCCCCTGCCGCGCGGTCGTCACCCCGGTCCTCCGAATGGTGCTTGATGGACTTCCCCTCCACCAGGAACACCACGTCCTCGCCGATGTTGGTGGCGAGGTCGGCCACACGCTCGAGGTTCCGGCTCACCAGGAAGAGCTCCATGCCCGCCCCGATGGTGTGCGGGTCCTCCATCATGTGCGTCAGGAGGATGCGGAAGACCGAGCGGTGCAGGGCGTCGACCTTGTCGTCCCGGATGCAGACCTCGCGGCCGGCGTCGGCGTCACCGCGCACGAACGCCTCGAGGGCGTCCGAGAGCATCTCGCGCGAGAGCCGCGCCATCTCGACGATCTCCGGCTCGGGGGCAATCGCACGCGCCTCGGCGAGGCGCTCGGCCGACTGCGCGATGTTCACCGCGTGGTCGCCCACCCGCTCCAGGTCGTTGGCGATCTTGAGCGCCGAGGTGAGCATGCGCAGGTCGCGCGCCATGGGCTGCTGCAGCGCCAGGAGGTTGATGCACTGCTCCTCGATCTCCATCTCCATCTGGTCGATGGCGCGGTCGCTGGCAATCACCTCGCGCGCCTTCTCCCCGTCACGCTCCAGCAGCGCCTCCACCGCCAGGCCCAGGGCGGCCTCGGCCTCACCCGACATGGTGAGGAGCCGGACCTTGACCTCGCCCAGCTGGTCGTGGAAGTGGCGGTGGGTCTCGAAGCTCATCCGAATCTCCCGGTTACGTAGGCCTCGGTGCGCGCCTGCGACGGCGCCGTGAAGAGGCGCTCCGTCTCGCTGTACTCGACCAGCTCGCCCTGGTCGAGGAAGGCGGTGTAGTCGGAGACCCGCGCGGCCTGCTGCATGTTATGCGTGACAATGACAATCGTATAGTGCTCCTGCAGCGACCGGATCAGCTCCTCGATCCGCTGCGTGGCGATCGGGTCGAGCGCGGAGCAGGGCTCGTCCATCAGCAGCACGTCGGGCTGGTTGCCCAGCGCCCGCGCAATGCACAGGCGCTGCTGCTGCCCGCCGGAGAGGCCGGTGCCCGGGCTGTCCAGCCGGTCCTTCACCTCGTCCCACAGGGCAGCCCGTCGCAGGCAGCGTTCCACCAGGTCGGGCAGGTCGCGCCGGGGCACCAGCGCGTTGAGCGCGGGCCCGTAGGCGACGTTGTCGTAGATCGACTTGGAGAAGGGGTTGGGCCGCTGGAACACCATCCCCACCCGTTGCCGCAGCGAGACCAGGTCGGTGCCCGGTGCGTACACCGACGTCCCGTCCACCAGGATGTCGCCCTGGTGCCGTGCGCCCGGGATCAGGTCGTTGAGCCGGTTGATGGAGCGCAGGAGCGTGCTCTTGCCGCAGCCTGACGGGCCGATGATGGCCGTGACGGCGCGGCGGGGCATGTCGAACGTGATCCCCTTCAGCACCTCCCGCGGCCCGTAGGCGAAGCGGAAGTCGCGCACCGCGATGGCAGGCGCCGACGGCTCGGGGCGCTGGCTGCGGGCGCGGGCGGTGAAGGTGGGCCTGGGCGCGGCTGTCATGGGGGGTGCCTGGACCTCCGTCGGAAGCGCGGTCATCCGAACCGCCCGGTGATGTACGCCTCGGTCTGCTCCTCGCGCGGGGCCGTGAAGATCTGGCGCGTTGGCCCCGATTCCACCAGGGAGCCCATGTAGAAGAAGCTGGTCGTGTCCGACACCCGGGCGGCCTGCTGCATGTTGTGCGTGACCATCACGATGGTGAACTCGTGCTTGAGCTGGTAGACCAGCTCCTCGATGCGCTGGGTGCCCTGCGGGTCCAGCGCGGAGGTCGGCTCGTCCAGCAGCACCACGGCGGGCTTCGGGGCGATCGTGCGGGCAATGCAGAGCCGCTGCTGCTGCCCGCCCGAGAGCGCCATGGCACTGCCGCGGAGGCGGTCCTTCACCTCGTCCCACAGGCCGGCCTGCTGCAGCGCCCGCTCCACGGTCTCGGCGAGCGCGGCGGCACGGCGCGGCCCGCGGTTCACCTTGAGCCCGGCGGCCACGTTGTCGAAGATCGACATGGTGGGGAAGGGGGTGGGCCGCTGGAACACCATGCCGATGTGCTTCCGCAGCTCGATGGCACTCACGCGCGGGGCGTAGACGTCCTCGCCGTTCAGCAGCACCCGGCCGGTGATCCACCCGCCGGCGCTCATCTCGTGCATCCGGTTCAGCGTGCGCAGGAAGGTGGACTTGCCACAGCCCGACGGGCCGATGAGCGCATGCACCTGGTTGGCCCCGAAGGCGAGCGACACGTTCTTCACGGCCGTGAACTTGGCGTACATGGCCGAGAGCTTGTCGGTGGCCAGCAGCGGGGGAGCCGCCACCGGGACCGGGGCGGACGGTGCGGCGGTGCGCACGGTGGCCTCAGCCACGGAGCCGGGCCATCCGCCGGGTCGCGAGCCGGGCGCCCAGGTTCAGCAGGAAGACCATGATGATGAGGACAAGTGCCGCGGCCCACGCATAGCGGTGCCACTCCTCGAAGGGGCCGGTGGCGTAGGTGTAGACCGTGAGCGGCAGGGCCGCCATCGGCTGGCTGAGCTTCGTGCCCAGGTACTGGCTGCCCAGCGCCGTGAAGAGGAGCGGCGCTGTCTCGCCCGCCACGCGCGCCACCGCGAGCAGCGCCCCGGTGAGGATGCCGGGAAGGGCCGTGAGGAGGACGATCTGCAGGCTGGTGCGCCAGCGCGGGTAGCCCAGTGCCAGCGCCGCCTCGCGCAGCGAGTTGGGCACCAGCAGGATCATCTCCTCGGTGGTGCGCATCACCATCGGGACCATGATGATCGCGAGGGCGACCGCGCCGGCAAACCCGGAGAAGTGGTCCTGTCGGGCGACGATCCAGGTCCAGGCAAAGACGCCGATCACGATCGATGGCGTCCCGTTCAGCACGTCGGCCACGAAGCGGCTCGCCGTGGCCAGGCGGCTCCGGGGATACTCGGCGCTGTACACCCCGGCCCCGATCCCGATGGGGATCCCCAGCAGGCAGGCGGTGCCCACCATGAGCAAGGTGCCGACGATCGCGTGCGCCACGCCCCCGCCCCCCTCGCCCGGGGGCGCCGGCATGCGGGTGAAGAACTCGACCGAGAGGCTCCCGGCGCCCTTCACGATGAGCTGGGCCAGGATCAGGAAGAGCGGGAGCACGGCCGCCACCACGCAGAGCATGAGCACGCCGGTCATGACGTTGCTCTTGAGGCGGCGGAAGGCGCGCCGGTCCACGTCAGGCCCCGCGCGCGGGTGACTTGCGGGCCACGCGCCAGATGAGGAGGCGCGCCCCCGCGTTCACCAGCACCGTGATCACGAAGAGCGCCAGTGCCACGTAGGTGAGCGCCGCAAAGTGGGACGGCGTTGCCGCCTCGGCGAACTCGTTGGCGATCACGGCCGCCATGGTATACCCCGGCGCGAAGAGCGACGCCGAGATCTCGTGCTGGTTGCCGATGAGCATGGTGACGGCCATCGTCTCGCCCAGCGCGCGCCCCAGCCCGAGGATGATGGCGCCCAGGATCCCGCTCCAGGCGTAGGGCACGACCGCGCTCTTCACCGCCTCCCATCGCGTGGCGCCCAGGGCCAGCGCCGCCTCGCGCTGGCTGGACGGCACCGCCAGCAGCACCTCACGGGACACCGACATGATGTACGGCATGACCATGATGGCGAGGATCAGGCTCGCCGACAGCACCGACGGGCCGTAGATCGGCCCCTGGAAGAACGGGGTGAAGCCCAGGAGGTCGCGCAACACCGGGAAGACGGACGTGCGGAGGATCGGGACCAGCACCACGATGCCCCACAGGCCGTACACCACACTCGGGATCGCGGCGAGCAGCCCGATGACGCTGGCGATCGGCTGCCGGAGCCGCATCGGGGCGAACTCGGTGAGGAAGATGGCGACGCCCAGCGAGAGGGGGACGGCCACGAGCAGCGCGAGGAACGAGGTGAGGAGCGTGCCGATGATGAGCGGGAGCGCGCCGTACTGCTCCGCCACGGGATCCCACTCACTGGTGGTGACGAAGTCGAAGCCGAAGGTGTCGCGGGCCAGCGCCGAGCCGGTCCACAGTTCGTAGAGCAGGAAGCCCAGGAGGACCGGGATCGCGATGGCGCAGAGGGTCAGCACCGCACGGAAGGCGCGGTCCCCCCAGCTGGATTTTTCCAGTGGCGAGGTGCTGGCCGACGGCGCCGCGGTGGCCCGGGGCTCGGTGGCGAGGCTGCTCATGCAGGGCGGTGGCGGTTGGGCACAGCCAGCAAGTCTGGCCGGTGATTGTAACGGCCGTGTGACGCCCCATTCGGCTGTGCGTAACACCTTGTGCTACATCGTGTTACACGCGCGTGCGCCACGACGGGGATGCGCCGGCCGGCCTCGTGGCGCTAGGGCACGCGCCCCTGGATCAGCTCGATCAGCTTCACCGGCAGCGGGGCATAGTGCAGGTCGGCGGCCATCTTCTGCGCCGCGGGCTCCAGCATCCAGCGCACGAAGTCGCGGAGTTGCCGCGCGGCGAGGGTGTCGGGGTTCTGGGGCCGGATGAGCAACCAGGTGAACGAGGCGATGGGGTAGGCCGCGTGGCCTGGCGCGTTGACGATCGACACCCGGAAGTCGGTGTCGGGGGTGAACTCGGCGCTGGCGCCAGCGGCCGTCACCGACTTGAGGTTGGGCGTCACCACCTGGCCTGCCGCATTCCGGATGTTGGCAAAGGCCACGTTGTTGGACACGGCGTAGATGAGCTCGACGTATCCCAGCGCGCCGTCGATCTGCCGCACCTGCTGGGTGACGCCCTCGTTCCCCTTGCCACCCAGGCCAATCGGCCACTTCACCGCCGTGGCGGTCCCGACGCGTGCCTTCCACTCGGGCGAGACGTGCGAGAGGTAGTCGGTGAACACGTAGGTCGTGCCCGAGCCGTCCGAGCGGTGGACCACGATGATGTCCTTGTCCGGCAGCGCCAGCCCGGGGTTCAGCGCCTTGAGCCGGGCATCGTTCCACCGGGTGATCGCACCAAGGAAGATGGCGGCAATCACCTCGCCATCGAGGGTGAGCCTGGCGTCACCCAGCTCGGGCAGGTTGTACGCCATCACGTCGGCGCCCAGCACCGTCGGCACGTGCAGCACGTTGCCGTTCACCGCCGCCATCTGGGCGTCGGACATCGGGCCGTCGGTCGCGCCAAAGTCGACGGTGCCCTCGGTGAACTGCCGGATGCCGCCGCCCGAGCCGATCGACTGGTAGTTGATGCGGATCCCGGTGGCCCTGGCATAGGCGTCGAACCACTTGCCATAGAGCGGGTAGGGGAAGGTGGCGCCGGCACCGGTCAGGGCAACATCGCCCGTGGCCCCTGCTGGCGCCGTGCCGCCGGTGGCCGGCTTCGCCGCATCCTTGCCACCACCGCAGGCAGCGGTCCACAGCACGAGCATGCCCAGCAGGCCCAACCGTCCCAGACGCATGACGACTCCCGGTGAGGTTCGTAACAGTACGATGACGAAAGTTGCCGCGCGATGCTGGCGTGTTCACCTTGTCGCGCCAATGGTAGCGCACGTTCGTCACGGTTTCATGACACGCAAGGACACGATACTACATGTCGGGACGATGGTGGTGCAGGATGGCCGTGCTCCTCGCGTGCGCCGTGCCGGGAACCCTGGCGGCGCAGAGCACCGACTCGGCGGCGGCGGCGCCGGCCCCGAAGCCCTGGTACCAGCGGCTCCGGCTCTACGGGTACACCCAGTTCCGCTACAACGGGCTCTTCCAGACCAACCCGGAGCTGACCTGCATCCAGTGCGATGCCAACCTGGGTGGCGATCCGCAGTTCTCCATCCGCCGCGCCCGCCTCAGCGTGGACGGGCCCGTCCATGCGCAGGCGAACGTCAAGCTCCAGTTCGACGTGGTGCAGTCGGTGGGCGCCAGCCTCAACTACCTGCAGCTTCGCGACCTCTACGCCGACGTCTACCTGGATCGTGCCCGAACCTGGCAGGTCCGGGTCGGCCTCTCCAAGGTGCCGTACGGGTGGGAGAACCTGCAGTCCAGCTCCGTGCGCGAACCCTTCGACCGCTCCGATGCAATGAACAGCGGCGCACCGGGCGAGCGCGACCTCGGCATGATCGGTATGTGGGCGCCAGCCGCGGCGCGGAAGCGGCTCCGGATGCTGGTGGACAGCGGGTACAAGGGAAGTGGTGACTACGGCGTCGTGGGCGTTGGGGTCTACAACGGCCAGGGCGCCAACCGGCCCGATGCCAACGGCAACAAGCACGTCGCGGTGCGCGTGAGCTATCCCTTCCTGCTGCCGCAGGGGCAGGTCGTCGAGCTCGGGGTGCAGGGCTTCACGGGGAAGTACGTGCCCACCGCCCGGACGCCGGGGGTTGCGGGGCCGGTCGCGTTCGACGACCAGCGCGCGGCACTCACCTTCGTGCTGTATCCCCGCCCCTTCGGGCTCGCCAGTGAATGGACCTGGGGGCGGGGGCCGTCGTACGACCCGGCCACGAACAGCATCATCACCCGCGACCTCGAGGGTGGGTTCGTCCTGGCCAGCTACCGCATGACGGTGGGCACGCACCTGCTCCTTCCCTACGCACGCTACCAGCACTACGACGGCGGGAAAAAGCAGGAGCTCGATGCCCGGTACTACCTCGTGGACGAAGTGGAGGTCGGCGCCGAGTGGACGCCCTTCAGGGGCCTCGAGCTCACGGCCGCCTACATGATCTCGGATCGCACCTTCGAGGATGGCGCCCGGCCCGACAACCGGCAGGAAGGGCAGACGGTGCGGCTGCAGGCGCAGGTGAACTACTAGGCGTCAGGGCGTCAGGACGTCAAGGCAGGGGTGGCAGGTGTTGAAGAGGATGTATTTTGCTTCGCCTGACGCCCTGACGCCCTGACGCCCTGACGCCCTGACGCCCTGACGCCCTGACGCCCTGACGCCCTGACGCCCTGACGCCCTGACGCCCATGCCCCGACTCCTGCTCGCCGCCCTGCTCCTCCTCACCCCGGCCTGCGCCGCGGTGCACCGGCCCCCCACCACCATCGAGGCCATTGCCGCCTCGGGCCCGGCCATCCGCGACTCCATGCTGGCGGTCCGGGCCCACGCGGTGGAGCGCCTCGCCCAGCGGCTGGTGCAGCGGCGCGACGGCACGCTCGACCTGCTCTTTCTCTCGGGCGGGGGACAGAACGGCGCGTACGGGGCCGGGTTCCTGAAGGGCTGGGTGTCCCACCCCACGAACCCGATGCCCCGCTTCGACCTCGTGACCGGCATCAGCACCGGGGCGCTGCAGTCACCCTTTGCCTTCCTTGGCACCAGGTCACGCGTGGACTCGCTGGCGGCACTCTACCTGGTGGCCGCCGATCGCATTGCGCCCACCGTCGACCTCTTCTTCTGGCTGCGCCACACCGGGGGTGTGGTCAACACCGGACGGTACCGGACGAGCATTGCCGCCATCTTCGACAGCGCCATGGAACGGGAGCTGGAGGCGCAGTTCGCCGAGTCGCGCCAGTTGGTCGTGGGGACGGTGGACCTCGACCTCGGCGTGCAGCGCCCTTGGGACGTGTCGGCGCTCCTGGCCCGCGACTCGGGGCTCGCCCAGGTGCACGAGCTCCTGCTGGCCGCCACCGCGATTCCCTCCGTCTTCCCGCCGGTGCTGCTGGAAGGCCACGTCCACTCCGACGGCGGGATCATGGGGAACCTCCTCCCCCTGCTGGGACTGGCCGACTACCGCGCGCTGGCGGTGCGGGCGCGGGAACTCGGCGTCACCCAGCCGATCACCGTTCGCGTCTGGGCCATCTACAACGTCTTCCTGCGCGCGGCGCCGAAGGTCATTGACCCGTCCGATCGCGGGGAGATCGCCAGGCGGGCCGAGCAACTCGGGTTCCAGGCCCAGCAGCCGGGGATCCTGGCGTGGCTGGACAACCTCCGCGGCGCCGTTGCCTCCAGTGTGGAGGGGATGACGATGCAGGTGCACGCCACGGCCATCCCCCTCGAGTACCTGAGCGACCCGCGTGCGGCCAAGCTGTTCGACAAGGAATGGATGGCGGCGCTCGAGCAGGTGGGCTTCGACCGCGCCCGGAGCACCGCGCCCTGGGAAGGCCACCTCACGGATATCGAGGCGGAGCAGGACAACAGCCAGTAGGGGGCGTCAGGGCGTCAAGGCGTCAGGGCGTCAAGGCGTCAGGGAAGTTCTTGACGTCTTGACGTCCTGACGTCCTGACGCCCTGACGTCCGGACGCCCTGCATCACCACCTCCGCCGCTTCCGCTCCCAGCACTTCCCGCACCGGCGCCACCAGTTGTTGCAAGGCCAGCGCCGGGGAACCTTCCGCATCGCGAAGCATGGCCAGTGCACCCGGGAAGGCTCGCCGGAGCGGCGGGGGCAGGGCGAGGCTCGTGAGCCGGCGCTCCAGCGCGTCGATCCGGCGGCGCACCTGGCGTGGGGGGATGGGCGGGTCGAGCGCCTGGTCGGTCGCCACCCGGACGGCCAGCCAGAGGGCGAAGAGCCCGTCGCGCTTGCCACCACGCGGGGTGCGTGCAAGCAGGGGAAGGAGTGGGTCGGCGGCAGGGCGCGGCATGTCGCAAAGCTACGGGGCACGGGGCGCGCATGGTAAGTTTCCCCCATGCCGCGCCCCCGTTCCATCCTCTGGGTTGATGACGAAGTCGAGAGCCTGACGGCGCACGTCATGTTCCTCGAGGAGCAGGGCTTCACCGTGGACACGAGCCCGCACGGGGACGACGCGCTCGTCATGCTCCAGCGGCACCCTTACGGCATTGTCCTGCTCGATGAGCAGATGCCGGGCCGCCGGGGCCTCGAGATCTTCCGTGCCATTCGCTCTGCTGACCAGGCCATGCCGGTGGTGATGGTCACCAAGAGCGAGGAACCCGACACCTTCAAGGACGCCGTGGGCGCCGAGGTGTCCGACTACCTCGTGAAGCCGGTGAACCCGCGACAGGTGCTGGCGGTGGTGACCCGCCTGCTCGAGGGCGACCGTATCCGGCAGCAGCGGCTCTCGCGCGACTTCGCGACCCGGTTCCGGGAACTCGAGGCCCGGCGGGGCAACCAGCTTGGGTGGCGCGAGTGGATGGAATACGTGGTGGAGCTGGCCGAATGGGAGGTGCGGCTGGGCCAGGCCAACGAGCCCGGGCTGCAGGACGCCCTGCGCACGCTGCAGGAGAGCGTGCGAACCGACTTCGCCCGCTTCCTCCAGCGCCACTACCGGGGCTGGGTGCGCGATGGCCGGAGCGACCGTCCGCCGCTCTCGGTGGACGTGGGTCCCGAGTTCCTCCGGCCGGTGCTGCAGGAGCACGGCAAGGTGCTCTTCGTGGTGGTGGACTGCCTGCGCCTCGACCAGTGGGCCATGATCCGTCCCCTCATCGGGGAGCTGTTCGACCTCGAGGTGGCGCACTACTTCTCCATCCTGCCCACCGCCACGCCCTACGCCCGGAACGCCATCTTCAGCGGGCTCTTTCCCGCCGAGATCCAGGAGCGCTATCCCCGCTGGTGGAAGGGCCACGACGAGCAGCACCTCAACGGCCATGAGCACGACCTGCTCACGGAGCAGGTGCGCGAGTTCACCGGCCAGCCGGTGCCGGTGCGCTACGAGAAGGTGTTCAGCGCCCAGGATGGCGAGCAGCTGCTGAAGCGGTTGCCGGCCCACCTGCAGCAGCCCGGCGTCACGGCCCTGGTGTTCAACTTCATCGACCAGCTCACCCACGGGCGCTCGGAGAACTCCACGCTCTACGAGGTGGCGCGCGACACCCAGGCATTGCGGGCACTGACCCGTACCTGGTTCGAGCGCTCGCCGCTCTGGGACGCCCTGCGCGAGGCGGAGCGGCGTGGCGTGCCCGTGCTGCTCACGACCGACCACGGCTCCATCCACTGCCACACGCCGGCGACCGTCTTCGCCAGGCGCGATGCGACCGCCAGCCTGCGCTACAAGTTCGGCGAGGACATCCGGGTGCAGGATCCCGAGGCTGCCATGCTGATCGAGGACCTGCCCGGCCATGGGTTGCCGGTGATGGCCCCTGGCACCCGGCTGCTCCTGGCCACTGGCGACCGGTTCTTCGTGTACCCCACGAAACTGCGTGAGTACCAGGCCCGGTACCGGGGCGCGTTCCTGCACGGGGGGGTGGCCCCCGAGGAAGTGGTGCTGCCCATCGCCCTGCTCCTGCCCCGGCGCGCCCAGCGGTGACATCCGTCGGCCGCCTGTGGCAATTCGCCCGCCCGTGGCGCGGGGTCATGGCCCTGTCCCTGGCGTGCACCGTGGTCGGCGCGGCGCTGGAGGGCGCAACGCTGGTGCTGCTCCTGCCACTGCTCCGGCACCTCTTCGGCACGGCCGGTCCACTGCAGGCGGGGACGACGCCACTCGAGACGTTCCTCCAGCGGTGGGTCGGCCCGCTGCTCGAGGGCACGTCCACGGCCGGCGCCATCGGGCGCGTGGCCCTGCTGATGGCGGGGGTGCTGGTGCTCAAGAACGTGGCCGTCTATGCCGCGGCGCAGCTCAACGTGCGCATGGAGGAAGGGCTGGTCTCCGACCTGCGCAAGGCGCTCTACCGGCACCTCCTGCGGCTCGACCTCGACGTCTTCCAGCGCACCCGCGCCGGTGTGCTGGTCACCTCCCTCATGGGCGAGGCCGACGCGGCGAAGGGTGTCGTGACGGTCTCGATGGTGAACCTGGTGCGCAACCTCGCCATGCTCGGCACCACGCTGTTCATCCTGCTCACCATCTCCTGGCGCCTGGCCCTGTTCATCCTGGTGGTGGTGCCCCCGGTGGCCCTCATGGTGCGGACCCTGGCGCGCCGGATCCGGAAGCTGGCCGGCGAGCGCGCCGAGGAGCGGGGGCAGCTGGCCGGCGTGGCGACGGAACGGCTGGCGGGGATCCGCCTCGTGCGCGCCTCGGGTACGGCCGACGAGGAAACGGCCCACTTCACCGCCAGCCTCGACCGGTACCGCAAGCGGGTGATCCGCACCAACCGCTGGGCGGCCCTCTCGGGCCCGGTGAGCGAGGTCGTGGGGGCGGTCCTGGTGCTGCTGGTGATCTACGCCGGCACGCACCCCAGCCTCATCGGGCTGTCGGCGCCCCTCACGCCCGAGGTGGTGCTGCTCTTCCTCTTCGCGACGCTCCGCATCAACTCGCCCATCAAGGCGATCGTGCAGTTCCCCTCGGGCTGGGCGCAGAGCATGGCGAGCGTGGACCGCGTGTTCGCGTTGCTGGCCGAGCCGGAGGCGGACGTGGACCCGGTCCCGCTGCCCGGCGCCACCTTCACGCGCGAGCTGCGGTTTGACCGGGTCGGGTTCAGCTATGAGCCGGGCCGCCCGGTGCTGCGGGACATCTCCTTCGTGGTGCCGCCCGGCCGCGTGGTGGCGCTGGTGGGGCCATCCGGGGCGGGGAAGAGCACCCTGGTCGACCTGGTGCCCCGCCTCCGGGACCCGCTCGAGGGGCGCATCCTCCTGGACGGTGTGCCGCTCACCGGGCTGTCGCGCGCCTCGGTGCGCGCCCTGCTCGGGGTGGTGAGCCAGGACACGATCCTCTTCCACGACACCGTGTATGCGAACGTCGCCTATGGCCGTCCGGGTGCCTCGCGGGACGAGGTGCAGCGCGCCGCGGAGGCCGCCAATGCGCACGAGTTCATCTCCCGCCTCCCGCAGGGCTACGACACCATCCTGGGGGAGCGCGGGTCGCGGCTCTCCGGGGGGCAGCGCCAGCGCGTGGCGATCGCCCGGGCCCTGCTCCGGAACGCGCCGATCCTCATCCTCGACGAGGCGACCAGTTCCCTCGATACGCAGAGCGAGCGGCTGGTGCAGGAGGCCATTGACCGGCTCATGACCAACCGCACCGTGCTGGTGATCGCGCACCGACTGGCCACGGTGCGCCAGGCCGACGAGATCCTCGTCCTCGACGAGGGCCGCATCGTGCAGCGCGGCACCCACGCCGGGCTGCTGGCCGAAGGCGGGCTCTACCGCCGGCTGTACGAGATGCAGTTCCGCGACGAACCCGCCACGCTGGCCGCCATGTCGGCGCCGACGGCCTGATGCAGCGCATCCTCCTTATCGACTCGGCCAGCGCTGACGCGAGCGGGCACGCGGCCCTCCGGCGCCGTGCCCTCGAGCGACTCGGCGCCACGGTGTCCACCCTCGACCTGCGCGAGAAGCAGGGAATGATCGCGCGCTGGCGCGGTGGTGGCGTGGCCGAGCGAGTGGGCCGCGCCGTGCTCGAGCATCGCCCCGACCTGGTGCTGGTGGTGGACGCCCTCGAGCTCACGGCGCCGATGCTCGCGCAACTGCGCCGGAACAGTGACGCCGCCTGGGCCGCGTGGTTCGTGGGCGACCTGCAATCGGAGCCGCTCATCGAAGCGGTGAGTGGCGGCTATGATGTGCTCTTCGTGCCGGGGTCCGACCAGGCCGCGCGCCTGGTGGGCAGCACCCGCTCGCCTGCCATCTACCTCCCGCCCGCGACCGACCCCTCGGTGCACCGGCCCGTCAATGCGCGGGAGGAGTTCCGCTCGCGCCTGGCATTCGTGGGTGGTGCGACGCCGGAACGTGAGCAGCTGCTGGCGAGCGTGGCCGACCTGGGGCTCGCCCTCTGGGGCCCGGGCTGGCGGCGGTCCTCGCTCAAGGCACACGTACGCGGCGAGGCGCTGCCGCTGGAGGACTTCGTGCGCGCCTATGCCGGCGCCACGATCGGGCTCAACGTGCACCGGGTCGATGCCGCGGCCAGTGCCACGGGCTGCAACCGCCGCACGTTCGAACTGGCTGCGATCGGCGTGGCGCAGGTGGTGGACGATCGCGCCGACCTGGCCCGGCACTTCGAGGTGGGAAGCGAACTCGCCACCTTCCGCACCGGCGCCGAGCTTCGCACCGTGGTGCAGGACCTCCTCCTCGATCCCACGCGAGGCGAGCGACTGGCACAGGCCGCACGCCGCCGCGCCCTCGCGGAACACACGTACATGCACCGTGCCTCGGTGATCCTGCGGGAGACCCGGCAGCACGGACGGAGGCCGCTTGCCACGTCGCCCGAGTGAACGGCCGCGGAAGGGAGGGCCGGCGCTCCTCCTGACCCGTGACTTCCCCCCGCTGGCCGGCGGCGTTGCGCGCTGGATGGGCGAGCTGGCCCGTCGCGCCCCGGCGAAGAGCCTCGTCGTCTCCACCGGGTCGGTGCCCGATGGCGACACCCACGATGAGGACATCCCCCAGCTGGTGGACCGGCTCCCGCTGCCGGCGCGGCGCCTCGGCACCGTGCAGGGCCTCATGCTCTGGTCCCATCATGCCGCCCTCCTGGCCCGGGCCAACAAGGTGCGCTTCACCTGGTGCGGCCAGCTCAAGCCGGCAGGATACCCGGCCCTCTGGATCCGCTCGCGCCAGCGCACGCCCTACGGCGTGATCGTCCACGGCACCGACCTGCTCACGGTGCAGCACAAGCTCGATCGCTCCCGTGCCCAGCGCCGGGCCGCACGGTCGCTCCTGGCCGGGGCCACGCTCTTCGTGGCCAACAGCCGGGCCACGGCCGACCGCCTCCGCCGCGTGCTCACTGGGGTGGGACTGCCAGATGATGCGCGCCCGGTGCACGTCGTGCCGCTGGGTGCCGATCCGGGACACTTCTGTCCCGGCATTGACCCGCGGGCCATGCGCAAGCGGCACGGCCTCGGGGGTGGCCGCTGGATCTTCACCGTCACGCGCCTCAATGATGAGCGCGCCATCGAGGTGGCGCTGCGTGCCGTGGGTGAGCTGGGCGTGCGCTACCCCGAGGTTCGGCTCGCGGTGGTGGGTGCCGGGGAGCGCCGGCCGCAGGCGGAGGCGCTGGCGACGCACCTGGGGCTGGGCGACCGCGTCGTGTTCCTGGGTGACGTGCCCTATGCCGACCTCCCCGCCTTGCTCAATGGCGCGGAGGCATACCTGCACGTGGCGCGAGAGACCGATCGCGCGGTCGAGGGCTTTGCCTTGCCCGTGGTGGAGGCATCGGCGTGCGGCCTCCCGGTGGTGGCCGGGAGGAGCGGTGGCGTCCTGGATGCCGTCCGGGACGGCGAGACCGGCATGCTGGTGGACCTCGCGGCCGGCGGTGCGCCCGGCGATCCCGCAGCGGCGCCTGCCCTGGCCGCGGCGCTCGACGAGTTGCTCTCCAACCGCGACCTCCGCGCCCGGCTCGGGGCCGCGGGGCGGCGTGCGGTGGAGGAGCACTACAACTGGGATCGCGTCACGCGGCAGATGCTGGCAATCCAGCAGGATCCGGGCGCCCGCAGCGGGGCATGAGGGAGCACTGGCTGGCGGGGGCGCAACGCATTGCCGTCGTGCGTCCCGAGGAACTCGGCGACGTCATCCTCACCGTGCCGATGTTTCCGGTGCTGCGCCAGGTCGCTCCCCGGGCCGAGCTGCACTTCATCTGCCTGCCCTACACGGCGCCGGTGGCCCGGTGCGTGGCCGAGATCGACCAGGTCCTGACGCTCTCCACCCGGCACGCGGCCGGCGAGCTGGAGGCGCACTTCAGGCGCGCACGCTACGATGCCGTGTTCTTCCCCCAGAGCCGCAGCAGCCACGCCTGGGCGGCCTTCCGTGCCGGCGTCCGGCACCGGGTGGGCACCAGGGGGCGGCTCTTCTCCCTGCTCTACAACCATTGGGCGCCGCGCCGGCGGGACGTGCCGGGTCACGAGACCGCCTACGACCTCCAGCTCATCACCTCCGTGCTGGGGCGCACCTTCCCGCCCACGCTCGTGGCGCCGCGCCTGCCGCCGCCGGCCGTCGCTGGGCTGGAGGCGAAGCTCGGGGCGGCGGGGCTCGGTGGGGCCGGCTCCCTCATCGTCGTGCACCCCGGATCGGGCAACGCCGAACGGTGGCCGGGCGATCGCTTCGCCGCCGTTGCCGCACGACTCGCCCGTGAGCATGGGTTGCAGGTGGTCGTGACGGGATCGGCTGCCGAGGCACCGCTGGTCAGTGCCGTCGTGGATGCCTGCCCCGGTGCGCAGGGCCTGGCCGGCACGCTCACCATGGAGGAATTCATGGTGCTGCTCGCGCGTGCCGCCCTCGTGCTGAGCAACAGCACTGGCCCGACCCACCTCGCGTCGGCATTCGACACGCGGGTGGTGGGGATCCTCCCGCCGCGTGACATGCAGCGGTGGCGGCTCACCAACCGCCGCGGAGCCTCGCTATCGCCCCCGCATGGCGCGCCCGACCTCGACCTCGTCCCGGTAGCCGACGTCCTGGCCGCGGCGCGGCGCGTCCTCGCCATGCCACCGGGGGCGGCCGCCGCCACGGCGCCCCGGTGACGCCGCCCTGGCTCGCCGGGGCGCGGCGCATCGCCGTGGTCCGGTTCGACCGGCTCGGCGATGTCACCCTCACCCTCCCGATGTTCCAGGCGCTGCGGGAGCAGGTGCCCGCGGCGACGCTGCACCTGGCCTGCCTGCCGTACACGGCGCCCGTGGTGCAGGGCGCACCGTGCGTTGACCAGGTGCATGCGCTGCCCGGAGCTGACGCGGTCGATGCGCTCGAGGCACTGTTTCGTCGCGAGCAGTTCGACGTGGTGTTCTTTCCCCTGCACGACCCGAGGCACCCGTGGGTGGCGTGGAAGGCGGGCATCCCGCACCGGGTGGGCACGGGACGCAAGGCCCTGTCATTCCTCTACAACCACTGGGTGTTCGCTCGCCGCAGCTGGAAGAGCGGGCGGCACGCAGCCGTCCTCAACGTGGAGATGGTTGCCGCCATGGTCGGGGCGCCGCTCGAGACCAGGCTCGTGGCCTTGCCCGTGGCGCCGGAAGCAGCCGGGGCGCTTCGCGCGAAGCTCACCGCGCTGCAGGTGCCCCCGGCGACGCCCCTTCTCGTGGTGCATCCCGGCTCGTTCGGCTCGGCGCCGGAGTGGCCCCCGGGGGACTTCGCCGCGGCAGCACGGGCCCTGGCCCGGGAGGCTGGCTGCATGGTGATGGTGACGGGCGTGGCGGCCGAGGAGGCCCTGGTGCGCCGGGTCGTGCGCGAATGCGAGGGTGCGGTGCCCCTGGCAGGGCTCCTCTCGCTCGCGGAGCTCGTCGCCCTCATTGCGCAGGCGCGGCTCGTCCTCACCAACTGCACCGGGCCGCTCCACCTTGCGGCGGCGTGCGACACACCAGTGGTGGGTGTCCTGACGGGGGCGGATGTGCCGCGCTGGCGGCCGCTCAATCCGAGGGGAGGGTGGGTGGCCTCACCGCCCGGCGTGCGGGACCTTCAGGGCGTGACAGTGGAACAGGTGGTGGACGAGGCACGACGGGTGCTGGCGCTCCCGCCGCACGCCTGACTAGCTGGCGGCGGACTTCACCTCGGGCACCGGCTCGATGTGGATGGCGTGCGTGGGGCAGTGGGAGACATAGGTGCCATCGACGGGGGACCAGTGACGCGTTGGCGTCGTCACGTGCGCGATGCCGTCGCTGCCCATCGTGAACACCTCCGGGGCCCAGAGGGCGCAGGCCCCGCATCCGACGCAGCGCGTCGCATCCACCCGCACCTGCACCAGGCGCCGGGGATGGATCCCGGGGCTCAGGGCATCGAGCGGACCCACCAGGTCGAGGGCCGCGAGCATGGAGCGGCGCCCCTCGGCGATGAGCTCGTCGGTCCGGTCGAAGGCGAACATGGAGATGTGGCCCACGCGCGGTTGCACCAGTACCAGGGGTGGCCGGTGCCACGCGTGCAGCCGGTCGGCGCTCTGCGCCTGCATCACCATCTCCAGCCCGCGGATGTAGGTGGAGGCGAATCCCTGGCCCTCCGCGTCGGTGCGGAGCAGGTCGAAGGGGCCGAGCGGGTTCAGGTTCACGGCGATGATTGGACCGCGGCCGGCGGCAGCCGCGAAGCGGAGCGGGAGGTTTTCCACCACGGCCCCGTCCACGTAGAAGCGCCCCCGGATCTGCCGCGGCGGCAGGATGCCGGGGAGTGCGCACGACGCAAACACCGCATCGGCCACGGGAATGTCGTCCAGGCCCGGGAGGCCCCACAGCACCTGGGCCCCCGAGTTCAGGTCCACCGTGTTCACCAGCAGACGGTGCGCCAGCTCACGGAACGTCCGGTCGCCCACCAGGGAGTGGATGAGGTGCTCCAGGGGCTCGCGCCGATAGACGGCCGGGGCCGCCATGCGGCGCAGCGCCATGTCGGTATGTGCGACGGCGAAGACGTCCTTCCGCCTCACCTTGAGGGCACGCTCCCGCATCTCCTGGTGCGACATCCCCGAGGCCCAGGCGGCCGCCACCAGGGCCCCCATGCTGGACCCGATCACGAGGTCCGGCACCAGCTTGCGCTCGTGCAGGGCCTGCAGCACGCCGAGGTGGGAGAGGCCCTTGAGGCCGCCGCCGCTCAGGACGAGGGTGAATGGGTGCGCCGTCATGGTACCAGGTTGACTGCAAGCTTCATGCGGAACTGGCGGCAGGACCGCCCCACCCGTGCGATTGGCCCGGGCGATCCCACCCAGTACGATTCCAGATCTCCATGAGTATCGCCACCCCACGCCGCATCGATGCTTTCCGCCTGCTGGGCTTCGTGCTCGTGACGCTGGTGGTTGCCGCGGGCCTCCTGGCGCCCATCCTGGCACCAGCGAGCCCCATCCAGGGTGACATCCAGAATGCCTACCTCTTGCCACCCAGTGCCGCGCACTGGCTGGGCACCGACACCCAGGGCCGGGACATCCTGAGCCGGGTCATCTACGGTGCGCGCATTTCGCTGGGGGTGGGGCTCATTGCCCAGGCGGTGGCCACCACGCTCGGCGTGACGCTGGGGCTCGTGGCGGGCTACTACGGCAAGTGGGTGGACGCCCTGGTGATGCGGCTCGCTGACATCACCCTCGCCTTTCCCACGCTCCTGCTGCTCATTGCGGTGGCCGCGGCGGTGCGCCCCTCGCTCCCGGTGGTGTTCGTGGTCATCGGCGTTGTGGGCTGGGCCGCGATGGCCCGGCTGGTGCGCAGCCAGGTGCTGGTGCTCCGCACCTCGGAGTACGTGCTCGCTGCCCGTGCCCTCGGCGCCCCCGACCGCCGCATCCTCTTCCGTCACCTCCTGCCCAATGCCATGGGGCCCGTGATCGTGGCCGCAACGCTGGGCATTGCCGGCGCGATCATGGCCGAGGCCGCGCTCTCGTTCGTGGGGCTGGGGGCACAGCCACCCACGCCAAGCTGGGGTGCCATGGTGGCCGATGGTCGCGACCTGCTGCGGGTGGCCCCGTGGGTCTCGGTGGGCCCCGGGGTGGCGATTGGCCTGGCCGTGCTGGGCTTCAACCTGCTGGGCGACGCCCTGCGCGAACGCTTCGATCCCCGACTCCGGTCCCGGACCCAATGAGCCTCGACATTGCCCGCCTGCGCGCCACGGAGTTCCCCCTTACCAGGGACGTGGCCTACCTCGATGCGGCGAGCACGGGTCCCATGCCGACCCGTTCCCTCCGCGTGCTGGATGCCTTCAATGCCAGGCGCGGGACGCCGCACCTGCTGCTCAAGTCCGACCAGTTTGCGGTGCTGGACCGGGGCAGGGAGCTGGTGGCGCGGCTGCTCAACGCGCGTGCGGAGGAGGTGGCGCTGGTAACCAACACCAGCTTCGGTCTCAACGTGGCGGCGCGTGCGCTCCCCCTGGGCGAGGGCGACGTCGTGCTCGCGAGCCAGCACGAGTTCCCCGCCAACGTGTACCCCTGGATGAAGCTCGATGCCCGTGGTGTGCGGCTGGAGCTGGCGCCGTGCACGGCGAAGGGCTGGCCCGACGAGGCGTACCTGCTGGAGCGCATCCGCGCACCCGAGGTCAAGGTGCTGGCCGTGTCCCTGGTGCAGTTCCGCAATGGCTACACGGTAGACCTGGCCAGGCTCTCCCGTGCCACGCGCGAGACCGGCACGTGGCTGGTGGTGGATGCGATCCAGGCGGCAGGTCAGCTCCCCATTGACCTCGCGGCGACCGAGGTGGACATCCTCGCGTCAGGGGGACAGAAATGGCTCCTGTCGCCCTGGGGGAGCGGGTTCCTCTATGTGCGGCGGGCGATCCTGCAGGCGCTCACGCCTCCCATGGCGGGATGGCTGGCCTTCCAGGGAACCGACGACTTCAACCGGCTCACCAGCTACAACCCCGCGTGGCACGACGATGCCCGGCGGTTCGAGCTGGTGACGCTGCCGTTCCAGGACCTTGCGGCCATGAACGCCTCGCTGGAACTCCTGCTCGAGGCGGGGGTCGGCAACATCGCCGCGCACCTCCAGGCCGTGAAGGCGCCGCTCCTCGACCTGGCCGCCCGCCGCGGGTTCGAGGTCACGTCCCCGGCCGGCGTGCACGGCTCGGCGATCACCTGCCTCCGCGTGCCCGATGCCGCGGCGGTGCATGCGGCGCTGCGGGCGGCTGGGGTCGTCTGCAGCCTCCGGGAGGGGAGCCTCCGGTTCGCGCCACACCTGTACAACAACCTGGACGATGTTGAGCGGGCGGCGGCTGCCGTCAACGCCAGCGTGTAGCCTCGAACGCCTGTTTCACGGCGAGGAACGGGGCGGGCGGAGGTTGACGGAGAAGGCTGGCGGGCGGTGCGGGATCATGTGGAGATGCTGGGCGGCGTGAGGGGATGCGGGGGTCGCCGGGCGCGACTCACGCGGCCGCTCCCGCGTGATGTCGCTGGCGCACCGTGAGCCGCGTGTTGGAGCGCCCAAGACCAGCCGCACCCCTCGCGCCAACCACGTGGGCAACCCTCACGTCACCACCAGCATCGCGTAGTTCTTCTTTCCCTTCTGCAGCACCACGTACCGCCCGGCCAGCACGTCATCGCCGGTGAGCACCCGGGCGGCATCGTCCACCACCACGCCATTCACCGAGAAGCCCCGCTGCTGCAGCCCTCGCTTCGCGTCGGCCTTGCTCGCCGCCAGGCCGGCCTGCACCAGGGCGTCCACAATGCCGAGCCCGTCGCCCAGGGACGCGGTGGTGCAGGGCACCTCGCCCTCCAGCACCTCGAGCACGTCGCCGGCGGCCGACCGCAGGTCGGTCCCGCCAAAGAGGATCTCGCTCGCCGCCACCACCCGTTCGGCGACGTACACCCCGTGCACCCGGGCCGTCACCTCCCGGGCCAGCAGCCGCTGTGCCTCCCGGCGCGACGGGTCGGCTGCCTGGCGTGCCTCCACCGCCTGGATCGCGGGCAGGTCGAGGAAGGTGAACAGCCTGAGCCATGCGCCCACGTCGCGGTCATCGGCATTGAGCCAGTACTGGTAGAACCGGTACGGGCTGGTCCGCGCCGGGTCGAGCCAGATGTTCCCCTCTTCGCTCTTGCCGAACTTGGCGCCGCTCGCCGTGGTGATGAGGGGGAACACCAGGCCGTGCACCTGCTTCTGCTCCCGCCGCGCCACGAGTTCGATGCCCGCGGTGATGTTCCCCCACTGGTCGCTCCCGCCCATCTGCAGCTCCACCTGCAGGGTGTGGTGCAGGTGCCAGTAGTCGTGGGCCTGGACCAGCATGTAGCTGAACTCGGTGAACGAGATCCCCGTGTCCATCCGGCTCTTCACCGCATCCTTCTGCAACATGTAGTTGACGGTGAAGTGCCGTCCCGTCTCGCGCAGGAAGTCGAGCAGGGAGAGGGGCCGCAGCCAGTCGGCGTTATTGACGAGCTGCGCGGCCTGCGGGCCATCGAAGTCGAGGAAGCGCTCCAGTTGTGCCCGGATGCGCGCGGCGTTGGCATCCACCTGGTCGGGCGTGAGCATCGGCCGTTCGGACCGCTTCCCGCTCGGGTCGCCCACGAGGCCGGTGCCGCCGCCCACCAGCACCACCGGCGTGCCGCCGGAGCGCTGCAGCCAGGCGAGGCCCATGACCGGCACCAGGTTGCCGATGTGCAGCGAATCGGCGGTCGGGTCGAAGCCCACATAGGCCGACACGGGCCCCGTGGCGAGCCGCGCCTCGAGCCCCGGGGTGGCGTCCTGCAGGAAGCCCCGGTCCCGTGCGAGAGTCAGGATGTTGGTCATGGCGGGCATCAGTATAAGCTTCAGGCCAGATGAGTGCACCCGCTTCGCCACCCCCGGGCCCCATGCCACGCACTGCCCCCACGTCGCGCCGCCGCCGGATCCTCCTTTCCCTGGCCGGCCTGGCCACGCTGGGGCTGGGGGCACTCCTGGCCTCGTGGGCGGTGGTCTGCCGCAACAACGCCTGTCCCTCGCTCGAGGGCCTGGCCGATTACGACCCGAACCAGGCATCGAAGGTCTATGCTGCAGACGGGCGGCTCATCACCGCGCTGGGGCTCGAGCGCCGCACTGTGGTGCCGCTCAAGGAGATCTCCCCCGCCGTCATCGAGGCCTTCCTCGCCACCGAGGACAAGCGCTTCTACGACCACAACGGCATCGACTGGATCCGGGTGGCGGGGGCGGTGAAGGGGATCTTCCTTGGGGGCCGCGTCACCGGCGCCTCCACCATCACCATGCAGCTGGCGCGGAACCTCTTCCCCGAGGACATCAGCGGGCGGGACCGCTCGATCAAGCGCAAGCTGCGGGAGGCGAAGGTGGCGCTCGAGATCGAGCGCCGGTATCCCAAGGACAAGATCCTCGAGCTGTACCTGAACCAGATCGACCTGGGCAACCGGGCCTTCGGGGTCGAGGCGGCCTCGCAGCGCTACTTCGGCAAGAGTGTCCGTGAGCTCAACATCGCCGAGGCGGCGACGCTGGCGGCCATCCCCAAGGCGCCCCCCACGTACAACCCGAGGCGGCACCCCGCGCGCAACGTCCGGCGGCGCAACGTGGTGATTGGCCTCATGCGGGACCAGGGCCTCCTGACGCCGGAGGAAGCCGAGCGGTGGAGGGCCTTTCCGCTCCTGCTCTCGTCCCGTTCCGACTTCACCGGAGTCGCCGAGTACTTCGTGGAGTACGTGCGGCAGCAGATGCAGGCTCGCTTTGGCGAGGACCTCTATCGCGACGGGCTCCGCATCTATACCAGCCTCGACCTCGACATGCAGCTGAGCGCGGAGCGGGCGCTCGAGGCGCAGCTCACGGCGATCGAGGCGGGCGGGAGCCGCTACGGCAAGTTCCCCCACAAGAGCTACGCCCAGTACCTCGAGACCCGCGACGACAACGCCGAGCCGCCCAGCCAGTCGCCCTACCTGCAGGGCCTCATGGTGACGCTGGAGGCGAGGACCGGCTACATCCGGGCCCTGGTGGGTGGGCGTGACTTCGACGACAGCAAGTTCAACCGCGTGACCCAGTCGCGCCGGCAGCCGGGTTCCACCTTCAAGCCCCTGGTCTTCTCCGCGGCGCTGGAGGCGGGGCACGTCCTCTCCGAGATCGTGGTGGATGACTCGCTCTCGATGGAGGTGCCGGGGCAGGACCTCTGGGTGCCGCAGAACTACGATGGCAAGTACGAGGGGCGGATGACGCTCCGCCGGGCGCTCTACCAGAGCCGCAACATTCCCACCATCAAGCTGGGCCTGGAGGTCGGGGTCGAGAATGTCCTCGACATGGCGCGGCGCTTCGGGGTCACCACCAGCGTGCGGCCGGTCCCCTCGGTGAGCATTGGTGCGGCCGACGTCGTGCCACTGGAGATGGTGGCCGCATACACGGCGTTTGCGACCAACGGCCAGCGAGCGGCGCCCCAGTCCATCCTCCGGGTGGAGGACCGCCAGGGCAACATCATCTGGCAGCCGGCGCCGCGCCGCTTCCAGGTGCTCGAGCCGGCAGTGGCATGGCTCATCACCGACGTGCTGCGCGACGTGGTGCGCCGCGGCACGGCGGCGGGCACGGTGGGGTCACAGATCAACTTCCCGGCTGCCGGCAAGACCGGCACCACCAACGACTACTTCGACGTGTGGTACGTGGGCTTCACGCCCGACCTCGTCACCGGCGTGTGGATGGGCTTCGACCAGCCGCAGCGGATCATGGCCAACGCGCAGGGTGGCCGCCTCGCCGCACCGGCGTGGACGGCCATGATGAAGGAGGTGTACGACCGCCGTCCCGCGAGTGCGGGCTTCCCGCGACCGGCCGACCTCCAGGCTGCCGAGGTGGACAGCAGCACCGGCGGGCTCGCGACGCCGTTCTGCCCCCGCGAATACCGCTACGTCGAGTCGTACGCGCCTGGCACGGTGCCCGCGCAGTACTGCCCGGCCCACTCGCAGCTCCTCGGCATACCCGGACTCGACGCAAGCCGGGCACCGGCCGAGTCGCCTCCCCTCACGGGGGCAGTGGCGCCGCCGGTGCCCCCGCCCGGTTCGCCGGTGCCGGCACCCGCACCGGGCAAGCCGGCTCCCGCAACGTCGCCCAACTTCCTCCCTCGCTGATGGCGCGGGCCTGGCTCCGGGCCCGCCATGTCGTGACGGGTGGGACCACGCACTCGCCCGGCGCCATCCTGGTGGCCGATGACGGGCGGGTGGCGACCGTGGGGCCGGAGCATGGGGTGACGCCGCCACCCGGCTGCCCGGTGCACGACTACGGTGACGCGGTGATCGTTCCCGGGCTCACCAACTGCCATACCCACCTCGAGCTCACGGGCCTGGGTGGTGGTCGTGCGCTCGACGAGCCGCACTTTCCCACCTGGATCAGGAAGCTCAGGGAACTCAAGGCGCAGTGCACCCGGGAGGATTTTCTCGGTGCTGCACGGGCCGGCATCCGCCAGTGCTTTCGGCAGGGCGTCACCACCATCGCGGACACGGGCGACACCGGCACCGTGGCGCAGGCCATGGCCGAGCTGGGGATGCGGGGCACCTGCTACCAGGAGGTGTTCGGCCCCGACCCGGTGCTGGTGCGCGAGAGCATGCGCATGCTGGAGGATGCGGTGGACGCGCTGGCACCCTGGCGATCGGAGCGCGTGCGCGTGGGGGTCTCGCCCCATGCGCCCTACACCGTGTCGGGACCGCTCTACCGCGAAGTCGCGCGATGGGCGCGCGCGCGCGACCTCCCGATCGCCGTGCACATCGCGGAGTCGGCCGACGAGAGTGCGCTGCTGGCCAACGGCAGTGGGGCCTTTGCCGATGCGTGGCGCAGGAGGAGCCTGCCCATGCCCGAGCCCCTGGGGCTCACCCCGGTGTCGTACCTCGCGCACTGGGGACTATGGGGAGAGGAGGCCGGGTTCGATGCGCCCGTGGGCGGGGATGTGCTCGCCATCCATGCGGTCCGCGTGCCGTGGGACGACATGCAGATGCTCGCGGCGGGGCGGGTGATGGTGGCGTGGTGTCCGCTCGCCAACCGGGCGCACGGGCACGGTGACGCGCCCATTGCGGACTTCCTGGAGCAGGACATCCGCGTCGGGCTGGGTACCGACTCCGAGCTGAGCGTGGGCCCGATCGACCTGCTCGAGGTGGGACGGGCGGCGGCGTCACTGACGGGGCGGACCGTGGAAGAGGCGGTGCTGCGGCTCCTGTTCGCGGGACGTGACCTGCCGGGGGGAAGGGATGGGGAAGGGAACCCGCGCACGGGGGCGATCGAGGAGGGGCTCGATGCCGACCTGGCGGTGTTTGCCTGTCCTGGCGACCTCGACCACATGGAGGCGCCGCTCACGCAGGGTGCCGGGGGCGTGCTGGCGACCTGGGCCGGCGGGGTGGAGGTCTACCGCAGGGGGAGTGAGGCCTGCTGAACGCTTACGTGCTGCGTATGCCCGGCAGGCGGATCACCGCAAATGGCTTCTGGTGGCCCCGCAGCTCCCACTGGCAGCCGAACTCGGAGCCCCAGCGCGCGAGGGCTGCCTGTTCGCCGGGGCGAGCGGCATCATCCAGTAGCACCACGCAGCCCGGCGCCAGGTGGCTTGCCAGTTCGGGCAACAGGCCATATCGCCCGCCACGCGTGTCCCACGGCGGCCCGTCACAAGCGACCATGGCGAGGTCACCAGGCAGGTCCGCTGGGAGCGTATACCAGTCATAACCGGGGCCCGACTGCAGCGGCGCCAGGTGGAGCCGGACCGACCTGACGTCGTGCAGGAGGAGCAACGTCCCGATCTCGCGGTGCCACGCCGCGTCGTGCTCCAGTGATGTCACCACCAGGCCGCGCCGTTCGGCGACGATGCCCAGTACAAAGGTGGAGAGCCCCGAGCCCACGTCCAGCAGGGGGCCGGGCGTTGTCCAGGCATGGTGCCAGAGCTCGGCGATCAGCTCCTGCCGGATCGACCAGTGGTTGTCCCACCCGGTCACCAGGTCGCCCATCGTGTCGGCGGGAAGCGGCGCGCCGGGTGCCAGGGCACGCAGGCGGGCCAATCCCCGGCGCAGGCGGTGCCGGTTCCGGAGCTCGCGCACCCTGGCCCACGAGGCGCGGGGCACCACGCGCCGGAGCAGCGTCAGCACGGAATCCATGCGCGAGCGGGTGACATCCGCGCAAACTAGCGGGATCCGGGATGAGGCCACACCCCGCCGACGGGGATCCACGGTGCCCCAGGGCCGTGTGAACTCTTGCCGGGACAACCGGCGAGCCGTTAGCATTGCATGGCGTTCGTGTGCTGCGTAAGGCTCGTGCCATGAACCACTTGGAGGTGGCGTGCGCTGCCTGGCGTTGAATGCGTCCTTCGAACCCCTCACCATGGTGCCCCTGCGCCGGGCCCTGAGGCTGGTCATCGAGGGCAAGGCAGAGATCGTGGAGTCGGACGGGGCCGACCTCGTCCGAAGTGCGCGCATTGCCCTTCCCAAACCTGCCATCATCCGGCTCGTCAAGTTCATCCACGTTCCCCGCCGCTTCCGCCGCCAGGTCACCAACACCTTCCTCTTTGCCCGAGATGGCTATCGCTGCCAGTACTGCGAGCGGCGCCAGTTCGAGCTCAAGCCGAGGGAGTGCCTCACGAGGGACCACCTCGTGCCGCTCTCGCGAGGGGGAGGGAACGACTGGGCCAACGTGGTGACGGCCTGCAGTTCCTGCAACACCCGCAAGGGGAACCACCTGCCGCACGAGATCGGGATGTACCCGCTGGTGCCCCCGCACGAGCCACACTTCGTGCACCTGTCATGGGCGGTGCGGCGGCTCACGCCGATCCAGGCGAAGTACATCCGGCTGTTCTACGGCGAGGAAGCGCTGCGCGCGCTGGGCGGCTGACGACCTGCACACCATTGTCCTGGTGAACCGCGTTCCCTACCCGTTGATGGACGGGTGGCGGGTCCGGACATTCCACATGATCAAGGCAGTGGCCGCGCTGGGGCCGGTGACCGTCGTCTCGTTCGGGGGCCCCGGCGACGAGCAGGCTGCCGGGGACGTCGCTCGCCAACTCGGGCCAGGCGTGACGGTGCGATTGGTGCCTCCCGTCTGGCGCTATTCGCCGTGGCGGCTGGCGCAGGGCCTTGTCGGTTCACTCCCGTTCCATGTTGTCGCCGAGCGCTCCGGGGCCTTCCGCAGGGCATTGGGCGAAGTCGCGACGGGCAATCCGCCCCAGGTCCTCCTGTGCGAGACGGTCTCGATGTACGACCAGCTCCGCGGGCTCACGACGTCCGCTCGTGTCGTGATCGATACCCACAACGTGGATTCCCTGGTGCTGGAGCGCTACGCGCAGTCGATGAGCGGCAGGCATCGCCGCTTCTACGCAGCAGTGACGGCGCGGAAGCTCGCCCGCTTCGAGGATGCGGCATTTCGCGCAGCGGATGCCGTGGTCGTGTGCTCCGAAGTCGAGCGTCGGATCCTCTCCGACACAGTGCCCGGCCTTATCCCCTGGGTCGTGCCCAATGGTGCCGATGTGGAGCGGTTCGAGCCCCGCCCCGACATTGGCCGCCTGGGCAATCGCCTGCTCTTTTTCGGGCGGCTCGACTACCACCCGAACCAGGATGCAATTGACTACTTCATTTCCAGCATCCTCCCGTTGATCAGGGCCGGTCGTCCGGACGTGGAGTTCCACGTGGCGGGGGCTGGCGGCAGCCCTGAGCTTGCCGCTCGCCTCGCCGGCACGCGAGGGGTGGTGTACCACGGCAGGGTGGATGACCTGCCCGGCCTGATCGCGAGTGCTGCGGTGGTGGTGGTACCGCTTCGTTCAGGCGGCGGGACCCGGCTCAAGATCCTGGAGGCCCTCGCAGTGGAGAGTGCGGTGGTGTCATCAACAGTGGGCGCCGAGGGCCTTGACCTCATGCCAGGCACCGAGGTGTTGCTGGCCGACGACCCACAGTCCTTCTCCGCTGCTGTCTCAGCCCTGCTGGCCAGTCCGGGCGAGGCAGCCGCCCTGGGGCGAGCCGGCCGCAAGGTCGTGAGCGAGCGGTTCGACTGGCGGGCCATCGAGCAGCAGTTCCGGGCGCGGCTCCTTCAGCTTGACGGTGTGCGCGGAGGTGGCGCGTAATGTGCGAGCGCATGCTACCGGTCCCTGGCCAGGTTGAGGACGATGTTACCATTGGTCATGTCGGAATTCCTTCCGGTGCCTCGCCCCTCAGTGGTCTTCTGTGAGGTCGAGGACGGCGCGATCCTGCTGCACGTCGAGGATGAGATCTACTTCAGCCTCTCGGAGGTAGCCGCTCGCATCTGGCGCCTGCTGCCACCCGCGCACGCCACGCTCGACGAGCTCTGCCAGGCGCTGCACCTGCAGTATCCGGAAGTACCACCGGAGGTGATCCGGGAGGACGCCAGCAGTCTCCTGTCGGAGCTGCTGCAGAGCCGACTGGTCACTTTGGCCCATGCCTCGGAACGTCCGCACAATCCCGCCTGACTGCTGCACCCCCGCAACACACGCCTGACCCTGTCATGACGGTGGAGGGCGCTTCACCGGGAATGACGCTTCAGTTCACGCGTGTTGCATTGTTGTAAACCGTTATGCCATAGCCTGTTACATGCCGTCAATCGGTGGCGGGCTGCCCATGACGGCAGCGCAGGTGACACCCACCGTTCTGGCCCCCATCATGCCCGAGGCTGGGGGAACCCCAAGCGCGAGCGGTGCCTGACTCCCGTGGCCAAGCGTGTGACCCTCCGCGAGTTCCGCGATGCCCTGAAAGCCCAGGTCAACCTCCTGGGTGCCCAGGCTTGGGTGCACATGTCGCCGCGCGGCAGCGTGCTCCGGTCGGGCACCGGGGACGACAGTGGGGCTGTTCAGGTTCGCACGGCCGCCTCGGCGGCTCGTGCGACGGCCATTGCGCGTGCGGTGGATCGCGCGGCGCGGCGCGGGGTGTTCCGGCCGCTCTGCCTGGCGCGCAGCGTGGCGTTGCAGCGGATGCTCCGGTCGGAGGGCATCCTGGGCTCGCGCATCCACATCGGCGTACGCTCGGTGCGAGGCGCCTTCGAGGCGCATGCATGGGTCACCCTCGACGGGCGCGTGATCGGGGACGATGCCACCTTCATCGAGCGCTTCAGCGAGATCGGCGAGATCGGGATTGCAGACCTGAGATGAGTGCCATCGCAGCGATCATCGGACCGGGCCTCACCGAGGCCGACGACGCCCTGGCGCGACGCATGCTTGTGGCAGCGGCCGCACGCGGCAGCGATGTCGTGGCCGTGTGGCGCAGCCCGAATGCGATGCTCGCCGTGGCGCGCCATGCGTGGGAACTGGGGGCGGACTTTTCGGGCGGCGTCACCGTGCTGGAGGAGGATGGGCTCGTGGTGGCCGCCGACGCATCGCTCTATTACCGGGCGGAACTGCACGCGGCGTTGTGCGTGGCCGGGCAGCCCCCGCGCGGTGCGTCGGCGAGCCACTACCTCCTTGCGGCCTGGCGCGCCTGGGGCAGTGAGCTGGTCAACCACCTCGAGGGCGACTTTGCCTTCGTGCTCTGGAACGAGCGGGAGCGGAGGCTGCTCGCGGCACGCGACTTCCAGGGTCCGCGCCCCCTCTTTCATGCCCAGACCGGTGACCGGCTGTACGTCGCGTCCGCCCTGTCCGCCCTGTCCAACCTTCCCGGTGTGCCGAAGGCCTTCAACCTCACGGCCATCGCCGAGGACGCCTGCTCGTTTTCCAGCACCGCGCTGGTGGAGACGGCATACCAGGCGGTGAGTCGGCTTCCCGCCGGCTGGATGCTCGAGACTGCGTGCGCCGTCCCGCTGTCCCGCCGTCCCGCCGTCACTGCCCGGCAGTACTGGACCCCGCCAATCTTCGAATCCTGGGACGGTACGTCCGCTGATGATGCGGCCGAGCGGCTGCGAATGACCCTGGCCGCTGCCGTGAAGGAGCGTGCGGCAGGGGAGGGGCCAACGGCAGTGTGGCTCTCGGGAGGCTACGACTCCACCGCCGTGCTGGCTGCGGGGAAGTCAGTCGGTGCCGGCGACCTCATCGCCGTGTCCATGAGCTATCCGGAGGGTGACCCCGGGCGGGAGGACGAGCGCATCGCCGAGGCGGCTGGACACTGCGGCACGCCAGTCACGTGGGTGCAGAGCGGCACCATCGGGTCACTCGGGAATCCGGCTGGTTGGGGGGACCGGGACGAGCCGTCGGCCCATGCCTTTGCCCCCTGGAACAGGGCCCTGGCTCGGGCAACCATGGGTCAATCGGCCCGGGTTGCGCTCAACGGCAACGGCGGCGACCAGTTCTTCGGGGTGTCCCCGGTCTTTCTTGCGGACCTCCTCCAGTCGGGCGGCTATCTCCAGTTGATGAGTGAGGCACGGGCGCTCGGGTTGTCATCGGCCAGCGGTATGGTGCGGTGGGCGGCGGTCCCGGCCTTGTCGGATCGGGCGGCTCGGCTGGCAGGTCGCCTGCGTGGCAACCGGGCGCCGCGGCACTACCTGCAGGAGCAGGTGCCGGCGTGGCTGCGGAGGGATTTTGCCGAGGCATGCGGGCTGCTCGAGCGCAGGCGGCCTCGCAACTACCGCCGCCCGGGCGAAACGCATGCGGCCGCCGAGACCGCGTGGTACCTGCAGGGGAGCTTTGGCCCGCGCATCATCGCACAGGCCACGGCGCTCTCCCTGGCCGAGGGAGTGGAGCAGCGCACGCCGCTCTACGATGCGAGGGTGATTGCCCTCGCTGCGTCCCGGCCACGGGAGGAACGCTGTGGCAGGGGGGAGAAGAAGCGGCTCCTGAGGCAGGCGATGCGCGGCCTGTTGCCCGCTTCGATCCTGGCGCCACGGGAGCGACGAACCGGGTTGCCGGGGGGATGGCTCCGGCGATGGATGCTGGCCTCGCTGCCGCCGATCGTCGCCACCCTGGAGGGTGAGTGCCTCCTGGCCGACCTCGGCGTGGTGGAGCCGGCGGCGCTACGAGCCGACTGGACGGCGTTCGAGGCCAGCCCCGAGTGGGAGGCGAAGCGTGGGGGCGGCGTGCTCCATGCAATGGCAGCAGAGACCTGGCTCCGGCGACAGGCGGGGAGCCGGGTGGGGTTTGGTCCCGCGTTGGTGGCTTGACGCGGTCAAGGCCTCCGGGCGGGATCGTCCGGTGTTGTTCAACCTGCTTGACTGAAGGGAGGTGGTGACATGACATATCAGCGGCCTGCACTCCGGCGCCTGGGATCCTTCCGGGAACTGACGCAGGCGGGCTGGGACGGCCTCGATGACGGCTGGTTCCAGCGGATCGACGGGAACCTGGGTTGCTCGCTTGCCGGGCGGCGGTGTTCCTAGTTCGGTCGGGGGGATCCGCAAGGATCCCCCGCCTCCGCCTCTCCTGCACGTGTTAACCTACTCGGCATTCGGCCAGCGTCTCCGTTCGGAGATGCCCCTGCCAGAACTGGGCGCAGGGGGGGTGGGGGAGGCGACATGGACGATACGGCGCCGGACTGAGGCGCCACCTGCGATTCCCGCCGCGAGCACTGTCGGTGCGGAGCGCATCTACGATGATGTCCGCGCCTCGCTGTCACGCCACCCCGCCGGGTGGCGCATCACCGTGGACGACACCGGCACCTTCGATTGGGATGCGGCTGCGCGCAGCATCACCTGCTGGCGCCGCCCCGATGGTACCGAGGATTTCCTTCGCGCCCATCTCCTGGGTCGGGTCCTCGGCACCGTCCTGCACGACGATGGGTACCTCGTCCTCCACGGCAGCGCGGTACTCACGCCTTCCGGGGTGATCGGGCTCCTGGGCCCCAAGGGGTATGGGAAGTCGTCGCTGGCCCTGGCGCTGGCCCGGGCGGGTGCTCCCCTGCTCACGGACGACACGCTGGCCACTGGTGTCACTGACCACCCGTACGCGCTGCCCGGGATCCCGACCACGCGCCTCCTCCCCGACAGTGCAGCTGCGCTTGGCGTGGAGCTGGGGAGCGACGAGCGTGCCGATGGGAAGCGGGTGGGCTCGCTCGATGGGCACATGCCCCTTGCCACGGAGCCGGCGCCACTCGCCGCGATCTACCTCCTGCTGCCGGCCTCGACGATCGACGGCGATCGCGCGGCCGCGACAGCGCCCCTGCCCGCGACGAGCGCGCTCGCTGCGCTTACGGCCAACAGCAAGGTGGGCGAGATGCTCGGCGCCGAGGCTGGTGGTGAACTGCTGCGCCGTGCGGCCGCCCTGCTGGCACGTGTGCCAGTGAAGGGCCTCGTGGTTACGCGCGAACTCGCACGCCTACCGGAGGCCGCTGCCACGGTGCTCTCCTGGCACAGGAAGTCGGCGGCAGCGGAACAGCACCTGCATGGCTGTCAATAGGGAGCCTGTGGCAACGCCAGCTGGATGTTGCAGGGAACCGTATTCCCCTCTGGAGGACGGGTGACGGCGATTCTTGGAATCTCTGCCTTCTATCATGACAGCGCGGCAGCGCTGGTGCGCGATGGCGAGATCATCGCGGCGGCCTCCGAGGAGCGCTTCACCCGGAAGAAGGGCGATGCAGGTTTCCCGGCCCGGGCAGTTGCCTACTGCCTGCGTGAGGCAGGTATCGCGGCGAGCCAACTCGATTATGTGGGCTTCTACGACAAGCCGTTGCTCAAGTTCGAGCGGATCCTGGAGACATACCTCGGGGTTGCGCCCAGGGGTTTCGCCTCGTTCCTGAAGGCAGGCCCGCTCTGGATCAAGGAGAAGCTCTACCAGGAGAGGATGCTCCGCGAAGACCTTGGTGGGTACACTGGTCCGGTGCTCTTCGCCGAGCATCACGAGAGCCATGCCGCCAGCGCCTTCTTTCCTTCACCGTTCGAGGAGGCGGCCATCCTCACCATGGACGGGGTGGGGGAGTGGTCCACCGCATCGCTGGGTGCAGGGTCGGGCAATGACATCAAGCTGCTCAAGGACATTCGCTGGCCCCACTCGCTCGGCCTGCTCTACTCGGCCTTCACCTACTACACCGGCTTCAAGGTCAACTCCGGCGAGTACAAGGTGATGGGCCTGGCGCCGTACGGCGACCCCAGGTACGTGGACCTCATCTACAAGCACATCCTCGACCTCAAGGAGGATGGCTCGTTCACGCTCGACCAGCGATACTTCAACTACCTCTCAGGCCTCACGATGACGAGCGAGGCCTTCCACGACCTGTTCGGGGGTCCACCGCGGGAACCCGAGACCAACCTGACCCAGAAGGAAATGGACCTGGCAGCCTCGGTGCAGGCGGTCTGTGAGGAGGTCATGCTGCGCATGGCGGCTCATGCACACCGCGAGACGGGGCTCGAGAACCTCTGCCTGGCGGGGGGCGTCGCCCTCAATTGCGTCGGGAACGGCAAGATCCTCCGGAATGGCCCGTTCAAGCGCCTCTGGATCCAGCCGGCCGCAGGCGACGCGGGCGGATCGCTCGGGGTGGCCCAACTCATCTGGCACCGCCAGCTCCAGCAACCCCGCAGGCCGAACGGCAGGGACACGATGAAGGGCGCCTACCTTGGCCCTGCCTTTGCCGAGGGCGAGATCGAGGAGTTCATGAAGCGCGCGGGTGCCGTAGGGGAGCGGCATGACCGCACCGACCTGACCGGCCGGGTTGCCGGGCTCCTGGCTGACGGGGCCATCGTGGGGTGGTTTAACGGGCGCATGGAGTTCGGCCCGCGGGCACTCGGCAACCGCAGCATCCTGGGTGATCCGCGGAACCCCAGGATGCAGGCCGACATGAACATCAAGATCAAGTTCCGGGAGGGTTTCCGTCCCTTCGCGCCGAGCGTGCTGCGGGAGAAGGTCAGCGACTGGTTCGAGCTCGACTGTGACTCGCCCTACATGCTGCTCGTGGCCCCGGTCAAGAAGGAACGCCAGGTTCCCATGTCCGATGAGCAGCGCAAACTGTGGGGAATCGACAAGCTCAATGTCCTTCGCTCCGACATCCCGGCGGTAACGCACATCGACTATTCCGCCCGGGTGCAGACCGTGAGCGCGGATACCAACCCCAACTACCACGCCCTCATCAGCGAGTTCGAGCGCCGCACCGGGTGTGCCGTGCTCGTCAATACCTCGTTCAACGTGCGGGGCGAGCCGATCGTCTGTACCCCGGCTGATGCCTACGCCTGCTTCATGCGCACCCACATCGACTACCTGGTGATGGGCCCGTGGCTCCTCGACAAGAAGCACCAGCCAGAATGGAAGGAGACGGAGAATTGGCGCGAGACATTCCAGCTCGACTGACCCCGACGGAGGGACGGAAGTTCGGCGCCACGGTCGGTGCCGCCTTCCTGGCCATCGCGCTTGTCCTCTGGTGGCGTGACCGGCATGTGGCGAGTTCCGTGGCCGCGTTGCTCGGCGCCCCGTTCATTGTTGGGGCCTTGTTCATCCCCTCACGCCTGGGGCCACTGCAGCGCGGATGGATGAAGCTTGCCCATGCGATCTCCCGTGTCACGACACCGATATTCATGGCACTCGTGTACTTCCTGGTGCTCACGCCAACGGGCATCGTGCTGCGGGCACTGGGAAAGGATCCGCTGTTGGCGCCCGGCACACCCGAGTCACGGTGGGCGGTGCGCCTGCCCGGGGAGCAGCGCCGCCACCTCAACCGCCAGTTCTGAGGATGCCGTCATGTCGCTGATGGGTGAACTCGTTGCCTACATGAAGGAACGGAAGAAGTGGTGGCTCGTGCCAATCATCATCGTGATGCTGCTCGTGGGCGCGCTACTGGTCTTTGCCCAGGGCAGTGCGCTGGCGCCGTTCATCTACACCATATTCTAGGGAGCGGAGCCGTGGTCCGCGCACGCACGCGACTCATCTTCTGGGCACTTGTCCTGACCACTTCCGGCGCCCTGGTGGTGGCGCTCGGCGAGGCAGCGGCACGCTTCCGGGAGGCGCGACGCTCCTATGCACCAACCGCGATGAGCACGGCGTTCTACATCCACCGACGTCTGGGCCCCATGCTGCGGCGAAACGCCAGCTACTATGGGTGGCATCACATTGACTCGCTGGGGCTCCGCGGGCCGGATGTCGCGCTCCAGAAATCGCCGGGCACCATCCGGATCGTGACGGACGGAGGTTCCACCACTTTCGATACCATGGTCTCGGGCGACGACAGCACCTGGTCATCACAGTTGCAACGGATCCTTCGTGGTCGTGAAGTGCCGGTCGAGGTACTGAACGCCGGGGTGCCGGGCCATCGTGTGGTGGACAACCTCATCCGGGTGCAGACCGAGACCCACCGCCTCGCGCCGGATGTGGTGGTCCAGATGCAGGGCCACAACGACCTGTTCGCAGCGCTCTTCGAGTTCCGGTACGTGGAGGCAACCGACACTCCCGGTGCCATCAGGCCCATGACGCCATGGGGCAACTGGCTTGCGCGTCACTCGGTGCTCTATGGACAGCTTGTTGCCAGGGTGCGCGCCGTGCGCAGAAGGGCACGCGGCCGAGAGAAGCCGGCCGGGGCGCTGCGAGAGCTCCCGTTCGATTCGGCGCTGGTCCTGGGGGAGCAAAGGTTCGAGCACGACCTCACGGCATACGTCCTCGTGACGCGCGCGTCAGGTGCGCGCGTCGTGCTCATGGAGCCAGCCCACATCTCGGGCGCCGATTCGACTCGATATCCCGTGGCCGCCTCCAGTTATGCCAATGCGTTTCCGGGAGTACCGGTGGAGGTGACCCTCGAGGGCTACCGCCGCTTCCGTGACGTGGTTCGGCGGGTTGCAGCGCGGACAGGGGCCGACCTCATCCGCACGGGTGCCTTGGGAATGGACGAGCCCGCGTTCTATGAAGTCGGTGACCCGATGCACCTGAACGATGCGGGGGCGAGGCACCTCGCCGAAGGTGTGTCGGAAGCGCTTGTGCGGCAGGGTATCGTGCCGGCCACATCCAGATAGGGTGAAGACCGATCCCATGAGTGCCGTCATCGTTGCCGGCGTGTCCAAGCAGTTCCGCCGGAGCCGTCCGCTCCGTCAGGCACTGCGCCATCCGTTCGCGCGAGA
>CAZWXD010000002.1:0-183820 GCA_964638035.1 uncultured Gemmatimonadaceae bacterium | reverse complement strand
AGGCTGCGGAATAGCAGGGGCGGGACTCGAACCCGCGACCCCGGCATTATGAGTGCCGTGCTCTAACCACCTGAGCTACCCTGCCACAGGGTGGGAAAAAGTAGCGCCGGCGGCCCTGCCCTTCCAGCCCCTCGCTCCCAGCCTACCCGCCCAGCCAGGCGCGCAGCCGCTGGACCTGGCGCTGGACCGGGTCTCGCTCCCAGTGCTGCTGCAGCACCCGCCGCGCCTCAGCCGGCACGTCAGTGATGAGGTTGTCCACCCCCATGCCCGCCAGGGCGAGCATCTCCCCGGGATCATTCACCGTCCAGGCCGCCACGTTGCGCCCCCACCGGTGTGCACGGACCAGGAAGGCCGGCTCGAGGAGGCGCTGGTTCACCGCGTAGAAGTCAACGTCGAGCCGCTCCGGCCCCTGCACGGGCGTGGCGATGGTGTAGCCCACGCGCATCCGCGGGGCGAGCCGCCGCACCTCCTGCATGCCGCGATAGGTGAGCGACTGCACCAGCACGTGGTCCGTCATGCCCCGTGCCTTGACCGCCTCGACCACCCGCGCCGCCAGCTGCTGCTCACCCGCATAGTACTTGAGCTCGATCAAGAGCCCGGCCCTGCCCTCCACCTCCGCCAGGGCCTCGTCGAGCGTGAGGACCTGCTCACCGGCGAAGCTGGCGTCCACCCGCGAGCCAATGTCGGCCGCCTTCACCTCGGCCAGGGTCATCTGGCTGACCCGCCGGGCTATCCCCGCCTGCCGGGCCAGGTCGGCATCATGCACCAGCACCAGCGCCCCGTCCTGCGTCTCCTGCACGTCGACCTCGACGTAGTCGGCGCCCTCGGCCAGCGCCTGCCGGATGGCGCTGCGCGAGTTCTCCGGCGCCTGGCGCGCGCTGCCGCGGTGGGCGGTGATCCGGATGGGCAGGCGCGTCGCGAGCAGGCTGCCCATCCGCCAGGCGTTGAACGCGCCGAGGGCGAGGAGGACCAGGGCCACGCCACCGACGAGCCCAAGGGACGGGTCACCCAGCAGGAGGTCCGGTGGCGCGGCGATGCGCTCCAGCAGCGGCACCAGCACCGCGTCAGGCATGCGGCCGATGACCTCCCATGCCGTGGCAAACAGCGTGGCGTCGATGATCGCCACCACCGAGGCGACGAGCGCGTGGAGTGCCACGGCGAAGGTGCCCATCACGGCCACGATCACGAGGCCAGCCCGTCCCGCGCGAGGGCCCAGGGCCAGGAGCCCAGCCTGGCGCACGCCCCAGGACACCGCAGCGGCCAGCAGCGTCCCGCCGCCCAGGATGGTGGTGACATACGCAAGGAGTCGCGGCCAGTGCGGGTTCGATGCGCGAGCGCTCCGGGAGAGGCCCTGGAAGGCCGGGAGTCCCTCGAGTGTCACCATCGGCACCGCCAGGCGCCAATGCACCAGGGCGTAGGCCAGGACCGCGGCCGTGAGCAGGACCAGGATCCCGACGGTGGCAGCGGCCACGATCGCACGCGGTGGCTTGAGGTCGAGGTAGTAGTTGATGTCCCGCGAGCGGAGCAGGCGCCAGGCGACGAGTCCGCCCAGGACGAGGACCGGCAGCACGACCAGCGTGACCCGCCACGTCACCGCGAACGCCAGCCGCAGCAACTGCGGCAGGATCGACGCCACGAACTTCAGCGCGTCCGTCGAGGTGACATGGACGTCGTGCAGCTCGCCCGCGACGATCGCCGTGAGGCCGGCCTGCTGCATCAGGTACAGCGTACCTACCGTCACCACGACGAACACGCCAGTGATGAGCCCCCGTGGCGACAGGCCGAACCGCACCAGCTCCGTGCTGTCCACCACCGGGCGCCCGGTGAGCCGGCGCCCGGCCATGGCGAGCAGTGGGAGGAGGATGATGGCCTGCAGGAGGCCGAAGATGGCGGCGAAGGAAAGCAGCGATGGCAGGCGATCCCGCACCACGCCGAGCGCCATGCCGAGCACCTCGTCCATGCCGACGGCCTAGCGGGCGGAGTCGTCGGCGGGCAGCAGCCGGAACAGGTGCTCGCCCTTGCCTATCATGCCGAAGGTTTCACGCGCGATGCGTTCCTGCGTGCGGCGGTCGGTCTCGATGGCCTTCGCCAGGCGCTCGAGGGAATCCACGACCTGCTCCAGTTCCCGCACCCTGGCCGCCTCCTCGCGTTCCTGCCGGCGCAGCTGGAACCAGTCGAAGGTGCTGTACTCGCCGCCCAGGAGGAGGAAGAGCGCTGCAGCACCCAGCACCACCCATGAGAGGCGGCGCCCGATGATCTCCGGCCCCCGCCTGGCCTCGCTCACAGGTGGTAGAAGTCCCTGCCGGGGTAGTGCGCCAGCTCGCCCAGCTCCTCGGCAATGCGAAGCAGCTGGTTGTACTTGGCGGTGCGGTCGGTGCGGCTGGCACTGCCGGTCTTGATCTGGCCCACGCCGGTGGCCACCGCCAGGTCGGCGATGAAGGTGTCCTCGGTCTCGCCCGAGCGGTGCGAGATGATGGCACCGTAGCTGTTGCCCCTGGCCAGCTCGATGCACTGCAGCGTCTCGGTGAGCGTGCCGATCTGGTTCACCTTCACCAGCACGGCATTGGCCACGCCCGACTCGATGCCCCGCCCCAGGAGGTCCACGCTGGTGCAGAAGAGGTCGTCGCCCACCAGCTGGACCCGGTCGCCCAGCCGCTCGGTCAACGCGGCCCACCCCTCCCAGTCGTTCTCGGCGAGGCCGTCCTCGATGGACACGATGGGATAGCGCTCACACCACTTCGCGTAGAGGTCCACCATGCCGGCGGCCGGCCGGCGCGAGCCGTCACCCTTCTTGAAGACGTACTCGCCGTCCTGGTACAGCTCCGACGCCGCCACGTCGAGCGCGATGGCGCAATCCGAGCCGGGCTGGTAGCCCGCGCCCTGGATGGCCTGCATCACCACGTCGAGCGCGGCCTCGTTCGACGGCAGCATCGGCGCAAAGCCGCCCTCGTCGCCCACCGCCGTCGAGAGCCCCATCTTGGTCAGCACCTTCTTCAGCGCATGGAACACCTCGACGCCCATGCGGAGCGCATCGGCGAAGGTATCGGAGCCGATCGGGACGACCATGAACTCCTGGGCATCGACGTTGTTGGACGCGTGCGCGCCACCGTTCAGGATGTTCATCATGGGCACGGGCAGCACGCGGGCCATCGGGCCGCCCAGGTAGCGGTAGAGCGGCAGGCCGCAATCCTGTGCCGCCGCACGGGCCACCGCGAGGGACACCGCCAGGATGGCATTGGCGCCCAGGTTGGCCTTGTTGGGCGTGCCGTCGGCGTCCATCATCTCCGCGTCCACCGCGATCTGGTCCACGGCCGCCAGCCCCTCGAGGCGAGGCCCGATGACCTCGTTCACGTTCCGGACGGCGTGCTCCACGCCCTTCCCGGCGTAGCGCCTGGCATCGCCGTCCCGCAACTCGACGGCTTCATGCTCGCCCGTGGAGGCACCGCTCGGCACCGCGGCCCGGCCGCTGGCACCACTGGACAGCACGACCTCGGCCTCGACGGTGGGGTTGCCGCGGCTGTCGAGGATCTCGCGCCCGTGCACTTCGATGATGGTTGACATCCTGATCCAGGTCGTGGGGTAAGAAGGCTAACGTAACTGTGCATCAGGGATCGGGGAACTGCGCCACGGCGCCGCTGCCAGGGCCTCCATGGCGTGGAAGCACTGCTCCCGGAGCCGGTCGCGATCGTCATAAGTGAGCCCTGCGGTGGGGATGGGCTGCCCGATGCGCACCTCCACCGTCCCCGCCCTCGGCACGAGCCCACCGCGCGGCAGCAGGCTCCACGCCCCGGCCACGTACACCGGCACGCACGGGGCCTGCGTGGCAATGGCCATGACGAATGCGCCCTTCTTGAAGGGCTGGAGCGTCCCGTCGCGGCTCCGGGTGCCCTCGGCGAACACAACAGCAGACAGGCCACTCCGCACCGCCGTGGCGGCGGCGGCGAAGGCCTCGAGTGCCACCTCATGGTGCGCACGGTGCACCGGGATCTGGCCGGTCAATCGCAGCCCCATCCCGAAGACGGGAATCCGGAAGAGTTCCCGCTTGGCGACGAACCGGAGCGAGCCCGGGAGTGTGGCGGCGACGGCACCCACGTCCACGAACGAGGCGTGGTTCGCGCAATAGACCCAGGGGCCGTTCCCCGCCACGTGATCCTGGCCTGTGACCCGCACCGAAATGCCGGCATCATGAAGCAGGGCCCGCGCCCATGCCCGGGGCACGCGGTCCTGCACGCCACCCGGCTCGGGTGGCACGCGGCGGACGGCGGCCCAGGCGAGGCTCGCAACCGCCCCGATGGTGCGGCCAACCAGGAGCAGGATGAAGCGCGCGTGACGGATCACCGGAAGTGGTCGAAGCCCGCGAGGTCGGTGTCGCGTCCGTCGAGCAGGAATGCCACCCCACTTCCCTCGACAACCCGTCCGATGCAGGTGGCGGCCACCCCGCCCACCATCATGCCGCGACGGAGCACGCCCGGGGGCACCGCCGCGAGCAGTTCGTAGTCTTCGCCTCCTCGCGCAGCCAGGAGCGCCGCGCCGGACGCGCCGGCTGCGGCGACCACGCCTGGCCCAATGGGCAGGGACCGCAGGTCCACCTCCAGCCTGACTCCCGACGCCGCTGCCAGGTGGCGTGCGTCCCCGGCCAGGCCATCGCTCAGGTCCAGCATCGCCGTCGCGCCGAGCCGTGCGAGGTCCTGCCCCGCCTCGATGCGAGGATGGGGGCGGACGAATGCCTCCCGCTCGGCGGCGCCGGGGGTGCGGTGCGCCTCGAACGCCTGCAATGCCGCGCGCGGGCCGCCCAGGGCGCCGGTGACCCAGAGTTCGTCACCCGGGCGCGCCCCTGCCCGCGAGACGGGATGCGCCGCACGACCAACGACCGTGATGCCCAGCGCCAGTTCCCGCGCCGCGGTGAGGTCACCGCCCAGGACCCGGCCACCGAGGCTGCGGGCGCATTCCCCCACCCCCCGCATGATGGCCGCGGGGTCGTCAGCATGGCGCCCCTTCTCGAGCGACAGGCTCACCAGGACGCCCACCACGCTGGCCCCCATGGCAGCCAGGTCGGAGAGTGCCGCGGCCGTGGCACGCCACCCGATCTCGAACGGCGTCAGCCACTCACGACGGAAGTGCGTGCCCTCGACGCTGGTGTCGGTGCTGAGCACCAGGTAGTCGCCAGCGCCGGTGGGAAGCACGGCGGCATCGTCACCAAGCCCGGTGGCCGCGTCGCCCAGGACCGTGGCGATGGCACGGATGCGATCGAACTCCGGCCCCGGTCCGAGGGGAATGCCGGTCACGGACGGATCGCGGCCAGCCGGAAGCGCACCAGGCCGCGCTCGGTCGCCACCCACAGGTACTGCTCGTCGGCCCCGAGGTCCCGCACCCTGCCCGGCACATCGCCTTCACGGAGTGGTGACTGGAGGGTCGTGGTGAGGCGGACAAACCCGACGCCACGCTCACCCGCCACGAAGAACCCGTCGCCCGAGCGCGTGAAGCGGAACAGCTTCCCGAGGCCGCCCCCCAGGATGGGGCCGAGGTGCCATTCGTCGGTGCCTGGCACGCGCCAGAGCAACCGATCGGGCAACAGGGCCACCAGGGTATCCGCCATCCAGGCGAGGTCCATGACCGGGGCCCGGAAGCCGGCGGACGCACGGAGGCCGGGAGTGCGACCCGGCAGCTTCGCACCCGGTGGCAGGAGCAGCAACCCGTCCAGCGCCCCAATCCAGGTGCTGTCGCCCTCCGCCGCGAGGGAAAGCGCCGGTTCAATGAACCCGTCGCCCTGGCGCTCCACGGCGCCGTCCGAACTGATCCACGCGATGCCGCGTGGCGTGCCGACCAGCACGCCGCCGCGCCGCGGCAGGAGGTAGTTCGCCCGAGAGTCGGGAAGCCCCTTCCCCATGTCGAAGAACCGCGTGGCCGACTCCGCCAGGTTGACCTCGGTGACCCCGATGTTGCTGGCGATGTACAGGCTCTTCTCCGAGCCCGTCAGCATGCGCGCCTGGGTGTAGCCCAGGCCGAACGTGGCACCCCCGGAGAACGGCACGGACCGCGTGAGGTCCTGCGAGACGAAGGTCAGGCTGGCTTCCGCGACGGGCGTGCGATCGGTGGCAACCCAGACTCCACCCGGCACCGGGAACACGGCGGCGGCCACCTCGCCCCCCAGGCCGAAGCTGCGCTTCTCGGGCGTCAGGTCGCCGGTGCGAAGGAAGAGGAGCCCCATGCCCGACGTCCCGATGAACCAGCCGAGCCCATCGGGTGACTTCGCCGCGGCGGTGTACTGCACCTGCCGTCCCCGCGCATCACGCAGGAGCAGCGCCGCACTGCTCCTGAGCGAGGGGTTGGCCCGGTAGAGGTCCTCGACGGTGGTGGCGAAGCGCGGCCTGGCCGGCGCCGGCGATGGTACCCCAACCGTTGATCCAGGGAGCACCCTGAACCAGCGCCCCCCGGCTTGCAGCCGGATGCCGCCCGCCGTGTCGTCTTCGTCCACGGCGAGCTGGCGCACCTGCCCCGGAAGGAAGCCCAACTGCCACAGCTCGAGCTCGGGCCGGAAGTTGACCCAGCCGTCGGTGCGTGCAATCCAGAGCGACTGGTCGAGCGGGTCCACCATGGCGAGGACGGCGCGATCCAGGAGCCGTGGCTCGCGCGGCATGAACGGGCCGTCCCATCGCTGTTCCAGCGGCCACCACACCGCCACACCGGACGCGCCCACGACGTAGACGCGCTCATGGCTGGATGCCAGGGCACGGATGTAGCTGAAGTCGCCCAGCACGGCGCGGTCGGCCGGCGGCCAGTCGCGGGAAGGGCGCTGCTGCGCCGCGATGGCTGGTGCGGCGAGGACCAGTGCCGTGACCACGGCAGGTGCCAGTCGCATCAGGTGCGCTCGGGAGCCGGCAGCCAGCCCAGCACTGGCGGATCGAGCTGTCCCCCACCCGCCCGGCGCAGGCCATCGAGTTCGCGCCAGAGATCCGGCAACGCCGCCACCACGTCCATGGGGCGCATGGAGCGGGCGGTCACCCGCCTGGCAGCGAGGTCGGCGGCCCGTCCCAGGCACTGCGCGCCGACGGCAGCCGCCACCTGGGCATCCATGCCGCGCGCCAGGTTCGCCGCGACCAGTCCCGACAGCACGTCACCGCTCCCTCCGGTGGCGAGCCCGGGGTTGCCGGCCGCCACCGTGAGGAGCGGCGGTTCCTGTCCGGCAACCACGGTCGGCACGCCCTTGAGGAGCACGGCAGTGCGTGACAACCCGGCCGCGGCCTGCGCTGCCGCCCAGGGGTCTGTGTCCCGATCAGACGCGAGCGCCGGGAAGAGGGCACGGAACTCCCCCGCATGGGGCGTCAGGACCACCGGCTTCCCGGCCGCGACCTGCGCCAGGCGATCGACGCGCCCTGCGAGGGCCATCAGCGCATCCGCATCAACCACGGCCGCACGAGCCATCCCGAGGAGGCTGAGCACGAACCCTGCCTTCCCCTCCCCGCGGCCCAGGCCAGGCCCGATGACCACGGCGTCGGCGCGAGCCAGCAGCGCCTCGACGTCAGGACCCGGTTCGCCCACCAACGGGTGCTCCAGCGTTTGCAGGTCGGGCTCTGCTGCGCGAACGGCCGCAATGCTCGGGGCAGCCGCCACCACGTGCACCAGGCCGGCGCCAGCGGCAAGGGCCGCCCTCCCTGCGAGCCGGGCTGCGCCGGACATCCCCGTATCGCCACCCACCACCACCACCCGCCCGCGGGTTCCCTTGTGCTCGCGAGCACTGAAGGAGCGCATGCGCTCCGCGACGTGCGCATCCGACACCAGTCGCGGCCATGCCGTGTCGCCGGCCGGGTGGCCAATGTCCACCACCGCGATATCGCCCATCTCGTCCCGGGCGAGGAGGTGCCCCCGGCGCACACCGCCGAAGGTCACGGTCAGCGCGGCGGAGGCTGCCGCATGGGACACGCCGGTGCCCAGGTCGACGCCGGTGGGCCCGTCGATCGCCACCACCGGCACCGAGAGGTCGGACAACCGGTCCACGAGCGCCTGCGCACTCGCGCGCGGCGCCCCACGGGCGCCCGTGCCGAGGATCGCGTCCACCACCACGCCGGCGCCGGGCCAGGGGCCGTCGGGCTCGAGTTCACGCACGCCGTCCTGCCGGGCAAGCCTGGCCATGTGCGCCGTCAGCGGTGCTGGCTCGCCCGGCAACGACGTGAGCCACACCGGGACGCCCTGCCGGTGCAGCGCGCGCGCCAGGACCCAGCCATCGCCCCCGTTGTGCCCGGTACCGGCTGCGATGATGACGCCCTGGCGTGCTGCCGACGGGTAGGCACGCACCAGCACCTGCAGCACCGCACGACCGGCCGTTTCCATCAGCGTGGCGAGGGCAATGCCGGATTGTGCTGCGAGGGTGTCCCAGGCACGGGACTCGTCAGGGGTGAGGACGGGCAGGAGCACGGACGTTCCGGACGGTCAGGTGGTCGGACGTTCGGGGATGTCGCGGCAGCTTACGCGGGGATGCGGCGCACACCCTCCCACGCGTACTCGTCATCGAAGGCTGCCTCGAACTCGAAGACGTCATGGAAGTCGTCCTCGCTGTCGCCAGGCTGCGTCACCAGCAGGCCCACGTCCACCAGGGTGTAGACAATGCGGCCGAAGTCACCGCTCCGGGTCAGGCCCCAGTGCGCGAGCACCGCGCGAGCCAGCAGGCCGAAGCGATCGCGTGCCAGGTCGCGGCACGCCCACGCGAGCTCGGTGCCCGACACGTGCCGGCGGGCCGGGAGTCGGGCCTGGAGGAACTCGATGGCCGCGAGCACGAAGATGTAGCCCCGCTCGTCGAAGGCACCGCCCCGGGCCCGGATGCGGGCCATGACGTCCTCGGCGAACTGGAGCTCGGTCACGCGGCCTGGAACTCGCTGGACGGCACGGCGGGGTAGAGCGGGAACGCCTCGGCCATGGCGTGCACCTCGCGCCGCACCTGGGCCAGGGTGGCATCGTCACGATGGGTCAGCGCGCGGTTGATGAACTCCGCCACCTGTCGCATCTCGCGCGTGCCCATCCCCCGCGTGGTCAGCGCTGGCGTCCCAAGCCGGATGCCGCTCGTCACGAACGGCGACTGCGGGTCGTCCGGAATGGTGTTCTTGTTCACCGTGATGTCGGCCTGGCCCAGGATCTTCTCGGCTTCCTTGCCGGTGAGCCCGCGCGGCCGGAGGTCAACCAGCATCAGGTGCGTATCGGTGCCGCCGGAGACGATGGCATAGCCGTGCCCCACCATCGCCTCGGCCAGGACTTGCGCATTCTCCACCACGCGGCGGCTGTAGGCGCGGAAGTCCTCGGTGAGCGCCTCGCCGAACGCCACGGCCTTGGCGGCGATCACGTGCTCCAGCGGCCCACCCTGCGTGCCGGGGAAGACCGACTTGTCCACCTGCTTGCCGAGGTCGAGGTCGTTGGTCACGATCAACCCTGCCCTCGGGCCGCGCAGGGTCTTGTGCGTGGTGCTGGTGACCAGGTGTGCATGCGGGACCGGCGAGGGATAGAGGCCGGAGGCCACGAGCCCGGCGAAGTGGGCCATGTCCACCAGGAAACCCGCCCCCACTTCGTCGGCAATGGAGCGGAAAATGGCGAAATCGATGATGCGCGCGTAGGCGCTGCCCCCGGCAATGATGAGGCGGGGCCGCTCGCGCAGGGCCAGGTCGCGCACCTGGTCGTAGTCGATGCGCCCGGTGGCCGGATCAACGCCGTAGTGCACCGCCTGCCACACGCGCCCGCTGTGGTTCACCGACGCCCCATGCGACAGGTGGCCGCCGTGCGGGAGCGACATGCCCATCAGCTTGCCGCCCGGCGGCAGCAGGACCATGAACGCGGCGAAGTTGGCCTGCGCCCCCGAGTGCGGCTGCACGTTGGCATGGGCAGCGCCGAAGAGCTGCTTGAGCCGGTCAATGGCCAGCTGCTCGACCCGGTCCACCACGTCGCACCCGCCGTAGTAGCGCTTGCCCGGGTAGCCCTCGGCGTACTTGTTGGTGAGCGGAGTTCCCATGGCATCGAGGACGGCGCGGCTCGCGAAGTTCTCGCTCGCGATGAGCTCGAGGCCGCGCTGCTGCCGTCGAAGCTCCTGGTCAATGAGCCGCGCCACCAGGGGATCGGCCTCACGGAGGGGAGCGTTATGGTCGAGCATTCGGGAGGGACTCCTCTTCGATCTTCGCCACGCGCCGGCTGTGGCGCCCCCCCTCGAAGGGGGTGGTGAGCCACGTGCGCAGGATGGACCGGCCCAGGTCGTCGGTCACGAAACGGGCCGGCAGCACCAGCACGTTGGCATCGTTGTGCGCCCGGGAGAGGGCGGCGATCTCGTCGCTCCAGGCCACGGCCGCGCGCACGCCCGGATGCCGGTTGGCCGCCATGGCCATGCCGGTGCCGGTCCCACACATCAGGATGCCCCTCGCCACCTCGCCCTGCCCAACCTGGGTGGCGACCGCATGCGCGTAGTCGGGATAGTCGGTGGATTCGGTCGAGTGGGTCCCCAGGTCGACCGGGTCGTACCCCATGCTGCGCAGCTCGGCGATGAGCTCGCCCTTGAGGTGGAACCCCGCGTGATCGGACCCGATGGGGATGCGCTCGGCCATTGCCGAATCTAGGGCCGGCTGCCGGGGCGGTAAAGAGAGACCGGCTTGAGCGCGCGCACCGCGGCAATGCGCTCCTCGGCCAGCCGGTCCGCGGCGACGGCCGTGGTGACCTTCTGGCTCGATGCCATGGCAACCACCCGCAACGTGGTGTCGTAAATGGCCTCGGCACGACTCCGCGCCCGTGCCTCGGACCACCCCTCCACCTCGCGACAGATGTTGATCACGCCGCCACCGTTGGCGACGTAGTCAGGCACGTAGAGGATCCCCCGGGTGGCCAGCGCCTCCGCATGGGGCAGGTCCTCCAGCTGGTTGTTGGCAGCCCCGCACACGATGGCAGCCTTGAGCACCGGGATGGTCTTGTCATTGAGCGTGGCGCCGAGCGCACATGGCGCATAGATGTCGGCGGCCTGGCCGTACACCCCATCCACCGGGACGGCCGTCGCCCGGAACTCCACGACCGCACGCCGGACCCTGGCCTCATCAATGTCACTCACGAGGATGACGGCACCATCACGGCGCAGCAACTCGCAGAGGAACCACGCCACCTTCCCCACCCCCTGCACCATGACCCGCCGCCCCGAGAGGGCATCGCTGCCCCAGGTGGCGTGTGCCGCAGCCTTCATGGCCGAGTACACGCCCAGGGCCGTCAGCGGCGAGGGGTCGCCCGACTGGTCAGGCAGGCCGGACACGTGCGGGGTCTCCAGGCGGATCATCTCCATGTCGGGACCGCTCGTGCCCACGTCTGCGGCGGTGATGTATCGCCCGCCCAGGGTATTGACGAACCGCCCGTGGGCACGAAAGCAGGCCTCGCGGTCGGTACGGCCGGGAGGCCCGACGATCACCGACTTGCCGCCACCCAGCGGGAGGCCTGCCACCGCCGACTTGTACGTCATGCCCCGGCTCAGGCGCAGGGCATCCACCACGGCCTCCTCGAGGGTGGCGTAGTTCCACAGCCGGGTGCCGCCCAGGGCAGGCCCCAGGGTTGTGTCGTGGATCGCCACGATGCCGACATAGCTGGCGCCGGGATCCTGGTTGATGACCAGCTGCTCATGCTGGTAGTCGCGAAGGAGGGAAGTCCAGTGCATGGCTCGTTGCTCAGTGGTCGTGGAGGGTGAGGGCACGCCTACCTGGCATACTCGTAGAACCCGCGCCGGGACTTCCGCCCCAGGTACCCCGCAGCCACCATCTTCCGGAGGAGGGGTGCGGGCCGGTACTTGTCGTCGCCCAGGCCCCGGTGCAGCACCTCGAGGATGGCAAGGCACACGTCGAGGCCGATGAAGTCGGCGAGGGTGAGCGGCCCCATCGGGTGCGCCATGCCAAGCTTCATCACCGTGTCGATGGCCTCGGGCGTGGCGACGCCTTCCATCACGCAGAAGATGGCCTCGTTGATCATGGGCATCAGCACCCGGTTGGCGACGAACCCGGGGTAGTCGTTCACCTCGACCGGGGTCTTGCCCAGCGCGCGCGACCACTCCATCACCGCCGTGGTCGTGGCATCGCTGGTGGCGTGGCCCCGGATGACCTCCACCAGCTCCATCATCGGCACCGGGTTCATGAAGTGCATCCCGATGACCCGGTCGGGCCGCCCGGTTCGTGCGGCCAGTTCCGTGATCGAGATGGAGCTGGTGTTGGACGCCAGGATGGCCCCCGGCGGGAGCGCCCGGTCGAGTGCCTCGAAGACCGCGAACTTCACCACCGGGTTCTCGCTCACCGCCTCGACGGCGAGGTCGGCCGCCACCGGCCCGATCGCGGCTGCCGTCGTGATCCGGGCCAGGGTCGGCTCGACCTGGGACGCATCCACGGTGCCCTTCTTCGCCTGTCGCTCCAGGTTTCCGCGAATGGTCGCCAGGGCCTTCTCCAGCGCCGGGGCCTGCGCGTCAACCAGCGTGACGGTCCACCCTGCGAGCGCGAAGACGTGGGCAATGCCGTTGCCCATCGTCCCGGCACCTACCACGAGCACGTTCATGCGGCTGGTTCCTTTCGAAGTTGGCGGGCAAGCAGGGCCGCAGCCAGGCCCAGCACCACCGTCGCTGCGATGCCGCCCTCGGGCCCGAAACTGCCCCCCGTGAGCCAGGTGTCGCGGCCGGGATGGAAGTCGATGAGTGGAATGCTGAAGGGGAGCCCGCTGACCGGTGCATCGAGGGCCGCGATCGCAAGGTTCCACCCGAGGTGTGCGCCCCACGCCGTCCAGATCCCGCCGGGGGTGAAGAACGCGAGGCCCAGGAGCACGCCTGCCAGGGCGATGTTCCCAAGCCCGAGCGCCGTGACGCCGGGATTCCAGGCGTGCAGTGCCGCGAACAGCACCGCCATCACCACGATCGCCGCGCCGCGACCGATGGCGCGGTCGAGCGCCACCAGCGGAAACCCCCGGAACGCCAGCTCCTCTGCCAGCGCGGCAGGGGCGAGCGTGACCAGGGTGAGTCCCACCGCCTTGCCGTAGTCCAACATGGTGCCGCTGTCAGCGAGCCACCGGGCTCCACCAAAGCCGACGCCAATGAGCAGCGTCGCGAGTGCCAGTGCGGCGGCTGCCGCCAGTCCCGCCAGGAACCCGCGCCAGTGCCCGGCACCCACCCAGCCAAGGTCAGGCCAGGCCAGGCCCAGCACCCGCCGGCCGAGCAGGGCGGTGAGCACACCGAAAATCAGGACATGGACGAGGGGATGCGGGCCAGCCAGCCACGAGGCCGTGAGGCCTGCCGCCAGGTAGCACAGTACCCAGCCGCCGGTCCTGATCGCATCCCGGCGCCCTGTCAGGTGCGCTCCACGCCCAGGGCGACGGCGTTCCCACCGCCCAGGCAGAGCGTGGCAAGCCCCGTCGCCTTCCCGCGATCCGCCATGGCGTAGAGCAGCGTCGTCAGCACCCTCGCCCCGCTCGCGCCGATCGGGTGACCCAGCGCAATCGCGCCTCCATTCACGTTCACGCGGTCCCAGTCCCAACCCAGGGCGCGGCCGTCGGCCAGGGCCTGCACCGCGAAGGCCTCGTTGGCCTCGATGAGGTCGTAGTCACCAATGCGGGTGCCGGCCTTCTTCATGAGGTTCTGCACGGCCAGGATCGGCGCAAAGAACAGGTCGCGCGGCTCGCCGCCGCCCGTCGCGTACGCGGTGATGCGGGCCAACGGCCGGAGGCCATGCGCCTTCGCAAACGCCAGGCTGGTGACCACCAGGGCACTGGCGCCGTCGTTGAGCCCGGGCGCGTTGCCAGGCGTGACCGTGCCATCCTTCTGGAAGGCCGGCTTGAGCTTGGCAAGCGCCTCGATGGTCGTGTCCTTGCGCGGTCCCTCGTCCTTCGTGACGCTCGTGCTGCCGCCCTTGCCCGGCACCTCCACCGCCACGATCTCCGCGTCGAAGCGTCCCGCGTCCTGCGCGGCCACGGCCTTCTGGTGGCTGCCGAGCGCGAGCTGGTCCTGGTCGGCGCGCGAGACGCCGGCTTTCTGCGCGGTGTACTCGGCGTACACGCCCATGTGGTTGTTGCCGAAGCTGTCCCAGAGCCCGTCGTGGATCATCCCGTCGAGCATTGCCTGGTTCCCCGCCTTGATGCCGCCGCGCATGCCGTGGACGTAGTGCGGCGCAGCGGACATCGACTCCTGCCCGCCCGCGAGCACCACCTGCGCGTCGCCGGCCTTGATGGCCTGTGCCGCCAGCATCACGGCCTTCAGGCCCGACCCGCAGACCTTGTTGATGGTGACGGCGGGTATCGTGCCCGGAAGGCCGGCGTGGATCATCGCCTGCCGCCCCGGCGCCTGCCCCGTGCCGCCCTGCAGCACGTGGCCGACGATGACCTCGTCCACGGCCGCGGCATCCACGCCCGAACGCCGCAGCGACTCTCGCAGGGCAATCGCGCCGAGCGCAGGGGCAGTCAGTGACGAGAGCGCGCCCAGGTACCTGCCGATCGGGGTCCGGGTGGCCGAGAGGATGACGGGGGTAGTCGCATCAGACATGACAGGCCTCAGGCTGGAATCAGGGGGCGAATCTAGGCGGATGGCATGGAGGGCGGGAAGCGGGGGCCGGTGGCGGTCAGTCCGGCCCCGATTCCGCCTCAGCGACCGCACGCACACTCCTCGCCCCCTGCGCTGACGACCACCAGGTCACCACGAACGCGATCCCCACGAGGGCCGCGAGCGCCAGCAGCTCGGCACGGGTCAGGCTCGAGAGCAGGAGCAGCACCACGACCGAGGCGGCGACGGGCACCACCGGCCTGCCCGGCACCGTGAAGGGGGTGCCGGCCTGCGCCACGCCCAGGCGTCGCATGCGCAGCACGCCGAGTGCCGTCACCAGGTACACGAAGAGGGTCCCCGACACACCGGCAACGGCAAGCTGGCGAAAGGTCCCGGAGAGGGCCACCAGGCTGGTGAGCACGTAGTAGGTGGCGATGGCCACGTGCGGCGTCCGGAACACCGGGTGGACCCTGCCCAGCACCCTGGGCAGGACGCCATCGCGTCCGAGCGCAAACGGAACGCGCGTCGAGGACAGGCCGTCGCCCACGAGGAGGGCAGCCATCGAGACGAGGACCCCGACGCCAACGAGCCACTGGGCCCAGGGGCCGTAGATGACGCGGGCGGCATCAGGCAGGGCATTCCCGCCGGCGGTGGCCAGTGCCGGCCCGAGGGCCTGCTCGACCGCCAGGTGGATGGCAAAATAGAGGAGGGCGACGCTTCCTACCGCCGTGAGGACCGCTCGGGGCACCGTGCGCGCCGGGTCCCGGATCTCGCTGCCGTTGCACAGGGCCGTCTCGATCCCGATGAAGGCAAACATCAGGAGGACCGCCGCGTGTCCCATGCGCTCCGGGGCGGGAACGGGCCCCTGCGCCAGGGTGCCGGGCAGGCCGGTCCACAACACGGCCACCGCCACCAGCACCAGGGGAACCAGCTTCGCCACGGTGAGCGCCAGGGTGGCGCCGACACCGCCCCGGACCCATCGGGTATGGAGGGTTGCGAGCGAACCGAAGGTGAGGATGACGACCACCGACTGTACCATGCGGTCCTGCAGCGCCGGCACGGAATGGCCCAGGGTCTCCAGCAGGAGCATGAGGATCGCGGCGGTGGAGATGCTGCCCTGGGCGAGGAAGTACACAATGCCGGTCGTCCCGCCCACCAGTGGCCCGAACGCCAGCCGGGCGTAGGTGTATGCTCCGCCCGAAGCCGTCACGCGGCTCCCCGCCTCGGCAAAGCAGAGCAGGACCAGGGTGATGACGGCGGCGCACAGCAGGTACGCCAGGAAAGCGTAGCCGCCGAGTTCGGCGGAGATGGCAGCGGGAAGGCCAACAATGCCGGCGCCGACCGTGAGGTTGATGGCCGTGAGGGCCACCGCCCGCACGCCCAGGAGGCGCCGGAGCGACTCCTCCCCTGCGACCGGCGGCGCGGCGCCCGTCACCCGTGCATCACGGTGCCAGGGCCCGGCTCGCAACCTCCTGCGTGACCCGGGCAAGGAAGTCCTGCACCGGCAGCACCTCCTGCTTCTTCCCCTCTCCGCGCACCCGGAGCGCCAGGCTGTCGCTCTCCGCCTCGCGCTGCCCAATCACGGCCATGTACGGCACCTTCTCCACTTCGCCGGCCCGGATCCGGTAGTTCAGGGTTTCGTGCGAGTCGTCGATGCCCACCCGGAGGCCGGCGGCGCGGAGCCGGGCGGCCACCTGGTGCGCCGCCTCCCGCTGGGAGTCGCTGATCGGCAGCACGCGCACCTGCTCGGGGGCCAGCCACACCGGGAACGCCCCGGCGAAGTGCTCGATGAGGATCGCGATGAAGCGCTCGAAGGAGCCGTTCACCGCACGGTGGATGATGACCGGCCGGTGGGGGTGGTTGTCCTCGCCCACATAATGCAGGTCAAACCGCTCCGGCGCCGCGTAGTCGAGCTGGATGGTGCCGAGCTGCCAGGTCCGGCCAATGGAGTCCGCCACGTCGAAGTCGATCTTGGGCCCGTAGAACGCCCCGTCGCCTTCCTTGAGCTCGTACGGCAGCCCCGTGGCCTCGAGCGCCGCGCGCAGGGCCGCCTCGGCGCGGTCCCACATCGCGTCCTCCCCAATCCGCACCGGCGGCCGGGTCGCGAACCGGAGCGAGGCCGTCAGCCCGAAGGTCTGGTAGTAGGCCAGGATGAAGTGCACCAGGCGGCGCACCTCGTCGGGGATCTGCGACTCCATCAGGTAGATGTGGCAATCGTCCTGCTGGAACTGCCGCACCCGCGTGAGGCCGGACAGGGCGCCACTCACCTCGTTGCGGTGCAGGACATCGTACGTGGCGAACCGCAGCGGCAGCTCGCGATAACTGTGCTTCCGCGTCGCATAGAAGAGGTGGTGCGAGGGGCAGTTCATCGGCTTCAGGGACATGTCGTGCTCACCCGACTCGTTGTCGAGCACGAGGAACATGTTCTCCCGGTACTTCCCCCAGTGGCCGGAGATCTCCCAGAGCCCCTTGTGGTACAGGAGGGGCGTCTTGATCTCCTCGTAGCCCTCGTGCTGCAGTTCCCGCATGAACTGGTTCAGCAGGTTGTAGATCCGGGTGCCCTTGTCGGTCCAGAACGGTGCACCGGGCGCAAAGGGATGGAACAGGAACAGGTCCAGCTCCTTCCCCAGCTTCCGGTGATCGCGCTTCCGGGCCTCCTCCAGCTGGTACAGGTGCTTGTCGAGGTCTTCCTTCCGGAAGAAGGCAGTCCCGTAGATCCGCTGCAGCATCTGGCGGCGGCTGTCGCCACGCCAATAGGCTCCCGCCGTCGAGAGCAGCTTGAAGTGCTTGAGGCGGCCGGTGCTGGGGACGTGCGGTCCGCGACAGAGGTCGGTGAACGGCCCGTCGGTGTAGGTCGAGATCGTCTCGTCATCGCCCAGCTCGCTGATGCGCTCGAGCTTGAGCTTGTCGTCGGCAAAGAGCGCATTCGCCTCGGCCCGCGACACCTCCGCCCGCACGAAGGGGTAGTCCTTGCGGGCCACCTCGGCCATGCGCGCCTCGACCTGCTCGAGGTCCTCGGGCGTGAAGGGCCGCGGCACCTCGAAGTCGTAGTAGAAGCCCTCGTCGATGGCGGGCCCGAAGCCGATGCCTGCCGACGGGAAGAGTTCGCGGACGGCCGTGGCCAGGACGTGGGCCGCCGAGTGCCGGAGCACGGCGAGTGCAGCCGGGTCCTTGTCGGTGAGGACGGCGATGCGGGCATCGGCACGGATGGGCGACATGAGGTCGCGCACCTCATCGTCCACGCGAATGGCTGCCGCTGCCCGCGCGAGGCCGGCCCCGATCGATGCCGCCACCTCCTGGCCGGTCACGCCGGCCGGGTAGGATCGCACGCTGCCATCGGGCAGCGTGAGGTGGATATCCTGCGCCCCCACCACGCCACCCGTCACGGTGCGCCCTCCACCCGCACCGGGTGCACCACGGGCTCGGTGCCCGGCGCGAACCAGAGGTAGAGCCCGATCCCGACCAGGATCACCAGGAACAGGACGTACCACCGGCTCACGTCCACCGGTCCGCTGTCCGCCTTCTCGTCTGCCATGGTTCCAACCCGCGCTGCGTGGGACAATCCGCCTGCAAGGCCTGCCGCAAGGCGGTTAAGTTAACGCGACCCAACGCTTTTGACACGAAGGAGCACTGGTGGCGCGACGCACATGGGGTGGCATGCTGGGCTGGGCCGTCGCAGGGACCGTCCTCGGCGCCGTGGCGGCGTTGTACCTGGCGGAGGCCCTGGCGGTGCAGCCGGCGCGCGTGCAGCGGCTGGTGCGCCCACGGCGCACCGCGCCCGTGCGGGTGGGCTTCCTGGCTCGCCTGGCGCGGCAGCACCTGCGGGACGAGCCCCTCCTCCAGGGTACCACGATCGAGGTGCTGCCGGTGTCCGCGCGCACCATCGAGTTGCACGGCTGGGTGAACACCCGCCCCCAGCGTGCCGCCGCCGAGCGGGCCGTGCGCCGGGTGGCGGGCCTCGAGGCCGTGGTGAATGCCATCCTCGTGCGGGGCGAGGACGACCAACATCCCGTCACCGACAGCGCATGACCGACGCGTTCGCCCCTCAGTACGACCCGACCGCCATCGAGGCACCCCTCTACCAGCGCTGGATCGACGCCGGGCTCTTCACGCCCCCGGCCGGCGGCCCGCCGCCACGGTTCGTGGTGCAGATGCCCCCGCCCAATGTCACGGCCGTGCTCCACGTGGGCCACGGCCTCAACAACACGGTGCAGGACGTGCTCGTCCGGTTCGAGCGCATGCGAGGTCGCACGACGCTCTGGCTGCCCGGCACCGACCACGCCGGGATCGCGACCCAGAACGTGGTGGAGCGGCTGGTCGCAAAGGAGGGCAAGACCCGGTTCGACCTCGGGCGCGAGGCGTTCGAGGCGCGCATCCGGGCCCATGTGCGCGAGACCGGGGGCGCCATCCTGGAGCAGTTGCGGGCCATCGGCGCCAGTTGTGACTGGAGCCGCACCTACTTCACCCTCGATCCGGGGATGTCGCGCGCCGTGCGGGAGGTGTTCGTCCGGCTCTACGAGAAGGGGCTGGTCTACCGCGGCAACTACATCATCAACTGGTGCCCGCGCTGCCTCACAGCCCTCTCCAACGAGGAAGCGGAGAAGGAAGAGGTGGCCGGAAAGATCTGGCACCTGCGCTACCCCCTGGCCGACGGCAGCGGGTTCGTCACGGTGGCAACCACCAGGCCGGAGACAATGCTGGGCGACACCGGCGTGGCGGTGCACCCGAAGGACAAGCGCTACCGCCGCCTCGTGGGCAAGCTCCTTACCCTGCCCCTCACGGGCCGGGAGATCCCCATCGTGGCCGACGACGCGGTGGATCCGGACTTCGGGTCCGGCGCGGTGAAGGTGACCCCGGCCCACGACCCGACCGACTTCGAGATCGGCGCCCGGCAGCACCTGCACACCATCGACGTGATGACGCCCGAGGCACGGATGGCCGACACCGTGCCCGAGCCGTTCAGGGGACTCGACCGCTACGAGGCGCGCAAGCGCGTGGTCGCGGCCTTCGAGCACCTGGGCCTGCTGGAGAAGGTGGCAGAGCACACCCACGCCGTGGGCCACTGCTACCGCTGCGGCACCGTGGTGGAACCACGCCTCAGCGACCAGTGGTTCGTGCGCATGGCCCCGCTGGCGAAGCCCGCCCTCAGGGCCTACCGGAAGGGGACGCTGCGGTTCATTCCGGAGCGGCGCGGGGAGGAATACGCCCACTGGATGGAGCACATCCGGGACTGGGTCATCTCGCGCCAGCTCTGGTGGGGCCACCGGATCCCGGTGTGGTACTGCGACGGGTGCGGCGAGACGATCGTGAGCCGCGAGGACGTGGCCACCTGCCGCTGCGGCCATGCGCTCCGGCAGGACGAGGACGTGCTCGACACCTGGTTCTCCTCCTGGCTGGTTCCGTTCTCCTCGCTGGGCTGGCCCGACCGTACCCCCGACCTCGCCGCGTTCTACCCCGGCAGCGTCCTGGTGACGGCCCCGGAGATCCTCTTCTTCTGGGTGGCCCGCATGGTGATGGCGGGCTGCGAGTTCATGGGTGAGGTGCCCTTCCACACGGTGTACCTGCACGGCACCGTGCGCGACACCCAGCACCGCAAGATGAGCAAGTCGCTGGGGAACGGGATCGACCCGCTCGAAGTCGTGGAGCGATTCGGCGCGGACGCGCTGCGCTATACCCTCGTCTCGGGCATGTCGGTCGGCACCGACGTGATCCTGAATCCGGGGGACCTCGAGACCTCGTTCGCGCCCGGGCGCAACTTTGCCAACAAGCTGTGGAACGCCGGCCGCTTCATCCTCACCAACCTGGGCGAGGTCCCGGTGCGCCGGGTCGCCGACCTGCCGCGAGAGGACCTCACCCTCGCCGACCAGTGGATCATCGCGCGGTGCGATGCCACCATTCGCGAGGCCACCGAAGCCTACGAGCGCTTCCGCCTGAACGACGCCGCCGGCGTGGTGTACCGGTTCCTCTGGTCCGACCTGGCCGACTGGTACATCGAGCTGGTCAAGCCCCGGCTCTATGGTGACGTGCCGGGCGGCGACGTCGCCAGGGCCATTGTGCTCAAGACCTTCGACGTGGCCCTGCGACTCCTGCATCCCATCATGCCCTTCATCACCGAGGCGCTCTGGCAGCGGATCCCGGGCCGACGGGACGGCACCTGGCTCTGCACCGCCCCGTGGCCCCAGGCGGACGATCGCGCCGCGGCACCGGACGCCGAGGCGGGGTTCGCCCTGGTGCAGGAACTGGTGGGAGCCATCCGGCAGGTCCGCGCCGAGTACGACGTCCCGCCGGGCAAGGCCGTCCGTGCGCTGATCCAGCATCCCGGTTCGGTCGCGCATGGGGCATTCACCGCCGAGGCAACGACGATCCGGCGGCTCGCGAAGGTCTCGGACCTGGCCTTTGCCGATGCCGTGGAGGGCGCCGGTGCCCATGCCGTGCTGACGGACGGGACCGGGGTGTTCGTCCCCTTCGGCGATGCCATCGACCTGGCCCGTGAATGCGAACGCCTTGGCGGGGAACTGGCCCGGCTCGAATCGCTCGTGGCCAGCCAGGAGAAGAAGCTGGCCAACGAGCAGTTCGTGGCCCGCGCCCCCGCACCGGTCGTAGCCGGCGAGCGCGCCAAGTTGGCCTCGTGGAGCGAGCAGGCCGCAGCACTCCGGGAGAAGCGAAAGACCCTGGGATGCTGAGCCGCGCGGCGGCGGGCGCACACCCGGTGGAGGCGCGCCGTCGCCTCTCGCCCCGGGCCGTCGCCATTGCTGCCCTGTCCGTCCTGCCAGCCCTCGCCTGCGCCCGCATCGAGCCGCCTCCCGGCGGCCCGGTGGATCGCCAGGCGCCGAGGCTCCTGTCGGTCACTCCGGACAGCATGGCAGTCCTGCCGGGCTTCGACGGGGAGGTGAGCTTCAACTTCAACGAGGTGGTGTCGGAGGGAGGCACCCCCTCCGAGGGCCTGGGCACCGGTGACCTGGAGCGGCTGGTGCTGCTGTCGCCCACAGACAAGGTGCCGGCCGTGCAGTGGAAGCGGAGCCGGATCACGGTGCGCCCGCGGGAGGGATGGCGCCCCAACACCGTGTACCGTGTCGAGCTGCAGCCGGGCATCACTGACCTGCGCACCAATCGGGCGACGGGGGGCAGCGTCCTCACCTTCACCACCGGAGCGCCCGCCCCCGACTACACCCTGCGCGGCAGGGTCTATGACTGGTCCACGGCACAGCCCGCGCGCGCCGTCCTGCTTGAAGCCCTCCTGATGCCGGACAGCCTGCCGTACCGGTCGCTCACCGACTCGAGCGGGTCGTATGCCTTCGGGCCCCTGCCCCGCGGCGCGTACCTCATCACGGCCGTCGCCGACCAGAACCGCGACCGCAGGCGCTCCGGGCGGGAGGCCTTCGACAGCGTGCGCGTGCTGCCCGACACCGGGGCCACGGCCGAGGTGCCCGAACTCTGGATCTTCCAGCACGACTCGTTGCCCCCGCGCCTGCAGCCACCGACGGTGCTCGATTCACTCTCCCTGTCGCTGCCCTTCAACCAGAAGCTGGCGCCGGACCAGCCGCTCGACTCCACGATGGTGCAGGTCTGGCGCTTGCCGGACACAACCATCGTTCCCGTCGCCTCGCTCCTCACCGCCTCCAGGCACGACAGCACCTATCGCGTCGCGCCGCCCGCGACGCCGGGCCGGGCGGGCGCGCCCGGCGTCGACTCTGCGGTGGCACGAACCGACACCGGACTGGCCCGGCGGGACACGACGCGCCAGGCGGCGGGCGACTCGATCCGGGCACCGCGCATCGAGCGCCCCGACCGCGCCGCTCCACCGTCACGGCCGCCACTCAGCGACAAGCTCAGCGTGCGACTGGGCCAGCCGTTGGTGCCGGGAACGAGCTACACCGTGCTCGTGCGCGGCATCCGCAACGCGTCGGGCGTGGTGGCCGACTCGGCTCGTGCCGGCTTCCGCATGCCCGAGCGTCCGAGGCCCACGGCGCGAGACACCCTTCGCATGCTGCAGCTCGAGATCGACTCCGCGTTCCGTGCCGGTGACACGCTGCGCCTGGACTCCCTGCGGCAATTGCTGCCGGATTCCATGCGGGCGCTGCCGGTCGATACGCTGCTCAAGCGCCTGCAGATGCAGGCGCCGCCGCCCGCCATGGACCGCCCAGGCGGCCGGCCCGACCTCCAGCGGCCGGCCAAGCCCGAAACCCCTCCCACGCGGTGAACGACCGGCGGCGCGGGCTCCCGTCCGTGGATACACTGCTCCGCGAACCGGGGATCAGCGCTCTCCAGCAGGTTGCCCCCCGCAACGCCGTGGTTGGTGCGGTACGGGAGGCGGTGGAGCGGGCGCGACGTTCACGCGCCGGGCCTCCCGGCGACTGGGCGGCCGAGGTGACGGAGCTGCTCGCGCAACGGCTCGCGCCATCGCTGGCGCCGGTGTTGAATGCCACCGGCACGATCCTGCACACCAACCTGGGTCGTGCGCCGCTGGCGCAGCGGGCCCTCGACGCCATGGTCTCGGTGGCGAACGGCTACTCCACGCTGGAGTTCGACCTGCACGCTGGGGTGCGTGGCAGCCGGGCCGACCACTGCCGGCAGGCGCTGGCGTCGCTCGCCGGGGCCGAGGATGCCCTGGTGGTGAACAACGCGGCCGGCGCGCTGGTGCTGGCCCTCAGCACCACGGCCCGGCATCGCGAGGTGATCCTGAGTCGTGGCGAACTCATCGAGATCGGCGGGAGCTTCCGCATCCCCGAGATCCTGGAGCAGGGCGGCGCGCGGCTCGTCGAGGTGGGGACCACCAACCGCACGCACCTCGAGGACTACCGGCGCGCCATCGGTCCCGACACCGCCGCGATCCTGACCGTGCACCGCAGCAACTTTGCGCAGACCGGTTTTGTCGCGACACCGGCGCCGGCCGAGTTGGCCGCGCTGGCCCATGCGCACGGCGTCCCGTACCTGCACGACGTGGGCAGCGGCCTCATGCTCGACCTCGCACCCTGGGGCCTCGAGGGGGAGCCCGGCGTGCGCGATGCGGTCATGGCCGGTGCCGACATGGTGCTCTTCTCGGGTGACAAGCTGCTGGGCGGGCCGCAGGCCGGGTGCCTGGTCGGGGCGGCGGCGTGGCTTGGCCCCTGTCGCACCAATCCGCTCGCACGGGCGCTCAGGGCCGACAAGATGACCCTGGCCGCGATGGAGGCGACGCTCGCGCTCTATCACGACCTCGACGTCGCGCGCCTGGAGATCCCGGTGCTCAGGATGCTCACGGAATCGCTGGAGCAGGTGACCGGGCGAGCCCGGGCCCTGGCCGCGGCGCTGCCCCAGGCCTGGAACCCGAAGCTTGCTGCGGGCGAATCCACCGCAGGCGGGGGCGCCTTCCCCGGCTCGCGGATCCCGACCATGCTGGTCCTGCTGGAGCCCGGCTCCCTCGGGGCACACGGCCTCGCCCTGCGGCTTCGCCTGAGCGACCCTCCGATCGTCGCCCGGATCGTCGGGGAGCGCGTCGCGCTCGACCCGCGCACGCTTCCGCCAGGGTTTCCCGGAACACCGCCGCCTGTGTGGCCGCTCGACTGACTGCGCGGGCTGCGCCCCTCAATGTGCCGCGGGACGCGCCGACCCCCCATCGGTGACGAACCGGATGCCGGCAGGCGTCCGGCGCCAGACGGTGAGGTACTTGGAGGCGTGCGCCTGGCCCGTGGGCGCGGTGATCACCGCCTGCCCCACCGTCCAGCCCAACGAACCATCACCTGCACTGCCACCGGCCACGGGACTCCAGCGCCAGCGGTCGGGGCCGTCCACGAGCGCGCCGATTGCCTGCGGTCCCCGCGCCAGGACACCACTCGAACTCGCCAGCTCCGCATCGGGCGTCGCGAAGCGCTCGAACCCCACGCTGGCGCCGCTGTCCCCGGCGAGCCGGGCAAATTCGAGGTCGGCCCGGGCAAAGGCACCGGCATGCCCCGAGGGCGCCATGGGGGCAAGCTCGATCGGCATGCCCGGTACGCGCACGATCACCGGCGACCCCAGCCCAGGCAGCAGGAACGCGGACAGGCGCCAGCCCGCGCGCTCGCGGTGCCACACGGCGATGTAGCGCCCGAGGAGGATCCGGTTGTCCGGGGCGAGCACCACACCCACGCCCCAGGTCGCGCCAAGGGTTGAGTCGGTCGAGATCTCGACTGCCTGCGCCTGCCACCGCACGCGCAGCATCGCAAGGGTCGGTTGTGCCTGGAGGAACTGCCGAATGAGGCGGGCCCCGCGCAGCACTGGCGCATCAGGGTAGAGCAGGATGGCATCGGGCAGGAGTCCCGCCGCCAGGCCGGCGTCGAGTCCGTGCTGCTGCACGGAGTCGGCGAGCGCCTGATCCGCGCTGAGGAGGGTGCCCCGATGCCCCTGGGCCGGGAGCCACGATGGCAGCGCGAAGAGGAGCAGCAGGAGGAGCGACTTGCCGCTTCGGCATGTGTTCGGTATTGTGATCGCCATATGCGCCTGATTGTGCGTGGATGAGCGTGCCCCACCAGGCACCCTCTACGGACCCGGCGGCCGCGCGGTGACGCAGCCCCTGGCCCCCGCCCTCCTGCTGGACCGCGACGGCACGCTCATCGTTGACACCGATTTCGTGCGCCGGCCTGACGATGTCACCCTGCTCCCCGGTGCCGCCGCGGCGGTGCGGCGCGCCAACGAGCTTGGGTGGCGGGTGGCGGTCATCACCAACCAGTCCGGCATTGCGCGTGGCCTCATGACCGAGGAGGACTACCAGGCGGTGGCACGCGAAGTGGAGCGCCAGCTTGCCGGCCAGGGCGCCCGCCTCGACCTGCAGCTCCACTGCCCGCACTTCCCGGCCATCACCGGGCCGTGCGAGTGCCGGAAGCCCGGGCTCCGCCTCTTTCGCGAGGCGATCGCGCGGCTCCACATTGACCCCGCCTGGAGCTGGTTCATTGGCGACCGGCTGCGCGACCTCGAGCCGGCTCGCGCGCTGGGGGGACGGGCACTGCAGGTCGCCACCGGCTCGCATGACGACGACGCGCGCATCCAGGCACTCGGGATCGAGCAGGTGCCCAACCTGCTGGCTGCCGCCGCGCGCATCCTCGACGACTGATCACCCGCTACCGATGGTACCCCTGAAAAGCACGAGACCGACGAGGCCCGAAGGCGCATCGCCGGCTCGTTTATGGTCCTTCGGCGAGCGCTCCCGCGCCCGCCTGGTTGATCAGTAGGTGAAGCGCGCCACCTCGACCGGCGGATTGGCCGACGTGAGGCCCACGAAGGAGCCGGTGAAGGTCTCGGGCGCGCGTCCCTTCACCTGCAGCGTGACCACCCAGTCACTCCGCTCCACGCCGCAGTCGGCGAAGTAGTCGACGACCACGCGATACTCGCCCGCCGGCGCCTGGTTCACCGGCCAGACGATGTTCTCGTTGTTCTTGTTGTCGATGCTGCAGGCCGGGTTCGAGTCGAGGTCAAGCGTGCCCCCCGTCTCGGACACGTCGTTCCCGTAGAACACTTCCTCGCCCGACGGCTCAATGACATGAAGGTCCACGTCCGAGGCCCCGGTCCAGGCGATGCTCACCTGCACGTCGCCGCTCCCCACCCGGATGACACGCACCACCTGCTCCGCCACCGGGCCCATGCCGCTCGGCCCTTCGAGCACGTAGTTCATGCGCAGGGTACCTGCCCCGATGCCGGTGCCCATGTTCATCACCAGGTCCTCGGCGCTCGTGCCGCTCGGGAGCGTCACGTCGTAGTAGCCATCCACGCCCAGGACGCTCACCAGGACCCGCTGGAACTGGTCGCTGCCGGCAACCGTCACCTGCGACGAGCCGCCATTGATGACGCTGCTGATCCCGGTGACGTCGGCCGTTGGGCCGGTCGTGCCCGCGGGCGCTGCCCCAGCCTGCACCACGCCAAGCGCGTCACCATTGCGCGCCGTGATGCCCGTGATGATGTCCGAGATGCTCGACGTGGGATTGAGCGGCTCAGGTTCATTGGCACAGGAGGCCAGCACCAGTGCGGCCCCGAGCATCATGAGTGAGCCACCGGCACGACGTGTCATGGTCAACATGCCAACTCCTGGACAGGCAAGCAGTGAAGGGCAAGCGTGCTTCATCGGTGCCTGCGAAAGCAACAGTCGTACCCACCCGCTGGCACCACCTGGTACCCGTCCCTGCCCCGCCGCGCAGGTCCTTGTGCCGCATCAGGTTGCGCGAACGGCCCGGGGCCGGAGGACGGCCCGCTTCGACTAGGCTGCGCGGCGCCCGGCGGTTACCTTCTTCCGCCATGCCGACGCGGGTTGCAGTGGCTGTTTCGGGTCGCGGGAGCAACCTGGCGGCCCTGCTCGATCAGCTTGGCGGCAGCCAGGATGCGGCCGTGGTGCTGGTGCTGAGTGACCGGGCGGATGCACCCGCGCTCGACCGGGCCCGGGCCGCCGGGATCGAGGCCGTTCCCCTCGCCGACTGGCGCAGCGGCACCGAGTGGCTCGCGCTGCTCGAAGCACATCGCGTGGGACTGCTGGTGCTTGCCGGCTACCTCAAGCTGGTGCCGGCGGAGGTGATCGGCCGCCTGCGCGGCCGGATCATCAACGTGCACCCGGCCCTCCTGCCCGCCTTCGGCGGCAAGGGGATGTACGGCCGGCGGGTGCACGAGGCGGTGCTCGCGAGTGGCGCGCACGAGAGTGGCGCCACCATTCACCTGGTGGACGAGGAGTACGACCGTGGTGTCATCCTGGCGCAGGAGCGGGTTCCGGTGAAGCCGGACGACACGGCAGACACGCTGGCCGCCCGCGTGCTCGTTGCAGAACACCGGCTGCTGCCGGCGGTCGTCCTGGCCGCGGCGCGCGCCGGGCGTCCCGTTCCCCTCCCCTCCACCCCCGCCAACGGCTGATCCATGCCCCGTGCCCTCCTGTCGGTGAGCGACAAGCGCGGTATCGCGCCCTTTGCCCAGGGCCTGGCCGACCTTGGCTGGGAGATCGTCTCGACCGGCGGTACCGCCGCCGCCCTCAAGGCCGCCGGCATCAAGGTCACCAACGTCGACCAGGTCACCGGCTTCCCGGAGATGCTGGATGGTCGCGTCAAGACCCTGCACCCTGCCATCCATGGTGGCTTGCTGGCACGGCGTGACCTCCCCGAGCACCTCGCGGCCATCGCGCGGCACGGCATCGGGCTCATCGACCTGGTGGCGGTGAACCTCTACCCGTTCCAGGACACGATTGCGCAGCCCGACGTGGCGTTCGAGGACGCCATTGAGAACATCGACATCGGCGGCCCCTCGATGCTGCGATCAGCGGCCAAGAACCACGCCCAGGTCCTGCCGGTGGTGGACCCCGTGGACTACCCGATGGTGCTGGAGGTGCTGAAGGCGGGCGAGGTACCCGCCGGCACCCGGCGTGAGCTGGCGGCCAAGGTGTTCGCCCACCTGGCAGACTACGACCTGGCGATTGCGCGCTACCTCACCCCCGCCGACACCGGCCTGCCCGCGCGCATCGGGCTCTCGATGGAGCGGATGATGCCACTCCGCTACGGGGAGAACCCGGTGCAACGGGCCGCGCTCTACGTGACGGAGGAGCCCCGCGGCATGCGCGACCTGGCGCAGCGCCACGGCAAGGAACTCTCGTTCAACAACATCCTCGACATTGACGCCGCCATGTGGGCCGTGAGCTGCTGGCAGGCCCGGGTGGCATGCTGCATCGTGAAGCACACGACGCCCTGCGGCATTGCCCTCGGGAGTTCGGCCCGCGACGCGTTCGAGCGCGCGCGCGCCACCGACCCCGTCTCGGCGTTCGGTGGCATCGTCGCGTTCAACACGGTGGTGACGCGCGATGCCGCCATCGCGATGCAGGACCTCTTCCTCGAGGTCGTGGTGGCACCCTCCTTTCACGACAGCGCCATGGAAGTGCTGGCCGCGCGAAAGCAGCTCCGGATCGTCGAGCTGCCGGTCAGCACCGGCCTGGGCGCCCTCGACTACAAGCGGGTGCGCGGCGGCTTCCTGGTGCAGGACCGGTTCGTGGTGGATGCCGAGGACACCGACTGGACGGTGGCCACCGAGCGTGCCCCGAGCGACGCCGAATGGGCGGCGATCCGGTTTGCGTGGCCCGCGGTGGCCTCGGTCAAGTCGAACGCCATCCTCCTCGCCCGTGATGAGGCGGCCATTGGCATTGGCGCCGGCCAGATGAGCCGGGTGGACAGCGTCTTCATGGCGATCCACAAGGCCCGGCAAGCGGGCCATGACCCGCAGGGCAGCACTTTGGCGTCGGATGGCTTCTTCCCGTTTGCGGACGGGGTGGAGCTCGCCGCCGCCGCCGGGATCACCGCCATCATCCAGCCGGGGGGCTCGATGCGCGATGCCGACGTCATCGCGGCCGCGAACCGCCTGGGTGTGGCCATGGTCACCACCGGCACGCGCCTGTTCCGTCACTAGTCCCGGTGCCAGCGGGCGCATCCGGCGCCGCGGCCTTGTTCCCTGATCCCGTGGTTGGAGCCCAGCCTTGACGACCGAAGTCACCGAACGTCCCCCCTACCTCGTGGCGACCGCGTTCACGGCCCTGGTCCTGGCCATCTACATCGCGACGCTGGCACCGACCACCGCGTTCTGGGACACCTCGGAGTACATCGCCGCCGCCTACGTGCTGGGCATTCCCCACCCGCCCGGCAACCCGCTCTTCACCCTGATGGCCCATGTCTTCGCCCTGGTGCCCCTCTCGGCGTCGTATGCGGTGCGGATCAACCTCTTTGCCGCGGTCACGAGCGCCCTGGCGGCGGGACTCTGGTTCCTGGTGGCCGAGCGGTGGCTCCGGCCGGTGGTACCGGTGCGCTGGGCGCGCCATGCCGCGGCGGCGGCAGGCATCCTGGCCGGCGCGATGAGCTGGACCGTCTGGAACCAGTCCACGGTGAACGAGAAGGTGTACACCGTGTCGCTCATGTCCATCGCGCTCGTCATGTGGTTCTGCATTCACTGGGGTGACGAACCCGAGGGTCCCGGCCGTGATCGCTGGCTGGTGCTGATTGCCTACACGCTGGCGCTCACCTCCACCAACCACCAGATGGGCGTGCTCGCGGCACCCGCCGTGGCCGTGTACGTGCTGTGGACCGACTGGCGCGTCATCCTCAAGCCGTGGCTCTGGGCCGCCGTCGCCGGGGCCGTGCTGGTGGGGATCTCGATCAACTACCTCTACCTGCCCATCCGCGCAGGCCAGTACCCGCCGATCAATGAGGGTGAGCCGGTGGGCTTCTTCAGCCAGGCCCTGAAGGACGTCCTGGGCCGCGAGCAGTACCAGAAGCCGCCGCTGGGCCAGCGCCAGGCCGACCTCGTGTCGCAGCTGCAGAACTACTGGCAGTACTTCAACTGGCAGTTCGCGCGCGACTGGCCGGCAGTGCGCGGCATCGTGACCGGCGTGTTCGCCGCACTCGGGCTCGGAGGGCTGGCGACCTACTGGAAGCATGCGCGCCGCGAGGGCGCGATGGCGGCGGTGCTCTTCATCACGCTGGTGCCGGTGCTCATCTACTACCTCAACTTCAAGCATGGCTTCTCCATGCACCCGGGGCAGCCCGACCTCCCGCGCGAGGTGCGCGAGCGGGACTACTTCTTCGTGGCGTCCTTTGCCGCGTGGGGCCTCCTGGTGGCTGGCGGGCTCGCCGGCCTGATGCGCTGGGCCGCCGAGATGCTGGGCGCTCGCCGCGGCAGGCCGAACTGGGTGGCGGCAAGCCCGGTCCTCGCCCTCGGGCTCATCCCGCTGGTGGGGAACCACACCACCGCGTCGCGCGCGCACGAGACGGCCGCCCGCGACTTTGCCGTGGACCTGCTCCAGTCGGTGGCCCCCTATGGCATCCTGATCACCGCAGGCGACAACGACACCTTCCCGCTGTGGTACGCACAGGAAGTGGAGGGTGTCCGGCCCGACGTGACGGTGGCGAACATCTCCCTCATGAATACCCGCTGGCACCTGCGGCAGCTGCGCCGCCGCGAGACGCCGGTGTTCGACCCTGCCCGGGCCGTGTCCCTCTGGGCCAGCGGCGGCACGGCGGCACACCCCGACGTCCCGGTGTTCGGGTTCACGGTGGAGCAGCTCGACAGCCTGCCCGACTACATGCAGGTGCAGCGGGGGTCGGGCGTGCAGGTGGACAGCATCCAGGTCCGCTTCGGCCAGGACGTCCTGTTCCTCCAGGACCTGGCGGTGCTGGCGCTCATCCGGCAGAACCTGGGCAAGCGCCCCATCTACTTCTCCTGGAGCGACGCGGGCTACCCCGACCAGACCTTCGGGCTGACCGACTACCTGGTGACCGAGGGGATGGTGCGGCGCCTGACCGAGCACCGGATCCAGGTGGCACCCGACTCGATCATGGAGAACCCGATCCTCGGGCCCATCGACGTGCCGCGCACCGATGCCCTGCTCTGGGACGCCTACCACTGGCAGGCCATTGCCCGGAGCCGGCCGCGCGGGTGGGTGGATCCCCCGTCGGCGTCCATCCTGCAGATGTACTCACTGGTGTACCGCAGCATGGCCGAGACCTATGTCGCGGTTGGCGACACGGTGAAGGCGCAACGCGCTGATTCGATCGCCCAGGCCATCCGGGTCAACCTGCAGCCGATCCAGTAGCCAGCCAGCAGCGCCACGGCCCGGCGCGGGGCCGTGGTATCTTTCGCCGCGGGGCGTGGTGGCCGAGTGGTTGAAGGCAGCGGTCTTGAAAACCGCCAAGGGGGCAACTCCTTCGTGAGTTCGAATCTCACCCACGCCGTGCTCGCCCTCTCCTTCCTGGTCGCTCCCCGGCAGGCGCTCGCCCAGTCCCGGGCCTGGGTGGTCGAGCGCTCGGCACGGCCAGGCCTCCAGGAACTCTGGCAGGCCAGCCTGGCCGAGCGCCGCGAGCGCGTGGGATGTCTCGGCGGCACCCTCACCGCCGACTCCGTGGTCATCAGCCACGTCCGGCTCCTCCTGACCGACACCTACGAGTCTGATTCCCTCAGCGCCTCGGCCACCACGGCGATCCAGGAGTGCGGCAGGCCCGACTGGATGGGCATGGTCCACACCCACGTCCGCGCGACCGATGACTCCCTCCCGGCGCAGCGCTTCAGCGCCGGCGACCGTGTCGTGATGTCGGAATGGACGCGACGGTGGGGCGGCCAGGGAGCATTCTGCGTGCTGCACAGCGAGCACGGCGCCCATTGCGAGGTGTACCCGCCGCACCGGTAGCGGCCTGCGTGGTATCTTGGAGCATCCCCACCGAGGAACGCCTGATGGAACTCGGCCCGCTGATCCCCATTGCCGCCATGCTGATTCCCATCATGGCCATTTACATGGGCGGCAAGCAGAAGCTCGCGAAGATGAGCCTGGAGGAGGCCCGGCTGCGTGGAGGGTTGGGCGGCGCCGAGGCGGAGCTGGCGGCGCTCCGGCAGGAGGTCGACGGCCTCCGCACCGAGATGCTCGAGGTGCAGGAGCGACTCGACTTCGCCGAGCGCCTGCTGGCCCGCCCCGGCACCCAATCGACTGACCGTTGAGGGATGCACCGGCAACTGGCCGGCCTCGTGGAGGAGTACCGGACGGCGACCGTGCGGTTGCACGACATCAGCCGCGCGGTGCCGGACGCCCACTGGACCGAGCGGCCGGCACCGGGGCGCTGGTCCATCGCCGAGTGCATTGCGCACCTGAACCTCACGAGCGAGGCCATGCTGCCCCTGGTGCGCGCGGCGGTCGCGAGCGCGCAGTCCCTGGGGCAGGCGGGGGGACGGTACCGCCGCGACCCGGCGGGCTGGCTGCTCACGGTGTTGCTGCCACCGCCAGTGCGGTTTCGCGTCCCGACGACGGCACCGTTCATCCCCCAGCACCTGACCCCTCCAGCGGACCTCGTGGCCAGGTTCGAGGAGCACCAGGCCAGCTTCCTAAAGTGCATCCGCGACGCCGGTGGCCACCCGATTGACCGCGTGCGCATTCCTTCACCATTCAACTCGAAGGCGCAGTACAACCTCTGGTCGGCGCTCATGATCGTCCCGCGCCACCAGCACCGACACCTCTGGCAGGCAGAAAGGACGTGGCATGCGCTTCGGGGCGCGTAGGGACGGCAGGTCGGGCAGGATGGGTGTGGCCGTGTTCTTCGGGGTGCTGGGTGCACCCCTCCTCCTGGCGGCGCAGGTCGCCGCCCCGCCGGCGGTCAACGAGGCGGCTGTCGACTCGTTCGTGGCACAGGTGACCGCGCAACGGAACCTCTCGGGCCTGCAGGTGGGCCTCATGCGGGAGGGCGAGATCGTCCTGGCCCGCGGCTACGGCGCCGCCGTGCGCGCCGGGCCAGTGCCGGTCGACACCGCCACCCGGTTCGCCATCGGCTCGGTCACCAAGCAGTTCACGGTGGCGATCGTGCTCCAGCTCGCCGCGGAGGGCCGCCTGTCGCCGCAGGATCCCGTCTCGAAGTACTTCACGGGGCTGACCCGGGGCGATGACATCACGCTGCGCGACCTGATGAACCATGTCAGCGGGTATGCCGACTACTATCCGCTCGACTTCCTCGACCGGCGCATGCTCAAGCCGATCAGCACCGACCAGCTCATCCGCGAGTATGCGGGACGCCCGCTCGACTTCCCCCCGGGAACCCGGTACTCGTACAGCAACACGGGGTTCATGATGCTGGGGCGGGTCGCCGAGCTCGTCACCGGCACCCCGCTGGCGCAGCTCCTGCGGGAGCGCATCTTCGTGCCGTTCGACATGCCCCACACCGTGATCGACCCGGCGGCCTCAGGGCCGGGCTTTGCGCGGGGCTACCTGTCCTTTGCGCTCGGGCCACTGCAGCCCGCGGGACGCGAGGGAGCCGGCTGGATCGGCGCGGCCGGCGGCATCTGGTCCACCGCGCCCGACCTCCTGCGATGGGACAAGGCACTGATGGACGGGCGGGTGGTGCAGGGCGAGTGGCTGGCGCTCATGACCACACCCCGGATGCTCGCCGACGGCATCGAGACCACCTACGCGGGCGGCCTCGTCATCGGCCGCCTGGGTGCCGATACGACCTGGGGCCACTCCGGTGCGGTGAACGGGTTTGCCGCCCAGAACATCATGGTGCCCGCGACGCGAAGTGCCGCGGTCGTGCTCTCCAACACCGAGAATGGCGTCCCCCTGGCGCAACTCTGGCAGGCGGCGGAACTGCCCTTCCGCGCTGCGCCACCGGCCGATTCGACAGCGCCACCGCGCCGCCAGCAGGCCCCCCGGCCCGCCCCTGCGGTACGGGGCCCGCCGGCGGCCGACATGGCCGCGACGCTCCTGGGCGAACTGCAGGCCGGCAAGGTGGATCGCGCGCGGCTGGCAGGGGAGTTCAACTGGTTCCTCACCGACGAGCGGGTGCATGACATTGCCACGCGTCTCGGGCCCTGGGGCCCGCCCACCGAGCGCAAGCTGCTCCGCACCGCTGAGCGCGGCGGGCTCGAGGTCACGATCACCCAGTTCAGCTTTGCCAACGGGCACAAGGCGAACGCCCTGATGTACCGCGCACCGGACGGCACGGTGTACGAATACCTGCTGCTGGCCCCATGACGCCGGCCATCGGCGGTCGCACACGCCACTTCACCGAGTCGGTGATCCGGGGCATGTCCGCGCTGGCGCGCGAGCACGGCGCCATCAACCTGGCACAGGGGTTCCCGGACTTTGCCGCCCCGGAGGTTGTCAAGGAAGCGGCCCGCCGGGCGATCGCCTCCGATGTCAACCAGTACGCCATCACCTGGGGCTCCCGCCGCCTGCGGGAGGCGCTCGCACGGAAGTACGCCGAGTGGTACGGCATGCACGTCAACCCCGAGACCGACATCACCGTCACGTGTGGCTCCACGGAGGCGATGGTCGCCAGCCTGATGGCGCTGCTCGAGCCGGGTGACGAGGTGATCGTCTTCGACCCCTTCTACGAGAACTACGGGCCGGATGCGATCCTGGCGGGGGCCACGCTGCGACACGTGCCCCTGCCCGCTGGCAGCGGGATCGACACCGACCGGCTGGCAACGGCCTTCACGCCCCGTACCCGGGCGATCATCCTCAACTCGCCCGCCAATCCGACGGGGCGCGTCTTCCGCCGGCAGGAGCTGGAGGCGATCGCGGCCCTCTGCCAGCAGTTCGATGCGTGGGCGGTGACCGACGAGATCTACGAGCATATTCGCTACGAGGGCCCGCACATCCCGATGGCATCGCTGCCCGGGATGGCGGAGCGCACCATCACGATCAGCGGGGCGTCCAAGACCTTTGCCGTGACCGGCTGGCGCATTGGCTGGGCGATTGCGCCCGCGGCCATGACGGGGCCGATCCGCAAGGTCCACGACTTCCTGACCGTGGGCGCCCCCGCGCCGCTCATGGAAGCGGTGGCTGACGCCCTGGAACTGCTGGATGGGGGCTTCTACCGGGAGCTGGCGGGGCAGTACCACGGGCGCAGGGAACTCCTGCACGCCGCCCTCGCTGCGGCGGGATTCGGGGTCACGCGGCCCGAGGGCGCGTACTACATCCTCGCCGATTACTCCGCCCTGAGCGACCTGCCCGACCCGGAGTTTGCCCGCTGGCTCACGCAGGACATCGGCGTGGCGCCGGTGCCCGGCTCCAGCTTTTTTGCCTCGCCCGATCCCTCGCGCCGGCTGGTTCGCTTTGCCTTCTGCAAGCGCGAGGAAACCCTCCGCGCTGCGGCGGCGCGGCTCCAGGCGCTCACCGCACACCGTCCCCACGCCACGAGGCCGTGATGAAATTCCTGCTCGCCCTCATCCTCCTCCTGGCCGGCGCCGCGCTGGGCGTGCGGCAGTGGTCCACCAGGCCGGCCACGCCCGAGGCAAGCTATGCCGTGGCCCGGGCGATGATCGAGGAGCGTCGGCAGGCCGCGCTCAAGTCGCAGGAGACGAACCAGGGATATGTCATCGACCCGGCACTGGCTGACCGCCTCCTGCGTGACTCGAGCCTCGTGGTCCGGACCGTCACGATCCGTGGCCTCGGGCCGGTCAAGGTGGCGCGCGCTGCCATCGAGGTGCCCGCCGACGGCGGCGTGCGCTCGGTGGTTCGCTACGTCCGCCTGGCCCACACGCCGCCCAACGACTGGACGGCCGCCGGTGGCGCAACCCGGATGGAATGGGAGCTGAAGGTGTGGTAGCTACCGGCCCAGGATGTCCATTGCCTCGGTAAACCGGAACACGGGAACCTCGAGGTCCACCGCGCCGCCGCTGGCGAAGCGCAGCGTCACCGGAAGCACCTGGCCCGCCTTCGGCTGCTCCGCCATCTCGCTCACCATGACGTGCAGGCCGTGCCCGAGGCGCGTGGCCATGTGCCGCGGCAGCGGCAGCACCTGCACCGGTTGCATCCCGCCACCCGGCCGCTCGACATGCAGCACGGCATTGCCGCGTGGGGAGGTGACCGCCACCAGGGTGTCCGCCCGGTCCGACCGGTTCTCCACCTCGAAGGCAACCGACGCGCCCTTCACGTCCCCCGAGGTCCAGGCCACGGCGTGGCGGATGTGCAGGCCGCCGAGACTGGCACTTGCCCCCTTGCTGCCCCCGCCGCAGGCCACCAGGGCTCCGGCGAGGACGGCCAGCATGGTAACTTTCACGGATCACCTCATTGACGATGGATGGGATGTTAACCACCTGCCGCCCTGCCCTGCCCTCCCTGCTGGCCGTCGCCCTGCTCCTCCCGGGCTGCACGCCGCGTGACACCAAGCCTGGCCCGGCTGGCAACGCGGCCGTTGCCGCGGACACGGCGAACCTCCCCCGGGGCCTCAGGCTCGATCCGCCCAAGCCCCTGCCAGGGATCGTCCTGACCGACACCGACGGCAAGTCGTTCGACCTGCGCCGCCAGGCGGCGGGCTACGTGACCCTGGTCTTCTTCGGGTACACGCACTGCCCCGATGTCTGCCCGGTGCACATGGCCAACATAGCACGGGCGCTGAAGGGCATGCCGGCCACCGAGGCCAGTCGCATCAAGGTGGTGTTCATCACCACCGACCCCGAGCGCGACACCGCGAAGCGCATCCGCGAGTGGCTCGACGCCTTCGACCCGACATTCATCGGCTTGCGGGGTACGCCCGCGGAGATTGCCCGCGCCGAGCAGGCGGCCCGGTTGCCCCCCTCGGTCAAGGAAGTCACCGACTCGAGCCGGCCCAACGAGTACGGCGTGGGCCATGCGGCGTTCGTGTCGGCGGCCACTGCGGACGGCATCGTGCGCTACCTCTACCCGTTCGGCTTCCGGCAGGCCGACTGGGCGCACGACCTGCCGCGCCTCGTGGCGATGGGCGCCTCGCCGTCCACCGCCGCCGTCGACGTGGCGGGCGGCTTCGCCTTCGCGCCGCCGACACAGGACGAGGCGGCAGCATACTTCGTGGTGCGGAACCGTGGCTCGACCACCGACACGCTGGTGGCGGTGCACACACCGGACGCGGCCCGTGCCGAGGTGCACGGGCAGGAGCGAACCGGCGACCGGGTGCACATGACCGCCCGGGGAAGCATCCCGATCGCCGCAGGGGACAGCCTCGTCCTCGCACCTGGCAGCACGCACCTCATGCTCATGGACCTTCGCCGGAAGCCGGTGCCCGGGGACACGGTGCGGGTGACCCTCGAGCTGGCCCACGCGGGCCTCGTGGCGGTCAGCCTCCCCGTGCGCGCCTATGGGGACGCGCCATGACGTGGTGGTGTGCGGCAACCAACCAGCCATGGAGCTGGGAGTGGCGCGCCTACCCCGGCGTGTGGTTGGCCGTGCTACTGCTCGCTGGCACGTACTTCCTTGCGCGCCACCGGGCCCTGCAGCTCGCCCCACCAGGCTGCTCGTGGGGCCCCGGACGGATCGCGACGTTCCTGGGTGGGTTCCTGCTGGTGTGGGGCGCACTCGACTGGCCCATTGGCACGCTCGGCGGCGGCTACCTGGCGAGCCTCCATTCGGTGCAGTGGCTCCTGCTGGCCCAGATTTCGTGGCCCTTCCTCATCCTCAGCGTCCCACCCTGGGCCTGGGAGCTGCGGGCGGCGAGCTCGCCGCGATGGGACCGCGTCCTCCGGAGGCTGGCGAGCCCGCTGCTTGGCCTCGTCATCTTCAACACCGTGCTCCTCGTGACGCACGTGCCGCCGGTGGCCGACCGGCTGATGGCGTCACAGCTCGGCGCCTTCGCGATCGACGTCGCCTGGTTCGTGAGCGGGCTGGCGCTCTGGTGGCCGGTCCTGGCGCCACCCGCCCTGGGGCGCATGTCCGAGCCAGCCAAGATCGCCTACCTCTTTGTGGCGACCATCATCCCCACGGTGCCCGCGGCGTTCCTGACCTTCGCGGATCACCCGGCATACAGGTTGTATGAGCTCGCCCCGCGGGTGCATGGCATCACTGCCGACGCGGACCAGCAGACGGCGGGCCTCATCATGAAGGGCGTGTCCGACCCGGTGATGTGGATCTCGATGGCGGTGATCTTCTTCCGGTGGAGTGCCCTGGAGCGAAAGGCCGATGCCCGTGAGGCGGCGGCACGCAACGCCCTTCTCACGGAGCCGGGACGGGGCTAGATTCGCGCCCCTGGGGAGTGGTGGCCGAGTGGCTGAAGGCGGCGGTTTGCTAAACCGTTATAGGGGTGAAAGCCCCTATCGGGGGTTCGAATCCCCCCCACTCCGTGAGCACGGTCGTCGAACAGGCGGGCAGCCGGGCACTCCGGCCAGCCCGCCTCACGCTTTCCGTGGCAGCAGCCACGGCCGTCCTGCCAGCTCCCGGACTACCTGTCCTTCAGGACGAACGAGATCTTCGCGTTCACCCGGAACACCGTCACCTTCCCGCCCTCCACCTCGGCGCTGAAGTTGTCCACCCAAACCGACCGGATGCCCTTCACGGTCCTGGACGCATCCTTCACGGCCTCCTTCACGGCATCGTCGTAGCCCTTCTCCGACTGCGCGATGACCTCGATCACCTTCACGATCGCCACGGCATACCTCGCTGGAATGGGTCCGGAACTGCCTGCGTTGGCACCTGCTCGCATGATAACGCCGCGCCGCGGGCAGTACGAGTTTCCCCCGCGCCGCGCTCGCGCCCGGGCCGGCCCGCGGCCCCATGCTGCCTTCCCGCCCTCGCGCTCCACAGTTACTTTCGCGGCCCATGACCCTGGCACCGCGCGTCCGGTTCGCTCCCTCGCCCACGGGCTACCTCCACGTGGGAGGGGCCCGCACCGCCCTCTTCAACTGGCTCTACGCCCGCCGGGTGGGCGGCACCTTCGTGCTCCGGATCGAGGACACCGACAAGGAGCGGAGCACCGACGCGCACACGCAGGTGATCCTTGACGGGCTCACCTGGCTGGGCATCACCTGGGACGAAGGCCCGTTCTTCCAGGGCGCGTACGGCGACCGGCACCGGGCCGACGCCGAGCGCCTGCTCGCCCTGGGGAGGGCCTATCGCTGCTTTGCCACCCCCGACGAACTCACCGCCGAGCGGAAGGCCGCCGAGGCGAGGGGGGGCCAGTTCCGGTATGTCCGCTCGCGCTGGCAACTCACCCCGGAAGAGGAAGCCGCGCGCATGGCGCGAGGCGAGCCGTTCGTCATCCGTTTCGCGGTGCCCGACGAGGAACTGGCATGGGACGATGCGGTGCATGGCCGGATCAGCTTCCAGGGCCGTGACATCGACGACTTCATCATCCTGCGGTCGGACGGCTCGGCGATCTACAACATGGCGGTGGTCTCCGACGACATCGCGATGGGCATCACCCACGTGATCCGCGGGGACGACCACGTGTCGAACACGCCGAAGCAGGTGGCCCTCTACCGCGCCCTGGGCGCGACCGAGCCGGTCTTTGCGCACGTCCCCATGATCCTGGGCAGCGACGGGAAGAAGCTCTCCAAGCGGCATGGTGCCACGGCAGTGGGAGACTACCAGGACCAGGGGATCCTGCCCGGCGCCATGCGCAACTTCCTCGCCCTGCTGGGCTGGTCGCCGGGCGAGGACCGGGAGATCCTCTCGGACGACGAGATGGTGGCGCTCTTCTCCCTCGAGGGGATCCAGAAGAAGCCAGCGGTGTTCGACACCACCAAGCTCGAGTGGATGAACGGCCAGTACCTGTCACGGTTGCCGGCCGACGACCTGCTTGGCCCGGTGAGCCGCCAGCTCGAGCGACTGGGCGTGCCCACGGCAGGCCGGGACCTGCGCACCCTGGTGGACGCTGCCAAGGCGCGGTCCCGTACGGTGACCCACCTCGCCGAGCAGGTGGCGCTCCGCCTCGATGCCTCGCGGCTGGTGCGGGACGAAAAGGCCGGGAAGCTGGTGACGAAGATGGGCGCGGCCTTCACGGCGAGCCTGGGACACGCCATCGCCGTGCTCGAGCCGCTCCCGGCGACCGCGTGGGCCGCGGAGCCCATCCTCGAGGCGCTCAAGGCCCGGGCGGAGGGAGCCGGCATCAAGCTGGGCGACCTCATGCAGCCCGTGCGCGTGGCCCTCACCGGGTCCACGGTGTCCGAACCGGTGAACGAACTGCTCGTGGCCATGGGGCGCGAGGAGAGCCTCGCACGGCTCCGCCGTGCCGCGGGCTGACGCGCCGGCCCGCGCGCTCCCATTACCTTGCACCCATGACTGCCCCCGAGCCTGCTGACGGTGGTGCGGCGGCCTATGCCGCGGCCGAGAAGCCGGTCGCCCTCCGGGTCGCCCTCGTGGAGGACGAGCGGACTCCCGAGGGCATGCTCTGCATGGGCACGTACCGCAACGAGCACCTCATCGCCCGCTGCGTGGTGTCACCGGTGATGTGGGCACAGGTCAACGAGCATGGCCTGTTCGCGGACCCGGTGCAGATCGTCCTGGTTGCCAGGGAACAGTCACCCGGGGTCCAGTGCCAGCTCTTTGCGCTCCTCACCTTGCCCGACGCGCTCATGGAGGAGGAGGAGGAGGGGGACGAGGGCGAGGAGGATGACGAGGAAGATGCCCCGTGGGCGGCATCCGTGCCCGGCGCAGGTTATGAAGACGCCGTGGCCGATGGCGACGACGAGGACATGGACCGTGTCGTCGCCTTCCCGCTGGGACAGATCGTCCGGTTTGACCGGGATCGCCTGCACCGGGACGACCTCGCTGCTGAAGCTGCGGAGATCCTGACCCGGCTCATCGAGGGGAAGACCACCGAGATCGTGGACAAGGCCCTGGAAGACCTGCTCGACCCCAACCGACCCTAGGCGAACGCTCCGCCGCCCTCGGGGCGCGGCCGCCACTGCTCCGCCAGCATCGCGCGCAGCAGCCCCTCGGTCACGAAGTGCTCGACCGCGCGCGCCGTACCCGCCAGGTCCACGCCCCACAGGCATGCCCTGGGTACCCCATTGTCGTGCCCGGATTGCACCCACATCCGCTCGCCTTCCATGTGCACCACCGGCAGCGCCCCGGCAAGCTCCTGCGCCACCAGGTTCACGCCGGGCCCACCGATGGCGATCGTGGGATTGAGGTGGAAGACCCGGTTGTCCTGGTACCACTGGTCACCCACGACGATCGCGCGGCGATAGGGATGGTTGGCCCCCTGCCGGTCGATCTCGGCCTTGAGCCAGTAGGCGAGCGGGCGGTCGCGGTCCTCGGCTGCGATGCCGGTCCCGGTGACCACGAGGATGGTCTCGTCGGTGTCGAGGAGCTTCACCGTGACCCGGGAGCGGCCGGGAGCGTCCGCTGGGCCGCGTTCAGCTTGCGCTCGAACTCCCGGCGCTCGCGAATGCTGGCGATGGCGGCCCGGTAGTAGTCGTGGTAGCTGGCCCGCGCCGCGGCACGCTCGATGTCGGCGCGCCGGTCAGCCAGGAGGCGCGCGTCCTCCCACTGGTCCGGGCTCGGCGAGCCGGCGCTCACGGGCAGGAGGCCCAGCACGGCCGCAGGTATCCGCGCGCCGGCCACGACCAGCCACTCACGATCGAGCCCGAACTCGGCACCCGCCACCTCGCCCTTCCATGCTGGCGCACTGGGTGGCCGCGCCGCGGCTTCCCGCTCACTGCTGTCGAGCGCCGCGCTCACCATCGCCCGGACGGCCGCCTGCACCCCGCGGGGCGGTGGCGCCGGGCGCGCGGCGATCGACACGGTATGGCGCACCACCGGGGCCCACAGCCGGCCGGATGCGTACTGCGGGCCCGATGCCCAGCCGGCACCTGCGCCTCGATGCACCCGGGCCACGCCGCGGCAAGCGCCATCATGGCGCCGATGCCGTGCACCGTGTGCGTGCGGGGCGACACGTCCACCCTCAGCGCGTTCCCGTGAGCTGGCCGCCCGCTACTGACGCGAGCACCTCACCCAGGCGCCGCACCCCCTCGGCCAAGCGGTCAGCACCAGTCGAGAGGGCAATACGGAAGAAGCCCTCTCCGGCGGGACCAAACCCGCTCCCCGGCAGGACAACGACGCCCTTCTCCTCGAGCGCGCGACGGGTGAACGCCTGCGACGGGATGCCGGCCGGCAGCGGAACCCAGAAGTACATCGCGGCCCTGGGCAGGTCGCAGGTGAATCCATGAGCCGCCAGGGCTGCCGCGGTGGCGTCCCGGCGGCGCTCGAGCTCGGCCCGCACGGGGGCCACCAGCTCATCGGAGTGGTCCAGCGCCGTGACCGCTGCCTGCTGGATCGCGAGCCACGGCCCCGTGTCCACGTACGACTTGACCCGGGTCAGCGCGCCCACCAGCTCGGGCCGGCCCACCGCAAACCCGATGCGCCAGCCGGTCATCGAGTAGCTCTTCGACAGCGAGAAGAACTCGATGGCGACGTCCCGCGCGCCGGGCACCTCGAAGATGCTCGGTGCCCGGTAGCCATCATAGGTGAGTTCGCAGTAGGCGTTGTCGTATGCCAGCAGGATCCCGTGCCGACGGCACGACGCGACCAGCCGCTCCAGGTAGTCCATGGGCGCGATCGCAGCCGTCGGGTTGTTGGGATAGTTGGCGAACACGATCTTCGCGCGTGAAAGGACCTCGGACGGGAGGTCGTCGAGTTCCAGCAGGAACCGCCGCTCGGGCCGGAGCGGTACGAGGTGCGCCACGCCACCCGAGAGCAGCGCGCCGCCGATGTAGGCCTGGTAACCGGGTTCCGGCACGATGGCGATGTCACCCGGGTTGATCACGGCCATCGCCAGGTGGGACAGTCCCTCCTTGGAACCGATCAGGGGGAGCGTCTCCGTCACCGGGTCCACCTGCATCCCGAACCGGCGCTCCACCCAGCGCGCGATGGCCTGCCGGAAGGCGGGGTTGCCCTGCTGGAAGCCGTACTTGCTCAGCCCGGGCACGTCGAGCGCCGATCGCATCGCCGCCACCACCGAGGCTGGTGGCGGGGTGTCGTTGTCCCCGGCGCCGAGGTCGATGACATCCATCCCGGCCTCGATGAGCCGCCGCTTGATGGAGGGGATCTCGGCCAGCGGGTAGCCGGGGAGCGCCGCGAGCCGGTCACTGAAGCGAATCATTGCACCTCCCTGGTGCGCACCTGGTTCCTGAGGATCCCGATACCGGGCACCTCGACTTCCACCACGTCGCCATGCTGCAACCGCCCGACCCCGGCTGGCGTGCCCGTGGCGATGAGGTCGCCCGGCTCCAGGGTCATGATCCTGCTGATATATGACACGAGGTACGGGATTGGGAAGATCATGTCGGTGGTGGGCGCGCGCTGGCGCTCCACCCCGTTCACCCGCCCGATGACCTCCAGCCCGCGCCAATCGAGCCCGGTCGCCAGCACCGGCCCCACGGGGCAGAAGGTGTCGAAGCCCTTGGCGCGCGACCACTGCCCATCGCTTCGCTGCAGGTCACGGGCCGTGACATCGTTCAAGCAGGTGTACCCCGCCACGTGCTGCAGGGCCGTGGCCTCGGGCACCGCGGTGGCGCGCGACCCGACGACTACGGCGATCTCGGACTCGTACTCCACCTGCTGCGACTCGGGCGGCAGCAGGATCGTCCCACCATGCGGCAGGAGTGCACTGGGCGGCTTGAGGAAGAGGAGCGGAGCCGCCGGCACCTCGTTGCCCAGCTCGCGCGCATGTGCGGCGTAGTTCCGGCCGACACACACGACCTTGGTCGGGGCAGGAGCCCAGCCCTGCGGGGGTGACGTGCCGTGATCGCGGCTCATGTCAGGCGGTCGCTCCTATCCCATGCCGGGCAAAGAAGTCCTCGCACCGGAGGCGCAGTTGAGGCCAGGGTGCGACGTGGCGCTCGGCAAGTGGCAGCCCGTCCAGGACCAGGGTGCCATAGCGCTTGTGCACCACGCGGCTGTCGAGCAGCACGACGACACCGACGTCCCGCTGGCTCCGGATCAGCCGCCCGAACCCCTGCTTGAGCTTGAGGGCAGCATGCGGGAGGAGGTAGTGGAAGAAGCCGTCGTGCCCCTGCTCGGCCAGGCGCTCGAGCCGCGCCGCCGTGAGCGGCTCCGAGGGCACCTTGAACGGCAGCTTGCAGAGCACCAGCGTGCGCAGCGCCCGCCCGGGAACATCCACGCCTTCCCAGAACGAGTCGGTGCCCAGGAGGATCGCATTGCCCAGCTCCCGGAAGCGGCGCAGGAGCTGGTCGCGCGTCGCCTCGCCCTGCACCAGCAACGGCCACCGCGTGCCCACCGCCTGCCGCAGCGACGACGCGGTGCGCTGGAGCGCCGCGTGGCTGGTGAACAGGGCAAACATCCCGCCATCGGAGGCGTTGGCCAGGTCGATCAGGGCCGTCAGCGTCGCCGACGCGTGGCCCGCCTCGTCCTCCCGCGGGTCGGGGAGGTCGTTCGGGATGGCAAGGAGGCACTGGGAGGGATAGTCGAAGGGAGACGGGAACACCTCGCGCACCGTCACCGGCGAACTGCTGCCCTCAAGGCCCAGTCGTTCCTCGATGAACCCGAAGTCCCCGGATGCCGCCAGCGTGGCACTGGTGAGCACCACCGTCTTCACCTTGTCGAACAGAAGCTCGCGCAGCACCGGGGCCAGGTCCACCGGCACCGCCGCCAGCGTCACCTCCGCCCCGCGGCGCCCGCTCCGCTGGATCCAACGCACGAGGTCGGCACCGTCGCCCTCACGCACCGGTGCCGGGCGCAGCGTGAGCAGCAGCCCATCGCAGACCGCATCGAGCCGCGCCACGACGGCGCGCAGTTCCTGGAGCAACCGCAGGCGTCGCTCCGATTGCTCCGCCTGCTCCAGCCGGCCGGCGATCACGTCCACCGCATCCCGCACCACCCGGAAGGCGTGCAATGCCCCGTCGAGTTCGCCGCCCAGGCCGGCAGCCCATGCCGGGTCGGCCTGGAACTCGGGATCGAGGCGTCGCTGGCCGCCGGGCACGTCGGCCAGGAGCCCCTGCAGCCGGGTGAACAGCGCGTCGGACGCCACGCGAGCCTCGCGCAGCGCCGGCAGCAGCCGGTCGCGCAGCACGTCGAGGCTCGCGCGCGACAGCAGGTCGTCGATGCTCCGCAGCTCGTGCAGCAGGGTCGGCGCCAGCCCCCGGCCATGCCGCTCGAACCGGGCAAGCAGGCGCCGCACCGTACGACTCGACACCTGCGACCCCAGGTGGCCGGCGGCGACATCCTCCAGGTGGTGCGCCTCATCGAGCACCAGGCGCCGGTAGGGCGGCAGCACGGCGGCCTCCTCCCAGTTGTCGCTGGCCCGGCGCACGCCAAGGTCGGCTGCGAGAAGGTGGTGATTGGCCACGACCACGTCAGCTTGCGCCGCCTGGCGCCGGGCACGGAAGAAGAAGCAGCGGTCGTAGTGCTCGCAGCGGAGCCGAGGGCAGAGGTCGCTCTCGGCACTCACCTCGTCCCACACCTCCGGGCTCGGCGAGGCCGGCAGGTCGCTCAGCGAGCCGTCACCGGTGTGGCCGGCCCATGACGCCAGTGCCGTCAGCTCATCGTGCTTGTCGGCCTCCAGCAGCGTGCGCTGCGCCCCGACCGCCTGGTGCATCCGTGCCAGGCAGAGGTAGTTGCGCCAGCCCTTGAGCAGGGCGAACGTCGGCACCTGGTCACCCACCGCCAGGGCGTCGCGCAGGAGTGGCAGGTCCTTGCCCACCAGCTGTTCCTGCAGGTTGATCGTGTTGGTGCTCACCACCGTGCGCTCGCCGTTGGCCCGGGCCCACAGGAGTGCCGGCACCAGGTAGGCAAAGCTCTTGCCCACCCCGGTGCCGGCCTCCAGCAGCAGCACGCCGCCATCGTTGTAGCCATCCGTCACGTGGGCGCACATGTCCCGCTGGCTCTGCCGGTCCTCCCACGAACCCAGCGTCGTGGCGACCGGCCCATGCTCGCCCAGCATCTCCACCACATCGAGCGTGTCCAGCCGGGCCTGCTGCCGCTCGCGCGGGACCTCCACCACGACATAGCAGCGCGTGGCATCGTTGCTCACGATGGCGAACCCGACCCCGCCATCGTGCAGCTGTGCCGCCACCATGAGGTCAGCGCCGGAGGGCGAGAGGTTCCCGCCGGGGTGGTTGTGCAGCAGCATCTCGCCCCGCTGGGCCACGCCGGGCAGCGCCAGCACGCAGTCCACCGTGCCGCGGGCCACCACGCGCGCGGCCACGACCACGCCGTCGCGGTCGACCTCGCCCACGAACGACACCTCGCGCCCGCCCGCCGCGCGGATCTCGGCGGCAACCAGGGTGCGGACGTGGGGCGAGAGGCGGTCGGGCACCGAGCCGGGGGTCAGGTCTTCAGCTCCTTCTTCTTTGCTGCCGGGAAGAGGACGTTGTTCAGGATGAGCCGGTACCCGGGTGAGTGGGGGTGCAGCGAGAGGTCGGTTGGCGCATCGCCAATCTGGTGCTGCGGATCCTCCGGGTCATGCCCACCGAAGAAGGTCCAGGTGCCCTTCCCCCGGTCCCCGTGAATGTACTTGACCCACGGCGCCCCCGGCTCATCGGCGAGGATCGTCACGGTGGGCTTCAAGGTGCGCCGCATGAAGGACGTGGTGAGCCCGTAGAAGTCGGGGATCACCTGCCGGTGGTTCTGCACCAGCATCGTGGGCACCGGGTCGATCTTCGCGCTGAAGTTGAACAGCGTGAACGTGCCGAGCGGCTGCCGGCGGTCCCCGGAGTTGACCTGGTGCCCGTCGATCTCCGAAAACACCGGGGTGGTCGGGCTCAGTTCCAGCCGGGCATCCTGGAAGGCCAGGGCCCGGCTCCAGTCGAGGCGGTCGTTGGCCCGCGGATCCACCGGGGTGCCGTCGGCATAGGAGGCCGCGATGTCCACGCCCGCGCTCGCCAGTGCCAGGTCGAGGGTCTCCGTGGCGGTGCACATGGCGAACAGGAAGCCCCCGCGCTCCACGTAGGCGGCGATCGCCTCGGCCACCGCCTTCTTGAGGGCGGGGACATTGGGGAACCCCGCCTGTCGGGCCACCTCCCGGTTGCGACGCACCATGTCCTCGAGCCACGGTGCCCCGGCATAGTTCAGGAAGAACTTGGAGTACTGGCCGGTGAAGTCCTCGTGGTGCAGGTGCAGCCAGTCGTAGGTGCGCAGGCCGTCCCGGGCGACCTCGGCGTCCCACAACTTGTCGTACTCGATCCCGGCATAGTTGAGCGCCATGGTGACGGCGTCGTCCCAGGGCGCGGCAAAGGGCGGCACGTACACGGCGATCTTCGGCGCCTTCTCCAGCGGCACCGCATCCATGTTGGAGGTCGCCACCTCCCCCCGGATCGTGGTGACGGCGCCGTCGTCGAGTCCCTCGATGGCCACGCCGGTGAGCGCGGCATCGCGCGTGGTGGCGGCCTCATTGGGGAGCAGGAACGACCCGCCGCGATAGTTGAGGAGCCATTCTGCGCGTGTCCCGCGCTGGATGGCGCGCCACGCCACCCCGTAGGCCCGCAGGTGCTCCGACTGGCTGTCGTCCATGGGCACCAGGAGCCAGCTCGCCCCGGCGGGCACCTGCACCGCGCGCACGATCCGCGGCGCCAGGGGCAGCGCCAGCGCCGCCTTCAGGAGGTCCCGCCGGGCCATGCATCGCGCACACATTACTCCGGCACCGCTCCCTTCGCGTCATCGAGGGCGCGTCGCGCCTGCGGCACCAGCGCACTCCTGGGGTAGGACAGGATCAACTCCTCGAACACCGGCACCGCCTCGGCACGGCGGCCCGAGAGGGCCAGCAGCCGGCCGAGTTCCAGCAGGGCCGCAGGCGCCGCCGCAGGCGCCGCGGAATCTGCCGCGGCACGAAGCAGCGCCTCGGCCTGCTCGGTACGGCCACGGCGCGCCTCGAGTTGTCCTGCCAGCAGCGTCAGCTCTGCACCGCCCTGATCTGCTGGCAGGACGCGGCCCAACTCGCTGAACCCCGTGATGGCCGCCGCGGTGTCCCCCTGCTCCAGCGCCAGGAAGGCACTGCCCAGCCTCGGGCTGGCATTGCCTCCGAGCGGCTGGAGGAGGGCAAGCAACGCGGTGCGCTCGGTGGCCTCCTCCCGCGTTCCCGCGAAGGGCCCCGCCGCACGCAGCATGGCCATCGCACCGGCCACGTCGCCCGCAAACAGCCGGAGGCGGCCCCGAAGCGCCAGCCCCGCAATGGAGCTGTCGGTGGTGAGCATGGAGTCGGCGCGGCCGACCTGGCCCTTCCGGGCCCACGCGAGTGCCAGCCGGCGAGTCACCTCGGCCCGCTCCTCCGCCGGAAGCGCCTCTCCCGCGGCGGCCAGCCGCCGCTCCGCCTCGGCCATGTTCCCTTCCTCGACCAGGATCCGGAGGAGGGTGGCTGACGCACTGGCTGCCAGCGCCGGCGGCACGTCCCGTCCCTCTGCCAGGCTTCCCAGCACCCGCCGGGCCGAGGTGCGATCCCCGCCATCGAGGTAGGCCTGCGCCGCGTCGAGCCGGAGCCGAGCCCCTGCCGCCCCCCGGGCGCGCTGGGCAAGGGCCTCCTGCGTGCGGCCCATGGCCTGGCGGTACTCCGGCCCGGACTGCCCCCGCAACGCCTCACTGAACTGCCGCAGGAGGTCCACCGCGTCGGCATCGGACGCTGGCAGCGAGGTGTTCAAAAGGTCGAACCCACCAAGCGGGTCACCCCAGCGGGCGCGCAGTTCGGCCTCGAGCCGACGCGCATCCACGCTGCCCGACTGCTGCAGGGCGTGCAGCACCTCCTTCCGCTGGGCGTCGGGTGCCTGCCGCAGCGTAATGACGGCGCCAGCCCGGTAGCCCGGCAACTGCTCGATGGCGACCACCCACTCGCGCGCTGCCCCGGCGTAGTTGCCCTCGAGCACCAGCACCTGGGCAACCTCAGGGGCGAGTGCCTCGGGTCGGCCCAGGCGCTGCCTGCCCGCCAGGTACGCCTTCCTGGCCGCGGCCCGCTCCCTCCGCAGCAGGAGTGCGTTGCCCCACTCCCGCCAGGGCGCTTCGTCACCGGGCGCCACCGCGGCCCAGCGGTTCACCGCCTGCTGCGCGCTGTCGGTGGCTCCCTGGGCCGTCCAGGTACGGATCGCGACGCCAAGCAGTGCGGGCGACGAGGGATTGGCGGCCAGGGCGGCCGACAGCTCGGGCACGATCTCCGCCGAGCGGTTGAGCGGCTGGAGGGCGCGCTCGAGCCCGAGGATCGCCCCAACGTCACCTGGCCGGGAGTTCAGGACGGCACGATACGCATCGACCGCACCGGCGTAGTTACCGCGACGTTCGAGGTCGTAGGCCCGGTTCAGCGAATCCACCTGGCCATGCACGGCCCGTGGCAGGCCGGCCACCAGGGCCGCCAGCGCCAGCCAACGCACGCACCGCCCGGCCCGCGTCATCGCACCGACTCCGGCGTGGCGAGTTGCCGGAAGTAGTCCACCACCAGCCGGCGCTCTGCCGGCGAGAGGTGCTGCAGTTCCTCCCAGGTGGGCACGCGAAGGCGTCCGGCGTCGTCCGCCAGGCGTGCCCGCAGCGCCGGCGGGAGCCGCACCGAGTCGCCCGTGGCCGATGTGCTCTGCCGTTCCTTCTGTTCATCGCGCTCCTCACCCTGCAGGGTGCGCCCGGCGTCGAGCATGCGGCGGAAGAGCCGCTCCTGCCGTGCCACCATCTCCCGGTCGAGGCGACCCGCCTCCATGCGCCGTGCCATCTCCTGCGCCTCATTGGCCATCTCACCCGCCCCAGGCATGCTGCCGCGACCGCGGAGCTTTTCCAGCTCCTGGGCCAGGGCGCGCTGCCGGGCCGCCAGCTGTGCGAGCTGCTGGGCCGCACCGGCATTCCCCATCTGCGGCAAGAGCGACGCCCCCTGCTCGCCCAGCTGCCCCTGCTGCTGTGCGAGCTGCGACATGCGCTCGACGGCCTCCTGCATGCCGGAGCCTGACTGCGCGCCGCTCACGTCGCCTCGCGCCTGCAGGAGGCTGTAGGCCGCGGTGTTCAGCGCGTCCAGCGCATCACCGGCCCGGTCGCCGCCCTCACGCTGGTTGGGATTCGCCGTGCCAATGGCCTCACGGGCGCGCTGCATCTGCAGTTGCGCGGCACCCAGGGCTGTGCCGATCTGGGGTGAGACCAGCGCATTCTTTCCGGCAGCATCCCGAAGCTGGTCGAGGAGGCGCTGCACCCCTTCCTCCACGGCCCCCTGCTCCGACCGCAACCGGGACGTGGGGTCGCCCCGCTCGAACCCATGCGTCACCTCGAGCTGGCGCTCGCTGAGCCGACTCAGGTCGGCAAGCGCCTGGTCGAGCTGGCGGGTGACCTCCTCGCGCCACCCGCCGGCCATGTCCTCGCGCTGCTCATCCAGCTGCTCGCCGAGCGGCTCGAGCTGCTGCTCGGCCTCTTCGCCCTGCTGGCGTGCCTGCTGCCGCTGCCCCTGCCGGGCACTCGCCGCCGCCTGCTGCATCTTCCGGGCGGCCTTGCCGGCCTGCTGGGCCAGGTCATCCAGCTTCCCCGCCTGGTCTGGCTGCTGGACTTCCGCCGCCAGCTCCTGGAGGGAGGCGGCCAGCGAGTCGGCGCGCTGTGCCAGCGCCTCTTCCCGTGCCCCCGCCGACAGGCTGTCAGCTGTCAGCGCCTGCCTGTTCCATTCGCGCTGTCCCGAGGCCAGGTCGCGAGACTCCTCGGCAAGGGACTTGAGTTCGCCCTCCATCGCGGCGCGGCGGAACAACTCCCGGCTCCGCTCCAGCGCCTCGCGCAGGTCCTGTTGCTTCCTCGCCAGGTCACGAAGGTTCTCCTGTGCCCGCCCGGCATCGAGGTCCCGCAGGGACTCGCGCAGCTCCCGCAGCTTCTCCCAGAGCTCCGGCGTCAGCGCCTGGTCGAGCTGGCGCCGCACCTCATCGAGGCGCGCCCGGAACGCCGAGTCGGCGCTGCCGGCCGCCTCCGTCATGCGCTCCAGTTCATCCAGTCGTTCGCGCGCGGCCTCGGCATCGCGCAGGAGCTGCTCCTGCGCCGCCGCGACCGCCTCCGCCTTGCGCGCCTGCTCGAAGGTGAGGCTCTCGGCGGTGCGGCCCTCCCGTGTCGCATCGCGGGGCTGGGAGCGGGCGAGGTCCTCGGCCTGCCGCTCCAGCGCCTTGCTCGCGCGCGTAAGGGAATCGAGTGCCGCCTGCACGGCGTCGGACGCCGCGCGCGACGCCGACCGGACCTCGGCCATGGTGAGCACGCGCAGCGCATACTCGCGCGAGCGACCTGTCCTGCGGCGCGGGGCGTTGTCTGCCACCCGCGCCCGGTATCGGAGCGTGTCGCCGGCTCCCACGCCCAGCGCCGCAAGGTCGAGCGGCACCGTGACAATCGCGCGGTCAGCGGTTCCAGGCGGCAGTGACACCACTTGCTCCTGCCACCCGCCTGCTCGGCCCGCACCATCAACCCGGCGGAGCTCCACCACGACCTGCGTGATGCCATGGTCGTCGCGCGCATCGATCACGATCGGCGCGCGCTGCCCTGCCGCGGCCGTGGTATCCACGCCAGGCACCGGGATCTCGGCTACAGGTGCACTGTCGGCCAGGAGGCGAAGCGACAGTCGCACCGGTTCCCCGGCGAGCGGCGCGCCCGAGCGTGTGCGCACCTGCAGCGCCCAGGTACCGGACGCCCGCGGGACCACGCTGCCCCGAAGGCGGCTGCCACTCACCTCGAGGGCTGCGACCTCCGCGCCGTTCTCCAGGTGCGCCGAGGCCAGCTCGGCGGTGGCCTCGCCCTCGAGGTCGAGGCGCGTGCCCTCGGGGACGAGCACCGTGTCACCGGTGAGCGGCAGGGGCTCGTCCTCCAGGCCCAGGTATGCCGGGTATCGCGCCGTGACCTGCATGGTGGCGAGGAAGACGGGGAGGCGGGCGTGCACCCGGACGGTGTCCGACTCCCTCCCCCCGCTCGTCACGCGGGCAAAGAGGTCGGATTCGAGCGAGGATACCGTATGCTCGGCGACACCGTCCTCGCCGAGCGTGAGCGGCACCTCGCGCCAGGGTTCACCCGGCGCGCGAAGCCACAGGATGGCATCGCGCCGGCCAAAGCTCGAGGCCCGCAGCACCACGGGGCGCCCGCGATCCACCGTGTCCGCCGATGCGCGCAGCGTGACGGGTGCCACGGACGCGCGTGCGGCCCGGAGCGGCTGCCACAACAGGGCGCCAGGGCCGGAGAAGGGCCGGGCCACCGCGAGTGTCAGGGCGCCAAGGATGGCCACGATCGCCGCTGCCCCAAGTTCGCGGGCCACGCGCGCGCTGAGCGGTGCCAGGGCCGTGGCGGCGCGCTCCTGCACGGTACGGGCCGAGCGCTGGTCGGCGACCTGCCACAACGCCATGCTGGTGCCTGCCTGGCTCGCCTGCAGGTGGGAGCGAAGCGTGCCCATGCGCCAGCCCCCGGACTGCTCCAGGTGCTCAGCCAGGGCGGACACACCGAAGTGCCGGCTCCACCTGGGCAGGAGCCACGCACCCGCTCCTGCCAGTCCGAGCACCATGATCCACGCGAGCGGCACCCACACGGGGCTCCGCCACACGTCGAGGCGTGCCAGCCCCGCGGCAAGCCCGAGCACGAGGAGCGCGGTGCCCAGGATCAGGGCCAGGCCAGCCAGGAGCCGCCGGTCGCGGAGGGGCCGGGCCAACGCGGCGAGGGCCAGGGTGGTCTGGCTCATTCCCCACCCTGGGCCAGCGCCCAGGCATACAGGTTCACGCCCATCTTCAGGGCGGCCTCTCGCAAGGCAGGTGGATCATTGTGCACCTGGGGATCCTCCCACCCATCGCCCAGGTCGGTCTGGTAGGAGTAGAAGACCACGAGGCGGTCGCCCAGGAAGATCCCGAATCCCTGCGCCGGCTTGCCATCGTGCTCGTGGATCTTGGGAATTCCGCGCGGGAACGAAAAGATCACCCGGTAAATGGGGTGGTCGAGCGGAACCTCCACCAGGGGATGGTCGGGGAAGAGTCGTCCCAGTTCACGGCGGATCGATGCATCCATGCCGTAGTTGTCATCGACGTGAAAGAACCCGCCCTGCTCGAGGTACCGCCGGAGCGTGGCCAGGTCGGCATCAGAGAAATGCACATTGCCGTGCCCGGTGGCGTACAGGTACGGCACGCTCCAGAGTTCATCCGACGACAGGGTGACCACGCGCTCCTCGCGCTCCACCGGAATGCCGGTGGCCTCCCGGATGGCCTCCAGGAGGTTAGGCAGGCTCGACGGGTTGGCGTACCAGTCACCGCCGCCGTCATAGTGCAGGCGCCCGATCCCCTGCCAGGGCGTGACCGCCCCATCGTGCCGGGCCGCCTGCGCCCCGAGGGGCGCCACCTGCAGCACCAGGCACGTGGCCAGGAGCGAAAGCTGACAGCCAGGGGTCATTCGAGGTCCATGACGAGCCGGTAGGCATCGTTGCGCGAGAGGCCAAACTCCTGTGCGACGCGTTGCGCCGCTTCCTTCCGGGAGATCCCTTCGGTGAGCCAGGTGCGCGCCGCGCCGGCCGCCTCTTCTCCCCGATCCTCCGGGGGAGGCGGTTCGCCGGTACCCTCGAGCACTACGGTAAACTCGCCCCGGGGTTCCGAGGCCGCGACGTGAGCCGCCACCTCCGCCAGTGTGCCGCTCAGGAATTCCTCGAACCGCTTCGTGAGTTCGCGCCCCACGGTGACGCGGCGCTCGGCGCCGGCCGCAGCGGCCAGGTCGGTGAGCAGCTCGGCGACCCGCCCTGGCGCCTCGTAGAAGACCACGCTCCACTCTTCTGCTGCCGCCCGCGCCAGGAGGCGGCGACGCTCCGCGCCCTTTCGCGGGATGAATCCGAGGAAGAGGAAGCGATCCGCCGGGAAGCCCGATACCGACAGGGCCACCGCCACGGCGGACGGTCCCGGGATTGGCACCACCGCGTGCCCTGCCGCGCGGGCCGCCGCGACGAGGTCATGGCCCGGGTCACTGATGCCCGGCGTCCCGGCGTCGGTCACCAGGGCCACGTCCCGCCCCTCCTCGAGGATCTCGAGCAACGTGTCACGCCGGGCACGCCCCGAATGCGCGTGGAAGCTCACCAGCCTGGGGGCGGCACCCAGGTGTTCCAGCAAGGGACGGGTCCGCCGCGTATCCTCGGCCGCGACGACCGGTACGGCACGCAGCACCTCGATCGCGCGGGCGCTCAGGTCGGCGAGATTGCCAAGGGGAGTGGCAACGACATAGAGGGTCGTCATGGCACCAGGTGCATCAGGTCGTCAGGCCCACGCTGCTGCGGTTTCACGCTCCCGAAAGCTAACGGGGGCGCCAGGATTGCCTGGCGCCCCCGTCACCACGAACCGTTCCGCCGCTACCGCAGGTGCTGCTCGATCCTGGCCTCGAGCGCCTGGCGCGGCACCGCGCCAATGACGGTATCGACGTGCTTGCCATCCTTGAAGAAGAGCACGGCGGGGATGGACCGGATGTTGAACTTGAAGGCGGTCTTCTGGTTGGCATCGGTGTCGAGCTTGTAGATGCGTACCCGGCCGGCATACTGGCCCGCGAGCTGGTCCAGGATGGGGGCAATCATCTGGCACGGGCCGCACCACGTTGCCCAGAAATCAACCAGCACGAGTCCCCTGGACTGCTCCACCATGGCGGTGAAGGTGTCATCCGTGACCGCCGTTGGCTTTGTTGCGACTTCGGTCATGCTCCCCGCTTCCTTTCATTGATGGCGCAGCCACGCTGCGGCCGCGCCTGCTAAGTTAGGGCCATGCCTGACCAGCCCAGGATTGCCCATATCGGCATTGCGGTAACCAGCATCCGCGACGCCCTTGCCTTCTATCGCGACGTGCTCGGCGTCGAACCCGGCCACACGGCCAGGTCTGATGGCGCCGCCATCGTCTCACTGCCCTTCGGCGGGCCCCAGGTGGAGCTGCTCGAGCCGCTGGATGACGCCAGCCCCATCGCACGCTTCCTTGCGCGGCGCGGACCCGGCATTCACCATGTGTGTTACGAAGTGCCAGACCTCGATGCGGCCCTCGCATCCGCCCGCAGCCGCGGCTACCAGCTCGTGGATGAGGAGCCCCGGATCGGGGCCCATGGGCGCCGGATTGCCTTCCTGCACCCCCGGGCCACCGCCGGCATCCTCATCGAACTCTCCGAACGAGCCCCCGGCTAGCCAGGATTGCCGGCATTGCCGGCGGAGGCCGCGGCCGAATCGGCGCCCGCGCCACACGCGCGGCCCGGCACGCCCACCGTGCTCACGTCAATCGAGTTGACGATCCACCCCTCGTCCTTCGTCAGCACCGTCGCGGCAGGGACGGTGCGCTGGCAGTCACCACGGCGGAAGTCAAGCAGCATCTGCTGCCGACCCTTGACCGCGGGATCCGGCACCGAGTTGGCAATGCGCATGGTGCCGCCCTTGAGGAAGGCGTGCATGAGGAAGACCCGCTTCTGGAACTCGTTCGGTTGCCGTGTCTTCGCCGCGGAACCCTTGTCGGTGCCCCACAACTGCGCCATGCGCGTCAGGTTGCTGTCGGCGACCGCCTGGAGGAACTGGTTCATCGCGTCCTCCGGCGACGACGGCTTCGACACCTGCACTTGCGCCGCCACACCGGCCGGCAGCGCCACCAGGAGCACGACCGCCAGCCACATCCCACCCCGTCGGTGCTGTCCCACGACCACCTCGCGTGCTAACGTTGATCCAGTATCACGCCGCCTGCGAAACTAAACGAGGCCCCACGCCCCAGCAATGCTCCCGATGCGCCTGTACGTGAACATCGACCACGTCGCGACGGTCCGGCAGGCCCGTCGCACCGACGAACCCGACCCGGTGGCCGCCGCACGGCTTGCCGAGGCGGCCGGCGCGCACGGGATCACGGCCCACCTGCGCGAGGATCGCCGTCACATCCAGGATGACGACGTGGTCCGCCTCGCTGGCGCGGTGACGACGGCGCTGAACCTGGAGCTGGCCACGAGCGGGGACATCGTGGCGCTCGCCTGTCGCCTGCGGCCGTTCCAGGCCACCATCGTGCCGGAGCGGAGGGAGGAGGTCACCACCGAGGGCGGCCTGGACCTCTCCCAGCCATCTCCGCAACTCGTGTCCACCATTGCGCGCCTGGGCGATCACGGGTGCCGCGTCAGCCTCTTCATCGACCCGGTGCCGGCCGCCATCAGGGCCGCGCACGCGCTCGGCGTGCCCGCCATCGAGCTGCACACAGGCGAGTATGCCCGCACCTGGCGGCAGGGCGGCACCGCCCTGCACACGCTGGTCGAGGCCGCCCGCCTGGCGCGGCGGCTTGGCCTGGCCGTGCACGCCGGGCATGGCCTCACCTATGACAACGTCGGCCCGGTGGCCGCGATCGCCGAGATCGAGGAGCTGAACATCGGGCACAGCATCGTGAGCCGTGCCGTGATGGAGGGCATGTCGGTGGCCGTGTCTGCCATGGCGTCCTGTATTACCCTTCACCGTCGCCCTCCCCAGGAACCACGCGCGCCATGAGTGGGACGCTCCGCACCACCGACTTCTTCTCGCTCGAGGCGGGCGAGTGCCTCAACCGGCTCGAGGCGCTGCTGGCGCGCCCGGAAGGCGTATCGGGCGAGGAGTTCGTGCGCCAGGTCCGGCTCCTCCGCGGCGCCGCACTCATGGCCAACCTGCAGCCGGTGGCCCAGGCCGGGGCGGCGTTCGAGGCCCTGGCCCGCTCGGTGCGCGACGGGCAGCGGCCGTGGGACGTTGCGACGCGGGAACTCGCGCTGCAGGTGGTGGACGACTTCCGCGGGCTGGTGCGGCGTGCGTCCGAGTGGGGCGAGGGTGATACCGCGCGCGCGCGCCGCATCGCTGCCGAACTCGAACGCCAGGCCGGCGCAACGCCCAGTGCGCCTGGCGTGGCCCAGGGCTCCCAGACCGGCGTACGCGCGTTCGTGGCCCGTGAGGGCGCGCTCATCGCCAGCGCCCTCGATCGCGCTGCGCGGGCGATGCGCAGCGGCACCGACGTGCCCGACACCCTCCATGCGGTGCTGCGCCGCATGCAGCCGCTGCGCGGCCTGGCCGAGCTGTCCGAGCTCTCGCCCCTGCCGGAGATCCTGGACGGCGTGGAGCTGGTCTCGGCCGACCTCTCCCGGTCACTCGCTGCCCCGCCCGGGGCGGACGACGTTCTTGCCGCAGCCGCCCAGGCCCTGAACCGCGTCACGCGCGACATCACCGATTCCGGCCGGCCGGCGGTGGATGCCCCGGAGGCACGCCACTTCACCGACCTCCTGCTTCGCACCTTTGCAGATGAACGGGACGTCGTGCCCATCGAGGCGCTGCTCGCCGACGGCGAGGTCGCGGCCGGCCCGGATCGCACGGCAGCCCCGACGCTCGGGACCGTGGAACTCACCAGCCACGGCGAGCACCTGGTGCAGGCGGCCGACCGCCTCGCCGCGGCACACACCGACACCGAACGTGACCTCCGCCTCTTCGGGCTCCTCGCATCGCTCCGGACGCTCGCCACCAGCGGACGCGGGCAGGCGCCCGAGATCAGCGACTGGGCCCGCGCCGTCCGGACGCGGATCGGCGACGGCACGGCGCGGGCATCGACCCCCGAAGTGGTCGCCCTCCTCCAGCGGGCCGGCGCCCTGCTCCGGCAGGCAGCCACGAGCGATGCCGTCGATGCAGGCGCCTGGCAGGCCGAACTTGCGCTGGTCGATGCACTCGGCGCCCCGCGTGAGCCGGCGGCCACCGCTACTCCCACCGCTCCCGACGACACGGCCTTCGCCGACCTGCTGCAGGCGGATGCCATCGTGCCGGATGACGACACGGTGTCGATGGCGGCCCTCGAACCGGACCCCACCAATGACGACACCATCCTCGACCTGGTGGAGGTCGTCGAGGCCGGGGACGTGTCAGCCGAGGTGCTTGAGGTGGTCGAGGTGGTCGAAATGGTCGAGCTGATCGAGGCGGACGGGGGCGCCGACGTGGTGGACGTGGGCGCACTGGCGCCCGACCCGGTGGATGGCGAGGCAATCGTTGAGATTGCCAGCCTTGCCCCCGACCCGGTACCTGCGGCGCCGGACCACGCAGCCAGTCCCTCCCCATTCGAGGCGAGCCTCGCCAGCTACGCCGACCTCCTGCTCGAGCTCGGCGTGGATGAGGCGCCGATCGAGGCGCTGGTCCCGACACCCTCGACCGGCCCCGAGCGCCTCCCCGATCCCGAACCGATCGTGGCGATGGAGTCGCTGCTCTACCGGGGGCCAGCCGCCCTGCGCCGCGCTGCCGAGGTACAGGCCGAGATGCGCGCCCAGCTGGCGCGCGGACAGCACATCGCCGTCGTACGCCCGCTGCTCGACGAGCTGCTCGACCTCGTCCCGCTCGCCCTTGACGGCGCCTGAACCCGCCCGGCGCGGTCGCCACCTGGCTGTCGGCGCTGCGGGGGTCGTCATCTCGGCCGCACTGCTCTGGTGGGCCATGCGCGACGTCGACCTGCGGCAGGTCGGCGCCGAGATCCGGCGGGCGCACGCGGTGCCGCTCCTCCTGGGCATTGCGGTCGCCACGGCCTCGTTCATGGTGCGCGCCTTCCGCTGGGGCCTCCTCCTCCGCAACGACCACGGCAAACCGGTGCCCCTGGCGCCGCGCTGGCATTCGGTGGCCATGGGGTTCATGGCCAACAACGTGCTCCCCTTCCGGGCCGGCGAACTCCTCCGCGCCTATGCCATCACCCGGCTGGGGCACGTGCGCTTTGCCGGCAGCATCGCCTCGCTGGTGGTGGAGCGGGTCTTCGATGCGCTGACGCTGGTCCTGCTCCTCTCGCTCGGGCTGCTGTGGAGTGGCCTCCCGGCGTCCACCGTGCTCGCCGGCGTCACCTTGCGAAAGATCGCGACCATCACGGCCATCGGTGGGCTGGTGATCGTGGCCCTGGGCGCGCTCCTTGTCGCACGACCGGCCCTGGTCGAGGGCGTGCTCATCCGGCTCCTTCCCGACGGCACCCTGCGCCGGCGCCTCATTGCCGTGGCCAGCGGCATCACCGACGGCCTGGGTGTGCTGCGATCGCCGGCCCGCGTGCTTGGCCTCGTGGCCTGGTCGGTCGGGATGTGGCTCGCCAGCGCCTGGTCGTTCTGGATCATGTTCCGGGCATTCGACATCAACGTCCCCTTCGCCGGCGCCGTGGTCCTGCAGAGCACCATGGCGTTCGCGATCTCGGTGCCGTCCACGCCGGGGTACATCGGCCCCTTCGAAGCGGTGATCGTCGCGGTGCTCGGGCTCTATGGCGTGCCCGACACCACCGCCTTCTCCTATGCGGTCACCTACCACCTGACGACGCTCGTCCCCATCACGCTGATGGGCTTCTGGTCGCTGGTGCGCACACCGGTGGCGCTGCGCGACCTGAAGGGCCCTGCCCCCTCGTGAGCGTGCCGCCGGCCGGCCGCATCGAGGTGGTGGCGCACGCCAAGGTGAACCTGTTCCTCCGGGTGCTGGCGCGCGAGGAGGATGGGTACCATGGTCTCGAGACGCTGTTCACCCTGGTCGACCTGCACGACACGCTCGTCGCGGAGCGCCGCGAGCCTGCCGGCGTCACGTGCACGGTCGAGGGTGCGGACGTCGGGCCAGCGAGCGAGAACCTCGCTGTTCGCGCCGCCGAGGCGGTGCTCCATGCTACGGGGCACCCGTTCGGCGTGCACCTGCACCTGGTAAAGCGCATCCCGGTGCAGGCAGGCCTGGGTGGTGGGTCCAGCGACGGGGCCGCGGCACTGACGGCAGTGAACGCCCTGGCCGGCGGTGCCGTGCCACGTCACGAGCTGCTCCAGCTCGCCGCGCGCCTCGGCAGCGACGTGCCATACCTGTTCATGCAGGCACCGCTGGCGCTGGCCTGGGGCCACGGCGAGCGCATGCTCCAGCTCCCGCCGCTCCCGGCGGCGCCTGCCCTCCTGCTGGTGCCGCCGGTGTCGGTCAGCACCCGCGAGGCCTACCAGTGGGTGTCCGAGGGGCGGCGGCTCGCGGGCCGGCGCGGCGCGGTGGCGTACGACCTCGATGCCCTGGGCTCGTGGGGCAGCATTGGCCGGCTCGCCGGCAACGACTTCGAGTCTCCAGTCTTCAGCCGCTTTCCCGTGGTGCGGGAGGCATTCGAGGCCCTGTGCAGGACGCATCCCCTCCTGTGCCGCATGAGCGGCTCCGGCGCCACGCTCTTCGCCCTGTACCGCTCCGAGCGCGACCGGGAAGACGCGGCCCTCATGCTTGGCTCGCGCCGCGGCGCGCTGCACCGCGTCACCACCCTGGCGCACCCGCCAGCATGACGCAGGTGCTCCGTGTGGCGCTCGGCGCGGTGCTCGTCGCCGCCCTTGCCGGAAGGGCGGAGGCCCAGGGGCGCCTGCCGTTCATCACCACCGGCCCGGCCATCGGGTTCGACACCACCGGGTTCAGGGCCCGGAGCGAGGACCAGCGCTTCCAGCTCCGCCTCCGGGGGTTCGTGCAGCCCGAGGCCCGTTTGTTCGGCGGTGACGACCGCGGAATCACCACCACCAACACCTTCGCGGTGCGGCGCGGCCGCCTTGTCTTCGAGAGCCACGTCACCCGCTTCCTCGCCCTGCGCATCCAGCCCGAATTCGGCATGGGCAACATCAGGATCGAGGACTTTTTCGGCGACATCTACCTCACCCCGCAGGTGGCCTACCTGCGCATGGGCAAGATCCGGACACCGCACGGCTGGGAGCGGGGCAAGCTGATCACCGACCAGCCCTTTCCCGAGCGCTCCCTGGCCTCGCAGCTCACCCCCAACCGTGACGTCGGGCTGCAGGTGAGTGGCGCGGTGGCGTCCGGGTACCTGGAGTACTGGGCCGCGGCGATGAACGGGGCCCCCGACAACCAGAGCGTGGACCAGGACGCCAACAACGGGAAGGACCTGGTGGGGCGGCTGGCGTTCCGCTCGGCACGGCGCGGCGTCTGGGCGCCCAACCAGGTTGTCATTGGCGTGAGCGGCACCACGGGCACGCAGGACGGCAACCCGGCGCTGCCACAGCTTCCGGTCTACACCACGTCGAGCCTCGTTCCCTGGTTCAACTACCGCTTCGATGGAACAGCCGCGGGCACCGTGGTCGCCGCCGGCAGGCGCAACCGCCTCTCGGCATTTGCCTCGGTGCACCAGGGACGCTTCGGCCTCGAGGGCGAGGTCCTCCACAACCAGGCGCGCGTGCGTCGGGACACCGCGACCGCCGACCTCGGGCAGACGGCGTTCTCGGTGGTGGGCAACGTGAGCCTGACGGGCGAGCCGACCACGCCGGGAGGGCTGGTGCCGGCGGAGGGCTTCGACCCCAACGCGGGGCACTGGGGAGCGGTCATGGTCGCGGCGCGGGTCTCACAACTCAGCGTCGATGCGGCGGCATTCCCGTTGTTCGCCAACCCCGACGTGAGTGCCCGCAAGGCGACCGCCTGGGGCGTGGCGGCCACCTGGTTTGTCACCCGCCTCACCAAGGCCCAGCTGGCCTACGAGGAGACACACTTCGCCGGGGGGACGCCATCGGGAAACCAGCCGCCGGTGCGGGTCCTCGAGCTGCGGTTCCAGTTCGCGCTCTAGCATGTTCCCCGCGTGGGCGAGGCGCAGGCGACAAGGCCGAGGCGTACGCCGGGACCTGTGGCCCCGCCAGCCCCTTCTACCCTGGGAGGTACCATGCGCGTGCCGTCCTTGAACGTCAGTCTCGTCGCGGCGATCCTCGTCGTTCCGACCCTGCTGCTCAGTTGGACGACGGCGCTCCAGGCCCAGACCATCCTGCTGGTGCTGCTCTTCGGCCCGAAGTTCTCGGACGAGGCACTGCACTTCGGCTTGAAGGTGGGCGTGAACGGCGCCACGACGACCGGAGTGGACGAAACCTCGACCATCTGGGGCTTCAACTACGGCGTACAGCTGGTCACGCGTCTGGATCAAGCCGGCAAGTGGTGGCTGCTCCCCGAGATTTCACCGTTGTCGCCGAAGGGAGTCGAGGGCGCGGGCGTGGTCCCGGCGTACATGGAGCGCAACCCTGAGCTCGATGTCCTGCTCGACGGGACCACCCGCACGCGAACGACCTTCAACTTCATTGACCTGCCACTGGTGCTGTCGTACCGGCCGACGCCCAGTCTCCGCGTCGGCGCCGGGCCGTACCTGGGGTACCGCACCAGCGCCACGTCTCGCTTCACGGCCGCAGCGGATCCCGTGGGGGAGAGCGAGATCAGCAAGAAGTCAAGCGACTACTACCAGCGCTGGGACTACGGTGCCGTCATCGAGGTTGGCTACTCCTTCTGGGGTACCAAGGTGCGAAATCGCCCCACGCTGCTCCTCCGCTATCAGGTTGGCTTCAGCGACCTCCTCAAGGACAATCCGGGAGATGCCATCAGGAATCGCACCCTGCAGACCTCGGCGATCTTCCCCTACCTGCCTTCGCCCGACAAGGATGAGCCGACAGAGGCCGGGGACTGAGCCGGGCTCGTACGAGTCGGGACGGACGTAGATTCCCGAGCTCGCGATGGCCACGTGCGACACTTTGTCTCCTCACCCCATGTCTGGAGCCTGCGATGCGTCCTGGCCCCCTTTTGATCCTGTCAGGCTTCCTGCTGGCCACTGCCAGCTGCACGCCTTCCCCTCGCCCGGCCCAGGATGGGGGAGGTACCCCGGGACACTTTGACCCCAAGGGCAAGCCACCATCGGCCGCCACGATTGCCCGGTGGGAGGAGCTCAGGAAGGAACTGCCCTTTGCCGATACGGCAGACTTCGCCGAGGCGCGGAAGGGCTTCATTGCGGAACCCGACTTCCGCCAGATCAAGGCCGATGACGGCCACGTCGCATGGGACATTGGCCGCTACGACTTCCTGCTGGACGGCAAGCCGCTGCAGAGCGTTCATCCTTCGGCCCAGCGCATGGCCGTGCTGAACATGAACTACGGCCTCTTCGAGGTGGTGCCGGGGATCTACCAGGTGCGGGGCTTTGACCTGGCCAACATTTCGTTCGTGAAGGGCAAGACGGGCTGGATCGTCATCGATCCGCTCACCTCGCGGGAAACCGCCCGGGCCGCCCTCGAGTTCGTCAACGCCAGGGTTGGCGCCCGTCCCGTTGTGGCCGTCATCTACTCCCATTCCCACGGCGACCACTTTGGCGGCGTTCGCGGCGTGGTAGACGAGGCCGACGTGCGGGCCGGCAAGGTCAAGATCATCGCACCGGCCGGCTTCATGCAGCACGCCATCAGCGAGAACGTCTACGCCGGCAACGCCATGACCCGCCGCCTGTTCTACCAGTACGGCGTGCTCCTCACCGCCAGCCCGTTTGGGCACGTGGACCAGTCCATCGGGAAGAACGTCTCGTCGGGCAACATCGGCCTGATACCGCCCACCGTCACCATCAACGACGACTTCGAGTCGCTCACGGTGGACGGGGTCCGGATGGAGTTCCAGAACACGCCGGGGACAGAGGCACCGGCCGAGATGAACACGTGGTTTCCCGACTTCAAGGCCTTCTGGGCGGCGGAGAACATCACGGGCACGATTCACAATATCTACACGCTCAGGGGCGCCCTGGTACGCGATCCGCTGGAGTGGTCGAGGCAGATCAACGTGGCGCTCTACCGCTTTGGCCAGAACGCCGAGGTCATGTTCGCCTCGCATTCCTGGCCCCGCTGGGGGAACGCGCGAATCCAGGAGGTGATGCGGGCGCAGCGGGATGCGTACGCCCACCTCAACAACGCTGTGCTCAACATGGCCAACAAGGGCGTGACGATCAACGAGGTCCAGAACGTCTACCAACCCCCGAAGTCGCTCCAGCAGCAGTGGGCCGCGCGCAGCTACCACGGTTCGGAGTTCCACAACAGCCGTGCAGTGATCAACCGCTACCTGGGCTACTGGGACGCCAATCCTGCCACCCTGGTTCCCCTCTCGCCCCGGGAATCTGCCCCGCTGTACGTGGAGATGATGGGCGGCTCCGCGAAGATCATCGCCAAGGGCCGGTCGCTGTTCGGTGAGGGCAGGTATCGCGAGGCGGTGGAGATCCTGAACAAGCTGGTGTTCGCTGAGCCGGCCAACCAGCAGGCGAAGGACCTGCTCGCCGACTGTTTCGAGCAGCTGGGCTATCAGGCCGAAAGCAACAGCGTACGCAACAGCTACCTGGCCGGGGCCTATGAGCTCCGGAATGGCATCCCATCGGGCGCATCACCGAAGACGACGAGCCCCGACCTCGTCAGCGCCATGAGCACAGGGCTCTTCCTCGACTTTCTCGGGGTGCGCCTCAACCCGGCCAAGGCGGAGGGCAAGGCGTTCACCATCAACCTGGTCCATCCCGATATCCAGGAGCGGTACGCGGTGGAATTGAGCAACGGCACGCTCACCAACATTGCCGGGTACCAGGCCCCGCACGCCGACCTCACGCTCACGCTGAATCGTTCGGACCTGGAGCAGGTCATGTTCGGCACGACCACGCTCGAGGACCTGCTCAAGGGTGGCAAGGCCAGGGCGGAGGGCAACCTGGGTGTCATGGCGGAGCTCTACGGGATGCTGGACACCTTCTCCGTCGGCTTCGAGATCCTGCCGGGAACTGCGTCCCCGGGCGCGCCGGCGGTGACGGACAAGCCGCTGGAGCAGGAAACACCCGCAGTGCGGGGCGGCGAGTAGCGCGCCGCGTGACGGCGCGCAGCGTCTCTGGAGCCCTGCTTCTGCTGCTGGGCGCGGTCCCCGCCCGCGCCCAGCAGCCGTTCCAGTTCTGGTACACGTACAACCACACCGGGCTCCTCAGCGACCGGTGGAGCTACACCTTTGACGTGAACCACCGCACGCGCGACATCCTTCCGGCCGAGGCGGCACTCTCGGCGGTTCGCGTCGGGGGCACGTACAGCATCAGCCCCCGGCTCCGCCTCACGGCGGGCTATGCCTGGTTCGGCACGTACGTTCCGGAGATCGACCGCATCTGGCTGCACGAGCACCGCCTCTACCAGCAGGCGCAGTGGACCTTCCGGCCCTCCGGGCTCGTTCTCTCGCACCGGGTGCGCACCGAGCAGCGCTGGCGGGAACTCCTGGTTGACCCGTCGGTGCCCGCCGATCCGGTGACGCGGACCAACTTCGCCTTCCGCGCCCGGTACATGCTCCAGGTGAGCGGCCCGCTTACCCGAAAGGATTCAACCGGGGCGACGCTCCTGCGGTGGCAGGCGGCGAACGAGATCTTTTTCCAGTCCACCGATTTCGACGGACTCTTCGACCAGAACCGCACCCTGGCCGGCGTGGTGTGGCGGCTTTCCGGATCGGTCGACCTCGCCACCCTCTACCAGTTCATCGTTCAACGGCGCCCCGAGTTCAACACGACGCAGAACATCAGTTCCCTGCGGCTGACCTTGTTCCACACCCTGGACTTCCGACCCGGGCACTGAAGGGCGCCCAGCCGGAGCCTGCACAAACGCGCAGTGGAATCACCGGGGGCATTGTCATAACTTGTTGTGAAGCATGGCGATGCCCCTTCGTCCAATGGCAGGACAGCGGACTTTGGATCCGTTAATGGTGGTTCGAGTCCACCAGGGGCAATGAGATCAGGGGGCAAGACGAGCGGGGCGGCATGCTGGCATGCCGCCCCGCTCCGTGTTCAGGAGACCCTGTGGCGACTCAGGTGGCCGCGGCCTGAAATGCCGTCACCCGCAGGACGACGTCGTTGAAGTCGATGTCGTCGCCATCCTCGAAGTTCACCGTCCACTCGGGGAAGGCGCCCGTCACCCGGACGCCGGGGGGATCGGCGAACTGGTCGGAGGTGAACAACATGTCGATCTCGGTGTCCGGCGCGAACGCCGCACCGTCGTCGTCATAGGCCCACACCTGCCCAGGCGTGGCATTGCAGGCGTTGTCCACCACGACTCCGGCCACTGACTCGGGTGCCGTGAGCTGTACTTCGGTTGCGGTCGCCAGGCAGTCGCGCGACACCAGGGTAATCGTGAAGGTGGCCGCTTCGGTGAGCGTCAGCGTGCAGGGTACCCATGCCCCGCCCTCCTGGCACGAGAGGTTACTGGTGGTCCGCGTCGGATCATCCGCTCCGGAACAACCAGCCGCTACAGTGGCGACGAGGGCAAGCAACAGGGTCGGGGCACGCATGGGTCGAAGTCGCTCCAAAGGGGTTCCTGGGGTGGTCGGCATAACCTGCACAATGATAATCACTTCCAGTTTCGCCCGGACGGCCGGCCATCCGCCGGCCACAGCGGGCCGTTCAGGCCGGCGGCCGGATTAGCACCGCCCGGTGCAAGTCGTGCGCCCCGGGTCTGGCCCCCGGCCCTGCCGCCCCCACCCCGAATTGACCTAACCCCATCTGGCAACTACTTTTCCGGGCTATTTATGGCCGAACTCTCCCTCTCCCGTTCGCAGATGCTCCTCCTCAGCGGCTCGGCCAACCGACCGCTCGCCGAGGAGGTGGCCCATCACCTGGGCCAGCCGCTCTGCGCCCTCACGCTCCGGCGCTTCGCCGATGGCGAGATCTTCGTCAAGATCGACGAGAACGTGCGGGGACGGGACGTCTACATCATCCAGTCCACCAACCCGCCGGCCGAGAACCTCATGGAGCTGCTGCTCCTGATGGACGCGGCCAAGCGGGCCAGCGCGGCGCGGGTGACGGCGGTCATTCCCTACTTCGCCTATGCGCGGCAGGACCGGAAGGACCAGCCCCGGGTGGCCATCAGCGCCAAGCTGATCGCCAACATGGTGTCGGTGGCCGGCGCCGACCGGGTGCTCGGCATCGACTTCCACCAGCACCAGATGCAGGGGTTCTTCGACCTCCCGGTTGACCACCTCTACGCCGCCCCGGTGTTCGTGAACCACTTCCGGCAGAAGCAGCTCAAGGACCCCGTCGTGGTGGCCCCCGACGTGGGTTCGGCCAAGATGGCCCGCGGCTTCGCCAAGCGCCTCAACGCGACCCTGGCCATCATCGACAAGCGCCGGCCATCGGCGAACATCGCCGAGGTGGTGAACGTGGTGGGCGAGGTGAAGGACCGCGACTGCGTCATTCCCGACGACATGATCGACACCGCCGGCACGATGAGCGAGGCGGTCCACGCCCTCAAGCGGCTGGGCGCGCGCGACATCTACTGCTGTGCCACCCACGCGCTGCTCTCGGGGCCCGCGGTGGACCGGCTCCGCGCCTCGCCGGTGAGCGAGGTCGTCGTCACCAACAGCATTGCCATCCCGCCGGAACGCAGGTTCGACCGGCTCAAGGTTCTTTCGATCGCGCAACTGGTGAGCAAGGCGATCGGCTACACCCACAGCGACCAGTCGGTAAGCTCGCTGTTCGACTGACCCAGGACAGGATACGACCATGGCACAGGCCACACTAAAGGCACACTCGCGCACGAAGACCGGCAAGGGCGCCGCCCGCACCCTCCGCCGCACGGGGCTCGTGCCCGGCGTCATCTACGGGCACCACCGGGAGCCGGAGGCGCTGCAGATCGACGCGCCGGCGCTGGGCCGCCTCCTCATTGGCGCCCACTCCAGCACCCTGGTCGAGGTGACGGTGGACAACCGCGCCCCGGTGAAGGCGCTGATCCGCGAGATCCAGCGGGACCCGCTCCGGAGCAGCGACATCGTGCACATCGACCTCTACGAGGTGCGCGCCGACGAGGCCGTCACCCTGGAGGTGGCCGTGCACCTCACCGGCACCCCGGACGGCGTCCGCAACCACGGGGGCGTGCTCGACCAGGTGCTCTACGCGCTGGAGATCCGCGTCCTCCCGGCCGACATTCCCGAGGACGTGAAGGTGGACGTGAGCCACCTGGGCATTGGCCAGTCGATCCACGTGCGCGACCTCTCGGTGCCCAAGGCGGAGATCCTCACCGACGCTGGCGTCACCGTGGCCATCGTGGCTGCACCGCGCGCCGAGGAGACCGTCGTGCCGGCTGGCGAAACCCCGGCGGTGGCGGAGCCCGAGCTCATCCGGAAGCCCAAGCCCGAGGACGAGGAAGAGGCCAAGTAGGCGGGAACGACCCTGCGAACGATCATGGGCCTGGGGAACCCGGGCCCGGAGTACGAGGACACGCGGCACAACGCGGGCTTCCTGCTGGTTGACCACGCGGCCCGCCGCTGGGGCCTCGCCTTTCGGCGGGGGGAGCGTGCCCGCGTGGCCTCGGGTACCTGCCAGGGCGTGCCGGTCCAGCTCCTCAAGCCCCAGACCTACATGAACCGGAGCGGCGCCGCGCTGGCGCCGCTCCTCGTTCCCGGGTTCGACGCCGCCCAGGACCTCCTCGTGGTGGTAGACGAGGTCGCGCTCGATGTGGGGCGCTTCCGGCTCCGCGGCGCGGGATCCGCAGGCGGCCACAACGGCCTCAAGAGCATCGAGGGCGTGCTCCAGCGGCAGGACTACGCTCGCCTGCGGATCGGCGTGGGTCCGCGCCCCGCTGGCGACGACCTCTCCGACTACGTGCTCGCCCCCCTGCCCCGCGCGGACCGCGAGGCGGTGGACGCCCTGCTCGACACGATGACCGATGCCATGGAGTGCTGGCTGGCCGAGGGCATCGAGCGCGCCATGACCCGCTTCAACACCCCGCGCGAGCCGTGACCCCGACCCCCTCACCACGCGACCCCTGATGCTTCGACTCGGTATCGTCGGCCTGCCCAACGTCGGCAAGTCCACCCTGTTCAACGCCCTCACGTCGGCCGGGGCGCTGGTGGCGAACTACCCCTTCGCCACCATCGAGCCCAACACCGGGGTGGTCCAGGTGCCCGACCCGCGGCTGGACGCCCTGGCCGCGCTGGTGGGACCCGAACGCGTGGTGCCCGCCACGGTGGAGTTCGTGGACATCGCCGGCCTGGTGAAGGGTGCCAGCCAGGGTGAGGGCCTGGGGAACCAGTTCCTGGCCAACATCCGCGAGGTGGACGCGGTCGTGCACGTGGTGCGCTGCTTCGAGGACGATGACATCCAGCACGTCATGGGGCCGGTGGACCCCGTGCGTGACCGCGAAGTGATCAACCTCGAGCTGGCGCTCGCCGACCTGCAATCGGTGGAGAAGCGACTCGACAAGACCGTGCGTGCCGCCCGGAGCGGTGACGCGCAGGCGAAGCTCGAGGCCCGCCTGCTGGAGCAGGCGCGCGAGGCACTCGCCGCGGGCCGGGCCGCCCGCACCGTCACGCCAGCCGACGAGGAGCGTGCCACCTGGCGGAGCTTCAACCTCCTCACGGCAAAGGCTGTGCTGTATGCGGCCAACGTCGCGGAAGCCGAGGTCACCTCGGGCAACCGCCACGTGGCGGCCCTGCGCGCGGCGGTGGAGGCCGACGGGGAAACCGCGGAGATCGTGACGTTCTCGGCCAAGGTGGAGGCGGAACTGGCCGAGCTGGCCCCGGAAGACCGCCGCGAATTCCTCGACTCCCTGGGCCTCAGCGAGTCGGGCCTCGACCGGCTGGCCCATGCCGCCTATCACCTCCTCGGGTTGCAGAGCTACTTCACGGCCGGCGAGAAGGAAGTGCGGGCGTGGACCATCCACCAGGGCGACAAGGCCCCGGTGGCGGCAGGCGTCATCCACACGGACTTCGAGAAGGGGTTCATCCGGGCGGAAACCGTGGGGTATGAGGACTTCGTGCGCGTGGGTGGCTGGAAGCCGGCGCGCGAGCAGGGCCTGGCCCGGGCGGAAGGCCGGGAGTACGTCGTGCGTGACGGCGACGTGCTATTGTTCAGGTTCAACGTCTGATCCCTGGAGGGGCAATGAGCAGTCCATTCCAGTACCAGGCCGGACTCGCGAGTCCGGCGGCCATCGAGGAACGTGTCAGCACGTTCCTGCGCGGGGTGTACGGCTGGATGTTCGTGGGCCTCCTGGTGACCGCCGCCGTGGCGTTCTTCGTGGCGTCGCAACCGTCCCTGGTCCAGGCCATCGCAGCCAACCGGATCCTGTTCTTCGGGCTCATCATCGCGCAACTTGCCCTGGTGGTGTTCCTCTCGGCCAGGGTGGACCGGCTGACCCCGGCCTGGGCCGGCACGGTGTTCCTCGTGTACGCCGGGCTCAACGGCGTGATCTTCTCGATCCTCCTGCTCATCTACACCGGGGCCTCACTCGTCACCGCCTTCACGGTCTCGGCCGCGATGTTCGGCGCCCTGGCAGTGTACGGCACGGTGACGAAGCGGAGCCTGGACGGCGTCGGCTCGTTCGCCTTCATGGGCCTTGTGGGCCTCATCATCGCGATGCTGGTGAACTGGTTCCTGAAGAGCGATGCCCTGCACTTCGTGGTGTCGGTGGTGGGTGTCATCGTCTTCACCGGGCTCACGGCCTACGACGCGCAGAAGATGCGGCGGATGGCGCTGGCGGTGGAGGGCGAGCAGGCCGGTTCCTACGCCGTGGGTGGCGCCCTGACGCTCTACCTCGACTTCATCAACCTCTTCCTGTTCATCCTTCGCTTCCTGGGCCGGAAGAACTAGGGGCGCGCGACCGGGACAGCCGCAGCCGCCAGTCTTCGGCGAGTGCGGGGACCTGGGCGAGGAGGGCGGCCTCCTCCTCGCGAGACTGCCGGTTGGCCATCACCACGGCTACCCGGCGCACCGGCCACTGGGGAAACGGTCGGTCGAGCAGCGTCACCACCTGCCCCGCCTCGATCCATCCCTCCTCCAGGACCCGCAGGTACCAGCCCGACCGGCCGTTGCCATGGATCGTCCTGACCAGGTCGGCGCGCCGGTGCCAACGGGCGAGGGTCATGCACGGCGTGCGCGACTTGGTGACTTCGAAGGTGGCCTCACCCACGCGCCACCGGTCGCCCAGGCACACGACCTCCTCGTCGGCCCCCTCGATGGTGAGGTTCTCCCCAAAGGCGCCGGCGCGCAGCCCCTCCTGCTGCCACTCGCGCCGCCATTTCGGATAGTGTCCCGAGGCATACGCCAGCACAGCCTGGTCAATGCCGCCATGCGCCTCGCGGTCAGCCACCGTGTCGCCCGCCAGGCCCAGGGAGCCAACAAAGACCCGGCCGGTCACAGGTTCCTTGCCGATGGCGCTCTCGAACACCGCTTCGATGGGATCGGCGGAGCCGGGGATGCCGTGGGTGCGGATGGTTCCGATCTGGATGCTCTGGAGTTGCATGCGGAAGGATACCGGTGCCGCCCACCCTGGCGCAGGCGGGCCGCGAGGACCGGGCTAACCCATTGCCCGGCACGCGCTTGCCGGTACCGTGTCCCTTGCCCTTCGCTGCACACCCGACTACTATTTGCGGCTGTCCAACGCCCTCCCCGGGGCCTGCACCGGCCGCTCGGGGCTCACGTCCACAGGAAAGGTGCCATGGTCCGACCGTACGAAGTCGTCTACATCTTCGATAGCACCCTCGAAGAGCCCGCCATCAACGAACGGCTCGAGCGCTTCCACGGGCTCGTGCAGTCCGAGGGCTCCGAGGCCCCCCGCCTCAATCACTGGGGCAAGCGCACCCTTGCGTATCCGATCAAGAAGCGCGAAATGGGGTATTACGTGGTGGCCAACTTCCAGGCCGACACCGCGGCCCTGCCCGAGTTCGAGCGCGCGATCAAGCTCGACGAGGGCGTCCTGCGGTTCCTGGTGGTGGCCGATGACAAGGACTACGCCAGCAGCCGTGCCCCAGGCGACGGGAAGTTCGAGGAGGACGACGAATGAAGCGCAGCCGCAAGGGTGACCCGCTCGCCGAAGCGGGCCTCCGCTACATCGACTACAAGGACGAGAAGCTGCTCCAGCGCTTCCTGACCGAGCGGGGCAAGATCCTCCCCAGCCGTCTCTCGGGCATCAGCGCGCGGCACCAGCGCCAGCTGAGCGTGGCCATCAAGCGCGCCCGGTTCCTGGCGCTCCTGCCGTACGTGAAGCGGGGCGGAGCCTGACCCACCCTCCTCCCGTGCGCGACACGGGACGCATGTCGGGTGGGTGGCTTGCACTGGTTGTCCTGTACCTGCTGGTCGCCCCGGGCATCCTGCTGCTCGGGCCGCTGGCCGGGCTCCTCCTGGTAGCCCGGCCAGTCTCGCGTCAGGGATGGGCCGTCATTTTCCTGGCCTTGCTCTGGTGTGGGCTCTGGATGCTGCAGGTGGGCGACCTGGCCGAGCAGGCGCTCCGGAGCTATTCGGTGATGCTCATCGGGCCGGGCATCGCCCTCATGCGGGAACGGCCCGACGGCCGCCTCGGCACGGCGGCGCTGGCCATCGGGTTCGCCGCGGCGCTAACCTTCACGTGGATGGTGCTGCTCGGCATCACCTGGGGCGACATCGAGGCGTCGGCCGCTCGACTGCTCTCGCGCCAGTTCCTGGCGCAGGCGCGCACGGTCGAGGCAATGGGCGGCGAGGCGGCGCGGGCCGTGAGCCAGGCGATGTACGATGCCGCCGGGCAGGCCCGCCAGGTGGCCGGCATCCTTCCTGGTGCGGTGTTCCTCGCATCCCTGGCCGGGCTGGCACTGGCGTGGCGGGGGCATCACGGGCTGGCGGTGAAGCCGCTCGGCCGCGCGCCGTCGCCGTTCTCGGCGTTCACCTTCAGCGACCAGGCGGTCTGGCTGGTGGTGGGCGCGCTGGTGGTGCTGCTGCTGCCGGCCGGGGTGGGTGGCGACCGGCTCGATGCGGCAGCGATGAACCTGCTCCTGGTGATGCTCTGCCTCTATGCGGTCCGGGGCGCGGCCATCTTCCGGGCAAGTACCGGCAGGCCAAGCGCCGTGGGCGTAGCGCTGTACTCGGTGTTGACGATCCTGATGTTTGCGTTTGTGGCGACCGGCCTGATGCTGCTGGGCCTCGCCGATACATGGCTCGATTTCCGGCGCCGACTGGCGGCGCCCACGACTGGGGGTTCGCAATGAGCGTTGAGGTGATCCTGCGGGAAGACGTGCAGTCGCTTGGCCGGGCGGGTGACCTGGTGAAGGTGAAGCCGGGCTACGCCCGGAACTTCCTGCTGCCGAAGGGCCTCGCCTTCGAGGCCACGGAGGGCAACAAGAAGCGCATCGCCGCCGAGGCGCGTGTGCGCAGCGCGAAGCTGGCGAGCGAGCGGGCCGGCGCCGAGGCGCTCGCCGCGCGGGTGGCTGCGCTGGCGCTGACCCTCCCGGGCAAGGCCGGCGAGGAGGGCAAGCTCTTCGGTTCCATCACCGCAGCAGACATCGCAGCAGCGCTGGCCGCCGCGGGGGTCGAGATCGACCGCCGCAAGATCGAGCTGGAGCACCCCATCAAGGCCCTGGGCATGCACAGCGTGCCCGTCCGGCTGCATCCCGACGTCCACGCCGAGGTGAAGGTCAACGTCATCCCGGAGTAGGCCGTGACCCCTGGCATCGCCTACATCGACGGGCCACGGCTGGCCCGGTCGCTCTTTGCGGCCTCTGACTGGGTGGCGGCGGGCCGCGACGAGATCAACCGCATCAATGTGTTCCCGGTGCCAGATGGGGACACCGGCACCAACTTCAGCCTGACCCTGCGCTCCGTCGCCGACGCCCTCCGGGCGCTCGGCGACGCGCCGCTTCCAGACACGGCGCGGACCATGGCCCGGGCCGCGGTGCTGGGTGCCCGGGGCAACTCGGGGATGATGCTCTCGCAGTTCCTGATGGGCTTTGCCGAGGGCGTCGGCAACCGCCGCACGGCCACCGTGGCCGAGGTGGCTGCCGCCATCCGGCAGGGCGCCCGCACGCTCGAGGCCTCCCTCGACGAGCCCCGGGAAGGCACCATCCTCACCGTCTCCCGGGAGGTGGCCCATTCGGCGGAACGCGCCGCGGCCCGGACCGATGACATGGGCGAGTTCATGCGCCAGATGCTGCGCGACGGCGAGGTGGCCCTGGCGCAGACACCCCAGCTGATGGCGGTGTTGAAGCAGGCCGGGGTGGTCGATGCGGGGGGCATGGGGTTCGTTCGCATGGTCGAGGGCGTGGTGCGGCTGATCGAGGGTGACCCGATCCTCCCGGCCGATACCTCGGCACCGGTGTCAGTGGACCTCTCCCCCGCGGCCCTGGCCGACGTGGCCACCGAGCGCGATTTCCAGTTCTGCACCGAGGTCCTGGTCCGGGGGGAACAGCTCCCCCCGGCGAACGAGGTTCGCCAGGCCCTGCACCCGTTTGGCGGCTCGCTGGTGGTGGCCACCGTGCAGGACCTCCTCAAGATCCATGTGCACACCGATACCCCTGATGCCGTCTTTACCCTCTGTGGGCGCTGGGGCCAGGTGGTCCAGACGAAAGCCGAGGACATGCGGGTCCAGCACGAGCGGCTGGCGCACCCCACCCGGCGCCCGGTGGCCATCGTGTGTGACAGCTCGGCCGACCTCGCCGACCCGGTCCTGGACCGGCATCACATCGCCCTGGTGCCACTGCAGGTGATCTTCGGGGAGCAGGTCTACCGGGACCGGCTCGAACTGCGGCCGGAGGAGTTCTATCGGCGACTGCGCGCCAGTCGCGACCTCCCCACCACGTCACAGCCCACGCCGGGTGAGTTCGCCCGGGCGTTCCGGAATGCGCGGGATGAGGCAGACGAAGCGGTGGTGCTCCTGGTGTCCGGCGGCCTCTCGGGCACGTTCCAGTCGGCCCAGGCGGCGCTCCGTGCCTCCGGCACCGATGGGGTCCGGCTCTTCGACAGTCGGACGGCGTCACTCGGCCTCGGGATGCTGGCCCTCCGGGCCGCGGAGCTGGCGGAATCGGGATGGCGCGCGGCGCAGATCGTGGAGGAACTGGAGCGGATCCGGCGACAGTCGGGCATGTTCCTGGCGGTTGATACGTACGACAACCTGATCCGGTCGGGCCGGGTGAGCCGGGGCAAGGCGTGGCTGGGCGGGTTGCTCGACGTGAAGCCGATCCTCACGGTCAACCAGGAGGGCCGGGTGGTCCCGGTGGACCGGGTCCGCGGGCGCGATGCCGTGGTGCCGCGGATGCTGCAGTTGCTGGAGCGGGACCTGGCGACACGTCCACGGGTGGTGCGGTTCGGCATCGTGCACGCCGACGCGCCGGAGGTCGCCGAACGGCTGCGAACGGCGATCGTCGCCGCCTGGCAGCCCCGGGACGTGTTCGTGGCACTGGCGACCGGCGTGCTCGGGACGCACGTGGGGATCGGGGCATCCGCGGTGTTCTACCAGGTGGAAGACGGCGCGCCGCCGGTTGGTGCGCCAGCGTGACGCGACCGCAGGAGGCCACCCGGCGGCTGGGCTTGCCGCCGCTCCTGTCGGCCGCGATCCAGGCGGCAGAGGACCGGAAGGCACGACAACTGGTGGTGCTGGACCTTCGGCCCGTCACCGACACCACCGACTACTTCGTGATCGCATCCGGCACCTCGGATGCCCACGTGCGGGGGATAGCCGATGCAGTGCTGGCCGAGCTGGGGCGGGACGGACATGATGCCTACCACGTGGAGGGCCTGCAGGGCGGCCGCTGGGTCCTGCTCGACTATGTCGACTTCGTCATGCACCTCTTCCACCCGGACACGCGCGCCTTCTACCAGCTCGAACGCCTCTGGGGTGACGCCCCGGTCGTCCTGCGGGGTGGCGAGCCGGGCTAGCCGGCACCGGGGAGTGGCGCTTCCCGCCCTCCTCGGGGCGGTGCTCACGCTCGTCACGGCCACACCCGCGCGCGCGCAGTACTTCTTCGACGGGTACTTCGGGCAGAACAAGGTCCAGTACACGACCTTCGACTTCCAGGTCCTGCAGACCGACCACTTCGACGTCTATTTCTACAAGTCGGAGCGCACCGCCGCCCTCGATGCGGCACGAATGGCCGAGCGGTCGTACGCCCGCCTCTCCCGCGTCCTCGGGCACCGGTTCACCGAGCGCAAGATCATCATCCTGTACTCGTCCCCCACCGACTTCGCGCAGACCAACACGATGGACGTGGGCGAGGGGACGCAGGGCGTCACCGACTTCTTCCGCCAGCGCAACGTGATCTTCCTCCAGGGCGCGATGGCGGAGACGGAGCATGTCCTCACGCACGAGATGGTCCACCAGTTCCAGTTCGACGTGTTCTCGCAGGGGAAGGCGGGCGCCAACGTGGCGCTCTTCGCGGCGGTGGCGCCCCCGCTCTGGTTCATGGAAGGCATGGCCGAGTACCTCTCCCTGGGCCCGACCAACCCCGAGACCGCCATGTGGCTGCGGGACGCCGTGCTGGAGAACCGGCTTCCCACCATCGAGCAACTGACCTTCGACCCCCGGATCTTCCCCTATCGCTTCGGGCACGCGCTCTTCAGCTACATCGGCCAGCGCTGGGGTGACGAGGCCGTCGGGGCCATCCTGCAGGGCGCCACGCGGGCGGGCATTGATGGCGCAATCCGGCGCACGCTCGGCCTCACCACCCAGCAGCTCTCGCAGCAGTGGCGCGACGCCGTGTTCCAGGACTACCTCCCCGACGTGGGCGAGCGCGTGTCCGCGTCGCAGATCGGCCAGGTGTCGCTCAACGAGGCCCGCTCGGGCGGCTCGCTCCACATTGCCCCGGCGATCTCGCCAGACGGGAGCCTGATCGCCTACTTCAGCGACCGCGACGGCTTCTCGGTGGACATGTTCCTGGCCGACGCCGCCACGGGCCGGGTACGACGGCGCCTGCTCAAGCCGACCTGGAGCAGCAACTACGAGACGTTCCGCTTCCTGAACAGCCAGGGTGCCTTCTCGCGCGATGGGCGCCTGCTGGCGCTGACGGGCCGGCGCGGGAAGTTCGACGACATCATCATCCTCGAGGCGGAGCGCAACCGGACGATCCGCCGGATCCCCATCAAGCTCAACGGTGCCACGACGCCCTCCTGGAGCCCGGACGGCACGAAGCTGGTCTTCACCGGCTACGACGGTGGCTGGTCGGACCTGTTCATCGTGAACGCAGACGGCACGGGGTTCCGCCGCCTCACCAACGATCCCTATGCCGACCTCCATCCCGCATGGTCGCCCGACGGCAGGATGATCGCCTTCACCACCGACCGCGGCCCCGGCACCGACTTCAAGACCCTGGACTTCGGCAACTACCGGATCGCCCTCATGGACGTGGAGTCTGGCGCGCTTCGTGTCCTGGACGACATGGACCACGGCAAGAACATCAACCCGGTGTGGTCCCCCGAGGGCGAGTCGCTGGCCTTCGTGTCCGACCGCGACGGCGTCAGCGACATCTTCCTGTATGAGCTGCAGGAGGACCGGGTCTACCAGCTCACCGACTTCCTGACGGGCAGTGCCGGCTTCACGCCCCTTTCACCGGTGCTGAGCTGGGCGTCGACGGCCGACCGGCTGGCCTTCATGTATTACCAGAAGGGCGCCTACGACGTGTACGTGGTGGACAACCCCCGGCGCCTGAAGCGTGCACCCTGGGTGCCGCCGACGACGGCGGACTCGACGCGCCGCGCCCCGCAGGTCGTGACCCGCGCACCCGTGGACACCACCACCCAGCCCGGCGTCGGCGCCGGGGGCACCATCTACCGCGGCCGCGACGGATTCCGGCGGGCCGACGAGCTCCCCCGCCCCGCCGTGGACTCCACCCTGCCGCGGCCGGAGCCCCTGTCGATTGTGCGCCTCCTCGACTCGGCCACGCTGGCGCTGCCCGATACCAGCGAGTTCACCTTCCGGCCGTATTCCCGTCGGTACTCTCCCGACTTCGTGGCCCGGCCGCAGATCGGCTATGTGCGTGACAACTTCGGCAACGGGCTCTTCGGCAGCACGGCGATCTCGCTGAGCGACGTCCTGGGGAACACCCAGATGAACTTCGCCATTGCCATCAACGGGCGGATCGAGGAGGGCTTCTTCCAGGCGGGGTACACCGACCTCTCGAAGCGGACGAGCTGGGCCGTTGGCGCGACGCAGATTCCCTACTTCTTCGCGGAACCGAGCACCGTCCACCAGGAAGGGAGCACCACGGTCTACACCAGCAACTCCCGGCGCCTGGTCCAGCGCTTCCTGTCGGCCTCGGCGTGGCGCCCGTTCAACCGGTTCCAGCGGGTCGAGCTGGACGTGAAGGCAGGGCACATTGACGATGACCTGGTGAGCCTGGTGGAGCGCTACGGTCCCGCCGGCGCCGAGCAACCGGAAACCAGGACCACGAGCCAGGGCGGGGTGTTCTTCGCGCTGCCATCCGTTGCCCTGGTGTACGACAACACCATCTTCGGGTACACCGGACCCTACCTCGGCACCCGGTACAGGCTCTCGGCCGGGCTGAGTGTGGGCGGCTGGAAGTACGCGCAGTTCCTGGCCGACTTCCGGCGCTACATCCAGATCAAGGGTCCGGTGAACCTGGCGGTGCGCGGCCTCTACTATGGCCGCCACGGGCGTGATGCCAACCAGTTCAGCGTGTACATCGGCATCCCCGAGATTGTGCGCGGGCACACCTCCGGGTCCTACTCGCGCGCCGAGTGCAGCGTGGCCAACTCGGGAGGCGTGTGCCTGCCGCTCGAGCGGCTCGTGGGCGAGAAGGTGCTGGTGGGCAACGTGGAGCTGCGCTTCCCGCTCCTCACGCCGCAGATGAAGTTCGCCCCCGCCGGCTTCCCGCCCATCGAGGGCACCGTGTTCTACGACATGGGCGTGGCCTGGAACTCGGGGAACACCCTTCGCTGGAACCTTCGGGACGGTGACAACCCGCTCCTGGTGCGGACGCCGATCAAGGCCTGGGGGGTGGGCGCGCGCATGAACCTGTTCGGCCTCATGCTGCTGCGGCTCGACTGGGCGTTCCCGATCGACCGGCCCATGGTCAACTCGCTGGTCACGCTGAGCCTCGGGCCGACATTCTAGGGGGCGTCAGGGCGTCAGGCGTCAGGGCGCCAGGATTCTCCCCGTGAATCTCGCGCCCGGGGCGAGTATGTTTGGGCGTGAATTCGCGCTCCCTGCTGGCCGCCGCGGCCGTCCTGGCCGTGGCGTGCGGAGGCCCGGATGGCTCGCCCCTCGCCGGACTGCCGCTGGCCCTTCACTCCCCCGGCCCGACCACCCTGCTCCGCCTGCCGGCGCGCGGCGGGGATGCGGTCGCCTACCGCACCTCCGACCTTGCCCCGCTCGGCTGGAAGGTTGGCAAGGTCCCGCCCATCCGTGAGTATGTCGGCATCGACCTCGACCTGGGCCTGCTCTATGCCGTGGACTCGGCCCGTGGGCTCGTCGCCATCGACCTCCGGGCCGAGCGGGCCCGGGTACTCCGCCGTGGTGTGCGGACCGCCGCCCTGGCGCCTGACGGCAGCCTCTACGCCGTGGACACCAGCGGTGCCGTGACGCAGGTGCGTGGCCGGCGCCCCGTGGTCATTGGCGACCGCCTGCCGGCGTCGGCCACCAGCCTGGTCGGCGCCCAGAGTGGGCGCCTGCTCTCGTTGCCGACCGCGCGCCGGGCGGACCTCACGGTGTACTCGCCCAGCGAGCCGGCGGCGACCTTCAACCTTGTGGCCGCTCCCAGCACCGCCACCCTGGCCGGTGACCTGGTGGCCGTGGCGGCAGACTCTGCCGTGATCCTGGCCGACCCCTCGGGCCAGCGGGAGCCACGGGTCATCGAGGTGCGCGGCGGCGCCCGCGCCGTGGCCTTCTCACCGTCGGGCCACCGGTTCTACGTGGCAGGGAGCAGGGACCGATTGGTGGTGTTCGATCGCTACGACGGCGACCGCTTGCACGAGATCACCCTGCCCGGACCTGCCGCCGACGTGCGCGGCGACCTCTACGGGCTCTGGCTCCTCGTACGCCCCGCAGCCGGTGACTCCGTCTGGGTGGTGGACGTCGCCGCCCGAAAGGTCGTGGCCACCGCCGCATCGGCCTGGGACGCGGAGCTGCCAATCATTGCACCGCCTTCACTGCTCCTGGTCCGCCGGGGACGTGACGTGGTCGGGCTCGACCTTGCCCGAGGGGGGCAGGCCGAGGCGGGACGGGTAAAGGGTGGCGCAGCCGACCGCTGGGTCCCGCTCGCCTGGTCCCCGCCGTCCAATGCGGAGGAGGCCGCAGCCGCCTCCGATTCGCTCCTCGCCAGCGACAGCGCCGCGGGCGCGGGCCCGCGCTTCTTCCTGCAGGTGAGCAGTTCCCGGAACCCCGAGTGGGCGCGCGAACTCGCGAACAAGATCGGCGAGGCGGGCATCACGGCCGCCGTGATGGAGCCGGCCAACGCCGACGACGTGTACCGGGTCGTGGTGGGGCCCTTTGCCACCCGGGCACAGGCCGACTCGACCAGCCGCTCCCTGGGCATGCCATCCTTTGTCATCACCGCGCCGGCCAGCGGCACGCGCTGACACCTCACTGAGCCAGGACCTTCCATGAAGCTCACCAAGCTCGAACTCTCCGGCTTCAAGTCGTTCGCCGACACCGTGACCCTGGAGTTCGAGGACGGGGTCACCTCGATTGTCGGCCCCAACGGCTGTGGCAAGTCCAACGTGTCCGATGCCGTGCGGTGGGTGCTGGGTGAGCAGTCGGCCCGGTTGCTGCGCGGCGGGAAGATGGAGGACGTCATCTTCCAGGGGGCCGCCACCCGGCGCCCGGTCAACCTGACCGAGGTCTCGCTCTACCTCGACAATAGCGACGGCGACCTCCCGATTGCGTACCAGGAAGTGGTCATCACCCGGCGGCTCTCCCGCTCCGGGCAGAGTGACTACCTCCTCAACAAGGCACCGGTGCGGCTGCGCGACATCCAGGACCTCCTCCGCGGCACGGGGCTCGGCAGCGACGCCGGGGTGGTGATCGAGGCCAAGATGATCGAGTTGCTCCTCTCGGACCGGGCCGACGAGCGCCGCTCCCTCTTCGAGGAGGCCGCGGGAATCAGCCTGTACCGCGACCGGAAGCACTCGTCGGAACGCCGCCTGGAGGAGACGCAGCAGGACCTGCAACGCGTCGAGGACCTCATTGCCGAGGTGCAGTCGCAGCTGCGGAGCCTCGCGCGCCAGAAGGGGCGCACCGAGCGGCACGCCCGGCTCACTGAAGAGAAGTTCGCCCTGCAGATGACCCTGGCCGGCCGGCACCTGGAGCGGCTCGCCGCCGAAACCGAGGCCAATGCGGGGCGTGGCGTCGAGCTGGATGCGCTCCTCCCGGCCCGGCGGCAGGCCCTGGCCGGGTGTGAGCAGCGCCGCGAGACCGCCTCGCGCAGCCGTCACCTGGCCGAGGGCGAGCGCACCGAGGTGGCGTCGCGACTGGCGAGCGTGCGAGTGGAGCTGGGCCGCCTCGAGGGCGACCTCGCGCTGGCGCAGGAGCGGCTGGCCAACCTGGAGTCGCGCCGGTTGCGGGCGTCGGAGGAGCGGGCCCAGATGCAGGCACGGGCGGCCCAGGCCCTGGTGGAGTTCGAGGCCGCCCAGGTGGAGCGCAGCGACGCCGATGCGGAGCACGCAGCCATCCGGGCGGAGCTCGATGGCAGGGCCACGCGGGAAGAGGAAGTGCGCCTGCGCCTCACGGAGCAGCGCGAGCAGGTGCGCCGCCTGGAGCAGGAGGCCCAACGCGACCACCAGGCGGTGACCGCGCTCGAGAGCGAGCGCTCCGCGCTCGACCGGGAACTGGCGGCGCTCCGCGAGCGGGCCGAGCAGGCCGACGCGCAGGGCACCGCCTTGCGCGAGGAGGTCGCGGCAGCCGAGCGGGAGCGGGACCACCTGATGGAGCGCGCCTCCTTCCAGGGTTTCGAGGTCCGCCGGGCACTGGCCGCGGTCGAGGCGGCACGCCACCAGCTTGGCGAGGTGCGCGAGCGCGAAGCACACCTCCGGGCCACGCGTCGCAGCGCGGAAGAGGCGCTGGCGCAGCTCAGCGCGCGACGGCAGGCGCTGGAGGAGCTGGAACGCGAGCGCGTGGGACTGGCCCCCGCGGCCCAGGCCCTGCTGCAGGCACGTGACCTCTTCGGCGGCCAGGTGCTGGGACCGCTTAGTGACTTCGTGGCCACGGAGCGCTCCGATGCCGAACTGGCCGAGCGCCTCCTGGGCGAGTGGATGCACGCAGTCCTGGTTCGTGACTTGTCGGTCATCCCGGCCATCCAGGCCTGGCACGCCGAGCACCGGCCGGGCGCCCTCGTGCTCCTCCCGGTCGAGCCTGGCCCGGCGCAGGGTGGCGAACCGCACCCGATGCTCGGTCGCCTTCGGGCGGATGGCCCCGCCGCGGGCTGGGTCAGCGCAGCCCTCGCCGGCTCCCAGGTCATGGACGCGGCAGGCCTGGTCCTGCGGCGCGCGAGCGGTGCCGTCTTCCTTGCGGCGTCGCAGCAGAGCGGGCCACTCCGCCGCCGCGCCGAACTGGAGTCGCTGGCCCACGACGTGGGGTCCGCCGAGGCCGCCTTCCGCGGCGCCGAGGGTGCGCTGCAGGACACCCTCTCACGCTTCGCGGCCCTCGAGGGCGAGGTCACCACTGCCGTCGCGGCAGCCGATGCCCTTCGCGAGGCCGAGCGCCAGGCCGTGGCTGCCCGGGAGGAGGCCCTCCGGCGCGTCGCGGCACTCGTTCGCGAGGCCACCGCAGGCACCCAGCAGCTCGAGCGGGTGAACGAGCGGTTGCAGGTGGCGCACGCACGGATCGAGGCCATTGACCAGCAGCTCGAACGCCTCGCCGTGGAGCGGGCCCGGCGTGACCAGCACCTGGACGCGGTACGCTCGGCGCTGCAGGCCCTGGAAGGCGAGCAGGAGACGGCCCGGGAGCAGCGGGTGCACTGGCAGGTGCAGGAAGCGCACGTGGCGGCACGGGTGCGCGCAGCCGCCGACCGGACGGAGCGCGTGACCGCCCTCCAGGCCGAGGCCACGACCACGATTGCAAGCCTCGGCACGGAGCTCGACGAGCTGGGCCGGTCCAGTGCCGCGCTTGACCAGCAGCGGGCCGATTGGCAGGCCGCCCGGGCGGAACGGCGCGTCGCACGCCTCGAGCTGGAAGCCGCCGCCACGGACATGGAGCTGGCCCTGGCCGATGCCGACGCCACGCTGCAGGAGGCCGAGGGCGACCTCGGCCACATCCGCCAGGAGGTGGAGGCGCTCGTCGAGGAGAGCCACCAGATCCAGGTCCAGCGCACCGAGGCCGCAGGACTCAGGGCACGGATCGCCGAGCGGATCGAGGCGGAATGGCGCAAGCCGTATGACGCGCTGCTGGAAGGCTTCACGCCGCTCGACATCGACCTGGAGACGCTCGAGGCTGAGGCGGCACGAGTGGTGGAGCAGCTCGACGGCATCGGCCCGGTGAACCCGCTGGCCATGGAGGAGCACGCCGAGGAGAGCAAGCGGCTCGAGTTCCTCACCACCCAGCGGGACGACCTCGTGAGTGCCCGACAGTCGCTCCTCCAGGCCATCCGGGAGATCGACGGGACGGCTCGCACCCTCTTCCTCGACACCTTCCATGCCGTCCAGGGGCACTTCCAGAACGTCTTCCAGACCCTGTTCGGCGGCGGGGAGTGCGAGCTGCGGCTCACGAACCCCGACGAGCCGCTGGAGAGCGAGATCGAGATCCACGCCTCGCCGAGGGGCAAGAAGACCCAGCGGATCCACCTGCTCTCGTCGGGCGAGCGAACGCTGGTGGCCACCTCCCTGCTCTTCAGCATCTACCTCACCAAGCCGAGCCCGTTCTGCCTCATGGACGAGGTCGATGCGCCGCTCGACGACGCGAACGTCGGGCGCTTCACGCGCCTGCTGGACGAGTTCAAGAAGGACACGCAGTTCATCGTGATCACCCACAACCCGCGCACCATGCAGGCGGCGGATGCCGTGTACGGGGTCACGATGCAGGAGCCTGGGGTGTCGACGATCGTCGGGGTCCGGTTGGGGGAGCAGGCCGTGGCGTAGGGGACGTCAGGGCGTCAGGGACGGAAGCCGTCCACGTATCTTGACCCTTGACGCCTTGACGCCCTGACGCCCTGACGTCCTGACGCCCTTTCAATGGAGCCTCCATGCTCGTAGTCATGCGCCACGACGCCACCGAGGCCGAGGTCCGGCGGGTCGTGGAGACCATCGAGGCCATGGGATACGAGGCACGGTCGCTGCCGGGAAAGCAGCGCACGACCGTGGGCCTCGTGGGCAACGATGGCCGGGTGGATGGCTCGCGTGTGGCAAGCCTGCCCGGGGTGGCCGAGATCATCTATGTCACCCGGCCCTACAAGCAGGTCTCACGTGAGTGGAAGCCCGAGACGACGGTCATCCGCCTGGCGGGCGGGGTGACGATCGGGGGCGATGAGCTCGTGGTGATGGCCGGGCCCTGCTCGGTCGAGAGCGAGGCGCAGGTGGTGGCCATCGCGCGGGGCGTGCGGGCGGCGGGCGCCACGCTGCTCCGGGGCGGCGCGTTCAAGCCCAGGTCCTCTCCCTATTCGTTCCAGGGACTGGGCCGGAAGGGCCTCGAGTTCCTGGCGCGGGCCCGCGCCGAGACGGGCCTCCTCATCATCACCGAAGCCATGGACGCCGAGCAGGTGGACCAGGTGGCGGAGGTGGCGGACATCGTCCAGCTCGGCGCCCGCAACATGCAGAACTTCCCGCTGCTGCGGAAGGCGGGCCGCTGCGGCAAGCCGGTGCTGCTCAAGCGCGGGCTCGCCGCCACCATCCAGGACCTCCTGCTCTCGGCCGAGTACATCCTGGCGGAGGGCAACCCCGATGTCATCCTCTGCGAGCGCGGGCTCCGCGGCTTCGACCCGGCCACCCGCAACCTCTTCGACGTGGCCGCCATCCCGGTGGTGCAGCGCCTGTCGCACCTGCCCATCGTGGCCGACCCGAGCCATGGCACCGGGCGGCGCGACATCGTCCCGGCCGTGGCGCGCGCCGCCGTGGCGGCCGGGGCCGACGGGCTCCTCATCGAGGTGCATACCGAGCCCGAGCGGGCGCTCTCCGACGGGGTGCAGACCGTGAACCTGGATGAGTTCGAGGACCTGATGCGGCAGGTACGGGTGATTGCCGAGGCGATTGGGCGGAGCGTGGCGACCGGTGCAGGGGCAGCGCGATGACGCCGGGTCGTCACGCCCGGCGCACGCGGTCGGCCCTGCTCGCCCTGTCCTCCCTCCTTGCCCTCGCCGCCACCCCGTCGGTCGCCCGGGCACAGGATGACGCCAATGCCATCGTGGGACGGGCGTCGCGGGCCTACCGCAGCCTCACGTCGCTCTCGGCAGATTTCGTGCAGGTGATCGACGACGAGAACATCGGAACCTTCGAGAGCAAGGGCCGGCTGCAGCAGGCGGGGCAGAACAAGCTGAGCATGCGCTTCACGGACCCCAGGGGCGATGCCATCGTGATCGACGGCGAGCACGTCTGGGTGTATACGCCCAGCACCACGCCCGGCCAGGTGCTCCGGATGCCACTGCCCACCGGGCCGGTGTACGGGTTCAACATCCTGGCGTGGCTGCTCGACAAGCCAGCCCAGCGCTACCGGGTCACCTACCTCAAGCGCGACTTCGTGAACTTTGCAGCGGCCGACGTGGTGCAACTCGAGCCGCTCTCGGACGACATCCCGTTTCGCCGGGCTGTCCTCTGGCTCGACCGGGACTCGGCCCTTCCGCGGCGGCTGGTCATCGACGAGCGCGCCGGCGGCACCCGCACGCTGACGCTCTCGAAGGTGCGGACCAACGAGCCGGTGACGGCGAGTACCTTCGCCTTCAAGGTGCCGAGCGGCGTCCGCGTGATCGACCAGTAGCACCGCATCGCGGCGCTACGGCCCCCCGCCGCCCTCCAGCAGCGCCGCGACCGCCTGCGCCTTGTGCTCCTCCAGGCCACCGGCGCGCGCCAGCTCCAGCGCCTCCCGCCCCAGCACGCGATACAGTGCCCGCGACCCGGGATCGAGTGCGGCAAGGTGCCGCTGCACCGTCGTGGCGTCGCCGCGCTGGATCGGCCCCGTGAGCGCCGACACCGGCCCGAGCGCCTCGAGGTTCCTGAGCGTGCCCTCGAGGAGCGGGAGGTAGATCCGCCCCGCTGCATCGGCCGGGATGCCTGCGGCACGCGCCACCCGCTCAGCCAAGGCCGCGAGCACCACGGTGTAGTTGGCCATGATCACGGCACCCGCGTGGTAGAGGGGCTTCCGGGCCGCATCGACCTCAATGGGACGCATCTGCAGCAGGCCCGCCAGCTCCCGCCCGGCCGCCACTGCCGCGGCATCGCCCTCGAGGGCCACGAACGCCGCCTGCAGGCGCTCCGCCGCATCCGTGTCGCCCGCCAGCGTCTGCAGGGGGTGGAACGAACCCAGGCCGCGGGCGCGACCCTCGAGGGGTGCGAGCACGGAACGGTCGAGCACCCCGGAACAGTGAAGCACCACCGCCTTCGGAAGGCCGGTCGGGGCAAGGTGCCGTGCAACGTCGCCGATTGCAGAATCCGGCACGGCCAGGAGCACCACGTCCGCGCCGGCCAGCACGTCGGCCCAGGGCTCGGGGGTGCACTCGAGCCCGGCGGCAATCGGGGCGCCACTGCGCCTGGTGCAGACGCGCACCGGGATGGCGGCACGCACCAGCGCCAGCGCGAGCGCCCGCCCCGCACGCCCGGCGCCGATGATGGCGACGGACAGGGGCGGACGATCAGCGCTCATCGTACGGTGGGCTGCTGCGTCCTGGGGGGTGCCGCGATGGTGCCCGACGCAGCGGCCGAATCGGCGGCCGCAAGGGCCAGGAGGTCCTTCGGGGTCTGTGCCCGGTGCAGCATGCCGAGCGCGGCCTGCACCTGCGGGTCATCATGTGCCCGCCGCCGGAACTCGGCCGGCCGGCCGAACACGTAGCGTGCCACCTCGTATCCCAGGTGGGCATCGACCAGCGGTCCTGCCGCCTTGAACGCGTCTGGCGAGACCGTGGCCCCCTTGGCGCGGAGCCGGGTATAGACCTCCTGCCGCATGGCCGGCGTCACCACGAACTTCTCGCTTGTCACCGTCCGGGCCTTCTTGAGGTCGAGGGCGTAGGTGGTGAGCACGTCGCGGTAGGCCTGGCCCTTGTCGCCCAGGGCCCGGAAGAAGTCGCGCTCGCCGGTCGTGAGCGTGTCCTGGCGCACGATGAGGTCGGGAACGATCCCGCCGCCGCCGCGCACCACGCGCCCACCATCGGTGTGGTAGACCGGCCGGGCAGCAATGGACGTGTCCCGCGGGCCACCGAGCGAGTCGGGAACCAGCCCGCCGTCCGCCGCGGTCTGCATCAGCTGCTCGCTCTCGTTCCGGGCCACGCGCTGGATGGTCCGCCCGCTTGGGGTGTACCACCTGGCGGTCGTGAGCTTGAGTGCCGTCTGGTCACCCAGCGGATACAGGGTCTGCACCAGGCCCTTGCCGAAGGTTGGGGTGCCAACCACGAGCGCACGGTCGTGGTCCTGCAGCGCACCGGCAATGATCTCGGCCGCGCTCGCCGTACCCTCGCTGACCAGGACGACCACGGGCAGCTCGGGGTAGCGCTGCTGCTCCTCGTCCACGAACTCACGCGTGGCACCGCGCGCCCGGCCCCGGGTCGAGACCACTTCCTGCCCCGGATCCAGGAAGAGGTCGGCCACCTTGACGCCCTGGTCAAGCAAGCCGCCCGGGTTGTTCCTGAGGTCGAGGATGAGCGACTTCATCCCCTTGCCACGGAGGCCGGCAATCTCGTCCTGCAGTTCCCGGGCGGAGGTCTCCTGCACCGGGTTCAGGCTGATGAAGCCCACGCCGCCATCGAACAGGGTGCCAGGCTGCACCGAGCGGTAATGGATCGTGGCACGCGTCAGGGTGTACCGCACCGGCTCGTCGAGGCCCGCCCGCCGGACCCGGATGACCACCTCCGAACCCGCCGTGCCCCGCAACTGCTTCACTGCCTGCTCGTTGTTCCAGCCCTGGGTGGACTTGCCGTCCACTTCGACGATCTGGTCGCCGGTCTCGATGCCGGCACGTTCAGCCGGCGTGTCGGGCAGGGGCGCCACCACGGTGATCCATCCATCGCGCACGTCGATCTGGATGCCCAGCCCGGCGTAATTGCCGGAGGTCATCTCGGTCAGCTCCTTGTAGTCCTCCCCTGCGAGGAGCACCGAATAGGGATCCTGCAACTCCTCCAGCATCCCGCGCGTGGCCTTGCCGTAGAGTTCCGACTCGGGGAGCGAATCGACGTAATACCGGCGCACGTGGTCCAGCACGTCGTCGAAGAGCCGCGCATCGCGGAACCCGCCGGTCGGGCCGCCTCGCTGCAGCAGCCAGCCGCCGCTCAGGAAGGACAGCGCCGCAATCGCGATCGTGATGCTCCACCGGTGCTTCATGCCTGCCTCCAGCGTTCCGCCAGGATGGCCCACGCATGCCCCAGCACCGCATCGGGCGATGCCGCGGCGTCGAGGTGATGAACCCCGGGCCCTGCCGCCGAAAGATACGCCGCTCCCACGCGGGCATGGAATGCAGCATCCTCATCGTCGAGCCGGTCGGTCTGCTTGCCGCCCTGGAGCTGCCGGGCCCGGCCCACCGAGGGCGGGAGGTCGAGCACCAGGGTCAGGTCGGCCGAGAGGCCGCCGGTGGCCAGGGTGTTTGCCGCCGCCACCTCGGTTGCGGGCAAGCCACGCCCGATGACCTGGTAGGCCCAGGTGGACAGCTCGTAGCGGTCGCCAATGACCAGCTTGCCCGCCTCGAGCGCGGGCCGCACGATCCGCCGGATGAGGTCGGCCCGTGCGGCCAGCACCAGGAACAGCTCGGCCTCCGGGCCCACCGGGTGCGCCCGCGCCAGCAGGATCTCGCGCGCGGCCTCGGCGGCCGGCGTCCCGCCTGGTTCCCGCACCGACACCACCTCGTGTCCATGTTGCTGCGCGCGTCGCGCCAGGGCCAGCGCCAGGGTGCTCTTCCCTGCCCCCTCGGGGCCCTCCAGGACGAGGAAGAGCCCGCGGCTCATGCGAGGATGATGCTGCTCGTGGCGCCCTTCTCCATGCCCGCCGAGATGTCCTCATTCACCTTGGCCATCAGCTTCTCGAAATTGGCGCGCGCAACCACGTACGTCTGCCCGGTGCCGCTGGTCTCCAGCTCCCGCACGGCCGTTTCATACTCCTGCGTCGTGGCCTCGTCCGGCATCTGGCCCTGCGCCATGGCCGCGTCGACCTGGCGCGCCAGCGTGGAGATCCGCTCCAGCCGCTGCTGCGTGTCAGGATCGCCGCGCAGCGCCTTCTCCGCCCGGCGGAGCGCCTGGTACTCGTTCGACTGGCCGATGAGGCGGCCGAGTTCCTGTGCCTTGTCCGTGATCACGCGTCGTGTCTCCTGCGGGCAACGAGGAATCGCTCGCGCCCAAAGAGGTCAGCCTGCACCCGCACATCGGTCCATCCGAGTGACGCCGCCGCGCGCCCGGTCGCGCCTGCGCGTGCGGCATCGAGCTCCAGCACGAGCAGGCCGCCGGCCCGGAGCACGCGGTGCCCATCCTGCAGCAGCCGCATGGTGGCCTCCAGGCCATCCGTCCCGCTCTCCAGGGCCACGCGCGGCTCCCAGTCGCGCACCCCCGGCTCGAGCGCGAGGTACTCGTCGCGCGCGATGTACGGCGGGTTCGACACCAGCACGTCGAGGGCGCCATCCGCCAGCGACGTCGTGAGGTCGCCCCGCACGAGGCTCACCGGAAGGCCCAGCGTGCGCGCGTTGTCCGCCGCCACCGCGAGCGCCCCTGCACTCCAGTCGATCGCGATGACCGGCCCGGCAGCTGTCTCGGCCCGAAGCGACAGCGCCAGGCACCCACTTCCCGTCCCGACATCGGCCATGGTGCCCCGGCCGCCATGCTGGAGCACCAGGTCCACGAGGCCCTCGGTTTCAGGCCGTGGGATGAGCACCCGCTGGTCCACCGCCAGCTCGAGGTGCCGAAAGCCAGCCCGTCCCGTAACATAGGCCAGCGGGGTTCCGGCAGCGCGGCGATCGATGGCGCGAAGGTACGCTGCGGCATCGGCGTCCGCGACCATCCCCGCCTGCCCGAGGTGCACCTCGGCCGGGGAGGTTCCGGTCCCATCGGCGAAGATGCGGAGTGCCTCGCGCCGCGGCTCGGCCACCTGCGCCGCCGCGAGGACGCCGGCCGCCAGCCCGAGGAGGTCGCCGATCGTTGATGGCACGGCGCCCGCGGGCGCCTCACGCACGACCCTGCTCCTCCCGGCTCGCCACGCGCAACGCATCCATGAGTTCGTCGACCCCGCCGTTCATCACGTCGGCCAGGTTGTACAGGGACAGGTTGATCCGGTGGTCGGTGACCCGGCTCTGGGGAAAGTTGTAGGTGCGAATCTTGGCCGAGCGGTCGCCGGTGCCCACCATGGCCCGCCGCTCGCTCGCCCGGGCGGCCTCCTGCTCCGCGATCATGCGGTCGAGGAGCCGCGCGCGCAGGACTTCCATGGCCTTGAGCTTGTTCTGCAACTGGGACTTCTGGTCCTGCTGCGAGACCACGACGCCGGTCGGGAGGTGGGTGATGCGAACGGCACTGTCGGTCGTGTTCACGCTCTGGCCGCCCGGGCCTGAAGAGCGGAAGACGTCGACCTTCAGGTCTTGCGGGTTGATGTCCACGTCGATCTCCTCGGCCTCGGGGAGCACGGCCACGGTGGCAGCCGAGGTGTGGATGCGGCCCTGGGTCTCCGTGGCGGGCACACGCTGCACCCGGTGCACCCCCGATTCGCGCCGGAGCAGGCCGAAGGCATCGGGACCCCGGATCGCCACGATGGCCTCCTTGACGCCGCCCATCGTCCCATCGCTGACCGAGATCGTCTCCACGGAAAGGCCCCGCCGCTCGGCGAACCGGCGGTACATGCGCAGCAGGTCGGCAGCGAAGAGCCCGGCTTCGTCCCCGCCGGTGCCGGCGCGGATCTCCAGGATGGCGTCGCGGTCGTCGAGGGGGTCGCGTGGGACCAGCAGCTCGTGCAGCTCGGCCTCGAGCCGCTGCACCTCGGGCTCGAGCCGCTGCACGTCGGCCCGGGCCAGTTCGGCCAGCTCGGCGTCAGGCTCGGCCTGCAACTCGATGGCTTGCGCCAGCTCGGCCCGAAGGCGTTCGAGCCGCTCGTGCGTCCGCACGACCGGCTCGAGTCTCACGTGCTCGCGCCCGAGCGCCTTGCGCCGGGCCGGGTCGCGCGCGAGGGCACCGTCGCCCAGCTCGCGCGCCACCTCCTCCGCCCGCATCAACGCGGTGCGGAGTAACGCCTCCATGGATCAGCCCTTGGGCTGGGCAGGCTGGGTGCCGTACTTCCGGCGGAAGCGGTCCACGCGCCCGGCCGTGTCGAGCAGCCGCTGCTTGCCCGTGAAGTACGGGTGGCACTGCGAGCACACCTCGACGTGGATCGACGCCGCGGTGGAGCGGGTCTCGAACGAGTTGCCGCAGGCGCAGACGGCCGTGATGGTGCGGTACACCGGATGGAGGTCGGACTTCACGTGATGCTCCCATGCGTGAGAGCCGATCGGGGGCCGGGCGTGCCCACGGCCGCCGGATCGGCTGGTTCTGTAAAGCCTTGGAAGGTAACGAGCTAGGTGATCGAAGGCAACCCTGAACCGGCCCCGCGACCGTGGCGCGCATCCTCGCGTGGGGCTAGTCTACGCATATCGTGAACTCAACGAGGCAGCTGGTGAACCTGATCACCATGAACATCCTGCGGCGCGTACCCCTGTTCAGCCAGATGGCCGACGCGGACCTCGCCCCATTCGCCAACCTGTTTCGCGAGCGCCGCTACCCCAAGGGGGCGGTCATCGTGTTCCGGGACGATCCCGGTGATGCGCTCTATGTCGTGGCCGACGGGCAGGTGAAGGTGGTGCTGGTGGCCGAGGACGGGCGCGAGGTGATCCTCTCCGTGCTTCGCGACGGCGAGTTCTTCGGCGAGATGTCGGTGCTCGACGACGAACCGCGCTCGGCCCACGTGATCGCCATGACCGACAGCCGGCTGCTCGCACTCCGGCGCGATGATTTCCAGGCGCAGCTTCGGGCCAACCCGGCGGTGGCGAGTGCCATGCTCCGGGCAATGTCCCTCCGCCTCCGGCGGGCGGACGAGCAGATCGGGCGCCTGGTGCTGCTCGACGTGAACGGCCGCGTGGCCAGCCTGCTGCTGGCACTGGCCGCGGAAGAGGACGGGGAGCGGATCACCCGGCGCCTTACCCACCACACGATCGCGCAGATGATCGGCGCCAGTCGCGAGACCGTCTCGCGAACCCTCCGTGCCCTGGTGGAGCGTGGGATCGTGGACGTGAGCCGCAAGGAGATCGTGCTGAAGGATCGCGCCACGCTGGCCGAGGCCTCGCGCCGCGTCTAGGGACGTGAGCGTCACCGTCACCTTCTGGGGAACGCGCGGCTCCACGCCGGTGCCGGGCCCGGACACCGTCCGCTACGGGGGGAACACCCCCTGCCTCACCCTCGAGGTGCCCGGCGCACCGCTCGCCATCCTGGATGCCGGCACCGGCGCCCGCGCGCTCGGTGCCGTGCTGGCAGGACGTGCCCTGCCCGAGGCGAGCCTCCTCATCACGCACACGCACTGGGATCACATCCAGGGGCTCCCGTTCTTCGCCCCACTCTGGCATGGTGGCACCACACTGACCATCCGCGGGCCCCGGCCCCTGGGCGGATCGCTCGAGGACGTGCTGGCGGCGCAAATGCATCCCGATGTGTTCCCGGTACCGTTCACCCGGTTCCCGAGGCCGCCGGTGGTGCATGAGGTCGAGGCGGGCCCGTTTCACATTCCGGGTTTTGCCGTCCGCGCCTTCACCATGCACCATCCCGGCGTGACCCACGGCTACCGGCTCGAGCGCGTCCAGGGTGGCCCGGCCCTGGCCTACATGACCGACAATGAACTCGGAGGCGAGCCGCCCGACCTCCCCGGCTGGCGCGCGCGCCTGCTTGGATGGCTCGAGGGCGTGCACACGATCGTGCACGATGCCATGTACACCGCCGCCGAGCTGCCCGGCAAGGCTGGATGGGGCCACTCCTCGGCAGAAGAAGCCATCGACCTGGCTGCTGACGCCGGGGCCGAACGCCTGGTGCTCTTCCACCATGATCCCGGGCGCGACGATGCCGAGGTTGACCGGATGGTGCAGGGCGCCCGGACCTATGCCGCCGCGCGGGCACCGGGGCTGCACGTCCTGGCAGCCAGTGAGCGCAGCACGCTGACCCTGTAGCACGGAGAGAACGTGACACGCTCCCTTCCGCTCGCCCTGCTGCTGGCCCTGGGGTCGTCGGCGGTCGCGGCCCAGGACCAGACAACGTTCGCGGTCCTGCCACTCGAGAGCCAGCAGTCCTTCGGCCTCGACGCGAGTGCCCTGGAGGCGCTGGGGCCCGGCTTGGCGCAGCTCCTGGCCGATGCCCTGGCGCGAAGCCCGGGGGGCCGGGCGGTCCCGCGCGCCACGGCGGGCCAGGCCGTCACGAGCACGGGCCTGGGTGACCGCGAGCGCGTGGACGCCGCCACGGCGGCCAAGGTCGGGCGGCTGGTGGGCGCGCAGTATGTGGTGGTGGGGAACTTCGTGAACTTCTACCAGACCTTCCGGATCAACGTGCGCGTCGTGGACGCCGCGTCAGGGGAGTTCATCCGCGGCCTCTCGAATGCCGACCCCGCCCTGCAGCGCACCGACAGGATGTTCGCGAGCGTTGACGCCGTGGCGCAGGAGATCCTGCACGAGCTGGGATTGCCGCCCGCACCACCCATGGCCGGCGCAGTGAGCTCAACGGCAGTCATTGCCTGGTCCCGGGGACTCGTCGCGGAGGAGGCAGGCGACCAGGCCGCAGCACGGGAGCACTACCGCACGGCGCTCGAGCTGGCCCCTACCTTCCCGTCCGCGCGGGAGGCGCTCAAGCGCCTCCCGTGACGTGCCCTGCCCTGCTGGCGCGGAGGCCGAGCCACATCCCCGCATGAATCGGGATGGTCATCCCGATGGGCTCCAGGTTGGCCTGCGCCATGCCGGGCACCACCTTGAGCACCAGCGCCAGCAGCGCAATCGCCAGTACCCCCAACGCCAGCAGGGTGGCGCGCGGATGCCACCGGGCGGCCCCCTTGCCGAAAGCCAGTGGCACGAGCGGCACCAGCGCGAGTGACAGCGGCGTCAGGAGGAGCGCATTCTGGTTGTCGCGCGACACCCAGTGGTCGGTGGCGCACCAGAGCCCGAGGAGCACGAGGCCGCCGATGCCTGCCACGACCGACCAGCCAGCGCCGACCACCACGAACGCACGCCGGGCCGCGCGCGATCGCGGCGCCGTCCGGCCCAGCCCCCAGAGCAGCACACCCAGCACGACCCCCGTGCCCACCAGGAACGGCCAGGTGGCGCGCGGCGCCGCAGGTTCGGTGAAGCGGGTGCTCCGGTGGATCTCCTCCTCCTGGGCGACCAGCGGGACCATCTCACCGCCTGGCCCCGGCACCCGCACTGACCGCAGTGCCTCCTGCAGGCGGAGCGGGAGGAAGAACTGCTCCCAGCGCGTCATGATGGCATCGACGGGTCGCCCCTCGCCCAGGAGGATCCCGGTGTAGAGCGGGAGGTCGGGACCGGTGATCCGCCGCGTCTCCCAACGCCAGGTGGCGCCGGACGAGGCCTGGCCGAACTCGCGCTGCAGCAACCCGCCCAGCGCCGAGTCGAGCGCATCCCGGACGCGCGTGGAGCAGTTGTCGCGGTAGTAGTCGTAGAAGTAGTTGCGGTTGGCGTCGGTGTCGTTGGCGCGGAGTGCCGCCTGCAGCGCGAGGCGTGCGGAGGGTGGCAGCGCCAGTTCCTGCACCACCATGCCCCGGTCAAGGCGGCGGTAGAGCGCCAGTTCGCGGTCGGTGTCCCGCCCCCCCATCGCGTACCACATGCGACCCTGGATGAACCGCAGCAGGAAGTTCTCCTGCCGGAAGTCGAAGAGTCCCCAGTTGTACGACGTGCTCGTCCCGTGGAGCCGGTCGGTGATGATGATCGTGTTGTGGCCCCACCGTTCCCAGACCGCGGCCCCCGGCCCGACGGTCAGGACGTCGACCCGCAGCTCCTCGCCCTGCGCGTGCAGCGGCTGCCCGAACGCCAGCAGGACCGCACCGGCCGCGCCGACCACGGCGCCGATCCCCGCCCGGCGCACCCCTACCACTCCCTCCATCCCGTCCGTCGGCGACGCCACCTCACAACTGCACGTCCCTGCCCTCATCCTGTGCCGACTTGTAGATCGCGTCCATGATGCGGTGCAGGGTCACGTGCTCGGCCAGGTCAGGGGCCTTTGCCTCGCCACGGAGGGTGGCCAGGAAGTGCGCCCACTCGGCCCGGTGCGACGACAGGTAGGCGTTCTCCCGGCTGCCTGACAAGGTGGGCGACACGTCGTGGGCCACGCCGTGCAGTTCCTTCCACACACTGAGCGGATTGATGGACGCGGCGCCGCGTTCGGCGCGCAGGCCCATGCCGAAGCGCTCGCCCTCGCCCAGGTGGTGCCACGTCACGTCGTAGAAGATGGAGGCCCCGTTCTCGCAGACGAGGAACACCGAGCCTGACCGCTCGACTCCGCGTTCGCGGCTTGGCGCCTCCCACGTGGCGCTCACCCGTGCCGGGACCAGGTTCCCCGACAGCCACCGGCCCAGGTCGAGCATGGTGAGGCCCAGGTCCAGGAGGGCCCCGCCACCTGACTGGTCGCGCCGCTGCCGCCACGGTGCCTGCTGTCGGCTCGGCCGGAACACGTGCCAGCTGCCGCGCACGCTGTCCACCTGCCCCAGTTCACCCCCCTGCACGAAACCCCGCACGAGCTGGGCGTCGGTCCGGTACCGGTGGTTCATCCCCACCATCACCAGCTTGCCCTTCTTCTCGGCGGCGCGCACCACGCGCTGCGCCGAGGCGGCGTTCATGGCGAGGGGCCGCTCGACGAACACGGGAACGCCTGCGGCCAGCGCGGCGAGGACGTGGCTCTCATGGAGGTGGGTGGGCGAGCAGATGGCAATCGCATCGAGCGCCTCGAACTCCAGGACCTGCTCGATGTCCTCGAAGACGTCGGGAATCCCGAACCGGTCGGCGAGGGCGCGCGCCTTGGGGCGGTCGGTATCTACCACCGCCACGACCTTCACCCCCCTGGTTCGCTTGAGCACGGGGAGGTGGGCCACCTGGGTCACGGCGCCCGCGCCGACGATGCCGAGCCTGAGCGGTTCAGCCATGGATGTCCTCCGAGCGTCAGTAGTACCGGACAACTGCGGTGCCCGCATAGTAAGCAGCCAGGATCTCCGTTGCCGCCTGGCCGGCGCGTGCGCGGCCAATGGCGCCCCACTGGCACATGCCGACCCCATGTCCGGAGCCGTTGCCGTCAATGACCATGCCAGTCACGCGCCCGGCGCGGGTCGTGGTGGTGACCCGGAACATGGTGCTGCGCAGGAGGTCACCGCCCTCGGGACGGAGCACCTGGCGGATCAGCGGCCCGTCCACCGCCACCTGCCGCCGACGGAGCACCACGGCCAGCGTGGCCACGCGCCCATCGGGGTTGCGCGCGGCCACTCGCACGTCACGCAGGCCATCGACCTCGCCAGCCGACACGGGCCCCGCCGCGGGAAGGGTGCGCCGCAGGGTGGCGCGCAGGGCGTCCCCGGTCCAGGTCTCCCGCCATGCATAGCGCGGGGAGATGCTGCACCACGCGGGTCCGCCCGCAGGGGCGTCGGCAATCGAGCGCAGGTATGGCCGGTCGGCGGCCCGGAAGATGTCAGTGCCCTTCGTGGTGTGGCCCGCACAGGTGGACGAGAAGAAGGCGTCGATCAACTGGCCCTGCCAGGTGATCACCTGCCCCCGCGTGGCCTCCACCGCCTGGCGGCCCAGCGGCGTCTCCCTGGCCAGGCCGCCATATACCTGGTCGCTGACCCCGGCGTACAGGTCGAACCCATCGGCCTCCCAGCGTCCGAGGTTCCGGAGTGCGTAGGTGCGGGAGACGATCGCCTGGGCCTTGAGGGCCTCGAGGTCCCCCGGATCCTTCACGCCGAGTTCCGCCACCACCACGCCCAGCAGGTAGGACTCAGCATCGACCCGGTTGATGGCCGTGACCCCCTTCCGGTCACGCACGAGCAGCAGGTCGCCCCGGTATTCCCGACCGGCCACGCGGACGGGGCCATCATCACCCCGCACGACCAGGCGACTGCCGCTCGCCCGGGCCGCGGGCCCCGGGCCGCGCACCTCCACCTTGCCGGGCGCGGCACTCACCGTGGCGGTGGCGCCCGGCGCGATCCTGGCCACCACCGCGCCGGCCCCGTCGCTCACCACGAGCCCCGCGTTCCCGCCGATGGTCAGGCGGCTCACGCCGACCTGCACCCCGATCCGCAGCGCCGGGGCGCTGCGCGTGATGGGGGCTGCGGCACCCGCGGAGGGAATGGGAAGGGCAACGTCACTGCGGATGCAGGCCGCCGTGAGCACCACGGCGGGCCACCAGCGGATCCTAGCTCCGATAGTTGCCAAACGTGAGCTCGATCCCGAAGTCCGCGGCACGGAGGTGCGCGATCACGGCCTGCAGTTCATCACGCGACGGGCTGGTCACCCGCACCTCGTCGCCCTGGATGCTGGTGTGGACCTTCCGGAACCCGCCTTCCTTGATGGACTTCGTGATCTGCTTGGCGACATCCTGGGGAATCCCCTGCGTGAGGGCGATGACCTGGCGCACGGTCCCCCCACCCGCCTGCTCCACGGTGCCGGGCTTCAGGTTCTTCACCGGGACCCCACGCTTCACCAGCTTCGCCCGGAGCACGTCCACGACCGCGTCGAGGCGGAACTGGTCGTCCGCTGCCAGCCGGATCTCGGCCTTGTCGCGGTCGAACTCGATGGTGCAGTGGGTGCCCTTGAAGTCGTAGCGCTGGGCGATCTCCTTCACGGCGTTGTTGACCGCGTTGTCGACCTCCTGGAGGTCGGCGCCGGTGGAGATGTCGAAGGAGGATGTTGGTGGCATGGGTGTAAGCTACACCCCTACTGGCCCAGGAAGCTCTCCAGGGCACGGGCACGGCTCACGTGGCGCAGGCGGCTCAGGGCCTTTTCCTTGATCTGGCGGACCCGTTCGCGGGTGATCCCCATCATGCCACCGATCTCCTCGAGCGTCATGGGCTCCGGGCCGTCGAGCCCGAAGTAGAGCCGGAGGATCCGGGCCTCGCGTTCCCGCAGGGTGGAGAGCACCTCTTCGACCGACTCTGAAAGTGCGTGCTCGAAGGTGTCGCTGTCGGGGCCGGCATTCTGGGTGTCGGGCAGGTAGTCCAGCAGGCGCGCGTCCTCACCGGTGGTCACCGGGGCATCGAGGGAGACGTGGCTCCGGGAGATGCTCAGCGTCTTCTGCACCTCCTCGAGGGTGATGTCCATCCCCTCGGCGATCTCGGTGGGTGTGGGCTCCCGGCCCAGCTCCTGGAGCAGCAGCGACGAGCGCTTGCCGATCCGGTGCAGCGTGCCGGCCCGGTTCAGCGGCACGCGGACGATCCGGCTCTGCTCCGCCAGTGCCTGCAGGATGGCCTGCCGGATCCACCACACGGCGTAGGAGATGAACTTGATGCCCTTGGTCTCGTCGAACTTGTGGGCTGCCCGGATCAGGCCGAGGTTGCCCTCGTTGATCAGGTCGGCGAGCGAGACCCCCTGGTTCTGGTACTTCTTGGCCACGGACACCACGAAGCGCAGGTTGCTGCGCACGAGCTTGTCGAGGCTCTCCTCGTCGCCTGCGTGGATCCCCTGCGCCAGGCGCACCTCCTCATCCTGGCGAATGAGGGGATAGCGGCTGATCTCACGGAGGTAGAGGTCGAGGGAACCCTCGTCCATCGTGGATGCGGGACGCCTGCCGGATCGCACCTGTACTGGACGCATGCTGCTCCTGGAGGATCCTCTGGTCGAACCTTAGTCGCGGGGCGACGGGCCATCAAGCGTCATGACGTCATGACGTCAGGGCGTCAGGGCGTCAGGGCGTTCAGGATTCGATTCCCCGAACGTCCGAACGTCCTGATGCCCTACACATCGTACGTGTCGATCTGGGCCCGCTGGAGCCTGCCGGAGTAGTCGGCATAGCACACCTTGGTCTCCGAGTAGAACTCGTAGACCTCCCAGCCCCCCTCGCGGTGCCCGTTGCCGGTCTGCTTCACCCCGCCGAACGGCATGTGTGCCTCGGCGCCGATGGTCGGGGCATTGATGTACGTGATGCCGTTGTCCAGCTCCTCCAGGGCCCGGTACGACACGTTGACGTCCCGCGTGTAGACGCTGCTGGAGAGCCCGTACCGCACCCCGTTGTTGATCCGCACCGCCTCGTCGAACGTGCCGAACCGCACCACGCTCAGCACCGGCCCGAAGATCTCCTCCTGCTCCAGGCGGGACCCGGCCTTGACGCCGGCAAAGATGGTGGGCTCGAAGAACCACCCGCGGGCGGTGCGCGTCCCGCGCGGGCGCTTGCCTCCCGTCACCAGCTCCGCGCCCTGGTCCCGGCCAATCTCGACGTACCGCTCCACCTTGCTGCGTGACTCCTCGTGGATGAGCGGCCCCACGTCGGTGCCTGCCTTCCGGCCGTCGCCCAGGCGCAGCTTCCCGGCCGCGTCGGCCAGGCGCTTGAGGAAGCGGTCATGGATGCGGCGCTGCAGCAGGAGGCGGCTCGTGGCAGTGCACCGCTGGCCCGTGGTGCCGAACGCGCCCCAGAGGACGCCCTCCAGGGCCAGGTCGAGGTCGGCATCGTCCATCACGATCATCGCATTCTTGCCGCCCATCTCGAGCGAGAGCCGCTTGTGCATGCGGCCGCAGGCCTGGCCAATGATCGAGCCGGTGTCGGTGGACCCGGTGAACGAGATGAGCGCCACCTCGGGGTGCTCGACCAGGGCCTTCCCGACCGTCTCGCCCCGCCCGTGCACCAGCTGGATCACGTCGGGCGGCAGGCCGGCCTCCAGCAGGATCTCCACCAGGAGCGTGGCGGTGTGGGGCACGTCCTCGGAGGGCTTGAGGATCACCGCATTGCCGCACAGGAGCGCCGGGAAGGACTTCCAGGTGGGGATGGCCATCGGGAAGTTGAAGGGGGTGATGAGCCCCGCCACCCCGATGGGCCGCCGGTAGCTCATGGCCCACTTCCTGGGCAGCTCGCTCGGCACCACGTGCCCGAACAGACGCCGCCCCTCGGTGGCCGCATAGTAGGCCGTGTCGATCCCCTCCTGCACGTCGCCCCTGGTTTCCGACAGCACCTTGCCCATCTCCCGCGTCATGGCGTCGGCAATCTCCTCCTTCCGCGCCACGAGGAGGTCACCCACCCGCCGGAGCACGTCGCCGCGGACCGGTGCCGGAGTCCGCGACCACCGCCGGAAGCCCTCCCGCGCCGAGGTCACGGCGGCCTCGATGTCGGCCGGGCCGGAGTCGGGGAAGCGCCCGATGAGGTCCTGCCAGTTGGCCGGGTTGCGGTTCTCGAAGTAGGTGCCGGTGGACGGCGTGGTCCACTTGCCGGCGATGAAGTTCCGGAAGGTCCTGGGAGCCATGGTTATCTGCCGAATGGTGAAGCGTGAATGGTGACGCGGGGCGCTAGCAGCCCCACGCAAGCGACGCGGCCGCGTAGCCTATGCGCGGCAGCACTTCGGAGGCCACCAGGGCCAGGCCCCAGATGACGGTGAGGATGGACAGCACGTGCGGCAGGCCCATGCGCCGCTGCCAGCTGGAGGATGCGCCCCACACGCCGGCAATCACGACGAGCCCCACCACCCCAAGGTAGAGGAAGAGGTTGAGCCCGCAGTGGTGGGGATAGGGCCAGAACGGCGCCGCCGCCCCCAGGAGCAGGACCAGCACCACCCGGAACCAGGTGGCGAGCCGGCCGCCCCGGGTGGATTCCTTCACGGCGGGCGCCGCCGCCGGCGCGACCATCGGCCGCTGCCCGGTGCCAGGCGGGGCCGGTGGTGGGTTGAGCGGCGCCTTCATCTTCTGGATGGCGCGGTCAACGTCGGCCAGTTCCTTGTCCCAGTCGCGGGGCCCGGTCATGCCGATTCCCTCCGGAGGCCGTAGCGCTCGATCTTCTTGTAGAGGTTGGAGCGTGGCATGCGCAGGGTGCGCGCCGTCTCCGACACGTTCCAGTCGTGCTCCCGCAGCTTGGTGAGCAGGAAGGTCCGCTCGGCGTCCTGCTTGAACCCCTCGAAGGTCAGCGGCTCCGCACTCACGGCCTGAAGTTCATCGTCCGAAATGGATCCGGGGAGCAGGCGCTCCACGTCGGCAGTGCCGACGAGCTTGCCCGCCGACAGGATCATCAGGCGCTCCACGGCGTTCCGGAGTTCCCGGACATTCCCCGGCCACGCGCGCCGCTGCAGGCGCGCCACCGCGTCCTCATGGAAGCGCCGCAAGGGCACGCCGCTGGTGGCCGCGACCTGCTCGGCGAAGTGCGCCACCAGGGCGGGGACATCGTCGAGCCGCTCCCGCAGCGAGGGCACCTCGATCTCGACCACGTTGAGGCGGTAAAGCAGGTCCTCCCGGAACCGGTTCTCCAGGATCTCCTCCCGGAGGTCCTTGTTCGTGGCCGCGAGGACCCGGACATCCACCGTGATGCTGCGGGACCCGCCGATGCGGGTGACCACGCCCTCCTGCAGCACCCGCAGCAGCTTCGCCTGGGCGGCGAGCGACAGGTCACCCACCTCATCGAGGAAGAGCGTGCCACCATCGGCCTGCTCGAACTTGCCGGCGCGATCGGCCACGGCCCCGGTGAACGAGCCCTTCATGTGCCCGAAGAGTTCGCTCTCGATGAGCTCGGAGGGAATCGCGGCGCAGTTGAGCTCGATGAAGGCCCGCTTCCGGCGCGGGGAGACCTCATGGATGGCCCGCGCCACCAGCTCCTTCCCCGCCCCGTTGGGCCCGGTGATGAGCACCCGCGCGTTGGTGGGGCCGACCTTGGCGATGAGGTCCCGCACGCCGGTCAGCGCCGGGGCACTCCCCACCATCAGGTAGCGGCCGCTGGATTCCTCCTTGAGCCGGTGGTTTTCGCTGCTCAGGTCGGCATGCCGGAGCGCATTCCGGAGGGTCACGAGGAGGCGGTCGGTGTCGAGCGGCTTCTCCAGGAAGTCGAAGGCCCCGCGACGCGTGGCGTCCACCGCCGTCTGCAGCGTCCCGTGGCCGGAAATCATGATGACCACGGCGTCGGCATCGAGGTCCTTGAGCCGGGTGAGGGTCTCGAGGCCGTCGATGCCCGCCATCTTCACGTCGAGGAAGGTGAGGTGCGGGCGATAGTCGGGATACATGGTGATGGCCTCACCACCCGACCCGGCAGCGCGCACCTCCATGCCCTCGTATTCCAGCACCTGCTTGAGGGCCTGCCGGATACCCGCCTCGTCATCGACAATCAGGACGCGATACGCCATGCCCGCTCCCTCAGGTCCTGGCCTCAGGTTCCGAGCGCCACGGCATGCCGCTCGAAGTACCTCGGGGGTCCACCATCCAGCTCGCTCTGGTACAACACCACGCGCTCGGCCAGGCACGCCCCGGGCAACACCGCCTGCTGCACCTGTTCCGGCGCCTCCCGCGGAACCCGGGCGCCACGCCGCACGCGAGCCAGCGTGACGTGGGGGCGAAACGGACCTTGCGCCTCGCGGCCAGCGAATCCCGCTAATCCCTGCTCCAGGCGGTGCGCCAGGAGTTCCAGGTGGGCCACCGGCTCCAGCGCCATCCAGAGCACCCTGGCCCGGGCGCGGGATGGGCTGAACTCGACGGCCTGGGACACCAGTTCGATCGGCCCGGCACCTGGCACCGCGTCATCGAGGACGTCGGCGATTGCTCCCACGGTACCCGGCTCGACCTCTCCCAGGAAGCGCAGCGTCAGGTGCAGCGATCGCGGTGCCACCCAGCGCATGGGCCACGCCAGCGGCTGCCATCCGGTCACGAGCGCAGCGACCTGGTCGCGGGTGGCAGCAGGCAGGGGGATCGCCACGAAGAGCCGCATGGGCAACCGAAGGTTAACGAACGGTCCTCGCAACGGAAGCGTGTGCTTTACCTGCGGCCCGCACCCCGCTAGCGTGCGACCATGGAGCAGGAGAGCGTGCCCGCCGGGCCAGGCCTTGCCATCCCGATCGCCGAGATCCTGCTCCGGGCATCGCGCGCGGGTGGGCCGGGTGGACAGCACGTGAACACCAGCTCGTCGCGCATCGAGGCCGTGTGGAGCGTGCGGTCTTCCCGGGCACTGAGCGAGGCCCAGCGCGTGCTCCTGCTGCAGCGCCTTGCATCGCGGCTCGACCGCGAGGGACAGCTCCGGGTGGTGGCGCAGGAGCACCGCAGCCAGCTGCGGAACCGCGAGGCAGCGCTCGCGCGCCTTGGTGACATCGTCCGCCGTGCCCTCGTGGTGCGCCGTGCCCGCAAGGCGACGCGTCCCACCCGCGCGTCGAAGGAGCGTCGCCTGGCGCAGAAGCGGCAACGCAGCTCCGTGAAGCGGGACCGCCGGCGCCCGCGCTCGGACGACTGACATGCTGCACCTGGTGGTTGACCCCGTGGCACCCGATCCCGTGCGCATCGCCGAGGCGGCCGTGGCGTTGAATGCCGGCCAGCTCGTCGCCTTCCCGACGGAGACTGTCTACGGCCTGGGTGCGCATGCACTCGACCCCGTGGCCGTGCGCCGGATCTTCGCAGCCAAGGGCCGGCCGGCGTGGAACCCCATCATCGTGCATGTGGCGGGCGTCGAGCAGGCGCGCAGGCTTGGGCGGGAGTGGCCTGCGGCGGCGGAGCGACTGGCCCAGGCGTTCTGGCCCGGCCCGCTCACCCTGGTCGTACCACGCGCCGATGCAGTTCCCCCCGAGGTGACGGCGGGAGGGGACGCTGTGGGCATCCGCGTGCCATCTCACCCGGTGGCGCAGGCGCTGCTGCGTGCCGCCGGGATCCCCGTGGCCGCACCCAGTGCCAACCGCACGACCGCACTCTCGCCCACCACGGCGCAGCACGTGATCAGCTCACTGGGCGACCTGGTCTCGGTTGTCCTCGATGGGGGCCCCGCGTCGGTGGGCATCGAGTCCACCGTGGTGGACCTGCGCGACGCAACCGTGCGGGTGCTCCGGCCCGGGGCCATTTCCACGCGCCAGGTCGCCGAGGTGCTGGGTGGTGCGGTGCGTGGCCCGGACGGCGACCCTCTCGCCGGCGAGGGGCGAGCCTCACCGGGCCAGATGGCGCGGCACTACGCACCACGCACGCCGCTCAGGATCATGGGCACTGCGGAACTCGAGGGACTCATGGCGGACCGGATGGCGCAATCGGCGATCCTGGCCTGGCGGGCGCGCGTGCCGCCATCGGAGAACGTGGAACGGCTCCCGGCCACGGCCTCGGGGTACGCGCGGGAACTCTATGCCGCCCTGCACCGGCTCGACCAGGCGGGGACCCGGGAGATCCTGGTCGAGCGCGTGCCGGACGACCCGGAGTGGGAGGCGGTCCGGGACCGCCTCCGGCGCGCGGCCGCGCCCTAGTTCGACGCTTCGGCGTCGAGCTCCTTCTCGAGGGTCGTGAGGGTCTCTCCGTAGCGCTCGGCGCCTTGCGTCGGCACCAGGGTTGCCGGCCAGGGCTTGATGATGCCGGTGAACGTCGCTTCGCTGTTCCACTTGTCGTCGAGCCGGTCGGCACCGATGCCCAGCAGGACCAGTCCCGCCATGAGGCCCACCGCCCATCGGAGGTGCTGCTCCTTCCGCTCGGGACCCATCACCCGCAGCTGGGCATAGAGTGCCAGGCCACCCACCAAGGTGGTGAGCGCCACCAGCGCCGCCGCCAGGAACGTGGAGCGCGGTAGCAGGAACTCCTGCCAGGCCACGACCTCGGAGGCAGCAAGGCTGGCGAGCGTGCCGAACGCCGCCACCACGAAATGCGACCCGAAGCGCCGGATGCCGTGCCGGCTCCGGTCCACCGCGTACCAGAACCCGGCCCAGATCAGCACCGCCAGCAGCACGACCACGCCAAAGGAGAACGCCGTGGTGCCGCGATCGACGGTGGGGAGGGTGAACCAGCCGTAGGCTGCCGCAGGGACAAACGTGGCCACCGCGGCAGCATACTGCACCCGCCGCTGTGCGACCCAGGCCCGCCATCCCGTCGGGGGGACCGGTGCCAGGGCTGCGGCCTGGGCGGGCAGCGCGCCGGGTGCGGGCAGCACCGGTTGCGCTGCGGCATCCAGCAGGCGCAACAGGCCGGCGCCGATGGCCACGGGTGCCGTGAGGGTGAGGCGGAGGCTGGGCTGCCGTTCCGGTGCCCCCGGACGGTGGAGCCCGGGGTGTACCCCCAGCGCGGTGACACTCAGGGTGCCGTCGGGGTTGGCGTCGATGCGGGCGTGGTAGGGGGCGATGTCCTCGCCATCGAGCACCAGGGTGTTGTCGCGCGCGCTCCCGATGGTGCACGGCACCGCGTCTGCGGGGCGCCGCGCCAGCAACTGGCCGGCGTGGTCCAGCAGCTCGATGACGATCATCGGGCCTCCAGGGCGGGCCGGCTGATCGTGTCCAGGTATCGCTGCACCGTTTCACGAATGAGCCGGAACGGCATGCCCGAGAGGGTCAGCGTGGTGACGAGCCGCTCGCCATCGCCGCCAAACGGGGAGGCGCGGAACACGGCTTCATACAAGCCCGGCAGCCGGGTGAAGCGGCGGGCACACAGCTCGGCGCGGAAGGCGAGCTGGGCGGTGCGAACGTTCGAGGTTTCGCACTTGAAGCGTGTGGTCTCCCGCGCCGTCCCGTCGAACTGGGCCTTCTGGGAAAACACGTTCTCCGTGGCCGTCAGGAGCCGGAGCAGCCCCATCGAGTTGCCGCGCACCAGGTCGTGCCGGAACGACAACAGCCCCGCCCCCAGGGTCTCGCTCAGGAAGATGGACTCGTCGGTGGAGCACTGGTGCACCACGACTTCGTAGGGCTGGTCGGCGTCATCCTGGGTGCCGCCCCAGCACTGGAATGCCCGGGTGGGCTCCGAGGGGACCACGAACCCACCCAGGCGCACCGTTCGCGTGCCCGCCTGGAAGAGGTTGCCGACGGCGGTATCAGCGTGCCGCGCCACGGCCGCGGCAATGCCGACCAGGAGCGAATCGGGAGGAGGTGGCGCACCAGGCACCCGGGCCAGGATGGCGGCCACCTCTGCTGCCGGCACCAGGAAGGCCACCTCCTCTCCCATCGTGGCCACGTTCACGCCCACGAGGTGGCCGTCCATCGACACGGCCGGTCCACCGCTCATGCCGGGATTGAGGGGGCCTGTGAAGTGCAGCCTGGGTGTGTGCTTCCGCTCGACCTGGCCGTTGTACGTCCCCTCCACGATGCTGAGGCCAAGGTCACGCGGATGGCCCAGCGCCAGGAGCCGGTCGCCCTTCGCAGGGGGTGCTGCCGTGGGCTCCAGGACGAGACCCGGTGTCGGCGAGGACACGCGCACCACGGCCAGGTCGTTCACCGCATCCACCGCGAGCACCTCGATGGGGAGCGTGTCGCTGACCGTGGCGGCGGTGGCCCGGTGCCGGTCGGGCTCGTTCACCAGGCTCGAAATGACGTGATAGTTCGTGACGATGTGGCCGCCAGCGCTGGCAAAGAAACCCGACCCCACGCTGCTCACCGCATCGGCGCCGGTCTCCTGCACCTCGATGCGCACGATGGCGGGGCGGAGGCGCTGGAAGGCTTGCGCCACCTCACCGGTGGGCGCGGCGATGACCACGGGATCCTGGGCGGCGGCGGGGCCGGCGACCAGCAGCACACCGGCAACCAGCCGGACAGGGGCAAGGCGCATGACAGATGGGCTGAAGGAGTCGAAGCATACTCAGTCAACCCACGGTCGTGCCGGCTGCGCGCGACTGCCCGCGGTCGAGGGTGCGGTACTGGATCGCCTCAGCCACATGGGCGGTGGTGATCTCGTCGCTGGCAGCGAGGTCGGCGATCGTCCGCGCGATCTTGAGCACCCGGTGGTACGCACGCGCCGAGAGGCCCAGCCGGGTGATGGCACTCCGCAGCAACTCCTCGGCGGCGGCAGCCACCTGGCAGTGGCGACGCACCTCCCGCGCGCCCATGTGCGCGTTGGCATGGAGGCCTGGCTGCCCCGCAAACCGGCGCCGCTGGAGGGCGCGGGCGCGCTCCACCCGCGCCCGAATGGCCGCACTCGACTCCACCTCGCCAGCGCCGGCGAGGTCGCGATACGGGATGGCGGGCACCTCGAGGTGGATGTCAATGCGATCGAGGAGCGGGCCGGAGATGCGGGCCCGGTACCGCTGGATGGCCGGCGGCTGGCACAGGCAGGTGCGCACCGGGTCGCCGGCGTGGCCGCACGGGCAGGGGTTCATGGCGCTCACCAGCATGAACCGCGCGGGGAACGTGAGGCTCACCGACGCACGGCTCAGCGTGACGGCGGCGTCCTCGAGTGGCTGGCGCAGCACCTCGAGCGCGCTCACCCGGAACTCGGGCAGCTCGTCGAGGAAGAGCACACCCCCGTGGGCGAGGCTGACCTCGCCGGGCCTGGGGGGCGTGCCGCCCCCGATGAGGCCGGCCTCGCTCACGGTGTGGTGCGGCGCGCGAAAGGGGCGGGCGGTACAGAGGGATCGCGCCGGGCCCAGGAGGCCCGCGACGCTGTGTACCCGCGTCGTCTCCAGCGCCTCGTCCAGCGTCATGGCGGGAAGGATGCCTGGCAGGCGGCGGGCGAGCATGGTCTTCCCTGCCCCTGGTGGACCGATAAGAAGCAGGTTGTGATTCCCGGCGGCCGCCACCTCGAGCGCACGCTTGGCGGCAGCCTGTCCCCGGACGTCGGCAAAGTCGACATCATGCGATCGCCCGGCGGTGAGCAGCTGCGCCGGATCTGATGCCGCTGGGGGAATCGGTGCGATACCACCAAGGTGGGCACAGGCCTGGGCCAGGGTGCGGGCGCCGATGATGTGGATGCCCGAGACCACCGCGGCCTCCTGCACGTTGGCCTCGGGCAGCAGGAGCGCCACCGCGCCGGCATCCCGCGCCGCGAGCGCCATGGAGAGCGCGCCCCGCACTGCGCGGAGGTCGCCCTCGAGCCCCAGCTCGCCGGCCAGCACCACCCGATCGAGCGCCGGCGCCGCGAGCTGCTCGCTGGCAACCAGCACCCCCAACGCTATTGGCAGGTCGAACGCAGAACCGGCCTTGGGAATGTCGGCGGGAGCCAGGTTGACCGTGATGCGGCGAAGCGGAAGGGCGAACCCCGAGTTGGAGAGCGCGGCGGCCACGCGCTCCCGGCCCTCGCGCACCGCGCCCTGGGGCAGGCCCACGGTAGCGAAGGCCGGCAGGCCGTTGGTGATGTCGATCTCGACATCGACGAGGTAGGCCTCGATGCCGAGGACGGCGGCGGAGCGGATGCGGGCCAGCATGGGGCCAAGCTGGCGTGCGGGCACCCGGCGTGTGGCACCACCAGAACGCAGGCCGGCGCCCCTTGCCGCAGGGGCGGCTTCCCGGCTGTTGAGGTCAGCAAGGGTGAGGTTGTGCTCGTCAGCACCTCGAACAAGAGCTGGGCGTTGGGCTAACGCTTCCGGTGGCCTCGAAACGGGGTCACCCGCCCCCAGTGAGGACGCTCCGATCGCAACTGGGCCCACCTCGCGGGAAAGGTCATTGTGACTGGGTGACAGCACACACTGACACCGACGACAATGTCGCGGCAGCAAGGGTAGGCTGCCGAGCCAATGGGCTCGTCGACCCGTCCTCAGGGGCGGCTGGCATCTGGATCGGTATGGAAGCCACCGACTGCTACAAGAACTACGGCGCGACGGGGCACGACTACGACAACGACCTCCTGGCGGACGAGTGCGAGCATCGCCTGGCTTATATGTTTCGACCGGAGATGATGATGCATCCGAATGACGGCTGCCCTGGCGGCGAACCGTACTGGGCCGCACGGTATTTCGACGATGCGCAGCACATTGGTTGGGGCCAGTTCGTCCGCCTCGCGTACCTCCCGGGATACTACCGCGACTGTGGGGCTGGGCAGCACCGTGGTGATTCGAGCTGATCGTCATTCGGGTTGGCTTCAACGGCAGCACCCGCCATTGGGAGCTTGTCAACGTCTTCTATAGCGCGCATTTCACGCGCCTCAACGACAACTCCGGCTATTACTCCTGGAACCAGCTGCAGTATCCCAGCGGCGTGTCCAAGAGCTATCCACGAGTGTGGGTCGCCCAGTCCAAGCACGCCAACTACCGGGCGCAGAACGACTGCGGCGAACTCTACGAGGGCTCGATCGACAACTGTAACGGCAACGTGTCCGCGGGCCGCTTTGCAATATATGAATCCCATAACATTGGCGGCTACAATCGCCCGTTGCTGAACTGCGTCGCCAGTCAGAACACCGCTTACATGAACAACGGGCGACAGGAATGCTTCCACATGGTCGGACGCACGTTTCGTGGCTGGCAGCAAGTAGGCACGGGTGATGCGACCGACTACTACTCGATCCTCAACTCACTCGCCTACGAGTGCTGGTCTTGGAGTGGTAACTTCGACCCATCTTGGTGCTATTGGGGTCCGTATGGTGCGCGCTACTAATCACTCGCGGAGCCGCGAATGACGCCACAACACAGGCGCAGGAGACGCGCCAGGGCATGCACGATCGTGGTGCTGGTACAGTGCTTGGGATGCATCACGGTCCCGGGCTTCGCACAGTACTCCCCCCCGGCGGATGGACGGTCTCCTGTGCCAGAATACCCACTGAAGCCATCCCTGTTGGCGCTAGTGACGACACCGACGGCCATGAACCGGAGCACCCGTTTCAGGCAAGCCGATCAAGGGTGGCGCCATCGCTGGTGCGATCGGCGGCGCCATCTTCGGCGCCCTGTTCATACTGATCAACGATGAGGACACCGGAACCAAGATTGGCGTCGCCCTCGGGAGCGTGGCGCTTGGGGCCGCCGCGGGAGGCCTTATCGGCCTCGGGGTCAGCGCGATCGACTCGTAGTTGGCGATAGCGTGTTGGGAGTCAAAGGTCGTTGACTTCCCCCCGACGTGGGCCCGGTTGCGATCGGAGCGTCCTCACTGGGGGCGGGTGACCCCGTTTCGAGGCCACCGGAAGCGTTAGCCCAACGCCCAGTGACCTTGGTCCCGAAAGTAGACGGCGCTTAGGTAGAGTCAGGCGGCGTCGGCGGTCCTTGGTGGCTGACGTTGGTCGGCGTATTCCCGGGGGGTCAGCTGCCCGAGGGAGCCGTGCGGTCGTGTCTCATTGTAGTCGATCCGCCAGGCCTCGATGAGCTGCTGGGCGTGGGCGAGATCGGGGAACTGGGTGGTGTTCAGGCATTCATCGCGCAGCTTGCCGTTGAACGATTCGATGTAGCTGTTGTCCGTGGGCTTGCCCGGTCGGGTGAAGTCGAGCTGCACGCCCCGCCGCCACGCCCAGTCCTCGAGGGCTCGGCTCATGAACTCCGTCCCATGATCCACGGTGATCGAGCGGGGGGCGCGGCCCGCGCCGATGGCCCGATCCAGGGCGGCAGCGACCCCCGCGCCCGACATGCTCCACCCCACCTCCAGCACCGGACTCTGGCGACTCCACTGATCGACCACCGTGAGCACGCGGAACGCGCGCCCATCGGTCAGACTGTCGTGCACGAAAGCCGAGCGTGATGGGGGCCAGCGCCAGGATGGGCTGACGAGAAGCTCGCCTCGGCGCGCCTGACCCTCGCGGCAGGGTGACGCGGGCGCCGAAGCGAGCTACTTCGCGTTCGCCTCGGAGTTTGCGGACCCAGTTCCCTCCGCCGTCCTTGGGCGCCTTGACGAAGCACGGGCACTGGAGCAGCTGGGCGACACGGCAGGGGCCAGCAACAGCTACCAGTATGTGCTCGAAGCCTGGCGCAGCGCGGACCCGGCCCTCCAGCCGTTTGTGGCGCAGGCCCGGACCGGCGTGCTGCGCACAGGGGGAGCCCAGGCGAGCCGCTGATCGCGCCGGCGAAACACGGCCGGCCGGCGCCCGTACGGGAGTGAACCCCTCACTCCAACCAGGCAGCCCAGCCATGCGAACCTTCCTGCTCGCGCTCCTCCTCGCTTCGCCGCTCCAGGCCCAGTCGCGCGGGCCACAGGCGGGCGACACCGCCTCACTCGACGGGATCCTCGGTGCCCTCTACGGCTCCATCTCCGGCCCGAAGGGTGAGGCACGCGACTGGGAACGGCTCCGCCCCCTGTTCGTACCGGGCGCACGACTGATCCCGGCGCTGCACCGGCAGGATGGAAGTCGCGCGCTGCGCGAACTCAGCCTCGACGAGTACATCCAGCTGGCCGGGCCCGGGCTCGAGAAGGACGGCTTCTTCGAACGCGAGGTGGCACGCCAGGTCGATCAGTATGGTGGCGTGGTCCACGCGTTCAGCACCTATGAGAGCCGCTTCACGCCAGACGATGCCAAGCCCTTCCAGCGCGGCATCAACAGCATCCAGCTCTTCAACGATGGCAAGCGCTGGTGGATCGTGAACATCCTGTGGGAAGGCGAGCGGCCGTCGAACCCCATCCCCGAGAGGTACCTCACGACGCGCAGCAGGTAGGGCGCACAGGGGGAGCATTCCCGACACCCTTCGTCAGGATTCCCTGTATTTGACAACCTCCCCAGGTGCGCGCATATGAATGGTGCGGGCGCAGTGCGCGTTTCCCCAACAACCGGAGGCATCGGGGCCCCCAACGGGTTCCGCGACGAACGGAGCCCGGTCCGTAGCGGTCGGGAGGTGGCACATGATGGTCGGGTCGCGGAGTACCGGCAGCAGGTTCCCGTGGTTGCTGGTTCCAGCCGTGTTGGTCATCGCCTGCAGCGATGACGCTCCCTCGGACACACCGACCCTGGAGGTGGCCGTCTCCCCGGCCTCGATCAATGTCGCATCGGGCGGCAGCGGGACATCCACCGCCACCATCACGCGGGGCGGTGGCTTCGCCGGCGCCGCTGACCTCACGGCCAGCGCGCCGGCCGGTATCACTGTGGCCTTCACCCCGGCAACGATTCCCATCGGCTCTACCACGAGTGACGTCAGCGTCTCCGTGGGCGGCACCGTGACCGCAGGAACCCATGCTGTCACCATCACCGCGTCCAGTGACGGCGTCAGCGATGCCACGACGACGCTCAGCGTGGTGGTCGTGGCACCGGGCGCCGGCAGCTTCAGCCTCGCCGCTGCCCCGGCCTCGCTGACGGCACCGGCAGGCGGCGCTGCGCAGACCTCGACCATCACCATTACCCGGAGTGCCCCCTTTGCCGGGGCCGTGGCCTTCAGTGCGTCCGGCGCCCCCGCAGGCATGACGACCAGCTTCAACCCGGCGAGCGCCACCGGCGCCTCGACGCAACTCAGTGTCACGGCTGGTGCGTCGGTGGCCAACGGGACCTATCCGATCGTCGTTCGCGGCACGGGTACCGGGGTGGCCGACGCCACCACGAACGTGGCGGTGACGGTCACCGGCGGCACTGCGCCCGGCGTCACGCTCGCCCTGAACCCGACGTCGCTCAGCGTGGTCGCCGCAGGCGCCAGTGCAGCCACGACGGCAACGATCACGCGCACGGGCGGCTTCACCGGCAACGTGAACCTCGCAGTGACCGGCATGCCCTCCGGCATGACCGCCACGCCCAATCCCGCCACCGGCATCTCGGGCGCGACGTCAACCATCACGGTTCAGGCGGGGGCCGGTGTTGCCACCGGGAACTACGACCTGACGGTCACGGCCTCCGGCACCGGGATCGCGAACTCCACGGCACCACTCCCGGTCACCGTGACCGGCGGGGGCGGCGGCGGGAGCGTCACCTACACGTTCTGCACCGAGGACGCCCCGACCTGGGTCGCGATCCAGGATGGGAGCGGCGCCTGGACCCGGGTGAACCCGACCGCCGGCACGACCTACACGTTCAACTTCCCGTCGGGGCGCGGCGGGGTTGCAACGGTCACCGTAGACGGCAGCGAGACGGACCTCACGGTGCTCTACGCCACCCTGACGGAGCTCACCAGCTTCGCGGGCACGGTGAACAATGACGGTTGCGGCGACAAGACCGTCAATGGCAGCGTCGCCAACGTCGGGGCCACCGAGGCGGCCTCGGTGTCCCTGGGGTACAGCTCCGCGTTCGTGTTCATGACCACCACCTTCCAGCTGACCGACGTGGCCAACGGGCCACAGGACCTGGTGGCAGTCCGGCGCGACATCAACTCGCTGCGCACCAACAGGATCATCCTGCGGCGGGGACTCAACATCGCCGACAACGGGACGATCAGCCCCGCGCTCGACTTCAATGCGTCCGAGGCATTTGCCCCGTCCAGCGCCAACGTGACCGTCTCGGGCCTCGGGAACGACACCGCCGCGGTGTCGGCGAACTTCAACGGTGTCCGGGGCTCCGCGTTTGGCGCCCTGAGCTTCATCTCAGAGTATGTCGATGCATCAGGCCCGCTACCGTACGACGCCATCCCGCTGGCACAGCTCCAGGCCAACGAGTTCCAGTTGCTCCAGGCCTATGCCGGGGCGGCCGGAATGGACAACGGCGACCGGACGGCGGGCACGTTCCTTCGCACACCCTCGGCACAGACGCTCGTGATGGGACCGGCGCTGCCGACACCGGCGGTCACCAAGTCGGTCACGGGAGTCGTGGCCAGGCCCCGGACCCAGCTTGCGTCGCAGGCCCAGTACAACCGCATGCTCTTCACCGAATACGAGCAGGGAGCTGACCGCTACGCCACGGTCATCGCGACGGCTGCGTACTTCGGGAGCCTTCCCGCTACGTGGGATGTCTCCATGCCCGACCTTTCCGGGGCAAGCGGGTGGCAGGACACCTGGGGGCTGCAGGACGGCGCGCCCATCGACTGGATGGTGACTGCGCAGGGCGGCACGGTCGCCTATTTCGACGCCACCATCACGGAGGGCAGCACCACCCAGAGCGCCAGCCGGTCCAGCACGTCACCCCTGACGCTCCGGCGCGGGGGACGTGCGATGAACCTCCTCGAGGGCCGCGTTCCTGCTGCCCTCCGGGCAAGGACGCTGAACCCGATTCGGCCCGTGCGGTAGTCGACGCCACGGCGGACCGGCGGGCGGCGGCAGGGGGGCGCACCCCCCTGCCGCTTTCCTGTTGGGGCGGTCGCCGCCATGTGCCCGCCGCCCGCCCGCCGCGATGTACCTTTCCGTCATGACGGCACCCCGACTCACCGCAGCCCTCGCCGACCGCTATCGCATCGAGCGGGAACTGGGACAGGGCGGGATGGCCACGGTCTACCTTGCCACCGACCTCAAGCACGCGCGCCAGGTGGCCATCAAGGTGCTGCAGCCCGAGTTGAGTGCCATTGTCGGCGCGGAGCGCTTCCTGGCCGAGATCCGCACCACGGCCAGCTTGCAGCACCCGCACATCCTCGGCCTGATTGACTCCGGCACCGCCGATGGGCTGGTGTACTACGTCATGCCGTACGTGGAAGGCGAGGCCCTGCGGGGACGGCTCGATCGTGAGAAGCAACTCCCGGTGGAGGATGCGCTCCGGCTGGCCCGGGAGGTGGCGAGCGCCCTCGAGTTCGCGCACCGGCGCGGCGTGGTGCACCGCGACATCAAGCCGGAGAACATCCTGTTGCAGGATGGTCAGGCCCTGGTGGCTGATTTCGGGATTGCCCTGGCGCTGGAGCAGGCAGGCGGCACCCGGATGACCCAGACGGGGATGTCCCTGGGCACGCCCGCCTACATGAGCCCCGAGCAGGCCACCGGCGATCGCGACATCGGCCCACGGTCGGATGTCTACTCGCTTGGTGCCATGACGTACGAGATGCTGTCCGGACAGCCGCCATTCACCGGGCCAAACTCCCGGGCGATCGTGGCGAAGGTCCTGACCGAGGGCGCGCCTCCGCTGCGCGCACAGCGGCCCACCATTCCACCGGCCGCCGAGCACGCCATCCTCAAGGCGCTGCAGAAACTTCCCGCCGACCGCTTCGGCAGTGCGAAGGTCTTCGCGGACGCGCTCACCGCCGGCGGAACGGAGGCCTCGCAGGCCACCCTCGCGATCCCCGCCATCCCGGCCAGCACGCGGGTGCGATCGCGCCTGCTCGTGGCATTCGGGCTCGCGGTGGCCGCCGGGCTGGGCGCTGTCGCTGGCCAGGTGCGCCGCCCGCCCGGCACCGTCGCCCATGCTTCCCGGCTCGCTGTCCTGAACCCGGAGCTCGGCGGAAGCGGCTCGTCGTCGGCCAACCGGCAGGTGGCATTCGTGCCGGGCACCAATGAGCTCGTCTACCTGGTCGTCGGACCCGAAGGGAGCGCGCGGCTCGTCCGCCAACCGCTCTGGGCCGAAGTGGCGACGCCGATCACGGGCACCGAGCGGATGGGGACTCCCGTCATTTCGCCCGATGGCAGCACGCTCGTCGGCACCAGCGCGACGGGCCAGGTACTCCAGCTGCCCCTCGACGGAGGGAAGGCTCGGCCCATCGCGCCCAATGTGGTCCTCCACACCGCAGATGCCGCCTACTCGCCATCGGGCTCACTCTGGTTCAGCGCCGGCGAGGCCGTGCTCCCGCAGGTGGGAAGGGTGGAGGGCGACAGCTTCGTAGTCACCGTCAGGGGCGTCAATTCCGGGAAACTGCAGCAGATGCTCGATGACGAGACCGCCCTCCTGGTACAGAACCGGCTCGGCAATGCCACCGGCCCGCTGACCCTCGTCGACGTCGGCACAGGCCGGGAGACGACGCTCCTCAATACCAACGTCATCGCGGGCATGATCAGCTCGGGCTACCTGCTCTACGTCACGGCGAATGGCACGCTGCAGGCGGTGCCGTACAGCAGCAGGGCCCGCACGGTCGCGGGCCCCGCCGTCACGCTCGCCACGAATGTGGCCGTTACGGGCGAGGGGGTGGCCCAGTTTGCCCTGGGCAGCAACGGAACGCTCGCGTACATCCCCGAGGAGCCATTCGCGCTGGAGTTCGTGGCGCGCGACGGCAGCGCCCGGCCGGTGCTGGCAGAGCGGCGGAACTTCCACGCCCCGCTCTTCTCACCCGACGGGAAGCGGCTGTCCATGGACTTCAACACCGATGCAGGCCGCAACGTCTGGATCATGGACCTCGAGGCCGGCACGCTGAACCGCGCCAGCTTCGAGGTGGACGGGCACGACGCCACCTGGTCTCCCGACGGCCGCCACATCACCTTCTCGGCACCGCAGTTCCGGGATGGCCAGTTGTGGCTGGCGTTGCTCAGGAAGCTTCCGGGAAGCGCCGAACCGGCGGAGACCCTCCTGGCGACGCCGTCCCTTGCCTACACCGGGACGTGGTTGCACGACGGGTCAGCGCTGGTCACGACAGCGCTCAACGTGCGCCATGATCCGACCAGCCCACTGCCGGCCGGCCAACCCGACACCCGGGCAGACGCCGCCATCAACCGGAACGGAGGCCGGGGCCCGCTGGAGCCGCTGGTCGCAAGCGCATTCGGGGAGCAGTATGCCACCGTCTCGCCCGACGATCACTGGCTCGCCTTCGTGTCGGACCAGTCAGGCAGGAATGAGGTGTACGTGCGGGACCTGGCAGGTACGACCGACCAGGTCCTGGTCTCGACCAGCGGGGGATCGGAGCCGGTGTGGAGCCGCGATGGCCGTGAACTCTTCTACCGGGAAACGGGCACCGATGATGCACGCCTGGTCGCCGCGAGGGTCACCACAGCGCCTTTGTTCAAGGTGACTGATCGCACCCGCCTGTTCCCCCTGGAAGGCATCGTCTCCACCAACCCGCACGCCAACTATGACGTGTCGCCGGACGGAAAGTACTTCGTCGTGGTGCGGCGGAGCCCCTCGGCCCGCATCATCGTCATCCAGGACTTCCCCGACCTCATCCGCCGGATGCAGGCCGGCACCGAACCCGAGTAGCCCGGGCACCATGCGCGTCGAGACCCTCCTGGTGCGGGTCAAGCCACGGGCGCGGGCGTCGTCGCTGGAGCAGCAGGCCGATGGCGCGTGGGTCGCACTGCTCAAGGCCCCGCCGGTGGACGGCAAGGCGAACGAGGAACTCATCGCCCTGGTGGCGCAGCACCTGGGCTGCCGCAAGGCGGCGGTGGAGATCGTGCGTGGCGCCACCGCGCGCACCAAGCTCGTGCGCATCACCCGGGACGAGTAGCGGCTACGGCGCCAGGCGAATGGTGGCGGTCGTCCCCTTCCCCTCGGTGCTCGCCAGCGTGACCACCCCGCCCCAGCCCTCCACCAGCCGCCGGACAATCGAGAGCCCGAGCCCCGATCCGCTCGTGGTGGTGGAGAAGTGCGGATCGAACACCCTGGGAAGCGCATCGGCCGGGATGCCCCGGCCATCGTCTGTCACCACCACACGGCCAGGCTCCACCGACACGCTGATGTGCGCGGCACCTGCCGCGCGTGCGTTCTCGAGCAGGTTCACCAGGACCTCCTTGAACTCGTCGACGCGGGCACGTCCCCGCACGACCTGCCCATCCACCAGCACGACCCGCGCGCCCTCGTCCGCCAGCGCATAGAGCTGGACGACCTCGCGCGCTGCCTGGGTGAGGTCGACCACGTCCACCGGCTGCTCGCTTGCACCCGGCATCCCGAAACGACTGAACGCCCGTGCGACGGTGTCGAGCCGCTGGATCTCGGCCAGGATCCGCTCGGAAGTGTCACTCAGCACCGCGCCATAGTCGCCCCGCTGGTCCTGCCAGGCACGGCGCAGGTGCTGCATGCCGAGCCGCATGGGTGTGAGCGGGTTCTTGATCTCGTGCGCCACCTGCCGTGCCATTTCTCCCCATGCCAGGATCCGCTCGGCGCGGGAGAGCTCCGTCACATCAGTGAGCGCCACCACGATCCCGCCAGCCCCTGGAAGGCCGGTGAGCTCGGCCGTGACACGGCGGTCGTTGGCCGAGAACTCGACGGGCTCGGGCAACTCGCCCGCGAGCGCGCGCGTGAGCTCACGACCCAGGGCTTCCCATCCGGGGCCCAGCATCGTGGCAAGGTCCTGCCCCTCCAGCAGGGCGCCACCCAGCAGCGAGGCTGCCCGGGCGTTGGCGATCACCACCCGCCCTGCGGTGTCGAGGGCCACCACACCCGTGGCGACGGTGGCCAGCACGCGCTCCGTGCGGCGCCGTGCCTCCTCCAGCGCCCGCCGGCTGGCGTCGATGTCTGCCTCCATCCGCTGGAACGCCGCGAACACCGGGGCGAACTCGACGGGGGCACGGTCCGGCGCGAGCTGCACACGTCGGCCACGGCCGATGTCGAGCGCGGCGGCGCGCAGGTCGGCCATCGGCCGGGTCAGCGTTGCCGCCGCCCGGCGAGCGCTGGCCCATGCCGCCACCAGGCCCACGAGCAACGCGAGGACTGTCGTCATGAGCAGGTCGTCACGCGATGCCGACCCCCCTTCGCGCAACGTGAGCGGCGTGGCGATCACGCCAAGCTCCCTGGGGGGACCAGGCCGGACCAACCGGTAGCCCACGCGTTCCGCGAGCGCGGGCACCGGGCCGTCCCGGGTCACCTGCACCTGTCCGCCCAGGCCCAGTTGCCGAAAGGCCGTGGCGTCCATGAGGTACCCGACGAAGCCGAGGTCACCGAGCAGGTCCGAGCTGGTTGCCGTGAGGGCGCCACCCCGGTAGAAGGCGAACTCGGCGGCCATCCCGTCGGACAGCGTGCGCAGCTCCGCCGAGGCCGCCATCGGGGGGTCATCGGCGAGGTCGCCCACCGACTGCAAGGCCTGCCGCAGGGTGCTGGCGACGAGCGCGTCGCTCACGCGGACCGGCTCGCGACTGATCCGTATGATCCCCCACAGGGCAAAGCCGGTGGCGGGCACGGCGAAGGCGAACGCCAGGGTGAGCGCCAGGCGGGTGCGAAACGACCGGTCGACTCGCACGGAGACCCAGGAGGCCCGGTGGCCAGCGCCGTAGTCGGCGACCATCCAGAGCAATGTCAGGACACCGAGGGCCAGGACGAGCAGGAGCGTGCCACGCACGAGGAGGCCAGCCGGCTCCTGCAGCGCCACTTGTGCCAGCAACCTTCGGGTCGTGCCGTCGAGGGTCAGCGCCTGCTGGCTCCGGACAACCCATCCCTCGCGCCGCCATCCCGCCGCCACGGGTGCGCGTCCCGAGACGGGTGGTGAGATCGCCAGCAAGTAGGGCTTCGGCGCCGGCTCGCGGGGCCCGAGCAAGCGGCCCAGGCTGGCGGGTGCCACCAGGGAAGACCTGGGGCCAACCACCACAACGAGCAGGTCACCGCTCCCCAGCGGGACGATGCGCACCTGGTGCACGCCGGGAAACCCGTCGATCGCCACAACCGTGTCGGGCGGCGGACCGGGCACGAGGAGCGCGGTGATCGCGTCCGCCGGCACCGCAAGGGAATCGAGGCGCAGCAGGGCGGTCCAACCCTCGGTGGGGTTCCAGGTGCCAAGCTCCGCAGGGTAGCCCTGCTTCGAGAGCAGGGAGGATTGCCACAGCCCGTAGAGGCTGGCAGGCGTCGGCAGGGACCCCACCTCGCGTGCACGCACCGCCAGTTGGTCGAGGAGCGGCGCCGAGAGGGGATCCACCGACGCACCCAGGCGCTCCATCTCCCGGCGAGCCTGGGCCATGCTGCCGCGTTGCTCCGCCTGCCACACGAGGAGCCCAGCCAGGCTCCCGGCGGCCACGCACACCGCGAAGATGGTGCGTTGGGCCGTGAGCGGACGCAGCACGATGAGCAGCGTCCCCGCCCAGAGCCAGCGGAACCAACCGGGCCAGTCATGTGCCGGGTTCCAGACGACCAGCCCGACCACCGCCGTTGCGGCAATGCTGACGGCGCCAGCCAGGGCCCACGCGTTGGCCGTCCGGCCTGGCGCACCGGTGCCACGCAGCAGTGCCGCCACGAGCACAAGGGGAGCAGCGGCTGCCAGGAAGAGGCCAACGTACCAGGCCAGCCAGAGGCCGAGTGAGGTGCCGCCTGCTGGCGGCGTGATGCCGCGGCTCAGGTCGCTGGTGGTATAGGGAATGAGCGCCAGGAGCAGGAGTGCCGGGGCGGCCGTGATCCAGCGGCGCTCCAGGCGGCGGCGCCACAGCCATGCCGCCGCGAGCATGAGCGCCGCTCCGACGAGCACGAGGGCGCCGGCAGACCGGGTAAGCACGCCCAGGTTGCCGAAATAGTAGGCCTCGGGGGAGAACAGCATGCCACCACCCCAGAGAGAGGCAACGGGGGCCCGGAAGGGGAGCCACAGGGTGAGGAAGAGAAGGGTGACGCGCGATGTCACCGCGGGGGCGACGAGCAGCGCGCCCAGCGCCACCATGACCAGGAGGAGTGCCGCCGCCCGCCCGTTGCGGCCAATCTCGAGGGCACGGGCGTCTGCCTGGAGCGGCGGGAGCGGCTGGGCGCTGAAGAGGCAGCGCTCGCCCTCCGGGGCAGGCTCGCAGTAGTCGAAGACATCAGGGTTATCGGGGGCGGTGCCCGCCGCGTAGACGGCCAGCTCCACCGAGGTGCGCTCGCGGAACAGCTCGGCGATGCTGCGGCCGCGCTCCGGGACTGCGGGGTGGGCCCAGACCAGCACCGTGCCAACCACCACCCTGCCGTCGGGCAGGTGGCGGCGACTCTCCAGCGCCACGTAGTATTGGCTGCTGGCCGCCGCGATGCTGTCCCCTGCCACGCGGGGCGGCACCCGGTGGTTGCCGGCCCAGGCCCAGGGCGTGCCATCAGCATCGAGGATCGCGATGCCGGTCTCGGGCCCCCGGCCGGGGATGTTCTGGGCGAGCACCCGGAAGGCGGCCTCCCGTTCGAGCGCGGCGGCCGCAATGCCGGCGGCGGCAAGGTCGAGGCTCCGCTGGTACGCGGTGTGAAGGTCACCGGCCAGGCGGTCGCCGGCAGCAGCCACCCGGGCCTCGCGCTCCAGGTCCCAGTGTCGCTCCACGCGCTCGAGGCGCTGCTGGGTGAAGAGGACGACGCCAGCGAGCAGGACCAGCAAGGCGGCGAGCACCTGGCGCCGCCACCCGTGCAGCGGTCGCAGGAGCACGATCGCCAGCAGTGCCGAAGCGGCCAGCACGAGATCCCACGGACGGGAGAACGTCCGCAACCACTCCGTGCCAGCGAGCAGGACGCACGCGAGCCCAACCACCCACCAGCGAGCCGGATGACCCTTCACGAGAAGTCCTGGCGGTTGGAGGAGCTGACGCCGGCCGCTGCACGCAACCAACTCGCGCTGCAGCCGGTGCTCCTGGTCCCGATTGGCGGCATTGCGGCGCAGGAAGCGCACCTGCCGCTGGGCGTGGATTCCCTCATCGTGGGCCGCCTCGCGGACGACATTTCAGCGCGCCGCGGCATCGTCCGCGCGCCGGTGCTCAACTACGGGGTCCATCCGGACAGGACGGCGCGGGACGGCGGCGCCGCCCTCCGCCGCAAGACCCTGCACCGCACGATCAACGAACTTATCGACTGCTGGGAGGATGGTGCAGGGATCCGCCGCTTTGTCCTCCTCACCGCCCTGGCCAGCGACGCCCACCTGGAGGCGCTGACCACGGTTCGCACGGAGCACGCTGCCGTGCTCGCCGTCGATGTGCTCGGGTTCGAGTTTGGCGAACTCCTCGCCTCCCCCGAGGCCGCAGAGCGAGGGAAGGAACTGGCGATGCTGCTGGTGGCGTACCTTGCCCCGGAACAACTCGACAGCACCATGGCACCTCGACGGGACGGCAACGCACCAGACCGGGGACGTGACCTGTACAACTTCATACTGGAACGGATCCTGCTCCTCATCGACGCCGGTCCGATGGAGGTGACATGATGCGTACCGCGATGCTGCTGCTCGCTGCACTGCTCCCCCGCCCCGGCGCCGCGCAGGACGCCTGGGAAGCGACGTACACCGTTCACCAGGGCGGCCGCGAAGTGGGACGGGAGCGGGTCGTCCTCCGCGCGGGACAGGACGGGGACAAGTCACGCCTCGAACTCGAGAGCCGACGCTCAGGTTCTTCCGAATCCGCACGGGCCGTGCTCTCCCGGATGCAGGGCGGCGTGTTCGAGGCGCTGCACCTGGAGTTGCGCAACGGCCAGTCGACTGAGACGATCCGGGTATCCAACCAGGGCTCCCGCCTCTTCATCACGACCACAGCAGGTGGCGCGCGGGGCGGGCGGGAACTCCCCGGTGGCCCCGGGGTGATCATGCTGGACGACCGGATGCCAGGCCTGCTCGTGACCATCCCCGACATGGTCACCGGCCCGGAGGCGCGGCTCATCGCCGTTTCTCCCCGAACTGGCCAGCGTACCCCCTTCACGGCCACCCGCACCGGGGGTGGCGTGAAGCTCAGCGGGGGGATCACCGGTCAGGTTACCCTCGATGCCGATGGCAAGGTGGAAGGGGTCACGCTGGGCGACGGCACCGTCCTGGCACGACTCGGGGGGTGAGCCGAGCCTCAACCTCCCGGTACCCCAACCGAGCGCTGTTCGCAGTTCCTTCTGGTACCCCACCTCGCGAAACTCCCTAAGTTGTTGTCCGTACTTCCGCTAGCAATTGAAGTGCTGCGCCAGGCCGTGGCGTAACATCCTGAAACCTGAGCGTACCGCGGCTCGTAAGTGAGGCCGTTCGGGTCATTTCAAATACATCTCAGGGGGGATCGCCCATGGCTTCGTGGCGCATGTTCGTGTTGCCGCTGATCGCCACACCGCTTGCGGCGCAGGACACGACCCTGCTCGCGAAACCGGAGTACACCAGGAACCTGACGGTGGCTGAGGCGCTCGACCTGGCCCGGCAGAACAACGTGGCCTACCGGCAGGCGCAGATCCAGCGGGCTCCGGCGGGCGTGGCGGTGCGGAACGCCTACGGTGACTTCATCCCCCAGTTCACCGCGCGGGGGTCGGCGGCGTACTCCGGGGACGGGCGGACGATCGTCGCCGGCCGGCCGGTCGGGAACCCGGCGAACTGGTCGTCGAACTACAGCCTGGACCTCAACCTGACCATCAGTGGCGCCACGCTCTTCAACCCGGGCCAGGCCACGGCCAGCCGGGAGGCGGCGGACGCCGACATCGAAGCCGCGCGGATCACCATGCTGGCGGACGTGGCGACCCAGTACCTCAATGGGTTGCAGGCCGCGGCCAACGTGGAAGTGGCCCGGCAGCAGCTCCAGCGCAACTACGACTTCCTGACGCTGAGCCAGGCCCGCAACCGGGTGGGCCAGGCGTCCCTGTTCGACGTGCGCCAGGCCGAAGTGACCTACAACAACTCGGAAGTGGACCTGCTACGGACGCTGCAGCAGGAGCAGGAGGCCAAGCTGGAGCTGTACCGCCGGATCGGCATGACGCCGCCGACGGACGTGAAGGCGATCGCGCTCACCGACACCTTCCCGACCCGCGAGCCGTCCTATGACGTGCCGGCGCTGATCCGCGAGGCGGAGCAGGCGAACCCGCAGCTGGTGGCATTGCGGGCCCGGGAGCACGCGGCGGGTGCGTCGGTGAAGTCGGCCAAGTCGCAGTTCTTCCCCTCGCTCAACTTCTTCGCCCAGAAGGCCGGCCTCACGATCGACTTTCCGGACGACGCCGGGCCCGGTGCAGTGCCCACCGGGAACTTCCCGTTCGGGTTCGAGGGGCAGCCGGTGATTGCGGGCGTGGGCATCAGCCTCCCGATCTTCACCGGGTTCCAGCGTGACCTGCAGGTGTCGCAGGCCAACGCGACCCAGCGGGACCTGCGCGAGCAGCTCCGGCAGCAGGAACTGAACATCGGCGCGCAGGTGCAGAGCCGGACGATCGCCGTGGAGACGTCGTGGCAGGCTATCGCCGTGCAGGACCGGAGCCGGGTGGCGGCGCGGGACCAGCACAAGCTGGCGGAGGAACGCTACCGGCTGGGCAATGGGACGGCGCTGGAGGTGTCGGATGCGCTGAACGCGGTCACGGCGGCAGATGCCGCCTACGTGAACGCGATCTACGATTATCACCGTGCGGTGGTGGCCCTCATGGCCACGGTGGGCCGCGACTACGTCAACAACCCGGGGAACTGACGCATGTCACGCAGGATGAAGTGGGGAATCGCGCTCGGTGTGCTGGTGGCCCTGGCGGGCGGCGGCTCCTATGCCGCGAACCAGCAGAAGAAGAACGCCGCCGTCGAGGTGAAGCTGGAGCAGGTGGGGCGTCGTGACCTGGTGAGCGCCGTGACGGCCAGCGGTCGCATCGAGGCGCAAACCAAGGTGGACATCAGCGCCGACATCACCGGCCGCATCCTCCAGATTGCGGTGAAGGAAGGGGACATGGTGAAGAAGGGCCAGTTCCTGCTCCAGATCGACCCGGCGCAGTTCGAGGGGTCGGTCAAGCGGGGCGAGGCCCTCCTGGCGTCGAGCCAGGCCTCGCTGCTGCAGGCCCAGGCCAACCGCGACCAGGCCAAGCGCCAGTTCGATCGCGCGAAGGAGCTGAAGGGCACCAACCCTGACCTCATTGCCGCCGAGGCGGTGGAGCAGGCCCGCCAGGCGTACGACGTCGCGGTGGCCATCTACCAGACCAACCAGGCGCAGGTGGCGCAGGCGCGCGCCGGCCTCAAGGAGGCGCAGGACAACCTCGCACGCACCCGGCTCTTTGCACCGATCACGGGCCAGGTGACCCGGCTGGCGGTGGAGGAGGGCGAGGTGGCGGTGCCGGGCACCTTCTCGAAGGAGACGGGCCTCCTCATGACCATCGCGGACATGGGGACGATCATCTCCCGGGTCCAGGTGGACGAGACCGACGTCGTGCGGGTGACGCTGGGCGACTCGGTGGACGTGACGATCGACGCCTTCCCCGACACGACCTTCGTGGGCCGGGTGACGAAGATCAGCAACAGCGCCCAGCTGGTGGCCGGCATGACCAGCTCCCAGGGTGGGAATGCCGACCGGGCGGTGGACTTCGATGTCGAGATCACCCTGGCCAGCCCGCCGGCGCAGATCCGCCCCGACCTGAGCTCGACGGCGCGCATTGTCACCGACACGCGGGTGAAGGCGCTCAGCGTGCCGATCATCGCACTGACGGTGCGCCAGCACGAGGTCGTCCCGAACGAGGACACCGGCGTGGCGGCCCGCCCCGTCTCCACCAACCCGCCGGCACCCACCGACTCCGGCGCGGGCGCCAAGGGCAAGGAGCGGGAGGGCGTGTTCGTCGTGGTCGATGGCGTGGCAACGTTCCGTCCGGTGAAGGTGGGGATTGCCGGCGACGAGTACTTCGAGGTCCTCGACGGCGTGCGGGAGGGCGAGACCATCGTGGCCGGCACCTACCAGGCAATCCGTGACCTGAAGGATGGCGCGCGGGTGAAGCAGGCCAAGCCCACCGAGGAGAAGAAGGAAGGGAAGCGCTCATGAACGGCGAGGTGATTCGCATTCGCGACCTGGTACGCCACTACGCCATGGGCACCGAGACCGTCCAGGCGCTGCGGGGCGTGTCGCTGGACATCCAGCGCAACGAGTACGTCGCCATCATGGGGCCGTCAGGCTCGGGCAAGTCCACGATGATGAACATGCTGGGCTGCCTGGACACCCCCACGAGCGGCGAGTACTGGCTCAACGGGCAGGAGACCTCCCGGCTGAGCGACGACCAGCTGGCCCAGGTGCGGAACAAGGAGATCGGCTTCGTCTTCCAGACCTTCAACCTGCTGCCACGCGCCACGGCCCTGCACAACGTGGAGCTGCCGCTGGTGTATGCCGGCACCTCGGCCCGCGAGCGCCGTCGGCGCGCCGAAACGGCCCTGCAGCGGGTGGGGCTGGGCAACCGCATGGACCACCGGCCCAACGAACTGTCGGGCGGGCAGCGGCAACGCGTGGCAATCGCCCGGGCGCTGGTGAACGACCCGTCCATCCTCCTGGCGGACGAGCCCACCGGGAACCTCGACAGCACGACAAGCGAGGAGATCATGGCGGTGTTTGGTGAGCTCCATCGCCAGGGCCAGACCGTGATCATGGTGACGCACGAACCCGACATCGCCGCGCACGCCGAGCGGGTGGTGGTCCTGCGGGATGGCCGGGTGGAATCCGACCGCATCCAGGCGGGCGTGGCGGCCTGATGCAGTGGTTCGAGGCCGCCCGGATGGCCCTGCAGACGATCCGGGCCCAGAAGCTCAAGAGCTTCTTCTCCCTGATCGGCGTCCTGATCGGGGTGACGTTCCTGATTGCCGTGGTGTCCATCATCACGGGCATGAACAAGTACATGGAGGAGCGGTTCGCCAACTCGCTGATCGGGCTCAACACCTTCCAGCTCCGGCAGCGCCCCAACTTCACCAGCGACAACGTCACGGACGACCAGTGGCGTGAGTGGTCACGGCGCCCGCGCATCCGCTACGACGATGCGGCCTTCGTCAAGGCGAGGGTGACGACCCCGGTGGTGTACTCGAACTACTGCTCCGACCAGGCCACCGTCTCCTACAACGGCAAGCAGGCCCGGCAGATCAGCCTCGAGGGCGTGGAGCCGTCATACTTCCGCATCAAGAACTACGAGTTCACCGCCGGCCGCCCCTTCACGGAGCAGGAGCTCCAGATGGGAAGCACCGTGGTGGTGATCGGGAGCGAGATTGCGGAGAAGCTCTTCGAGGGCGTGGACCCGGTCGGCCGGCACCTCACGATCGGCGGGCTGCCCTACCGGGTGGTCGGCGTCGTGGCACGGCAGGGAACGCTCTTCGGCCTCTCCCTCGACAAGTTCGTGGTGATGCCCTTCACTGCCCCGGCGCGGCGGCTGATCTGTCCCATCAACGTGCTGGACCACCTGATCATCCAGGCCGATGGCCCGACGGCAATGGTGGCCGCCATGGGTGAGGTCGAGGGGATCATGCGGGCGCGGCGCCAGCTCAAGCCGTCCCAGCCCGACAACTTCTACCTGCAGACCGCCGAGGGCGCCCTCGAGGGGTGGAACAAGATCTCGAGGATCCTGATCACGGCGCTGCCCCTGCTCGTGTCGATTTCCCTGATCGTGGGCGGCATCGTGATCATGAACATCATGCTGATGGCTGTCACCGAGCGCACCCGCGAGATCGGCATCCGGAAGGCGCTGGGCGCCCGCCGGCGCGACATCCTGGCGCAGTTCGTGGTCGAGTCGGCCACGATCTCGTTCCTGGGTGCACTGCTCGGCATTGGCACGGGCATCGGCCTGGCGTTCCTGGTGCGGGCCCTGACGCCGCTGCCTGCCGCCGTGGCGCCCTGGTCCATCGTGCTGGGGTCAGTCATTGGCATCGCCGTGGGCGTGATCGCCGGCGTCTACCCTGCGGCGCGGGCCGCGAAGCTGGACCCGATCGTGGCCCTCCGGGCCGAGTGAACCGGGGCGCAAGGAGATGGGCATGAACATCATGCGGCTGGGCGAGGGCGTCGGGATCGCGCTGGACTCCCTGCGGGGCAACAAGGTTCGCGCCGCCCTCACCATCCTGGGCATCGCGATTGGCGTCATGGTGGTGATCGGGATGGCCTCGGCCATCACCGGCATCAACCGCAGCGTCACCTCGATGCTGGAGTCGGCGGGACCGAAGACGTTCTTCGTGTTCCGGTACTTCCAGGGTGGCCTCAACATCTCCGACGGGTCGGACGAGCGGTCGCCCTGGCGGCGGATGCCCTGGATCACGCTCGAGGAAGCTGCCCTGATCCGTGCCCTGCCGACCGTCCAGGACGTGGCGGTGAGCGAAGGCGCCGACGGCCCCGTGAGCTACCAGGACGTGAACCTCAAGAGCGTCCAGGTCGCGGGCTTCGGTCCCAGCTGGGTGCTCGTGACGGGCGGGAACATCGTGTCGGGCCGGAGCTTCACCGGGGCGGAGGCGGCCGCCGCGGCACGGGTGACCGTCATCAACGACAAGCTGGCGGAGCAGCTGTTCCCCCGGGGCATCGACCCCATCGGGAAGCGGATCCGGATCTTCGGTGAGCCGTTCGAGGTGATCGGCGTGCACGTGGAAGCGGCCTCCCTCTTTGGCGGCGGCGACCAGGCCCGGCTTGCCATGCCGCACAGCACGTTCACCAAGGTGGCGGACTACCGGCGCGGCTGGATGGACATCTCGGTGCTGCCCACCGAGCAGGCCACGAGCCTCGAGGCGCAGGAGGACGTGATCAGCGCCCTGCGCACCAAGCGCGGGCTGAAGCCGCTCCAGGAGAACAACTTTGCGGTGGTCACCCAGGACCGCATCCTGGATACGTTCAACCAGATGACCTTCGGGTTCTTCGCCGTGATGGTGGCACTCTCGGGCGTGGGCCTCATGGTGGGCGGTGTTGGCGTGGTGGCGATCATGATGATCTCCGTCACCGAGCGCACCCGTGAGATCGGCGTGCGCAAGGCGCTAGGCGCCACCCGCCGGGAAATCATGCTGCAGTTCCTGGTGGAAGCGTCCACCCTCACGCTGGTCGGTGCCATCTTCGGCATGGCCGCCGGCGCCCTGCTGGCCCTGCTCATCCGGAACCTCTCGCCCATCCCCGCGAGCATCCCGCTCTGGTCGGTGGTCGTGGCGCTGCTGGCGTCCACCGTGACCGGCGTGCTCTTCGGGTTGTATCCCGCCCACCGCGCGGCGAAGCTGGACCCCGTGGAGGCCCTCCGGTTCGAGTAGCCCACGGGCGCGCGGCCACCCGCGACCGCACGCCCGTGTGTGCATCCCATCCCCTGCCCCGCATCTCCCACCCGACCTCAACCGGGGCAACCCATGCGTGCAAGGATCGGCATCCTGGCCACGGGCGCGCTGCTCGTGGCCTGCCAGGCGATGGACAGGCAGGGTAGCGCACAGGCGTTCGCCGGGCCTGCCAGTACGGAAAAGGCAAGCCAGGCGCTGCGGCAGGAGGCGGACGTCGCCGCGGCAAGCATCGCCGGCTCCCCCAGCCCTGTCGAAACGTCGAGCGGTGCCGCCGCCGGCTTCACGCTGCCAGGCAACCGCAGCGACATCCTCGACCTCTCCCGGGCGATGATCATCCGGACCGGACAGGCCACGGTGGAGGTGGCGGCGCTGGACAAGGCCATCGCGGACCTCCAGGCCGTGGCGCTCCGCGCAGGCGGCTTTGTCGCCAACACGCAGTTCTCTGGTGGGCGGGACCGGCAGCGGTTCGCGTCCCTCGAGATCCGCATGCCCGCCGAGCGGTTCGACGAGGCAGTGAGCGGGCTCCGGGGCATCGGGACACTCGAAGCGCTGACCGTGAGCGCCGAGGAGGTAGGCGAGGAGTTCACCGACATCACCGCCCGGGTGGCGAATGCACGGCGCATGGAACAGCGGCTCATCGAGTTGCTGGCCACGCGCACCGGCAAGCTGGCAGACGTCCTGGTGGTGGAGGGGGAGCTGGCGCGGGTGCGGGAACAGATCGAGCGCTACGAGGGACGCCTCCGCTTCCTGCAGTCGCGCGCCGCCACCAGCCGGATCACGGTGAGCGTTCACGAGCCGCTGGGCGTGGTGGCGGGCCCGCCCGGGCCCATCGGGGTGGCGGTGCGCGAGGCCTGGGAGAACTTCATCAAGCTGGTGGCCCTTGCGATCGGGCTCTCCGGTGTCGTGATTCCCGTGGCGGCGCTGGCAGGCGGCGCCTGGTGGGCCCTCCGGGCGCGGCGCGTGCCGCGCCTGGCGGCGGGTCCCGACTGACTCGTGGGAAAGGATGAGGGATGCCGGTAGACCTGCTGGCTATTGCCGCGCACCGTGACGATGTGGAGCTGACGTGCGCCGGGACGCTGATCAGGGCCGTGTCGCAGGGCTACCGGACCGGGATCCTGGACCTCACGGCGGGTGAGGCCGGGTCCCGGGGCAGCGCCGACCTCCGGGGCCAGGAGGCGGCGCGTGCCGCGGAGATCATGGGCGTGGCCGAACGCCGGAATGCCGGGCTTCCCGATGCGGGACTGGTGAACGACGATGCCTCACGGAAGCGCGTGGTGGCCGAACTGCGTCACTTCGCTCCCCGGGTCGTGATCCTGCCGTTCCCGGTGGGGCGCCATCCCGACCATCGCATCGCCTCGGAGCTCGGGCGCGACGCGGCCTTCCTGGCTGGCCTGGCCCGCTATCCCGCCGAGGGAACGCCCCACCGGCCCTTCAAGCTCCTGTATGCCCTGGCGTACCGCGAGGACCCCGTGAAGCCCACCTTCGTCGTGGATATCTCGGCGGAGTTCGAACGGAAGATGGCGGCGATCCGCTGCTATGCGAGCCAGTTCGACGGGGCCCGGGCCGCCGGGGAAATCTTCCCGACCGGGCAGGATCTCTACTCGCTGGTCGAGACCCAGAACGCCCATTACGGCTCCCTCATTCGAACCCGGTTCGGGGAACCGTTCTTCACCCACGAGACGGTCCTGGTCGACGACGTGGTGGGGCTTGGCGTGCAGAGCATGTAGGGCGCCGCCCCGCCCCGGACGGCATCACGGCGCGACGGCCCCTATATTCCCTCCATGCCCAGTCCCGCCTGTTACCTCGATCACGCTGCCACCACCCCGGTCCTCCCCGCGGTCCGGGACGCCATGCTCCCCTACCTCAATGCGACCTTCGGGAACCCCTCCAGCGCCCATGCGTGGGGGCGGGCAGCCCGGGCCGGCCTGGACCAGGCCCGCGCGCAGGTTGCCACGGCGGTGGGTTGTGACCCGCGGGAGGTCATCTTCACGTCGGGCGGCACGGAGGCCGACAACCTGGCGGTGGTGGGTTCTGCGTTGGCGGCGGCGCACCGCGGGCGGCCCCGCCTGGTCGCGGTGTCGTGCCTGGAGCACAAGGCGGTGCTGGCCGCTGCCCACGCCGTTGCGGCGATGGGTGGCGAGGAGATCGTCCTGCCCGTGACCGGTGACGGGACCCTCGACCTGGCGGAGCTGGACCGGGCCCTCGCACGCAAGCCGGCGGTGGTGTCGGTGATGTGGGTGAACAACGAGACGGGCGTGGTGCAGCCGATGGACGAGATTGCGGCGCGCTGCCAGGCCGCCGGCGTGCCCCTGCATTGCGATGGCGTGCAGGCATTCGGCAAGCTTCCCGTGAACCTGGCGCAGCATGCGTTCACCCTGTTCACGCTGTCGGGCCACAAGGTCGGCGCCCCGAAGGGCATCGGCGCCCTGGTCGTGCGCGGCCGTGATGTGGTGGAGTCGATCATTCACGGTGGCGGGCAGCAGTTCGGGATCCGGCCGGGAACCGAGAACGTCGCGGGCGCCGTGGCCCTGGGTGCCGCCGCCGAGCTGGCCGCGCGGGAACAGGCCGCCGAGGCAGCCCGGGTCGGCGCCCTCCGTGACGCCCTGGAGGCCCGGCTGCTCCAGTCCGTGCCCGACCTCACCGTCGTGGCGCAGCACTCGCCCCGTGCACCGCATATCCTTGCCGTCTGCCTGGCGGGCGCCGACAGCGAGGCCCTCCTGATGCACCTCGACATGGCCGGCATCGCAGCATCGGGCGGGTCCGCCTGCTCCACGGGCGCCGTGGAGCCATCCCACGTACTGACGGCCCTGGGCATCCCACGCGACCTCGCGGTTGGGCTGTTGCGCTTCTCGTTCGGCCATGGCAGCACGATGGCCGACGTGGATCGCGTGGCCGAGGTGCTGCCCAGGGTGGCACAGCGGGTGCGCAGGCTGCAGGCCTCGCTGGGGCGCGAGGGCGCGCAGGCGTAGGCCGCATGGGCATGCGGGTGCTGGTCGCCATGTCGGGTGGCGTGGATTCGTCGGTCGCCGCCGCCAGGCTGGTGGCAGACGGGCACGACGTGGTCGGCGCCACGATGAAGCTGTTCTGCTACGGCGACTCGGTTCCGGATCGTCCCTGCTGCTCCCTCGACTCCATCAACGATGCCCGGCAGGTGGCGCACGTGCTGGGCATCCCGCACTACGTGCTCAACCTCGAGGACCGGTTCTCCCGGCACGTGATCCGGAACTTCGTGGAGGAGTACAGCCGGGGCCGTACGCCGATCCCGTGCGTGCGGTGCAACTCCTTCACCAAGTTCCGCGACCTCCTGGCCCACGCCGACGCACTGGACTGCGATGCCATCGCCACGGGCCACTACGCGGTGACGCGCGACGGGCGCCTGTACCGCGGCCAGGACCGGGCCAAGGACCAGAGCTACTTCCTCTGGGGCATCGACCAGGCTGTGGTGGCGCGGATGCTGACACCGGTCGGGGCCATGACCAAGGCGGAGACGCGCGCCCTGGCGCGTGACCTCGGCCTCGTGACGGCCGACAAGCCCGAGTCGGTGGAGATCTGCTTCGTGCCCGATGACGACTACGTGGGCGTGCTGCGGTCGCACCTCCCGGCCGGGGCGCCGGCCCTCGCGGCGGGGACCTTCGTGAGCACGACGGGCGAGGTGCTGGGCGAGCATGATGGCTTTGCCCGCTTCACCATCGGGCAGCGGAAGGGTGTGCCGGGCGGGGCGGCGGCGCCGCGCTACGTGGTGGCAATTCGCCCGGCGACGCGCGAGGTGGTGCTGGGCAGCGCCGACGACCTGGATGGACGCGACGTGACGCTCGACGAAGTGAACTGGCTGGCGGAGCCCCTCGCACCCGGCGACCGGGTAGCGGTGCAGGTGCGATCGCGCGCGGCAGCCGTCGCAGCACGGGTGGCATCGACGGATGGCGGGAGCGTCTCGCTGGTGTTCGAGGAGCCGGTGCGGGCCATCTCGCCGGGACAGTCTGGCGTGCTCTATGGTGCGGACGAGCAGGTGCTGGGGGGCGGGATCATCCGGTAGCGGCCACCACACAGGGGGGAGGGCGTTCCATGAAGGCGTTCATCATTCGACTGGCCGTGACGGCGCTGGCGATCCTGGCCACGGTCAAGCTGCTCCCCGGGCTCCACTGGGAAGGCACCTGGCTGCAGCTCGCCGGGGTTGCCCTCGTGTTCGGCGTGGTGAATGCCTTCCTGAAGCCGATCCTCACCGTGCTCACCTGCCCCCTCATCCTCCTGACGCTCGGGCTGTTCTCGCTGGTCGTGAATGCGCTCCTGCTGCAGTTCACCGCGTACCTCTCCCGGATGCTGGGCTTCAACTTCCGGGTGGACGGCTTCTGGTGGGCACTGCTGGGCGGCATCGTCATCGGGATCGTGTCGTCCGTCCTCGCGCTGATGGTGCCGGACGGGACGAAGGACTGAGCCGGCGCCGCCATGACCACGATCCAGCCACCCCCGACTCCCGCCCTGCTGGAACTCGATGTCCGGCACCCGTCGCTCTACCTCAACCGCGAGCTGAGCTGGCTCGAGTTCAACCGGCGCGTGCTGCACGAGGCGCTGGACCCGCGGACGCCGCTGCTGGAGCGGCTCAAGTTCCTGGCGATCTACTCGGGCAACCTGGACGAGTTCTTCCAGGTGCGCGTGGCTGGCCTGAAGCGGCAGGTGGCCGCAGGCTTCACCGAGCGGACACCCGATGGCCTCACTGCCGAGGAGCAGCTCGCCCGGATTGCGCTCATGGTGCGGGAGCAGCTGGCCCAGCACCGTGCCGGCCTGATGGGGGACGTGCTCCCGGCGCTGGCCGACCACGGCATTCGCATCGTGAGCCACGTGGGCGAGCTCGGCCGGGAGGATCGCGAGCACCTGGACCGCTGGTTCCAGGCCAACGTGTTCCCGGTGCTGACGCCGCTGGCGGTGGACCCCGGCCACCCCTTCCCCTACATCTCGAACCTCAGCCTCTCGATCGCGGTGGTGTTGCGTGACGTGGACGGCGAGGAGCGCTTTGCGCGGGTGAAGGTGCCCAAGATCCTGCCGCGCTGGGTGCCCTGCCGGGATCCCAACGTGCTGGCGCCCCTGGAGCAGGTGATCGGCGCCAACCTCGAGCACCTGTTCCCCGGGGTGGAGATCCTCGGGTGGCACCTCTTCCGCATCACGCGGAACACCGACATCGTGATCGACAGCAGTGACGAGGCCGAGGACCTCCTCAGCCTCATCAAGGAAGAGGTGAGCAACCGGCGCTTCGCCGAGGTGGTGCGGCTCGAGGTGCACTCCTCCATGCCCACCTCGCTGCGGCACCTCCTCCTGGCGGAGTTCAACGAGGACCAGCAGGACATTGCCCCGGCCCTCACCACGAGCGACGTGTACGAGGTGCACGGCCTGCTCGACACCGCGGACCTCCTGGGCCTCCATGGCCTCGACTTCCCCGCGCTCAAGGACCCGCCCTTCCACCCGGTGACCCCGCCCCGGCTGGCCCAGGGCCGCAACATCTTCGACGTGCTGCGGGAGGGGGACGTCCTCCTCCACCATCCCTACGACAGCTTCGCCAGCAGCGTGGAGCGCTTCATCCAGGCGGCCGCCGAGGACCCGGACGTGCTGGCCATCAAGCTCACGCTCTACCGCACGGGCGGCGACTCGAGCATTGCACGGCTGCTGCAGCAGGCCGCCGAGCGGGGCAAGCAGGTGGCGGTGCTGATCGAGCTGCAGGCGCGGTTCGACGAGGAGAACAACATCATCTGGGCGCAGCGGCTGGAGGACGTGGGCGTGCACGTGAGCTACGGCGTGCCGGGCCTCAAGACGCACGCGAAGGTGATGCTGGTCGTCCGGCGCGAGGGCGACGTGATCCGTCGGTACGTGCACCTCGGCACCGGGAACTACAACGCCAAGACGGCCCGGCTCTACACCGACTTCGGGCTCCTGAGCGCCGATCCCAACCTGGGCGCCGACCTGACCGACCTCTTCAACGTGCTGACGGGCTTCGCGCAGCCATCCAGCTACCGCGAGCTGCTGGTGGCGCCGCGGTACATGCGGGACCGGTTCCTGGCCCTGATCCGGCGGGAGATGGAGCACCAGTACGCCGGCCGGGGTGGCCGGATCCTGGCCAAGATGAACGCCCTGGTGCACCCCGACATCATCGCCGCGCTCTACGAGGCGTCACGCGCCGGCGTGCAGGTGGACCTGATCGTCCGCGGGATCTGCTGCCTCCGGCCGGGCCTGCCCGGCGTGAGTGACACGATCCGCGTCATCAGCCTCGTGGGGAGGTTCCTGGAGCACTCGCGCGCGTTCTGCTTCCGGAATGGCGGCGACGAGGAGGTGTACATCGGGTCGGCCGACTGGATGCCGCGCAACCTCGACCGTCGCATCGAGGCCGCCGCACCCATCCGCGACCTCGCCCACCGGAACACCATCCGGAACCTGCTGGAGCTCATGTGGCGGGACCAGCGCCAGGCGTGGGACCTGCGGCCCGATGGGACCTACGAGCAGCGCCGGCCGGCGACGGCAGCCGAGGAACTGGGCACGCACCGGCACCTGCTGGAGGGGGCGAGGGGATAGGGCGTCAGGAAGGTTCCTTCCGCTAGGCGGCCAGAAGCGCCGAGGTGCCAGCCGCCACCTTGGGGTAGTTGAGGTTGCCCGGGAGCCGGTTGGAGTTGGGCGCCAGGATGCCGGCGATGCTGTCGATGAGCGTGTCGGCCAGGAGCGCCAGGATCGCCAGCGGGATGAGGACGATCGCACCCCGGACCATGGTGCGGGGTGATGCATGCCAGCGGTCCGGGCACCGCCGGCTCAGGCACCCGCGGGCACGTCCTTCACCAAGCGGAACCCGATGTGGTTGGTACCCGTGTCCACGGCACCCTTGCCCCGCCCCCCTGGCCGGTAGCGGGCGCAGTACTGGTCGGTGCAGAGGAAGCTGCCACCCTTCTGGACCCGCTTGGGCACGCCTGGCTCTGACGGGTCGAGGCTCGACGCGGGACCAGTGGGGTTGTCGGCGACCGGACCCGCCGCGGCCAGCACCTGGTAGTAGTCAGGCCGGTACCAGTCGGCGGTCCACTCCCACACATTGCCCGAGACGCCGTACAGGCCAAACGCGTTCGGCTTGAATGCGCGCACCGGCGAGGTGCTGACGTACCCATCCTTGGCGGAGTTGGCATCCGGGAAGTGGCCCTGGAAGGTGTTCGCCCCGGTGTGCTCGTCGTCAATGTGGTCGTCCCCGAACACCGACGCCTTCTGCTGGTGCCCCGCACGCGCGGCATACTCCCACTCCGCCTCCGTGGGCAGGCGCTTGCCCGCCCACGTCGCGTAGGCCTCGACATCCTCATAGGCGACATGGACCACCGGGTGGTCCATCCGGTTCTCGATGCTGCTCCCTGGGCCCTCGGGGTGCCGCCAATCAGCGCCAGGCACCCAGCTCCACCACTGCAGGTGGTTGTCCAGCGCCACGGGCCCGCTGGGCGGCGCAAAGACCACCGATCCTGGCACCAGCATCTCGGGCCTGGCGCCCGGAAAATCCTCGGCGCGCGGGGCCCGCTCCGCCACGGTGACGTAGTGCGTGGCCTTCTCGAACTCCGCCCACTGGGCGTTGGTGACCTCGGTGGCATCGATGTAGAAGTCGTGCACGCGAACCCGGTGCACCGGCCGCGCATCCACGAACATGGGGAAGTCGGACCCCATGCCGAACTCACCGCCCCGGATGAGCACCATGCCATCGGGCACGGTGGTTGCCGCGGGGCGGCCGCGGTCGCACGCCGCCACGGCGCCAAGGACGAGGAACAGGCCGAGGCGGCGCATCAGTGCGGCAACCCGGCGGAATCGGCCAGTTTCTTCACCATGTCCTCCTGCTCCGATGTCAGGGTCTCGGGCAGGGTGACCTTCACCTGCACGTACTGGTCGCCGCGATGCCCGTTGCGCTCCACGCCCTGCCCCTTGATCCGGAACTTCCTGCCGGGCTGCGTGCCCGGCGGGATGCGAAGCAGGACCTTCTTGCCGTCAATCGTGCGCACCCGGAGTGCTGTGCCCAGGAGCGCCTGGGCGAGGTTGATCGGGACCTCGCAATGCAGGTCGTCGCCCTCACGCTGGAAGAAGCGGTCCGGCTGCACGCTGAAGGTAACGAGCAGGTCGCCCGCTGGCGCGCCATTGCGACCGGGCTCGCCCTGGCCCTTGAGCCGCACACGGGTTCCGCTCTCGGTGCCCGATGGGACCGTGATGTTGACGGTGCGCTCGGACCGGACCTCCCCGGCACCCTGGCACGTCGGGCAGGGCTTCGAGGGAACCTTGCCCCGCCCGCGGCACTTGGGACAGGGCCTGTTGACCGCGAAGCCGCCCTGACCAAAGGAGATGGTACCGCGGCCCTTGCACTCGTCGCAGGTGGTGACCGACGCACCTGGCGCGGCCCCGCTCCCGGCACAGGTGGGACACGCGTCGGTGACCGGCATGGAGACCGCCACCTTGCCCCCCAGGACCGCCGTGCGGAAGGGGATCTCGAGTGAGGTCTCGAGGTTCTCGCCGCGGGTGTCCTCGCGCCGCCCACGACCGAAGATCGACGAGAAGATGTCCCCGAGCCCGCCGATGCCCCCCAGGTCGCCGAGGTCAATCTCCTCCTCAACACCACCGGGCGCCCGGCCCGAGGATGCCGACGCGCCAGCCCGCTGCCTGGGTCGCGTATCAAATGCCCCGTAGCGGCGCATCTGGTCGTATTGCTTCCGCTTCTCCGCGTCGGACAGCGTGCCATGGGCCTCCGAGACCTGCTTGAAGCGCTCGGCGGCCTGCGGATTGTTCGGGTTGGCGTCGGGATGATACTGCTTGGCCAGACGACGATAGGCCTTCTTGATATCGGCCTGTGTCGCCGTGTCCGGGACGCCCAGGACCTGGTAGTAGTCCCCTGTGGCCACTAGGCGCTGCCCTGCCCCGTGAAGACGGCAACGCGCGCCGGCCGCACCAGCACATCCTTGAAGCGGTACCCGACCTGCAACGTGGCGGCGACGAGGTGATCCTGGCCGGCAGCCGTGGCCGGCACCATCTGTACCGCCTCGTGCACCGCCGGGTCGAAGGGTGAGCCCACCGGGTCGATGCGCTCGAGGCCGGAGCCCAGGAGTTCCTTCCCCAGCTTCTGGTTCAGGGCGTTGATGGCGGTGCGCAGCGACTCCGCCGTCGTGGAGGCAGGGTCGCTTCCCACGGCACGGTCGAGGTCGTCCAGCACATCGAGCAGCCGGGACACGAGCGTGGCCTGTGAACGGGTGCCCTGCTCCGCACGCTCACGCGCCGTGCGCTTCCGGAAGTTGTCGAACTCCGCCGCCAGGCGAACGTGCCGGTCCCGCAGCTCGGCCAGCTCTTCCTCGAGGCGCAGGACTGCCGATGCGTCAGGTTCGGCCGGAAGCCCGGCGTGGCCAAGGTCGTCACCAACGGGGGCCTCCGGCAGGGGCCCGCCCGCCAGGGTGTCTGCAGGATCGCGTGGAATGGTCATGGACGGAAAGATAGTGCAACCGGGGGGCCGTCGCGGCACGCCGGAATGGCAGCCGACTGGCCCTCAGGCACCCGTACCTGCGCGAACCTGGCGGAGGAGCCGGAACATCACCGCCTGGACGGCGCGGGCCCGCACGTCGGCCCGTGAACCGGGAAAGCGCACCCGGACCGCTGAGGCCGACGCCGCATGCGTCAGGGCCATCCAGACGGTGCCAACCGGCTTGGCCGGCGACCCGCCACCGGGCCCGGCCACGCCCGTGATGCCGACGCCCCAGGTGGCACCCAGGCGTTGCCGCACCCCGTTGGCCATGGCAACGGCGACCGGTTCGCTCACCGCCCCCTGGGCGTCGATGAGCGCAGCATCAACCCCCAGCTCGCTGACCTTCGCCTCGTTCGCATAGGCGATGACCCCGCCCCGGAAGACATCGGAGCTACCGGGCACGTCAGTGATGCGCCCACCCAGGAGGCCCCCGGTGCACGATTCTGCCACGGCGACCGTGGCATGCGCCGCGCGCAGGGCGGTCACCAGCACCTCGGCCAGTGTCGTGCTCCCTTCGGCATAGACATGCTCGGCAGCGCGGGCCAGGCTGCGGTCCACCGCCGCCTGCAGCGCTGCATCGGCATCGGCCGGCGCCATGTCCCACGCCGTGAACCGCAGGTCCACGCCCTCCAGGCCCGGGAGCCAGGCGAGCGTGAGCGGCGCCACCTCGTCCTCGATGCCTTCCAGGATCCCGGCCAGCGCGCTCTCGGCAATGGACGTGGTCCGGAGGGTTCGCGAGCGGACCACCCTCCCGCCGCCCCGTGTGGCGAGGCGTGGCAGCACTTCGTGCCGGAGCAGGTTCCGCATTTCCATGGGCACCCCTGGCAGCAGGATGACGAGACCCTGCGTACCCTCGAGCCAGAGGCCCGGGGCGGTGCCCCACTGGTTGGGGAGGACGGTAGCACCCTGCGGCACCATGGCCTGGGCCCTGTTGGCCGGGGGCACGGGACGGCCCAGGCGGTGGAAGCGCGACTCGAGCATCGCCCACACCGAGCCATCGAACGCGAGTGGCATCCCCAGGAGTTCGCTCACGGCGTCGCGTGTGAGGTCGTCCCGCGTGGGACCGAGGCCCCCGGTGACGATGACCGCCCCGGTGCGCTCCAGCGCCGCGGCGACAGCCTGGCGGATCGCGGTGGCGTCATCGGGCACCGAGGCCCGGTGCACCACCTGCAGGCCGTGCTCCCCCAGCTCGCGCCCCAGCTCGGCCCCGTTGGTGTCGAGGCTGAAACCGAGGAGGAGTTCGGTGCCAATGGTGAGGAGTTCGAGGTGCATAGTGGGGCGTCCGGGCGTCAGGGCGTCAGGATTCAAGGATGTCCTGACGACCTGACGTCCTGACGCCCTGACGCCTTGAACAACTCCCGGTTCCGGTACATGTACACGAAGAACGAGTACACGGTCAGCACCAGCGCGAAGAACAGGGCCGTGGCGACAAAGGTGCCGTGGAACTCGTTCCAGAACTGGGCGTAGCGGTTGTGCTCCCAGGCCATTGGCTTCCGGGCGTCGCGGAAGGCAAACCAGAGGATCACCGCCCCCACGAAGATGTTCTGGAAGACCGCCTTGAGCTTGCCGGACTGCCCGGCGGCGACGATCACCCCGCGGCGCTTGGCCCACTGGCGGAAGATGGTCATGGCCACCTCCCGGCCAATCAGCAGCAGGGTCACCCAGAGCGGGATGCTTCCCCAGAAGGGGATGTCATACTCCGCCTGGCGGGTGCGGGCAATCCAGTAGATGGGGACCAGCGTGGCGAAGAGGAGCAGCTTGTCGGCCAGGGGGTCGAGCAGCTTGCCGAGGTCCGTGACCTCGTTCCGGCTCCGGGCGAGGTAGCCGTCGAGCATGTCGGTGAACGCCACGAGCACGAACACCACGAAGCAGATGAGCTTGGGCCAGTATCCCTCGATGAACGGCAGCAGCGCAATGACGGGCGTGAACGCAATGCGGACGATCGTGACGATGTTGGGGAGCGTCCAGACCCGTTCTGTCGGCGCCGTGCCGGTCATGCGTCAGCCCAGGGTCTTGACGACGAGCTTGCTGACCGCCTTGAGCGTGTCGAACACCCCGTCGCCGGTCATCGCGACCGCCTCGAAGTAGGGCGCGCGCTCCACCCACTGCCCGTCCTGCTCCCACACCAGCATCTCGCCAGCGCGGAAGGGATCGGACGCCGGGCGCTGCCGAGCGGGGTCCTCCACCGGCCAGCCGGGGTTGAGCGCCGCCTGCAGCTCGTCGATGGTGGCCGCATTGGGCAGGTCGCGCTTGTTGTACTGGATGACGAACGGGATGCGGGTGAGGTCGTAGCCGTGCTGGGCCATGTTGTCGTACAGGTTCTGCATGGCCTCGATGTTGGCCTCCATGCGCTCGACCTGGCTGTCGGCGACGAAGACCACGCCATCCACGCCCTTGAGGATCAGCTTGCGCGACGCGTTGTAGTACACCTGCCCGGGGACGGTGTACAGGTGGAACTTGACCTTGAAGCCGCGAATGGTGCCGAGGTCCACCGGGAGGAAGTCGAAGAAGAGCGTGCGCTCCGTCTCGGTGGCGAGGGAGATCATCTTCCCCCGCGCCGTTGGCGCAACCTTGTTGTACACGTGCTCGAGGTTGGTGGTCTTTCCCCCGAGGCCCGGCCCGTAGTACACGAGCTTGCAGTTGATCTCGCGGGACGCGTAGTTGATCATCGACATTGCACGATGCTCCCTGGGCCCCGCGGGCTAGATACCGAACAGCTTGTCAATCTCATCCTCGGCCTCACCCAGCAGCCCCGTCTCGACCTGCGGGGCGGCGCTGGCCTGTCGCTCGAACATCTCGGTGAACACCTTGACCAGCTCGGGCACGGTGTTGCGCACGCGCAGCTTCACCAGGCCCAGGGTGGTGCGGTTGTCGAAGAGGACGACGAGGATGACGCGGCGTGCCACGTCAGCCAGGTACATGGACTCCCGCTCGCCCTGGTGGAAGAGCGCACCGAACTCGGGCTCCCCCAGCATGCGGGCCAGCTGGTCATTGGCGCTGAAGTCGGCGGCGGTGAGCGTCGCAAACGCCGTGGAATCGAAGACGGGGGGTTCGCCCACGGTGGAGACGAGCTGGCCGGTGCGGTCCACGATGAGCGCCGTGCGCGCACTCGAGTCATGGAGGAACTGGGCCAGGACCTGCTGGATGCGCCGGGCATCCTGCTCCCCGAGGGACCAGCTGGAGGATCCGCTCACGCCGCATCTCCCTGTCCCATCGCCGCCGCCATGCGGCCCAGGATCACGGTGCCCCGGCGCTGCAGCGACGGGATGGGTTCCCATGCGAGCCACGCCCGGAGGGTCGCGAGGGTGGCCGCCCCGGGATGCTGCGCCATCCAGGTGAGGGCCGCCTGCCGGACCTGCGGGGTGGCGTGGTACAGCTCCCGCTCAAAGCGGCGCCGTTGCCGGCTGCGCACGGTGCGCCCGGCGACAAGCCCGAGGAGGAGGCCGCCGGCCAGCGCCCAGGTCCGCCGCCGCACTAGCGGAGGTCCTGCCGGGCCGAGAGGGCATGCGCCAGGGTGACCCCATCCACGTACTCCAGGTCGCCGCCCATCGGGAGCCCGCGCGCCAGGCGCGTCACCCGCACGGTCCGGCCGGCCAGGATCTGCTGGATGTACGTGGCGGTCACTTCGCCCTCCATGGATGGGTTGGTGGCCAGGATGACTTCCTGCACGCGGTCGCGGTCGACCCGCGCCACGAGCTGCTCGAGCCGGAGCGCGTCCGGGCCCACGCCATCCAGTGGCGACAGGCGGCCGCCCAGCACGTGGTAGCGGCCGCGAAAACTGGTCGCGCGGTCCACCACGCTGACCGACGAGGCCTCCTCGACCACGCAGAGGAGTGCCGGGTCGCGGCGCGGGTCGGTGCAGAACTCGCACGGCTCGGCCTCGGTGAGCACCCCGCAGGTCCCGCAGGGGTGCACCCGCTCCGCCACCAGGTGCAACGCGGCCGCGAGGCGCTCCACCTGGCCGACGGGCTGCTGCAGCAGGTGGAAGGTCAGGCGCTGCGCCGTCTTCCGGCCGATGCCGGGCAACCTGGCGAGTTCGGTGACAAGGCCGTCGATGGCACTCACCCGCGTGTCAGAGCCCCGGTGTGAATGGCGAGGACGGAAGCTTCCGCATCTCGGCCTGCTGGAGCTCGCCGGCACGCCGCTGCGCATCGGCCACGGCCGACCGGACCAGGTCGCCCAGCAGCTCGGCGTCCCGGCCGGCAAAGGCGGCCGGGTCGATGTGCACGTCGCGGATGGTGCCGCGCCCGTCGATCACGACCCGCACCAACCCGCCGCCCGACGCGCCCTCCAGCACCTGGTTGGCGAGTTCCGACTGCATATCCTGGAGACGGCCCTGGACCTGCTGGCCGAGCTGCCACAACTGGGAAAGATCCGCCATGCCCTTCATTGATCCACCGTCGTGCCTGGTTGGTCGTGCGAACGCTACTCCACGATCTCCAAATCTAACGCGTCGGCCGCAGCGTCGAGGGCCGGGTCCCGCTTCCGGAGCCCCTTGAGCCGGTCGGCCCGGAGCGTCTCGCCCGAAAGTCGCTGGGGTCGCGCCGGCGCCGGGTCGTCCCCGCCGATCTCGAGCTGGACGCGCGCACCCAGGACGCGCTCGAACAACGCCGCGAGGCGGGCCCGCTGGGCCTCGAAGGTGATGCCGGCCCCGGGGGCGCTCGCGTCGAGGTGCAGCACAACCCGCGGTGGGTCGGCGGCCACGAGCGACGTGGATGCGAGCGCCTGGGCGAGGAACGCACTGTCGCGCCGGGCCAGGGCGATGAGGGCGTCCCACCCTGCCCTCACGGCCTCCGTGGTGAAGGCCAGCTGGAGGGGAGCGCTTGCTCCTTCCGGCACGGCCGGCGCGGAGTCACCCGTGGTCCCCGGGCCCTTCGCCACGGTGCGCGCCGGAGCCTGCCCGCGCGGTGGAGTGGCCGGCGGGGGGGCCGGTGGCGCGGCCCCCTCGAGGACCTGCGCGAGGTTGACGGTGCGGTCGAGCAGGGCCCAGCGCAGGAGCAGCGTCTCGACGGTCAGGCGGGTATTGCCACCGCGGCGAATGGCCTGCTCGGCCTCGCCCAGGAGCCTGAGCATCCGCAGGAGGTCTCCGGCGTCGAGCTGCGTGCTCCACGCCTGCAGGCGGGCCCGGCCGGCCTCGGTGAGGTCGTCGGGCTCGGCGCCCACCTGCAGCATGAGCACCGACCGGAGCATCTCGCCCGTGCCGTTCATGAACTCGCCGAGGTCGGCTCCCGCTTCCACGACCTGCTCCACCAGGCGAAAGACCGCGGCAGCATCCCGGTCCGCCACGAGCCGGAGCACCGCCTCATGCAGCTCGTCGGCCGCAAGCCCCAGGATCTCGCGCACCCGCGCGCCGGTGATGCGTCCATCGCCGAAGGAGAGGCACTGGTCGAGCAGGGAGAGGGCATCGCGCATGCCGCCATCGGCGTGGCGGGCAATGAGCGCCACCGCATCGTCGTCGGCCGAGAGCTGCTCGTCCGCCAGCACCGCCCGGAGCCGCTCCCGGATGGCCGCGGGGCCAATGCGGCGGAAGTCGAAGCGCTGCAGGCGGGAGAGTACGGGTGCCGCCATGGAGGCGATCTTCTGCGGCTCCGTGGTCGCGAAGACGAACACCACCCGCGGCGGCGGCTCCTCGAGGACCTTGAGGAGCGCATTCCACGCCTCACGCGTGAGCATGTGCGCCTCGTCCACGATGTAGACCTTGTGGTTCCCCTCACCGGACGCGGCATACATCGCGCGCTCGCGCAGCTCGCGGGCATCGTCGACGCCGCGATGGCTGGCCGCGTCGATCTCCACCACGTCGAGACTGGCCGCGCCGCTCCAGATGCGGCGGCAGTTCTCGCACTCGCCACACGGGTCGCCGGACGGGTCGCGGTTGGCGCAGTTGAGCGCCATCGCGAGGATGCGCGCCGCCGTGGTCTTGCCCACGCCGCGCGGGCCGGTCAGGAGGTAGCCGTGCCCCACGCGACCCCGGGCCACGGCGCTCCGGAGCACGGAGGTGACGTGGTCCTGCACCAGGAGGTCGGCGAAGCGCTTGGGTCGGTACCGGCGGGCGAGGGCTATCATAGGGGTAAGTAAAGTGCCTCAGGCTCCCCGAAGCGACACCGGGCATCGCTTAGCGCTGCTACCGGCGAGGTCCTGACGCGGTTCACGCGCCGGCGCCCTTCGGACCTGAGGCACCGGCAAGATACCCCGGCCGGTGCGCCGGGACAATCCATCCTCGCGAACCCGCTCAGGCGAGCATCACCCACTGCCGGGCCTGCAGGCGCCTGGCTTCCCAGCGCTCGGCGACGACCCCACCCAGCAGGAACACCAGCGCCATGTAGTGCACCCAGAGCACGAAGAGGACGATGGCGCCAACCTGGGCGCCCCCGAACGCCGAGGTGGGCAGCACGGCGCGTGCGATATAGATGCCGTACAGGCGCTTCGCGAGCTCGAAGCCGATGGCTGCGAAGACCGACGAGAGCAGCACCGACGGGAAGCTCAGGCGGCGCGGCGACGCAAAGCGGTACACGACGAGGAACAGCACGACCGAGAAGGCAAACGCGAGGAGCTCGGCGGCCCAGTGCCCCAGGAGTCCCACCTCAACCTCGTACCCCGGGACAGCGGCCTCGCTGCGGGCCCGCACCAGCGCCACGCCCGCCGTGAGCAGTGTGTTCCCGACGAAGAGGACCACGATCACCATCGCGAGGCAGGCATCACGGAACTTGGAGCGCAGGTAGTTCCCGAGGATCCCGTGGCTCTGCGTGGGGCGCGAGGCTACGTCGTACACGCTGTTGAGCGAGTTCCGCATGCTGCCGAAGAGGCGGGTGCTGAACCAGAGGAAGGTCGGGATGGCCACCAGCGAGAGGTTGCCCCGGTTCCGGAACACGGTGCCGAGCAGGCGCTCCACCGGCCCGAAGGGATCGCGGCCCGGGACACTGGTGTGGGGCGGGAGGAACCGGTGGAACAGCGCCGCCGGGTCGAGCACGGCCCCGGCCGGGGCGTTGCCCTGCACCAGCAGCGCGAAGACCAGGAGCAGCAGCAGGAGAAAGGGCACCGCGGCCAGCAGCGCGTCGAAGCTGAGCGCGCTGGCCAGGAACGGGATGTTGTTCTCGTCAGCCGACTCGAGGGTGCGGCGAATGAAGCCCCACCACGAGCGGTGCCAGCTTCGCGTGCGGTGCCGGAGGGTCAGCTCTCGCCGTCCCGTTCCGCGCTGGCGACGCGGCGGCGCGAGCGCGCCTGGGTGAGCCGTTCTTCCACCTCGGCACGCGGGGAGGCAACGATCACCTCCTCCTCATCGTCCTCCCCGAGGAACTCGTCCACCTGGTCGTCAATCCACTCCGAGGCAGCATTCCGGCGCTCCCCCAGGTCGTCCATCAACTCGTCCACCTTCTCCTCGGCCATGGCGCGGAACTTCCGCAGGCGCCGCTGCAGCCCACGGCGCGTCTGCTCGCCGGTGGCCGGCGCGTACAGCATCGCCACCGCCGCGCCCGCCAGCGCGCCCCACAGGAACCATTTCGCGGAGGCATCGCCGCGCTCCACGTAGACCACTTCCCTGTCCCTCGGCATTGCATCCCCCTGCTCGTGACATGGCGACCTCACGCCGCCGCCGAAAGGTAGGCCGGGCCGCGACTGTGCGCCAAGCCGCTGGTCACACCGCATCGCCCGGATCGGCCGGCGCCTGCTGCCCGTCCTGGAAGCCCGGGCGCCCCATCGCGGCGAAGGTGAGCCGCTTGCCCAGCTCCACCCCCGGCTGGTCGAAGGGGTTCACCCCATACCAGACGCCGGCATACCCGGTGGCCACCTGGTAGTGCATGAGCAACTCACCAATGATCTCGTCGTTGATGGCCGGCAGGCGCAGCGTGCAGTGCATGCGGCCATTGGACGCCAGCGCCCCGGAGGTGGCCTGGCACTCGGCCTGGAGCAACGCGCCGAGGGAGCTGCCCCCCAGGTAGGCCAGCTCCTCGGGCTGGTGGCTGCGGGCAGGGATCGCGATGTCCACCCCGGCATCTTCCACGGCCACCAGGGTCAGGGCCTTGTCGTACGGTCCCTCCATGAAGAGTTGCACCTGGCTATGCTGGTCCGTGGCTCCAACTGCCGCCACCGGGGTGGGGCCCACGTGCACCTCGGCGCCGCGCCGGTCGAGGCGCTTGCCCAGGCTCTCGGCCCAGAGCTGCCGGTACCACTCCGCGAACTCGCGCAGCCGGTCGGCGTAGGGCATGAGCACATGGATCCTGGCGCCACACCAGGTGTCAGCCGCCCAGAGCAGCGCCGCATGGAGGGCCGCCGGGTTCTGGAGGAGGTCGGGGTTGCCGGCACGGTCCACCGCGCGCTGGGCGCCCGTCACGAGACCCGCGATGTCGATGCCCACCAGGGCCGCCGGCAACAGGCCAACCGGCGACAGCACGCTGTAGCGGCCACCCACCCCCGGCGGGACGTCCACGGTGGCGATGCCCTCCCGCGAGGCGATCTCACGAAGCGCCCCGCGCACCGGGTCGGTGGTGAACACGAGGTGCCGCGTGGCGGCCGGGCCCAGCGCCTCCTCCAGCCAGGCGCGCACCACCAGGTACTGCGCCATGGTCTCGGCGGTGCCGCCGGACTTGCTCACCACGTTCACCAGCACGCGCCGGGGGTCGATGCGGGCCAGGGCCGCCTTCACCGTGAAGGGGTCCACGTTCTCCAGGATGGTGAGCCGCGGGTAGAAATCGCGGCCCTCGTCATCCAGCTCGTTCCAGGCCGGCGCACGGAGGGCGGAGAGCAGCGCCCGGGCGCCCAGGGCCGAGCCGCCGATCCCCAGCACCAGCACATGGTCATAGGCCTGGCCGATGCCACCAGCGAACTGGACGATGCTGCGCACGGTGCTGCCCTGCTCCGCCAGGTCGTAGAAGCTGTAGTCGCCATCCCTGCGCCTGGACCGCACTTCGTCGTGCACCGCGCCAAACTTCTGCACCAGCTCCGCCAGCTGGGCGCGGCTCAGCCCATGGGAGCCATCCAGGCCATCCTGCAGCATCCGCCCGTACTCGAGTCGCAGCATCGTCAGGTCTCCACGATCAGGCCGTCATGCGCCGGCTGCACGCCCGGCGGCAGCCGCGCCGCGAGGTCGGCGTGGCCGGTCTCGTGGCTCAGGTGGGTCAGGAACGTGCGCTTCGCCCCGAGGTCGCGGGCGACCTCCACCGCTTCGTCAATACTGAGGTGCGTCGGGTGGGGCCGCCACCAGAGCGCGTTCAGCACCAGCACATCCAGTCCGCGGAGCCGCTCGCGAGCCTCGCCCGGCACCTCCTTCACGTCGGTGAGGTATGCCAGGCTGCCGATCCGGTACCCGAATACCCGCTGGTACCCGTGGCGGAAGGCGAGCGGCAGCACCGGCACCCCGGCGACCTCGTGCTCCACACCGGCCTCCATGGGATGCAGCTCCAGGTCCGGCCGTGACGTCCCGGCATGCAGCGGAACCGCCCGGTCGAATATGTAGCGAAAGCTCCCCGCCAGCTGGTCAAGCGCCTCGGGCGGCCCGTGGATCGGGAGGGGCCGACGGGAACGCACGGTGAAGATCCGCAGGTCATCAATCCCGTTGATGTGGTCGGCATGCTCATGCGTGTAGAGCACGGCGTCCACCTGCGACCGGCCGGCCGCCAGGAGCTGCAGCCGCAGTTCGGGCGGGGTATCGATGAGGAGGGTCGTGGCTCCCACGTCGACCAGCACCCCCGTGCGAGTCCGGCGGTCCCGCGGGTCGGTCGAATGGCACACGGCACAGTCGCAGCCAACCTGCGGCACCCCGAACGAGGTTCCCGTGCCGAGGAAGGTGAGCCGCACCCGGCCTACACGGCCTCGATCTTGAGGAGGTTGGTCGTGCCGGGTGTGTCGAACGGCACCCCGGCCGTGACCACGACGCGATCGCCCGGCCTGGCAAGCCCCAGCTCCAGGATCCGCTGGCGCGCCGCCGGCAGCAGCGCGTCATAGCTCGGATAGTGCTCCGTATGGACCGGCACCACGCCCCAGACCAGCGCGAGCTGGCGGAAGGTCTCGGGCTCGGGAGTCACTGCGAGGATCGGCTGCCGGGGGCGGTACGCCGCCACGGTGTGCGCCGTGAACCCGCTGCTGGTGAGGCACACGATCACGGGCGACGCAATGATGTCAGCGGCGGCGCAGACCGCGACCCCGATGGCCGACTCCGTCCGGGTCGGGGGCGGCATCGGCTCGTCACCGTTGGGCAGCCCGTCGGCGGCGTCCACCTTGCGGCCGACCGCCAGGTCGAAGGCGGGGCTCCGCCGTGGCCGCTGCTGTTCCAGTTCGCGGGCGATGCGCACCATGGCCTCCACCGAGGCCTGCGGGTACTCGCCAATCGCCGTCTCCGCGGAGAGCATGACGGCATCGGTCCCGTCGAGGATCGCGTTGGCCACATCCGACGCCTCCGCTCGGGTGGGCCGGGGGGCATGGACCATGGATTCCAGCATCTGCGTGGCCGTGATCACCGACTTGCCATGCAGGTTGGCCTCACGGATCAGCCGCTTCTGCGTCAGGGGCACTTCCTCGAACGGCAGCTCCACCCCAAGGTCGCCGCGCGCCACCATGATGGCGTCCGTGGCCCGCAGGATCCCCCGGATGTTCCGGAGCGCGGTGTCCTTCTCGATCTTCGCGATGATCCGGATGCTCGATGGCACCAGGCGCCGCAGCGCCTCGATATCCTCGGCCCGGCGCACAAAGCTCATGGCGATATAGTCCACGCCAAGCCGGATCGCCCGCTCCACCTCCCGGGCGTCCCGCTCACTGATCGCCGGCGCACTGACTTCGACCCCGGGCAGGTTGATGCCCTTGCTGGGAAGGAGGGTTCCGCCGTGGCGCACCCGGCCGATGACCCGGCTGCCCCGGATGTCCTCGACCTCCACCGAGAGGAGGCCATCATCCAGCAACACCATCGCCCCGGGATGGACATCCTTCGCCAGGGCCTCGTACGTCGTTGGGATCTCGCCGGTCGCCACCGTCGCCTCGGGCGCGAAGGTGACCCGGTCGCCAGCGGCAAGGGTGATCGGGCCGTCCATCCGCCCGACCCGGATCCGCGGACCGCGCAGGTCCACCAGGATCGCGTACGCGTGGTTCGGCTCCCTGGCTTGGATCACCTGTTTCAGGTCCACGATCCAGCGATCCCGGATTTCAGGGGTTCCGTGAGACGTGTTCACCCGCACCACATCCACGCCTGCATCAAGGAGCGACCCCATCTGCTCCGGCGTCTGCCAGGCGGGGCCCAGGGTGGCAACGATCTTGGTCCTGCGGATGGAAGTGTTTTGCACGGCCCCAGTTTAATCGGCGCACCGGGCGGACCAAGGGCCCACTCGGCTCACCCCAGTCGATGCGGATTGGCAGTGACGCGGCAGCGCGCCGAACCGGCTCACCCACATGCCCTGTGTGGAGAGTTTATCCACGAGGTGGAAGACCACGATGCCGCAGCCGTCCACCAGAGAGGGAACAACGCTCCGTCTGGCGTCAATATCCACATGTGGAAAATCGACCTTCCGGAACCGGACCCGCGTACCCGAAATCTCGTCCTCGGCGGTTCAATCACTGACCTATCACTTTAACAACCACACATAATACGTTGGTGTTCAATCAGTTACACCGCGACAGCTCACGTGATCGTTACGAAATCGACAGTGTCGTTACCGGCTGAAGTTGCCCACGGTTTCCATATTCTTCACAGAATCCACAGGGCAACCGGCAGGTCGGCGCCGTGCCCGCCTCCCAAGGAACCGCTGCGTGCACGGACAACCGCAGGATTGTCCTACTCGAAGGACAACTTGGCATTCCCGCCTTGGTAGAGGGGCCCGACGTATCGGATGGGTGACTTTCCAATCGCCTTGGCGAGGCGATCCTTCCCTTGGACAATGACCGCGCCGACCATCGACCTCTGCTGCACCGCATCGAGTTGCCAGTGAGCCAGCGCGGCGCCGCCCGGTACGCGAATCCCCCAGGCCTGAACCACCGGCTCCGGAACGGCCGAGGAGTCACTCGCCGGGTGCCCATCCCAGACGAGGCGGGTCTTACCGAGCACAATGGTGTGCCGCCGCTCAGTGCTCCGCGGCGCTGGTCCCACGGTCATCTTCACCTGCTTCATGTGGACCTGCCCAAGCTCCGAGGCTGCCCGCGCCTTGGGGCCGTCGGTGAAGAACAGGGTGGTCACCATGGACCCGTCCTGCTGACTGGCTGCCACCCGTCCGCCCAGGGCCACCCACCCGATGCTCTCCGCCTCGCCCGGCTTCGCGACGATGTCGGTCCCGGCAATATTCGCCGCCCCGAAGCGATACACGCAGACCCTCCCCGGGACCCAGGCCGCGAACTCCGGCTGACCCTGGACCACGCGAGCCAGGGCTGGATGCAACTGCATGCCACGGGAGTCGGCCCGGAGCGGCACGGCGTCGTCGGGAAGGAGGTGTTGGGCATCCTCGTACGGGGCCAGGAACTCGAGGCAATACCCGCCCAGGAGGTTGGCGAAGGTCCATTCCCCTGCCCCGCCAGCCTGCGCCTTGCCGCCCTGACCCAGGAGCCCCGCCGCCAGAAGGCAGGCACCAGCGATCGCGGCGCGGCTCATTGCCGCGCGGCGGCGACCGCCCGCCCCAGTTCGTCGTACCCCTTCGGATCCAGGGCGCTGAACTCCATGTTTCGCCATGCCACCTTTCCATCAGGGCGCAGCACGTAGATCGTGCGGCGGTTTCGACCGGGCTCGATGGCGCTGCCGTATCGCCGTGACACCACCTGGTCCGGGTCGCTCAACAGCATGAAGGGGAGGTCCAGGCTGCGCGCGAACCGCTGGTGGCTCGGCAGGGAGTCGGGGCTGATGCCCACCACCACCACGTCGGTGCCAAAGAGCTGCTCCCGCTGGGCCGCGAACGCCTCGAACTGGGCGGTGCAGCCGCGGGTGAAGTCCCTGGGATAGAAGGCCAGCACCACCACCCGGCCCAGATTGTCCTCCAGCCGGAACGGCGTGGAGCCAATCGTGTCCCTCGTGGCCCAGGGCAACGAGAACTGGGGAGCGCGCTGCCCGACGTCGGGGCCGCGGACAATCACCGCGGTTGGCGTCCCGGGGCGTGGGGCGTCCTGCGCCAGCGCCGGGCTGCCACCCAGCATCGTGCAGGCCAGGATCGCGCCCACGGCAACGGCGACGCCCCGCCGTCGCCGCACGGCACACCCCGGGTGCCCTCGCTCCGCCCCTGTCGTCACTGAACCACCTTTCGCAGCGCCTCCATGAGGTCCTGGTCGGCCCCGGTGCCGGTGTAGGCCACCTTGCCCGTGCGGTCAACAATGACAACGTACGAGGTGACGGGTGCCAGGTACGCCCTGGTGCTGGCCCCGGTGTCGTCGTACAGCGTGCGGTATGGAGGCGCATGCTGCTCCACCCAGCGCTTCACCCGCTCCCTGGTCTGGTTCACCGTCACGTTGACCCCGAAGAACTCCACGCGGTCGCCGTAGGCCTGCTGGGCTGCACGCACGCGCGGGAGCAGCTCGTCGCACACATTGCACCATGTGGCCCAGAACTCGAGCAGCAGCGCCTTCCGGCCAATGAAGGTACCAAGGTCGACGGGCCTCCCCTCCAGGTCGTTGACGACAACGACCGGCGCTGGAGTCCCGACCGGGATGCCCTCATCCTGCGCCCGCGCCGCGGCGGGGGCGAGCAGGGTGAGGGCCACAAGGAGGCCGCGAGTGGTCATGAGTTCCGCCCTGCCTGGAAGAAGTAGTACTGGGCCATGGCCAGGAGCAGCACGCCGCCTGCCCGCTTGATCCAGGCGAGCCACGCCCCGCTCCGCGGCCAGGCGGCCAGTGCGCCCGCCGAGAGTCCCACGACCACCAGCAGGGCCGACATGCCGAGCGAGAAGGCGAGCAGGTAGGCGAAGCCCAGCGCCGCGCTTCCTGTGGCACCCACAAAGGTGAGGACGGCAGCGAAGGCGGGCGCCCCACAGGGCGCGGCCACCAGCCCCGAGGTCGCACCCATCATGAACGCGCCGGCCGGGCGGCTCGCGGTGAACCGGCTGGCCCACGCCAGCACGCCGGCCGGGGCCTGCACCGCGAACACGTCGAGCAGGGCGAGGCCCGCCAGGAGCAGGATGTTGCCCATGGCCAGCAGCGCCCACCTGTTGCTGCTCACCGCCCCGAAGATCGAACCCGTCAGGCCCGCCACCAGGCCGAGGACGGCGTACACGGTCGAGAGCCCCAGGACGTAGAGCACCACCATGCCGAGTCGTCGCCGCGCGGTCGTCCCCGCGGCGCCAGCCCCACCAAGGATGCCGGCGGTGATGGGGATCATGGGATAGACGCACGGCGTCAGGCTCGTCAGGAGACCGGCGCCGAAGACGACCGGGAGTGCCACGAGCGGGCGCTCGCGCAGCATGTCGGCGAGTTGCAGTGCAAGCATCAGGACGAGGGCCGCGCCAGCGCGTCAGCGCGCACCCGCCGGCTCCCCCACGCGGTACCGCGACGACACGTAGTCCTCCAGGATCGCCAGGAACTCGGGCACGATCGCGTCGCCCTTGAGCGTCACGTGCAGCTTTCCGTCGACGTACACCGGGGCCTTGGGCTCCTCGAAGGTCCCGGGCAGCGAGATCCCGATGTTCGCGTGGCGTGACTCGCCGGGCCCGTTCACCACGCACCCCATCACCGCCACCTTCAGCGACGCCACGCCGGGGCGCTCACTGCGCCACACGGGCATCTGCGCCTGCAGGTACGCCTGGATGTCCTGCGCCATGTGCTGGAAGAATGTGCTGGTGGTGCGCCCGCATCCCGGACAGCTCGTGACCTGCGGGCTGAAGCTCCGGAGTTCCAGGCTCTGCAGGACCTGCTGCGCCACCCGCACCTCCTCCGCCCGGTCCCCGCCGGGGGCCGGCGTCAGGGATACGCGGATGGTGTCGCCGATCCCCTCCTGCAGCAGCACCGCCAGGCCCGCCGTGCTCGCGACGATGCCCTTGGCGCCCATGCCGGCCTCGGTCAGGCCCAGGTGGAGCGGGAAGTCGCAGCGGGCGGCGAGCATCCGGTACACGTCCACCAGGTCCTGCACGCCCGATACCTTGGCGCTCAGGATGATGCGATCGTGGGCCATCCCCACGGCCTCTGCCAGCACCGCCGAGCGGAGTGCGCTCTCGACCATGGCTTCCATGGTCACCTCCCTCGCATCCCGCGGCGCTGCCAGGGCGTTGTTGGCGTCCATGAGCTCGGTCAGGAGGTACTGGTCGAGCGAGCCCCAGTTCACCCCGATCCGGACCGGCTTCCCGTGCCGGAGCGCGACCTCGATGATCGACCGGAAGTTGGCGTCAGCGTGCCTGCCACCCACGTTACCCGGGTTGATCCGGTACTTGGCCAGCGCCGCGGCGCACCCCGGATGTCGGGTCAGCAGGAGGTGCCCGTTGTAGTGGAAGTCCCCGATGACCGGGACCTGGACACCGATCCGGTCGAGCGATTCCACGATCTCCGGGACGGCCTGCGCCGCCTCGTCGTTGTTCACCGTGACGCGCACCAGCTCACTACCGGCCCGCACCAGCTCCGCCACCTGCCGCACCGTGGCGTCAACGTCGGCCGTGTCGGTGTTGGTCATGGATTGCACCACGACGGGGTGGCAGGAGCCAACGGCCACGGAACCGACACGCACGGTGGGGGTGGTACGACGGGGGGCTTGAGCCATGCGGGAAAACTAAGGCGGTGTCAGCGTCGGTCGAAGTGGGCGTCGGAGATCGCCCGCAGGTCGGCATCGCTCAGCGTGAGCCGCCCGGCGGTGCTGCTGTCACGCACATGGGCCTCCGTGCGCGCACTCGGAATCACGATGACGGTAGGTCCCTGCGCCAGCACCCAGGCGAGCACCAGCGCATGCGCCGAGAAGCCCAGCGCGCCAGACAGGCGCCGGAGCACAGGGTGCCCCGGCAACGTCCGGTTCAGGCGCCCCCCGCCCGTGGGACTGTACGCCAGGAACCCGATGCCGCGCTCGGCACAGCAGGCCACCACGCCGGCGTCGAGGGCCTCACGGAAGAAGGGGTTGAGCCGGTTCTGCACGGAGGTCACCGGTCCGATGGCCTCCGCCGCCCTGATCTCCTCAACGCTCACGTTGGAAAGCCCCACGCGCGCCACCTTGCCCTCACGCATGAGGTCGAAGAGCGTGCCGACGCTGTCCGTGAACGGGACCCTGGGGTCGGGAGCATGCAGCTGGTAGAGGTCGATGCGGTCCACCCCAAGCGCCCTGAGGGAGCGCTCGCAGGCACCGCGCAACTGCGCCGGCCGGGCGTCCCGCTCCCAGCGCCCACCGGGTCGCGTCAGGCCGCCCTTGGTGGCCACCAGCACCCCGGCGCGGTCCCCAGGCCAGGTGCGAAGCGCCTTCGCAATGAGGTGCTCGTTGTGCCCGATGTCGCGGTGGTCGAGGCAGTACACGTCCGCGGTGTCGATCAGCGACATGCCCGCGTCAAGCGCGGCATGGATGACGCGGATGGCGGTGCGCTCGGTGGGCCGGCCACTGATGGAGACGTGCATCCCTCCGTAGCCGACTGCGCTGACTCCCGGCGCCCCCGGGCCCAGCGGGCGCCGTTCCACTCACACCAGCCCGAGTTGCTGGACGAACCGGTCGTACTCGGCCGCGTGGATCTTGCCGGAATCAAGGAGCGGCTTGATCGCGGCAACGATCTCCTGCCTGGAGCCCTCGATCCGGCGCTCGCGGAGTTCGCTGATCATGCGGGCGAAGCGGTGCTCGTACTCGTCGCGGTCGAGCTCACCATTGGTGCGCATGTCGCTCAGGTGTGACAGCTCGCGGGCAACCCGCGAGGCGGGGACGGGCCTGGGTGTGGCTCCCTGCGGATTCGTCATCGGCGCGGGCCTCCGGTTGGGGTGGGCAGTGAACCGTGAATATACTCCCCGTCCCCCGGGCCGACGACGCCACCCGCAGGCACATCGCGGCGCGCTCCGCCATGCCCGTCGTGGGGCGGCCAGGTGGTACCGGCTGGCCACGCGGCGCTTGACAAGCCTGTTCGGCGGTCCTCACATTGTGCGCCGCCTGCAGCGGGCAGGCGTCGGGAGGACGATGAGCACGCCAGGCACCTTTCCGGTCCGTGGCTACGCGGGCCTGGGGCCCACGACACCACTCCAGCCGCACCAGATCCAGCGCCGGAACCCCGGCCCTCGTGACGTGGCAATCGAGATCCTCTTCTGCGGCGTGTGCCACTCCGACCTGCACACGGTGCGGGGTGAGTGGGCTGGAACCTCGTACCCCTGCGTGCCGGGACACGAGATCGTGGGGCGCGTGACCGCCGTGGGAGAGGCCGTGTCGGGCTTCGCACCAGGCGACCTGGCCGCCGTGGGCTGCATGGTTGATTCGTGCCGCACCTGTGAGCACTGCCGGGCGGGACTCGAGTCCTACTGCATCCCGGGCGCCACCTTCACCTACGACAGCCCCGACCTCCACCTCGGTGGCCGCACCATGGGCGGCTACTCCACCGCCATCGTGGTGGACCGTGACTTCGTCCTGCGGGTGCCTGGGAACCTCGACCTGGCCGGCGCGGCCCCGCTACTCTGCGCCGGCATCACGACCTGGTCCCCGCTGCAGCACTGGAAGGTGGGCCCGGCGAGTACGGTGGGGATCGTAGGCCTGGGCGGCCTCGGGCACATGGCGGTCAAGCTGGCGCATGCCCTGGGGGCAGAGGTGGTGGCCTTCACCACGTCGGCCGGGAAGGTGGACGACGCCAGGCGCCTCGGCGCACGCGAGGTCGTCCTCTCTCACGACGCCGCAGCCATGCGCAAGCAGGCCAGGCGCTTCAACTTCATCCTCAACACCCTGGCGGTGTCGCACAACCTCGACCCGTTCATCAGCGCGCTGAAGCGCGATGGAACGATGTGCCTGGTCGGCGCACCACCCGACGCCCACCCCTCACCCAGCGCCGGCAAGCTCGTCGCCATGCGCCGGTCGCTCGCCGGCTCGTTCATCGGCGGACTCCCCGAGACGCAGGAACTGCTCGATTTCTGCGGCGCCCATGAGATCACCGCAGATGTCGAGGTGATCCCGATGCAGGAAATCAACACCGCCTACGAGCGCATGCTCCGGAGCGACGTGCGGTACCGGTTTTCGATTGACATGGGGTCGCTCAGGTAGGGCGGAGCAGGCGCAGGGTCGGAGAAGGTGAAGGGGCGGAGGGTCCAGTCGGACCTCCGCCCCTCCCTGCCTCCAGGCCTGGCTGCAGCTCAGCGCGCCGGCAGGTCAGCCACACTCACTGTAGCCGCACACGTGGCACTTCACACACCCCTCGGCATACTCCAGCTGGGAGTTGCAGTCGGGGCACGCGCCTGACAGGGTCTCCTTCATCCCGCCGAGCACGAGTTGCTCCGCGTTGCTGGTGATGGCCTGCACCACCTCGGGTGCCGGGGCCTGCACCGGCATCTCGCCAGTGATGAGGAGGTCCTGCTGCACGCCGGCCTTCTCCTGCATCCAGCGCTCGATGGCAATGCCGACGGCATCGGGGACCGAAAGCACCTTGCTGGGCCCGAGGCCGATCACCTTGTCGGAGCTGATGCCGCGCAACTGCCGGTAGATCTCCTTGAGCGGAATCCCCGAGCGGAGCGAGAGGCTGATGAGGCGGCCCATGGCCTCGACATCGGCCATGAGGGCACCGCCGGCCTTGCCCAGGCTCATGAACACCTCGAACGGCTGGCCGCGGTCATCCTCGGTGATGGTCACGTAGAGCGTGCCGAGCGGCGTCTCCATGCGCCGGGTGGTGCCGCGGAGGAGGTCAGGCCGTGACCGCTTCTGCCGGCGGTTCAGGTTTTCGGCCTCGAGGTCATGCACCAGCCTGCGCAGGCGCTCGTTCTCGGCCCGGAGCTGGGCCAGCTCCTCGGCGGCATCGGCGGCCGCAGCCCGGCTTGCCGCCCCGGCAGGCGCGCCCACGGCGAGGTCGCCGCGTGCCTCGGCCTTGCCGGTCGCCGTGGCCTGCTCCGCGACCTTCTGCGCCGTGCTGCCGGTGGAGAGCACCTGCATGTCGCGGCTGCCGTCGCGGTAGACGGTCACGCCCTTGCAGTTGAGGGAGTAGGCGAGCCGGTAGATCTCCTCGACATACTCCTCGGTGGCATCGTTGGCGAAGTTGCAGGTCTTCGAGATCGCCGAGTCGTTGTTCTCCTGAAAGGCCGCCTGCATGCGGATGTGCCATTCCGGCTTGATCTCGTTGGCCGTAGTGAACACCCGCTGCCAGCGCGCCGGCACCTCGGGGAAGCGGATATGGCCCGCGGCCGCGATGCGTGCCATGAGTTCGTCGGAGTGCCAGCCTTCGCGCCTGGCGATGGCGAGGAAGTCCTCATTCACGTCGGGCATGAGGACGCCGGCCTGGTTCCGCATGAAGGCGACGGCGAAGAGCGGCTCGATCCCCGAGCTGCAGCTGGCAATGATGGAGATGGTCCCGGTGGGGGCCACCGTGGTCACGTTGCAGTTGCGGAGCCGGCGCATCGGGCGCACGCGCTCGCCAGCGGGGCCGCGGGCGCAGGTCTCGTCGGGGCCCCAGATGCTCCGCTCCCACTCGGGAAAGACCCCGCGAATGGTGGCCAGCCGCTCCGACTCCTTCTTGGCCTCCTCGTCCACGAACGCCTGCACCTTGCGGCCCAGCTCGACCGCCTCGTCGGAATCGTACGGGATGCCCAGGCGGATGAACACGTCGGCCAGGCCCATGACCCCGAGGCCAATGCGGCGGATCCGGTGCGCCAGGTCGGTGATCTGCGCCAACGGGTAGTTGTTGGCGTCGATCACGTTCTCGAGGAAGTGGGTGCAGAGGTACACCGACTGCCGCAGCGACTCCCAGTCGATCGCACCCTCGCGGACGAAGACACCGAGGTTGATGGAGCCGAGGTTGCAGACGTCGTACGGCAGGAGCGGCTGCTCGCCACAGGGGTTGGTGGCCTCGTAGGAGCCGAGGTGCGGGACGGGGTTGTAGTAGTTGGCGCGATCGATGAAGTACACGCCCGGCTCACCGGTCTTCCAGGCGCCGTGGATGATGCGCTCCCACACGTCCCGGGCACGGAGGCGACCCACCACCTTGCGGGTGGACGGGTGGATCAGGTCGTAGGCATCGTCGGCCGCCACCGCCGCCATGAAGGCATCAGTGACGCCCACCGAGATGTTGAAGTTGGTGACCTTGGTCGTGTCGTCCTTGCAGGTCACGAACTCGAGGATGTCGGGGTGGTCGACCCGCAGGATGCCCATGTTCGCCCCGCGCCGGGTGCCGCCCTGCTTCACCACGTCGGTGGAAGCATCGAAGAGGCTCATGAACGAGACCGGCCCCGACGCAACACCCATGGTGGACCGGACGATGTCGTTCTTGGGGCGAAGCCGCGAGAAGCTGAAGCCGGTGCCGCCGCCCGACTGGTGCACCAGGGCCATGGCGCGCAGGGTGTCGTAGATCCCGCTCTGCCCGTTGGAGAGGGCGTCGTCGACGGGGAGCACGAAGCAGGCGGAGAGCTGGCCCAGGGGACGGCCTGCATTCATGAGGGTGGGGGAATTGGGCATGAACTTGCGCGAGCCCATCAGGCCGAAGAACGCCTCGGCGAGCGCCTCCACAGCCCCCTCACTCGCACCGTACTTGCGATCGGGCTCGGCGATGGTGCGCGCCACCCGCCAGAAGAGGTCGGCCGCCGACTCGACCGGCTTTCCCGCCTCGTCACGCACGAGATATCGCTTCTCCAGCACGGTGGTGGCGTTCGGAGAAAGGTCGACATTGTCCCGTGGCGTGGACCGGTGCATTGCGCTCACCTCGGTTTTGTGGCGTAGTGTCTGATGGAGCCGCGTGGCGGCGACAACAACCCTGCCTCATGCGACCGTGGCGTCCGCCGCGGCGATCGAGTCGGGGAGGGCAAAGGTAGGTAGGGCCGGAAGGTGAAACAATAGCGCATGGATCGCGCGCACCTGCGCCAGAAACGCGTATCAACATCACAAAAGTAACACGGTGGCCTCCCCGCCGGTATCGGGCGCCTTCCCCGCCCTTACTCCGCGGCCCGGAACTCACCCGAGGCGTGGCGTCGGCCCAGCGCCACGTACCGCGACCACGTGCCAGCGATCCGTTCAGCCAGCACCGGATCAACCGCCCTGACAATGCGTGCCGGCACACCCATCACCACCGAACCAGGCGGAACCTGCATCCCCTCTGGCACCACGGCACCCGCTGCCACGACACTGCCGGTGCCCACATGCGCATGGTTCAACAGGACAGCCCCCATCCCGATGAGACAGAGATCCTCGATCACGCACCCGTGGAGGATCGCCCGGTGCCCCACCCCCACCCGCTGGCCGATGCGACAGGGCGCACCGGGGTCTGCGTGCACCATGGACAGGTCCTGGATGTTGGATTCCGCACCGATCTCGATGGTCTCGGTGTCACCACGCAGCACCGCGCCATACCAGACGCTGGCGTCGCGCCCGATGCTGACATCCCCGACGATGGTGGCGGTAGGTGCGAGGAAGGCGGCGTGCGGATATCGCATGGGACCCGGTTGGCTGAAGGATGGTGCGCAAGGAAGCCGTGGACAGCGCCCGGGAACGTTAGCGGCCGGCAGCGTCCGCGCCAGATGTGGCGTCCGATGCCGGACCTGGCGAGCGCACCCCCACGATGGTCCAGGCGGTCCACCCCATCACCGGCTGGCTGTCACGCCGGGCCGGCTTCCACTCGGCCCTGGCCGCATACTCCCGTGCCAGCTGCTCGAAGGCGAGGTCCTGGGACGATCGCAGGCCCTTCACCACGAGCACCCTGCCCTCGGGAGAGACCTTCACCAGCACCGTGCTGGGCGACGGGTTGCCCCGGAACTCCGGCGGGAGTGGCACCCGGGCGGCGACGACCGGTCTTGGCCGCACGTCATAACAACTGTGGTCAGCATTGTAGGTGGGCCCGGGCTCGTCGCAGCTCGAGGGGACCACGCCTCGGGCCGCGAGGCGACGCTGCCGGATCGCCCGGCGGGCCGCCTGGGACGTGCCTGCGCCCTGGCGCACGAGGACCGGTTGCAGCTCGTAGAAATCGTCGGCGACGATCTCGACCTGCTCCTCGTAGAAATCATGCAGCGGCGCCGAGATGGCCACGACATGCCGGCCCGCAGCCAGGCGCGTCACAGTCGAGCGCACCGGCTCGCCATCCAGCAGCACGCTCGATCCCGCCGGGATCCCGACAATCTTGAGCGACCCCGAATCCCGCGGCGCCTCAGGCACGCCGTCACCGTTCATCACTCCCTGCGCCATCGGCTGCGCCGGCACCACCGGCGCCGGGAGTGACTCCACGGGCGGAGGCGGGCTCATCGAGTCAGGGCCGGGGGTGGCCAGCACCACCGGGCCAGACTCCACGGCAGGCGGGGCAACCGGCGCTGGCTCCGGCACCCCCAGCGCGTCCACCGGCGCGCCGGAACCGGCTGCCCGCGTTGCCGCGGCACCCTGTGCGTACCACCAGCCACCACCCGCACCGAGCCCGAGCAGGAGCAGGATCGCGACGATGGCACCGCCGGCCCGGCGCTCCGGTGGTGCGGGCGTCGCTGGGAGCTGGCGGCTGCCGGACCGGGGCGTCGCCAGGCGCCGGGTCGGCGTCGCCGGGGGCGTGCCGGGCCGCGATCGGGTCGGCGTCACGAGCAGCGGGGCTGCCGGTTCCGACGTGCCGGACGCGAGGCTCCCCGGTGCGGCCACGGGCTGGTGCTGCAGCAGGCGGATCAGCTCGGCACAGTCCTGGGGACGGTCCTCGACGTCCTTCATGGTCATGCGCCGGATCGTTTCGTACAGCTTGCGATCGTCGGGATTGTGGAGCTGCGGAACGGGGAGCGGCTCGTTCAGGTGCTGGTACCCGATGGCGTAGCTGTCCTCGCCGTCGAAGGGCACCTGCCCGGTGAGGCACTGGTAGGCCACGACGCCCAGGGAGTAGATGTCACTCCGGCCGTCGATGGACTGGGCCCGTGCCTGCTCCGGGCTCATGTAGTGCGGGGTCCCGATCGACATGCCCGTTCCGGTCAGCCGGCCGGCGGACACCGCCTTGGCGATGCCGAAATCGGTGACGTGCACCTGCCCGAACTCGTCGAACATGATGTTGTCGGGCTTGATGTCACGGTGGACGATGCCGCGCTGGTGCGCGTAGGCAAGCGCTGCCGCACAGTCGGCGAGGAGCCGGCGAATCTCGGGGGCGTTCAGGCGCCCCCGCTGCGCAAGCAGCCCCGCGAGGGAGCCGCCACGCAGGTACTTCATCACGAAGTAGGCGACCTGCGCCGAGCGACCCACCCGGTACACGGGAATGATGTTGGGATGCTCCAGCTGCGCGGCGGTCCGCGCCTCGCGCTGGAACCGCTCGACGTACTCGGCGTCGAAGGCGAGTGCGAACGGGAGCACCTTGACGGCCACGTCGCGATCCAGCTCGCGCTCGCGCGCGCGGAACACCAGGGCCATGCCGCCGCGCCCCAGCTCCTCCACCAGGTCGTACTCGCCGGCCAGTGCCGCGGCCACGACCTCCCGGTCGTCCTGCATGGGCTACCCGCCCGCGCCCGGGGCCCGCGGCCGGACCAGGATGGTCCGCTCGCGCTCCGCGGCCCGGCCCTCGCCGTCGCGTACGCGCACGCGCAGCCGGTACTCCCCCGGCGCGAGGTCGGTGAGTGTCACCGTCTTGCGGATGGGGCTGGTGGCCCCGCGCGCTGGTTCAGTGCTCGACACGGTCAGCGATCGCTTCTTTCCGCCAAGGATGCCCAGGAACTTGCCGCCACCCAGGCGGCTCAACGTCAGCTCCACTGCAAGGGGCGCGCCTGACGAAGTTCCATACACCTCGGCGTACAGGTCCAGGTCACTCCCCGACCGCCAGGCCCCCAGCGGGTTGAGCCGGATCCGTTCCCCCAGGCCACCCTCCCACTCGGCGCTCAGCCGGGGTGCCCCCAGGGCGATATCGCTCAGGGCCAGCCCGCCCGACCCGGCCGCCGCGACAGTTCGCTGGCGGGGGAAGACGAAGCCCCGGCTCCCACCCTGGTCCACGGCAAGCCGCCACTCCACGAGGCCCGTATCCACTGGCACCGCGAGGCGGCCCACGAGGAACCCGTCATCGGTGACGCGTTCCCTTGGCGCATAGGTCCGCAGTGTGTCGACGAACGCCACGACCTGACCCGCGCTGTTCCGCGCCATGAGGCGCACCCGCACCGGGTAGGTCGCCCCGTCCGGGGTCTCGACCGCCCGGGCCGTGGCACCGCGAAGCGCGATGGCCACCTGCAGGAGCGGCCGGCCATCCTCGCTGAACCCCAGGGCGACCCCTTCCGCCCGCACGTCGAGGGAGTCGGCGAAGCGCAGGGGATAGCGGTCGGTCGTGGTGCCGATCGCGAGGTCACGCTGGCCCCGCTGGCGTTCGCGCTGCTGCAGCATGGTGTAGGAGTTGGTGGACGCCGTGGCCAGCCGGAGGTACTCGGGATCGAGGTGCTCGCGGCTCAACGCCAGGTCGGACCGGGGCGGCGCCTGGCACTCCAGGTGGACGAAGTTGTACATGCCACCGGCCTCCGCGATGTCCATGAGGCTCTCGACCAGGTGGAAGTCGCTCACGTCACTCCGCGCCACGAAGTGAAAGAGCAGGTTGCCCTCCGGCCGGTCGTAGCGCCAGGTGATGTTGGCGCAGGCGTCGCGGTACACGAAGGTGGCGGAGTCGTCAGGCTCCCCGTGCCGGATGAGGATGATGCCCCGGTCATCGAAGTCGCGGCTCCCGGAGCGGTACCGCTCGTCCAGGTCGTAGCGGCGCCTGGCCGCCGCAATGCGGTACCGCTTCCGCGCCTGGTGCAGTCGCTGGTAGTGCTGCTGCAGTCGCTCGCCCTCTCCCCGGAGGTCGTACTCGCCTCGCGCACGCCAGAACGTGTGGAGCCAGGTGGCGCGGGCGGTCCCCGCCTGTGCGTCGAAGGCGACGAGGTCCGCGTCGCTGGTGATGGGCGCGATGTCAGCCCGGTACATGCCAACCACCGCCGAATCATCGAACCGGGCGCCCTGGTAGTAGGGTGCCTGGCCACTGAGCGAATCCAGCACAAAGAGGGTCCTGGCCTCCTCGAGCAACGCGAGCGGCTCGAGTCCGCCGGCCGCCCGATAGGCCCGGAATGCAACCAGCGCCGAGTCGGGGCTGCCGACCAGGCGCTCGACCCGTCCCCGCGCCAGCAGGATGGCGGGCATGCGGGCCGCCTCGGTGCCGGCGGCGCGGCGGTGGGCCGCGAGGGCAGCTTCCAGCCGCAGGTTCACGCGCTGGGCCAGTGCCAGCCGCGACAGCGCGTCGAGGGCGGGCGCGAACCCCGGGTCGCGATCCAGCGCCTCGACCATCGCATCGGCGGCGCGCGTCATGGCGTCCTCACCCAGCATCGCCTTGAAGCCCGCCAGCGGGGAGAACTTCGAGTCCCCGATCCGCTCCTCGGTCATGCCCGTGGCATACCAGGGCCAGGGCCATCGCGGCTCGAGCTCCGCTGCCCACGCGAACTCGCCCAGCGCATCATCGAAGTGGTCGCGATCGGCCACCTCACCCAGGCGCGCCGCCACGAGGCCCAGTTCAAGGTGGAGGAGGGTGCTGTCGCGCCGCTGGCGGGCGACCTCGATGCGTTCCCGCTCGAATTCGCGCAGGGCGACCGAGTCGGTGATCGCCGCGAGGGAGTCACGGAAACGGAGGAGGGCCGCGCTGGCAGCGCCGCCCTGCGCGACCAGGGCCGCGGGGAGCCCCAGCAGCAGGAGCACCGCCGGCACGAGCCCGCGCCGCATCGTCAGCCCACGACGCGGAACGAGCGCCGGCGGGTGTCGGTCATCCCGTTGACCGCCGTGACGGTGATCTCGAGGGTGTAGTCGCCCGGCTTGAGCTTCTCGAGGTTGACGCTCCGCTGGACCCGCCAGGGCCCCCGCGGCGACTGGTCGTCGAAGCGCAACGTCACCTGCGGCGACCCGCCGCCCGACTGTCCGCGCATGTAGGCCGCGGTCGTGCCACCGCCCTTCCGGATCACGAGCGTCGTTTCATGCGCCTGGTAGGGGTCGGCGCCCAGGATCTCGTAGAACAGCTCGAGCGTCTCGTTCCGGCGGAAGGTGCCGAGCGGGTTGAAGAACACGGTGTCGCCCTGGGCCGGGCGCCAGGTGGCGCGGCTGTTCCGCGATCCCAGGACGAGGTCGCTCAGCGCCAGGCGCACCGTATTCACTGGCGGGACCACCACATCGCGCATCGGGCTCACGAAGCCCGTGCTGTCATCCTCCTCGATGAGGAAGCGGTACCGCAATGCCCCGTAGGTGGTGGTCGGGATGGTCAGGTGCGCCACGAGGAATTCATGGTCCGGCACGCGTGCGGGCGCGAGGAAGCGCCGGCTGGTGTCCACGCTCGCCACCACCCGCCCGACCGAGTCGGTGGCCGTGAACCGGAGGCGCAGCGGGTAGACCATGCCCTGCGCCACGCGCACGGGGGAGAGGCTGCCGGCCCGGGCGGCGCACGCCACCTGGAGTTGAGGGTACCCACCGCCCTGCCCGACGCCGATGACCTGGCACCGCGCGTCCACCTGCTTCCGGAGGCGCGGCTCCCAGCTGTCCGTGGTGGTCCCGATCTGGATGGCACGGGCGCCTTCGTTGCGCTCCGCCGCCGCGATCCGCTGGAACGACGTGCCCATCCCTCCCGTGTTCAGCATTTGCTGGTAGATCGGCGCGAAGCCCTGCCGGGAAATCAGGAGGGCCTCCCCCAGCGTGTCGGCGAGCACCACCCCCGCGCCACGCCCGCCCATGGGCCGCGAGAGCCCGCCGGTCTGGATTGCCACGGCCCGCGAGTAGCCCAGGATGTCGAACAGGCTCTCGACCAGCCGGAAGTCCTGCACGTCCTCCCGTGCGACGAAGTGGAAGATCAGGTCGCCATCGGGACGCTCGTACCGCCAGGACTCGTTCGGGTCGAGCCGTTCCGTGGTCCCCGTGTAGAAGGCCACCGAGGTAGGCGGGCCGTGACGCACGTAGATGATGCCGCGGTCGTCGAAGTCCAGGCTGCCGGACCGGAAGCGCTCGCCGATGTCGAACCGGCGCCGGAGGGTCGACACGAGGGCGTAGCTTCGTCGTGCCTGGAACCAGCGCCGGTAGTGCTCCGTGACGCGCTCACCCGGCTTGCGCAGCGCCAGGTCGTCGCGCTCCTCCCAGAACCGCTGCAGCCAGGCCGCGCGGTACCTCCCCTGCAGTCCATCGTACTCGGCCAGGATGCTGTCGCTCGCGATGGGATAGATGTCGCGGCGAATGATGCCCACCACCTGGCTGTCGCCCGTGGCGAGGGCCGCCACCAGGCCCGCCACCGCGGAGGGGTCCCCGCGCAGCAGGCGGGTTCGCGCAATTTCCACGGTGGGCACTGGGCCGGAGTCGACCGCGATGAGCGTGGTCAGCGCCGCCATGGCCGAGTCGAGGTCGCCCACTTCACGCTCGATCCGCCCCCGCGCGAGCAGCACCTCGGGATGGCGCCCGGCCTCCGTCGCCGCCGTCCTCCGGAGCGCCTCCAGCGCCACCATGGTCCGGATGTTGACCCGCTGTCGCAGCGCAGTGTTGCTCAGCTCGACCAGCCCCTTCACGAAGGTCGGGTCCACCTCGGCCGACCGGGCGAAGGCCGTGGCGGCGCGCGTCAGGGCATCCTTGCCGAACATGGTGTGCAGCCCGGCGATCAGCGTGAACTTGGAGTCACCCAACCCCAGTTCGGCCAGGCCCATGCCGTACCAGGGATACGGCCAGGTAGGCCGCACGTCGATGGCCCACTGGAACTCGGATGCCGCGTCGTCGAAATGGGAGGTGCCGGTCAGTTCCCCCAGGCGGAGGGCGAGAAACCCCAGCCGGAGGTGGGCCATGGGATTGGACCGGTCTTCCCTGGTGGCCTCGATGAGCCGCTCCTCCAGCCGCAGGAGGCCGACACTGTCGATGGTGCCAGCAACGGAGTCCCTGAATGCCTCCAGCTCCGCCCGCTCCGCCGGGCCCTGCGCCGACACACGCCCCACAGTGCCAAGTCCCAGGGCAAGAACAGTGAGGAGCCCCAACATGGGCTGCCGGCGACGGGGGTGAGCGTGGAGAGGCATGGCCTTTCCGGTTGACGTCTCAGTGACGCTGTCTTTCACAGTCCTCACCTCGCGCCGCCAGGAACGCCGCCAGTCCGTCCGCGACACCCCGCGCATAGCGCTCCTGCCCTTCCGCCACCCGCAGGGCGGCCTCGTGCGCCGGCACGATCATGAAGAGCCCCTCGGTGAGGATCGACGGCTGCCAGGTGGGGCGCACCATCGCCAGGTCCCCGCGTCCCACGCCCAGGTCCCGAACCCCCAGCCGCTGCACGAGCGCCCCCTGCACGGACCTGGCCAGGGGGAGGCTCTGGGCATGGTTGTAGAACACCGACGAGCCCTGGCTGGTGAAAGGATTCACGCCATCAGGCACCGCATTATTGTGGATGCTCACCAGCACCTCGGCGCCGGCGGCCTCGGCGAGGCGAATGCGCGACACGAGGTCCAGGGGCGTCGCGTCGACCCGCGTCATGACCACGCGAGCGCCGGCCTCCTCGAGCAGGGCGCGCAGGCGCCCCGCAATCGCCAGGTTGGCCTCGGCCTCAGTGAGCCCCGTGGGCCCGGTGGCGCCGGCGGGAGGATGCCCCGGGTCGATCGCGATCACGCGCCCGCGGAGGGGCGCGCCCGGCACGGGACACGGTGGACGTCGCACCTCGAGGAGGAGGTCCGTCCCCTGCCATCGCGTGCGATAGCCCCAGAGCGGCGCACGAAGGTGGACATCAACCACCACGCGGTCTGCGTCCTGGCGCCAGTCCACCCGCTCCACGAGGTCGTCAGCCGGAGCATAGCGCGTCCAGTTGATGTCCCCGAGTGCTGAGTGGAGCGTCACGGCAATGGTGCGCTCACCCTCCTGCACTGACACGGGGACCATGGCACCCAGCGGGATGCGCAGCGCCACCCCGGCCGAGGTGCGCACCAGGTCGATGGAGCCGGCCACGGCCAGGGGCGGACGCGCGGCCGGCCCGAGCGGGATCACCTCGGCCGCCGGCACCCACGCGAAGGTCCCATCGCTCAGGTGGAGACGCACCAGGCCGCCCACCTGCCCGGCCGCCACGGTGCGGGTGCCCCTCGCGAAGAACCAGTGATACGTCCCTCCCGGCAGGTTCCGCCCAATGGTGATGCTGTCCGTCGTCCCCGTGCCCGCGGTGTCGTCATCGAGCTGGACCAGGACCGGGACGGTGTCGCCGAGCAGGCCGCGTGCAAGTGAATCGAGCACCGCGCGACGGCTCGATGGACCGGCACGCTGGAGCGGCAGGTCCAGCCGCACGGTATCAGCAGCCGACGTGGCAACAAGCCCCAGGGCGAAGGCGGAATCAGGCGGCACCGCAACCCAGGCGAGCCAGGCCCCGTTGGGGTGGACGCGAACCGGCTGGCCGTCGATCGTGAGCGAGGCCGAACCACTCCCAACCGACCCCAGGAGGAACGTCGAATCCCTGGCCGCGATGGTACCGTTGGGTTGGGGATAGACGACGCGCAGGTCGAGTGGCCCGCTCGCAGGCGGGATGCTGATGGAATCGATGGACGTCGGCGACCCGGCGGCGGTGCCAGCCGGGCCGTGCAGGGCGCATCCCGCGAGGAGTGCCCCGGCCATGAGCGCAAATCTGTGAGGCATGCGCGCAAGCTACTTGCGCTACACAACTTACGGCAGAGACCGCACGTTGACGCTCCCCGGATCGATTCCTAGATTGGTCGATGGCGGACAGGTCGCCCGGCCTGGGCCTGGCTCACGGCATGAGGGGAGAATGACCAGGGGATCTGTCCGCGTCAGCGTCTTCGGCAAAACCGACCTCGGTCGCACGCGCGACCATAACGAAGACACCTACCTGGTAGCCGACCTGTCCACCGGGTCGGTCGTCTCATCCACGACCGCCGCCGAGCATGCCATCGGGCCCCGGGGCTCGCTGTTCATGGTGGCCGATGGCATGGGTGGCGCCGCAGCGGGCGAACTCGCCAGCTCCATGGCTGCCCAGGTCATCTTCGAGCACCTGAACACCTCGTGGCGCACGGACACCGAGGGCTCGTCGGAGCGGTTCGCATTCCGGATACGCGAGGCGGTCGAGCGGGCCAACGCCGAGATCCACGCCTACGCCCTGGAGCACGCCGACGTACGGGGCATGGGTACGACGCTCACGGCCGCCGGGGTCCTGGGCAGCATGCTCTTTCTCGCCCAGGTCGGGGATAGCCGCGCCTACCTGGTGCGCGACGGCCGCGCCTTCCAGCTCACCAAGGACCAGTCCCTCACGCAACGGTTGGTGGACGCGGGTGAACTCACCGAGGAAGAGGCGGAGACGAATGTCCGCCGTAACATCATCCTGCAGGCCCTGGGGCCGGATCCAAGGGTGCGCGTGGTGCTGTCCATGGAGGAGCTGCGCCGTGGGGATGTCCTGGTCGTGTGCTCCGATGGGCTCTCGGGCCCGGTGCGCAAGGACGAGATCGCGGAGGTGGTGGCGCGGGAGCCCGACCTCGGGAAGATGAGCAGCACCCTCATTGACCTGGCCAACGAGCGGGGCGGACCCGACAACATCACGGTGGTGGCCGCACGGTTCACCGGCAACGGCCTTCGCGCCGCCGGCGACGAGAGCGAGCCCGGCTACAACCTCCTTCGCCTCCCTGGCAGCGCCTCGACATCCGATGAGGCCAATCCCGCCGTCACGGCCACGCATGCGGCGAGTGACACCGCGACACCGGCGGCGGCCCCGTCCGGCGAGGTCCCTGCGCGTGACCACGCGGCGCGCCGCGCGGCGCTGATCGGCATTGGCCTGGCGTTGCTGGCGGCCGGGCTCTGGTTCCTGCTCCTCTGACGCCGCCATGAAGGCCCTCTTCACCTACCTGACGGGTGGCCGCTCCGGCCAGGCCGTGACGCTCGAGAAGAGCTATGCCCTGCTCGGTCGTGCCCCGCACTCCGACGTCCGCTTTGGCCCCGACCACGACCTCGCCGTCTCGGCGCGGCACGCAGCCGTCGTGTTTCGGGCGGGGACCTGGGTCCTGCGGGACCTTGCCAGCACCAACGGCACCTTCATCAACGGCGAGAAGGTGGAGGGGGAGCGACCCCTCGCCGACCAGGACCTGATTCGCCTGGGAGATGGCGGGCCCTTGCTCCGCTTTGGCCTGCTCAAGGATGACTGGTCGGCGCCGATCCAGATGGTGTCGCCGCCTGCCGAGCCTCCGGCCGATGCGGCCGTGCCCCGGGTGCCCCAGACCCCCATTGCCGTCCCTGGCGCACCCGTAGCACCTCCGCGGCCGGCGAGCACCGGGCGTCCGTGGCTCCTTGGCGCAGCTGTTGTCCTCGCACTCGCCGCCACCGTCATGCTCCTGACGCGTCCCGTGCCGACGGTGCCGCCCCTGAGCGGGGAGCAGGAGCGGCTCATCGGCCGGGCTGACAGCCTGTTCAGTGCCCTCGACCGCCTGCGGCGTGGGCCGGGAGCTTCCGACGATGCGACAACGCTCATGGCCGAGACGGCGCGGCTGCGCTCCCGCATCCGCCGCCTCCCGCGTGAGGCCGCCACGGCGGCACTGAGCGACTCACTCGACGGCCTCGAGGCCCGTGCCCGCCAACTCGGCCCCTGAGGGTCGGCGCACCGCCCCCCTCGGCTGGATCGCTGCGGTCGCGTTCGCGTCGGGGTTCCCCTTCGGCCTCATCAATGAGGCCCTGCCGGTGTACCTGCGGTCCTCCGGGGCGGGGCTGGTCGAGGTCGGCCTCATCACCGCGGCCACCTTTCCCTGGACCTTCAAGTTTGCGTGGGCGCCGCTGGTGGACCGCTTCGGCAGCCGCCGGCAGTGGATTGCGGCCTGCCTCCTGCTCGGGGCGCTGCTGCTGCCGTTCCTGGCCACGACGAGCGCCACCGGGCATGGCCAGCGCTTCTTCCTGCTGGTCACGCTGCTGGTGACGCTGTCGGCCACGCAGGACATCGCCATCGACGCGTTCACCATCCAGGCCACGCCTACGCCGCAACTGGGCATCGCCAACTCGGTGCGCATCGCGTGCTACCGCGTGGCCATGCTCGTCTCCGGGGGCGCCCTTGTGTGGCTCGCTGGCCGGCGCGACTGGCCCACCGCCTTCGCGGGCGCGACGCTGCTCATGGTCGTCCTCGGCCTCGCGTCCCTCTTCCTGCCCCGCACCGGGCAGGTGCACGCGCGGGGGGGCCAACCCCTGTGGGCCCCGCTGCGCGCCCTCTTCGCCCGCCCCGGCATCCCGCTGGTCATCGCCTTCGCGCTGCTGTTCAAGTTGGGCGATGCCACGATGGATCCCATGACCCGCCCGTTCTGGGTCGACCGCGGCTTCACGCTGGAGGAGATCGGCGCGGTGCTCACCACCGGGCGCATGGTGGCAACGGTGACCGGCGCGGTGCTGGGGGGCTGGCTCACGACCCGGTGGGGGCTCTTCACCGCCCTCTGGTCACTGGGGGCACTCCAGGCCGTGTCGAACCTGGGTTACTGGCTCGCTGCCGCAGCAGCGCCGTCGAAGGCCTTGCTGTTCGGCGCGGCGCTGTTCGAAAACTTCTCGGGGGGAATGGGCACGGCGGCCTTCGTGGCCTACCTCATGGCGAACTGCGAGCACCGCTTCGCCGCGACCCAGTATGCCCTGCTCTCGGCCCTGCTCGCCCTGACGCGCGCCGGTGCCGGGCCGCTGTCAGGCGCGCTCACCGAGCGGGTGGGGTATGCCCGGTTCTTCCTGCTCACCTTCGTGCTGGCACTGCCCGGCTTCCTCCTGCTGCCCGCACTGCGCCGGGTCCCGCCGCCGCCGGAATCCTAGGCCGAGTGCGCGGCCAGCCAGCGCGCGGCCGCTTCCTGCATCAACCGCTGGCGATGCCAGGCCACCAGCACCGGGCCCCGGGACGGCAACTCGTCCGCAAGGCGCGGATGGCCGAAGACTAACGTGGCAGCCGCACTGCCAGCCGCACGAAGGGCAGCGAGGGAGGCATCGCCCAAGCCCGCGCGGCCCTTCCACGCACGCGGCTCAGCGAAAGCGAGCACCACGCGGCTTCCCCCTGGCCCGAGCGGAACACCGAGCTGCCGGAGGGTTCGCTCCACCGTGTCGGCTGGTGTTGGGGGGTAGGGGCCACCCAGGTCGTCGTCCACGGTGACGAGCTCGAGCGGCCGGCGCAGGCGCGGCAGGCCTGGTGGGGCGTTCCGGTCCACGAGCGCATCGGCCAGGGCCGCCGCGCTGGCAAACGGGCGGGGCCCGGGGGCGGCACGAGGTTGGCCCGCGCCGGCCACCGCCGCGTCGAAGCGCGCGATCGCCTGGGCCACTCGCTCCCGCGGAAGGACGCCGCTCGCCAGCGCCTGCTCCACGGCGGCGACGACGGCCCGGGGATCATTGGGGTAGAGCAGGATGTCTGCTCCGGCCGCCAGCGCATCGACGGCGGCCCGGGCCTCGGTGCGGCCGGCCAGCGCACCCTCCATGATCAGCGCATCGGTCACCACCAGCCCCTGAAAGCCGGTACGCCGAAGGTCGGCAAGGATCGGCGCCGACAGGGTCGCCGGAAGCCCGGACGCATCCAGTGCCGGATAGGCCACGTGTGCCGTCATCAGCGACGCCACGCCCGCACCGATGGCGGCGCGGAACGGGTGTCCCTCGGCCTCGAGTTCCTCGCGCGACGCCTGCGCGGCCGGGAGCGCAATGTGGGAGTCCACGGTGGTGCGCCCGTGGCCGGGGTAGTGCTTGGCGCAGGCGAGCGCACCGCGTCCCTGGCAGCCCTCGATCCACGCCACAACGTGCTCGGCCACCATGAGGGGATCGGCACCGAACGCGCGCGTCTGCACGATGGGGTTTGCCGCAAGGTTGTCCAGGTCAGCCACCGGGGCAAAGACCCAGTTGATGCCGGCGCCCAGCGCCTCGCCCGCCGTCACCTCGGCTGCCCAGCGCGTGACATCGAGGCGCTCAAGCGACGCGATCGCCCGCGGCGGCGGGAACTGGGTGAGGCCGTCGAACTGCTGCCCCGCACCGCGCTCGAGGTCGGAGGCAACCAGGAGCGGCCGGCCGGCCCGCTGCCGCAGCCTGGCCGTGAGCGCAGTGACCGCCGGGCCGTTCCCGCCGAAGATGATGAACCCACCAGCACCGATCTCGAGGGCCGTGGCGATCACCGGCTCCTCGTGCGCATAGCCGCTCCCATCACGCCACCGGAGTGCCGGCATCACCAGCCGCCCGATGTTCATGCGGAGGTCACGGAGCCAAGGACCCGGGGACCTCGGGCACCGGTGCACGTGGGCACGTTGCCCGGCTGGCCATGGAGCGTGAGGTAGCCGAGCAGCGCAAATGCAACCGCCTCCTTGGCGTCGCCGTTGAAGAACAGGTCATCGAAATGCTGCAGCGGGTGGCCGGTAGCCTCGAGTTCCTGGCGCAGGCGGTTCGTGATCACCGGGTGCCGCATGCCACCACCTGAACCCACGACCGGCGTCCCGCGTGGCGTGAAGTGCGCCACCGCGTCGGCGATGCTGCGCGTGGTCAGCGCCGCTGCGGTGGCCACGCCATCGGCACCTGGGGCGCGCTGGTGGATCAACGCCGCGAGGTCGTCGCCGAACCGCTCGCGCCCTGTGCTTCGTGGGGGTGGCTCGGCGAAGAACGGGTCGGCCAGGAGGGTGGCGAGGAGGTCAGGATGGACGATCCCGGTTCCCGCGAGTGCGCCGTCACGATCGTAGGGAAGTGCCGGATCCACCAGGCGTGCAACGGCATCCACCAGGGCCATGCCCGGCCCCGTGTCGAACGCGAGCGCTCCCGTTTCCTCGGCACGGCGCGGCACGAACGTCAGGTTGGCCATGCCCCCGATGTTGAGCAGGATGCGCGGTCCCTGTTCGGCGCCAAAGAGGAGCACGTCGGCCATGGGTACCAGCGGCGCGCCCTGTCCCCCCGCGGCCACGTCCCGCGCGCGGAAGTTGCTCACCACGGGGCGGCCAAACCGTTCGGCCAGCACCGCCGGCTCGCCGAGCTGCCAGGTGACCGCAGGCGGCTCGTGCCAGATCGTCTGCCCGTGGAAGGCGAGGAAATCCACGTCGCCCGCCGTGCAGTGCGCTGCGGAGAGGAGGGCTTCCACCGCCTCCGCTGCCCACTCGGCCGCCAGCACGTGCAAGTGGGCCAGTGACCGTGCCCCGGCGGTGGCGATGGCCTCACGGATCCGGTCCTGCTCCGTGCGCGCATACGGACGCGTCACGAACTGCAGCAGGTCGGCGTGCGTCGGGCCGCGGAACCGCACGAGCGCGGCATCCATCCCATCGAGGGAAGTGCCCGACATGAGGCCGATGCCCATCACCGGGCGCTCGCTCATTCCCGCACCTCCGGCGGGTCGCCCAGGATGGCGCGGAGGCGACCCTCATGCTGGTCGAGCAGCGCCACCGCCTCGCCCTGTGACACCCCGCGACGCACCATCACGATCGCCACCTTCACGCGCCCATCGGCCGCCAGCAGCGCCTGCCCGGCCGCATCGCGGGAGATGCCCGTAGCCTCCATCAGGATGCGCCGGCTGCGGTCCTCGAGCTTGGCATTCCAGGCGCGCAGGTCCACCATGAGGTTGCCCCAGGTCTTCCCCACCCGCACCATCGCCCCGGTGGTGATGGCGTTGAGCACAAGCTTGGTGGCCGTGCCGGCCTTGAGCCGCGTCGAGCCGGTGACGACCTCCGGTCCCACTGGCACCGCGATCAGGACATCACAGAGGGCGCGAAGTGCCGGGGGAGGCTCCGAGCAGGTCACGAATCCTGTCACGGCCCCGCGGTCCCGGGCCCGCTCGAGCGCCGCGCGGACGTACGGCGTCGTGCCGCTCGCGGCGATCCCGAGGACCACGTCGCCCGGCGCCACCACATGCTCGTCGATGGCCCGGACGCCCGCGCCCTCGTCGTCCTCGGCCCCTTCCACCGAGCGCACCAGGGCATCACGCCCCCCTGCGATGATGCCGACCACCATCTCCGGCGGGGTCCCGAAGGTGGGCGGACACTCCGCAGCGTCGAGCACGCCCAGGCGTCCACTGGTGCCGGCACCCACGTAGAGGAGCCGCCCGCCCTGCCGGAAGGCGTGCTCGACCAGCTCGATGGCCCGCGCGATCTGCACGCGTGCGCCCATCACCGCCGGGGCCACGTTCGCGTCCTCCGATTGGATGAGGTCCACGAGGTCGAGCGGCGCCGCTGCATCGATGTTCCGCGTGCGCGGATTGCGTCGCTCGGTGAGCCGGGGGTCGAGGAATTCGTCGGGTGAGGGCATGCGGTGCGCTAAATTAACGGGTCCCTCAATCCCGGAGCCATCCTTGCGGCTGGTCCCCCGCATCTCCCCCTGGTCCCTCGTCCTCCTTGCCGCTGCGGCCTGCGGTCCCCGGACACCAGCCCCTGGAGCCGCACCCCGGGCGGCCATCAACCCCGCCTGGCCGTGGTCGGATTCAGTCCGCGTCGTGCGCGAGCCGCGAGCCATGGTGGCCGCAGGGAACGTCATTGCCAGCCGGATCGGGGTGGAGGTACTCAAACGGGGAGGCAACGCGATCGATGCGGCCGTGGCGGTCGGCTTTGCCATGGCGGTGGTGGATCCCGAGGCCGGCAACATTGGCGGCGGCGGGTTCATGACGATCCGCATGGCCAACGGATCGGTGCATTTCCTCGACTTCCGGGAGCAGGCGCCGGCCCTCGCCACACGCGACATGTTCCTCGACAGCCTGGGCCGGGCGACCGACCGGAGCCGGCGCGGCCACCTGGCCTCCGCCACTCCTGGCTCCGTCTTGGGCCTCTACGAAGCCCATCGCCAGTTCGGTGTGCTCGCCTTCCGGGACCTCGTCGAGCCGGCGATCCAGCTGGCCCGGGACGGGTTCGTGGTGGACGCCAAGCGGAGCCGGTCGATCCGCGGCGACAGCGCCCTGCTCGCGTCGAACCCCGCCTCGACGGCAATCTTCCTTCCCGGTGGCCGGGTCCCGGCCCCGGGCGACACGCTGCGGCAGCCCGACCTCGCCCGTACCCTGGAGGCCATCCGCGACCATGGCGCCGACGGATTCTACCGCGGCTGGGTGGCCGACTCGCTGGTGGCGGAGATGCAGCGGGGCGGCGGCCTGATCTCCCACGAGGACCTCGCGCGATACCGGGTGATCTGGCGCGCCCCGGTCACGCTGCACTACCGCGGCTACACCATCTACTCCGCCCCGCCGCCGTCCTCGGGCGGGCTGACCATGGGCATGATGTTCAATGTGCTGGCGGGATGGCCCCAACTCCCGGCGTTCGGCTCGGCGGGACTGCTGCACCTCGAGCTGGAGACCATGCGCCGGGCGTACGTCCAGCGGAACAGCGTCATGGCCGACCCGGCGTTCGTTGACAACCACGAGGCACGGCTCCTCTCCTCCGCCCTGGCCGACTCCCTCCGCGCGTCCATCGATCCCGGCCACGCCACGCCGACGCTCGCCGCGGCCGGCGTGACCGGCACGGGGTCCACGACGCACTATTCGGTGGTCGATGCCGCCGGGAATGCTGTCGCCACCACCACCACGATCAACGACCTCTTCGGTTCAGGAGTTACCGTCAGCGGTGCAGGCTTCCTGCTGAACGACATCATGGATGACTTCACCGCGGCACCGGGCCGTCCCAACTCCTGGGGGCTGATCCAGGGCGAGCAGAACGCGGTGGCCCCGTGGAAGCGCCCGCTCTCCTCCATGTCCCCGAGTATCGTGCTCGACCCTGACGGGCGCCTTCTCCTGGTGCTGGGTTCGCGCGGGGGCGCCACCATCATCACCCAGGTGTACCACGTCATCGCCAACGTGATCGATCACCACATGCAGCTGGGCGATGCTGTCTCCGCCCCCCGGTTGCACCACCAGGCGCTGCCCGACATGGCGCGGGTGGACCGGGATGGTTTCCGGCCCGCCGTCCTCGACAGCCTGCGCGCCATGGGGCACGAGCTGCGAGTCGCGGGCGTCGGTGGAGATGTTGAAGCCATCATGCGGGTGAAGGGCGGGTGGGAAGGAGTCAGTGACCCGCGATCGGGCGGTGGCGCCGCCGGATACTGAGCGGGAAAACGAGAGCGGGGAGCCGGCCCGTGGCCGGCTCCCCGCACCCATGCCCGGAAGCACCGGCGTCAGCGCGTGAGGTCTTCCCGGAGCGTGACCGTGACGGTCGTGCCCGGCTTGACGATGATGTCGCGGTCCTTGGTCTCGATGGCGCGTTGCGTGCCCACGGCGCCGCCCAGCACCCCGCCGACGACCGCCCCGGTGCCCTTGCCGATCAAGCCGCCGACGATGGCACCTGCCGCGGCGCCAGCACCAACCTTGCTCGCATCACCCACGGCCCCACCGCGCTTCCGGTAGAGGAACTCGGGCCGCGACACCGTGCCGGCCATGGTGGTCCGCTTGCCATCCACCACGACGCTGGTGGCGGACATCCGCAGGGTGCCCTTGTCGCTCTTGTTCTCCGACCACTTGATCTCGGTGATCTCGGCCCGGATGGTGGCCCCCGCGGGAATCACCGTCCGGCCCGCCGAATCGGCGACGGCCTGCGCCACACGGATGGTGACCACGTCCCCGGCCTTGCTCGTCTTCGAATCAATGGAATCCTGGATGGTCCCGGAGATCGTCGCACCGGATGCCAGGGTCCGCGTTGCCGCGGGCCTGGGTGCCGGGGTCGCCGGCGTCGGCGCTGGCTTGGCCACAGGCTTCGGCGCCGGGGCAACTGGTGCTGCCGGGGTGGGCTTCTCGACGAACACCGTCTCCACCGGGGCGGGCGGGGGCGGTGCGGTGTCCCGCGGGACGTCGCCCAGCATCGCCGTACTGTCCGCAGGGGCGAGTTGCAGGTCCCTGGTGGTGTCCGCCACGGCCACCTGGCTTCGTTCGGCCTTGCCGCAGGCAGCGATCCCCACCAGGGCGGCAAGCGACCACAGGCGCATCCCACTCACAGCATCCTCCTTTGCGCGATCCGCGCACGCATGGCACCGGGTTGACCCAGTTATTCTATACCCCGATGCGCAACTTGCGTAGCCTCGCGCCCTACCTTGGGCGCTATCGCTGGACCTACGTGACGGGGATCACCCTCCTCGTGGTGTCCAACGTCCTCACCACGCTGGGCCCCCGCTTCCTCGAGCAGGCCATCGACGCCATCGAGGCACGCAGCCCCATGGCAGTCGTCGTGCGGAGCCTGGGGTTCCTGGTGGGCGTGGCAGTCCTGGGAGGGGCGGCACGTTTCGGCATGCGCCAGGCCCTCAACAGCGGAAGCCGGCGCGTCGAAACCGACCTGCGGGACGACCTCTTCGCACACCTGGTCCGGCAGGACCCGGCGTTCTTCGCCCGCTTTCCCACGGGCGACCTGATGTCCCGGGCCACCAACGACCTCACCGGGCTGCGCATGGTAGCCGGGCCGGCGCTCATGTACCTGGTGGACACGGCCGTGCGTGCTGCGCTGGTGATCCCCGCGATGCTGCGCATCAGTCCGGCCCTCACCGGCCTGGCCCTGCTGCCCATGGTCGGGCTGCCGGTGGTGATGGTGTGGCTGGGACGGCGGATCCACACGCGCGCGTTGGCGATCCAGGAGTTCTTCGGGACGCTCACGACCGACGTGCACGAGCACCTCTCCGGCGTGCGTGTCGTGCGGGCGTACCGCCAGGAGGCGGCCGAAGCCGCCCACTTCCGCGAACTCAACGATGAGTACCTCGACCGTAACCTGCGCCTGGCCTATGTCCAGAGCGCCTTCCATCCCCTCCTCGCCATCCTGGGCGGGTTGGGCGGGGTGATCGTGCTCCTGGTGGGCGGGCGCCTCGTCCTGGCCGGCACCGTCACGGCGGGCGCCTTCGTGGCGTTCGGGGTCTACCTCATGATGCTGGTGTGGCCCCTGGTGGCCCTCGGGTGGGCGATCAGCCTGGTGCAACGAGGATCGGCGGCGATGACCCGGGTCGCCGCGCTCTTCGACCACGAGCCGGCCGTGCGTTCCCCCGCCATCCCGGTGACGCTGCCCCCCGTACGGGGTGGGCGCGCGGTATCATTCAACGACGTGTGGTTCCGCTACCCCGGGCAGGATCGGGGCTGGGCGCTGCAGGGCATCAGCTTCACGGTCGATGCAGGACGCTCCCTGGCCATCGTAGGCGCCACGGGGTCGGGCAAGTCCACCCTGGTCGAGCTCCTGACGCGGGGGTACGACCCCGACCGGGGAACCGTCGCGCTCGACGGCGTTGACCTGCGCCACCTCGACCTTGGCGTCCTCCGGCGCGCCGTGGGCGTGGTGCCCCAGGAGACCTTCCTGTTCTCCGACACCCTCCGGCACAACGTCCTCCTCGGCAGCCCCGACGACAGCAGGCTCGAGCGCGCGGCCGACGTGTCCCAGCTGGCGGCGGCCCTCTCCGAGCTGCCGAACGGCATGGACACCATGCTGGGCGAGCGCGGGATCAACCTGTCCGGTGGGCAGAAGCAGCGGGCCGCCATCGCCCGGGCCCTGGTCCTGGATGCGCCGGTGTTCGTGCTGGACGACGCCCTGAGCGCGGTGGATGCCCAGACCGAGGCACGGATCCTCCGCGCCCTGCGGGGCGCCCTGGCCCGCGGCACCACCATCATCCTCTCGCATCGGCTGGCTGCGGTGCGTGATGCTGACGAGATCCTGGTGCTTGATGGGGGACGTATCGTTGAGCGGGGAACCCATGCCACGCTGTTCGCGGCACGCGGCCGCTACTGGGAGCTCCTGAACCGGCAGGAAATCGAGGCTTCCCTCGAGGTGAGTGCATGATGAAGCGCCTGGCCCTGACAGTGGTCATGATAGCCCTGGCCGCCTGCGACCGCGGGACCACGCTGGACGTGCCGCCGCCTGACATCGCCGATGACGAGGCGGAGGGACCGGCCGTGCCGCTGACGCCCTCGTACATCAGCTCGCCCGTGGTGTTCGACCTGCGGCCGATGCTGGCCGAGCTCGAGGCCGCCGTGCCGCACCGCATGGGCAGCATCGAGAAGTCGCGCCGGATCAAGGTGATGGGGACGCCGTCGGTGTCGGTGGCACCCGAGCTCCGGCGCGGGCCCTTCGAGTTTTCCTTCGCCGGCGACGAGGTCACCGTCGCCACCACCATCCGCTACCGGGCCCGGGCCTGGGCCTCGATCTTCAACGTGTCCTGCGGGATGGGCGACACCCTGCCCCGCATGCGCGTGAAGCTGGCCACCCGCTATGGGCTCACGAGCGACTGGCACCTGAGCACCAGGAGCCGCGTCGTGCAGCTGGAACCCGTCACCGAGCATGAGCGCGACCAGTGCGAAATCAGCGCACTCAAGATCAACGTGGCCCCGAAGGTGGCCTCGGCGGCCCATGGCGCCATTGGTGACGCCCTCGGCAAGCTGGACCGGAAGATGGGCAGGGTCAGCGTCCGGAAGCCGGTCGAGAAGCTGTGGTACGAAATCCAGAAACCCATCTCCCTCCTGAAGCGCACCCTCTGGCTGGTCATCAACCCGCGCGAGATCGCCCTCGGTCCCCTGGCGGCGAACGACTCCACCCTGGTGGCCCGACTCGACCTGCTTGCGGCCCCCGAGATCCTGAGCGGCCAGCGCCCCGTCGTGGACTCGATCCCGCTGCCGAACCTCGGCAAGTCCAGCGCCACGCGTGACACCGCCGACGTGCGGATGGAGGGCCTGCTGACCTGGGAAGCCGCCGACTCCATCCTCTCGAAGCAGCTGGTGGGCCAGTCGATCGGGGATGGATGGAAGAAGGTCCGGATTGACTCGCTCGCGGTGCGCTCAGCCGGGCGTGGGCGGATCCTGATCCACGTGAGCATCAGCGGCGCCGCGCGCGGCACGCTCTACGTGGTCGGCACCCCGAAGTACGACCCTGCCACCGATATCATCTCCATCCCCGACCTTGCCTTCGACGTGGGGTCGGCGGGCTATCTCGGCAAGGCTGCCGTCTGGCTGGTCAACGGCCGCTTCCTCGACGACGTCCGGGCCAAGGCGAACATCAGGGCCTCGCGCCTGATGGATGAGCTGGTCACGGTGGTGAACAAGGAGGTCAACCGGAGCCTCACGGATGGCGTGAACCTGCGCGGGGAGCTGAGTGGCGCGAAGGTGCTCGACGTCCGCGCCACGCGCGCAGGGCTGCTGGCGCGGGCCAATGGCGCCGGGAGGCTCTGGATCGAGATCTCGAAGCAGGACCTGATCGACGAGAAGGCCCTGATGCGCAAGCGAGCCGTTCCTGCGGCCCGCTGAAGGGCCGGGAAGCTCCTGCGCGCGGCGCGTTTGCTAGATGCGCGAGCGCAGGAACCCGGGCGTGAGCGACTGCAGCCACGCCGCGAGGCGGGTAAACTCGCCCGTCACCAGCAGGAGGCCCACCGCCACCAGCATCACCCCGCTCACCCGCATCACCCACGGGATGTACTTGCGGAAGCGCTGGAACCAGTCGAGGAACGAGTCCACCGCGAGCGCTGCCAGCAGGAAGGGCACCGCGAGCCCGGCCGAGTAGGCCGCCAGCAGCACCATGCCACGGCTGACGTCGGTTTCCACCGTGGCCAGGCCCAGGATCGCCCCGAGGATCGGTCCGATGCAGGGGGTCCACCCCGCCCCGAACGCCATGCCCACCAGCCCCGACCCGAGGAACCCCACCGGCTTGTCCTGCAGGTGGATCCGCCGCTCCATCTGGAAGGCCCCGATGCGGATCACGCCAAGGCAGTAGAGCCCGAACAGGATGATGAGCACCCCGCCCGCGCGCGTGAGCCAGACCTGGTAGTACTTGAGCGCGCGCCCCAGCGCCGTGGCGCTGGCGCCCAGCAAAATGAAGATGAGCGAGAACCCGAGGACGAAGCAGAGCGCGTGGGCCAGGGCAAGCCGCCGCCGCGTAGTCACCTCCGGCAGCGTCATGCCGGTGAGGAAGCCGACATAGCTCGGCACGAGCGGAAGCACGCAGGGGGAGAGGAAGCTCAGGAGCCCGGCGAGGAACGCGACTGCGAGGCCCAGGCCGGCGGTTTCACTCACGCGAGGAACCCGCCCAGGTCACGGCTCCGGCAGGCCCTGCACACGCCGTAGACCTCCACCTTGTGGCGCTGGTGCAGGAAGTGGAACTCGTCGGCGACGGCCGGCAGCATGCGCTCGAGGCGCTCGTTCTGGAACTCCTGCACCGCCCCACACCGCACACAGATGAGGTGCTCGTGCGGCAACGAGTCGGCGACGGGCTCGAAGCGCCGGAAGCCCTCACCGAAGTCATGCGCCCGGAGGAGTCCGCCTTCCACGAGCGCGTCCAGCGTGCGGTACACCGTGGCCGTGCCGACGCGCTGGCCCTGCTGCCGGAGCTGCTTCTCGATCGCCTCGACCGAGAGGTGCTCTTCCGACTCGAACACCACCCGGGCGATGGCGGTGCGCTGGGCCGTCACCGGCAGCCGGCGCGTGCGCAGGTACCGCTGGAAGCGGTCGAGGAGCGCCGCCGCCTGCTCACGAGTGAGGCGCGCCATCCCTGGCCGCTTCCACCCATGCCGACACGGCCACCGGCGCGGGGGCGTCCTCCTCATCGAGCCGGCGGCGCGCGTTCAGCAGCAACTCGTCGAGCGCCTCCACCGGACCGCTCCCCACCTCGTCGAGGTGGTGCTCGAACGTGCCCCGTTCCTTGCCCCGGATCGTGAGGGCATAGCGGGCCGTGTAGATGCGGCGGCGCCCCCCATCCACCCGGGACAGGATGGCCGTGCCGAACTCCCGCTGCTCCACCCGGATGGGCTGGAACTGCCAGATGCCGTCGAGGTCGTCCGGCGCGAGTTCCGCGAGCACCGCCTCGGCCAGGCGGGACCAGCCGCCCCGCCAGCCGCCCCGCACCGCCCCGCTCCCGGGCGCCGTCACGCGGACGCCCGCAGTCGCTCGACGAAGAACCGGAGCACGTGCATGAAGTCCTGCGCGTTGGTCACCACGCCGTAGGCCTGGTGCGTGCCGCGGTCGCGCAGCTTGTTCACCACGAACTCCGTCTGGTCCACGCAGATCGTCATGAGCGGCTCGGGCATGCCGCGCCGGGTGTGGAACGCCGGCAGCATGTTCCCCACGGCGATGGCGTGCAGCGCCGTGGCAATGAACACGGCACCCGTGGCCTTCACCGTGTGCTCGCGCATGGCCTCCTGCGCCTCGAGGGTGTCGGTGTACACCCCGGGGAGCGGGCCGTCGTCGCGGATGGACCCGGCCAGGACATAGGGGATGCCCATGGTCTCCAGCGTGAACATGATCCCGCTCCGGATGAGGCCGCTGCGGGCTGCGTTCCCGATGGAACCGGCGGCCCGGACGCGGTTGATGGCCCGCATATGGAGGCCGTGGCCGCCCTGCGTGGGCTTGCCGGTGTTGGTCATCCCCAGCGTCGTGCCGAAGATGGCCGCCTCCATGTCATGCACCGCCACGGCATTCCCCAGCAGCGCCGCCTGCACGTACCCGTTCCGGATGAACCACTCGAAGTCGTTGCGGGCACGCGAGTGCACCAGGGCAGGCCCCGCCACCCACACCAGGTAGCCCCCGGCCAGCCGCTCGGCCTCGAGCCGCTCCGCGAGCTCCTCGTAGTTGACCGGCTTCTCCCGGCTCACCTCCGTGCCCATGAACTGGAACTCGTTGGCCGAATGGCCGCCGCCCAGGAACCCCGCCGTGTGCACCACGATGCCCTCGGTGCCATCCTCCGCCTCGCCCATCGCGATCAGGTCGCCCTTCCGGAGCCGGCGCGGCTCGATGGTTTCGAGCCCGTCCGGCCGGCGGGCGATGACACAGTCCATGCGCGGCCTCGAGGGCATCAGCCACTGGCCATCCACATGGACATACGTTGGCAGGTTCGACGTGGAGAAGAACCCTTCCGGCAGGACCCCGTCCGCCGGGAGCGGCATGAAGCGCGCGGGTGGCGCGCCCAGGAACGGGGGCGCCGCGAAGTCAGGGTGTGCGTAGGCAGGATGGGTCATGTGGGCGAGAAGCTAGGGTGTTCGCCCGTTCCATTCAAGCACATTCCTGAGGAAAACTTCATGATCACTTGCAATTCATCATGCTGGCGTGAATAATACCAGCATCCCCAATCCGGAGCCCCGGCACCCATGCCCCGCCCTGTGGCTGGCAGTATCCTCGCGCTTGCCCTCGCCGTCCCGCTGGCCGCGCAGCAGCGCGAGCCGCGAACCGACTCGGCCCAGGTCCTCCCCGAGATCACCGTCACCGTGACCCGCACGGAAGAGCCACTGACCCGGCTCCCGCAGGGCGCTGGCGTGCTCGACCAGGCCGAGGTCACGCGCGGTCAGCAGACACTCGGCATGGAAGAGACCTTCACGAACATTCCCGGCGTCTACGTGGCTAACCGGTACAACTATTCCCTCGACCAGCGCCTCTCCATCCGCGGCGCCGGTAGTCGCTCCAACTTCGGGGTTCGCGGGGTGAAGGTGCTGCTCGACGGGATCCCCCAGACGCTGCCCGATGGCCAGAGCCAGCTGTCCAACGTGGAGTTCGCCGCCCTGGACCGGGTGGAGGTCCTGCGCGGCCCGTCGTCGGCCATGTATGGCAATGCCTCGGGCGGCGTGCTCTCGCTGCAGTCGCAGCAGGCCGGGCCCGAGGCGTTCTCGCAGCACCTGCGCCTGCAGGGTGGCTCGTACGGGAGCCGAAAGTGGCAGGCGCTCTCCTCCGTGCGGGTGGGTGAGGTGAGTGGCACCCTGTCCCTCTCGCGCTTCATCTGGGACGGGTTCCGCCAGCAGAGCGCCGCCGACAACCGCCTGCTCAACCTCGGGCTCAACTGGGCGGCCTCGCCCAGCACGAGCGTGGATGTCCGCTTCCTCGCCTCCAACATGCCGGTGGCCGAGAACCCTGGCGCCCTGACCCAGGCGGAGTGGGAGGCGAACCCCGATTCGGCAGCGGCAAACAACATCCGCCGTGGCGCCGACAAGGCCGTGAGCCAGGAACAGGTGTCGGTGTCGGCGGTGCACAAGCTTCCCGGCGTGGGCGGCGAGTTGAGCGCCAGCGTCTTCGGCCTGCATCGCGACCTGCAGAACCCGCTGGCCACGCCGCCGCCCGGGCCCCAGGGAGCTGATGCCCCCATCGCCGGCACGTACGTGGCGATCCAGCGTCACGCAGGCGGGTTCCGGCTGGCAGGCGCGGCCCGTCCGGGCAAGGACTGGCGCCTGCCGCGCTTGAGTGCAGGGGTGGACTTCCAGCGCCTGAGTGATGACCGCCAGAACTACCGCTCCCTCGCTGGCGAGATCACGGACATCCTCCTCCTCAACCAGGAGGAGGACGTCACCGAGATCGGGCCGTATGTGCAGGCCAACTGGAATGCGACGGAGCGCCTGTCCGTGACCGTCGCGGCCCGCTATGACTGGGTCAAGTTCAGCGTGACCGACCTGCACCGGGACGATGGCGTGGACAACTCGGGTACGCGCACCCTGGACGCCTTCACGGGCACGGCCGGCGCCAGCTACTTCGTCAGCGAGGCGTTCGTACCATACGCCAACGTCGCCTCGGCCTTCGAGACACCTACCACGACGGAACTGGCCAACCAGCCGGGTGGCAGCGGCGGCTTCAACGACCAGCTCGACCCGCAGCGCACCCGCAGCTTCGAGGTGGGTGCCCGCGGGCGCGTGGGCACGGGCGTGGAGTACAACGCCTCAGGGTACCTGAGCCGGGTGACCGATGCCATCGTGCAGTTCCGCGAGGTCGGCGGGCGGGCCTACTTCACCAACGCCGGGGAAACCAGCAACAACGGCCTCGAGCTCGGGCTCTCGGTCCAGGCCATCAGGGCATTCCGCGTCTTCGGGTCGTTCACCTACTCGAACTTCACCTTCAAGAACTACGTGCGGGTGACCGGGGCGGAGGCCGACACCCTGAACGGGAACCGCCTGGCCGGCGTGCCACGCTACTTCACCCGCCTCGGCATCCGGGCCGAACCCCTTCCCGGCTTCGCGCTCGACGTGGACCACACCCTGACCTCATCCGTCCCGGCCGACGACGACAACGCGATCTGGGTGGACAACTGGGGCGCCGGTGTCACCAACCTCCGGCTGAGCTGGTTCCATGCCTGGACCGACTTCAACGTGCTGCCGTTCATCGG
>CAZWXD010000001.1:0-190843 GCA_964638035.1 uncultured Gemmatimonadaceae bacterium | reverse complement strand
CACCCCAGCGCAGCGCATGGCAGAACGACAGTGAACAACGTCTTCATCATCTACATCTAGCGGACCGCCTTCACTTCCAGCACCGAGCGGATCGCCGTCCCGCGGACGGTGGCGCTGAGCACCTGGCGCCCGGCCTTGCTCCCCAGCTTCCATTGGGTCACGACGACGCCGTCCGCGCCGGGCATCACCCGGGACGGCGTGACGCTCCCCGCCGATGCCGTGAACACGACCTGCCGGTCGTTGACGCGATTACCCCAGGCGTCCACGATCACCAGCTTGATCCGCCCCAGCGACTTCCCCACCCGCCCGCTCGAGGGCGACGACAGGAACTCGATCGAAGCTGGCTGCGCCGCCGTGGCCTGCACGGTGGCCGTCACCGGGGCGAGGCGCCCGGCGCGCACGACGGCCTGCTGCTGCCCCATCTTGCGGCCCAGGACCCAGCGGAACCGCACGGTGCCTGCGGAATCGGTCGTGGCGGCCGAATCCACCAGGCGGCCAGCCGAGACGGTGGCAGTGACCCGCACACCGGGCACGCCATTCCTGAACCGGTCAACTACCCTGAGGGTGAGCGGCTGCGGCAGCATGCTCCCGGCACTGCCCTTCTGGCCGTGCCCCGTCGTGCCAACCAGGTTGGCGGGAGCGCCGGCGCGCGTGTTGAGGGTGAGCGTGACCGGGGGCACCCGCCGACCCGAACCAATCCGGGCGGTGGCGTGCTGCCGGCCCGACCGGGGGCCGGGCGACCAGAGGGCATGCGACTCACCGAGCGAGTCGGTGCGCGGGCCGCGTGCCACGATGGATCCGCTGTCGCCCGCCGTCCAGGTCACGGGAAGCCCCGCCAGCAGCCTGCCGAGGGAGTCCGTTGCCCGAATGGAGACCGCGACGGCGCTCGACGCGCCGGCCTCTACGGTGTCGCCGACGAATGAGGTCACGCGCACGTTGCGCGCGTCCGGCTCGGCATCTGCCACCAGCACGACGCCGGGCTCGAGACCGTCCACGGTGGCATGCAGTGCCTGGGCACCGGGCGTGGAGCCCAGGGTCCACGAGGCGCGTACCATGCCGGCCGAGTCGGATGAGGGATTGCTGACCTGCAGGCTGCCGCCATCCCGGAGCGTGAACCGGACGGGAACGCCCGGCAGCGGCCGTCCCCGGCGCGACTCCACCCGGATCGTCACGTTGCCCGTGAGCGGCGCACCGGCCGGCGCTGACTGCGAGTCGCCCGCGACCACGACGAGCTGGTGGGGCACTGGCTCGACCACCACATCAATGGCCGCACGGAAGGTGTCCACCTGCGCCGAGATCACGGCACTCCCGGCGCCGACACCGCGCACCGTGCCGGCCGTATCCACCATCGCAACCGACGAATCGGACGTGCGCCAGCGGATGCGTGCGCCCACGATGGGGTAGCCGCGCGCATCGAGCCCGCGTGCCGCCAGGGCTCGACTACCGGTTTCAGTCACGCGGATCGCGGTGTCCGCGACCCCGATGTGCGCCAGGCGCGGCGCCACCAGCACGCGTGCCTCGGCCACTCGTTCACCCGCCGCCGCGCGGATCGTGGCGGTGCCCCTGCGCCGGGCCACCACGATGCCTGTGCTGTCAACATGCGCCACGGCGGTGTCGCTGCTGCTCCACTGCAACCACGCACCCACCAGCGCTGCTCCATGCTTGTCGGTGACCGTGGCGACGTAGCGAAGGGTGTCGCCCACCGCATGGGCCGTGTCGGCAGCCGGTGTGAGGCCCACCCAGTCCACCCCCATTGCCGCGATGGTTCGCCGGCTCACCGACGCATCACCGATCATCCCGCAGGAGTGCGCGCTGGCCAGGATGGTGGCAGCGCCGGCGCCCACGGAGATCGCGCCAGCGAGCCACCTGCCGGTGTGCCCGGGTGCCGCCTGCAAGGCATTGCGTGTACGAGCCATGAGAGTGCCGGGTTGGTGACCCCGGCGCATGGTGCACGCGCCGGTCCACCTGCGTGCTCCGGTCGGCCCTCCAGGCCCCCTTGCGGGCCAAGCAGTTGCACCCGGTGCAAGCCGCAGCGCGCCACCCGGGAGGCCCCCGCGCTCGGCGTTTCGCACGACCCCTCGCAACGCGTGGTGCAGCGCCCTGCGCTCCGCGCGCTCCAGCCGCCCGGATGGGGCCATGCTCGCGGGCCGCGGCACCACGCGGTAGTATCTCCCGACCCTATCCGGAGCGACCCATGGTTTCCCTGGCGTCCCTGTGGCTTCCGATTGTCCTCTCGGCCGTGGCCGTCTTCATTGCCAGTGCCCTGATCCACATGGTGCTCAAGTACCACGCCTCCGACTACAACCAGATCCCCAACGAGGACGCAGTGCGCGCGGCCATCCGGGCCGGCAACCCGGCGCCCAGGCAGTACTTCGTGCCGTGGTGCGCGGACATGAAGGAGTCACAGGGCGAGGCGATGAAGCAGAAGCGTGCCGAGGGCCCCGTTGCCGTGGTGCACATGGGGCCGATCGGCGAGCAGAACATGGGCGCAACGTTCGGTGGGTGGTTCTTCTTCAACCTCATCGTCGCGGTGCTCGTGGCCTACGTCGCCTGCGCTGTGCTGCCGCAGGGGACGGCCTACCTCAAGGTCTTCCAGGTTACCGGCACGGTCGCGTGGCTGGCCTACTCGGCGGGGGCAGTGCCCGCGTCCATCTGGATGCTGAAGCCCTGGTCGGTGACGTGGAAGGACGTACTCGACGGCTTGATCTACGGTCTCGTCACGGCAGGCATCTTCGGCTGGCTCTGGCCGCGCTGAGCGCCCGGCACCAGGGCAGGGCGCCCTCCGCCCGCTCCCCCGCGGGGCTCAGCGACCGTAGCGCAGCACTCCCCAGGTGCCGCCCGGGACCGCGGCCAGCGTGTAGAGCGCACCATCCGGCCCAACCTGCAGGTCGGTGATAGCGCCGCCCACGCGAGCAAAGGCATAGACGGCGTTGCCGTTGGCCGGGTCGAGCCGGTGGATCCAGTCCGACACGTAGTCACCAAAGAAGTAGTGGCCGGACCACGCCGCGGGAAAGAGTGGCGTGGCCGGCCGGTAGAAGGTGCCCCCCACGATGGCGAACCCGGTGATGAGCGTGCTGTTGGCGCTGTGGCCGTAGGCGAACACGGGCGCGTCATAGCCCGTGGATCCGCCCGTACCCTGGCTTCCCTCGGTGGCTGGCCACCCGTAGTCGGCGCCCGCTCGCCCCCGGTTCACCTCCTCCCACGCATTCTGGCCCACGTCGTTGATGAACATCGTGCCCGTCGACGGGTCGAAGGCAAAGCTGAACGGGTTGCGGAGGCCGCGCGCCCAGGCGGAGCGGCTGAGCCCCGTGGTGCTCCCGTACCAGGGATTGTCGCTCGGGATCGACCCGTCGTCATTGAAGCGGAGCATCTTCCCGAACGGGGTGGCAAGGCTCGGGGATTGCGCGCCGTTGGCATTGTCGCCAACCGCCACGTACAGCTTGCGGTCGGGCCCGAAGTGCAGCGCCCCGCCGTTGTGGTTGGTGGCGCTGCTCAGCCCGGGGAGGTCTACCAGGACGGTCTCGGTACCGGTCGAGACATCACCATTCGCGGTGAGCCGGCTGATGCGGTTGTGCACCCCACCCGACGTGGTGGTGTAGTACACGTACACCCAGCCGTTGGTGGCGAACTGGGGGTGGAACGCCACGCCGAGGAGCCCACGCTCGCCCGAGGACGTGGTGGCCACCGTGTGGAACGGGGTGGCCAGCAAGGCACCGTTCTTCACCACGCGCAGCGGCCCGCCCTGGACGCAGATGAAGAGCCGCCCATCAGGCGCAAAAGCCATCGCGGTGCCCAGCCCGCCCAGGCCCGATACCCACGTCGTGCGCGTGAAGCCCTGCGGCAGGTCCGCGTTGCCGCCGAAGGTGACGCGGGCGGCCGACCAGGGGGAGAGATTCCCTGCCGCATCGCGCGCCCGTGCCCGGACCACGTGCACCCCGGTGGTGTACGCGGCGATGCTCGAGAAGCTCAGGCTGAATGGCGGCGTGGTGGCCTGGCCCACGCCCTCGCCATCAACTTGCCAGTCCACCGACTCCACTCCCACGTTGTCGGTCACCGTCGCGGTGAACACCTGCGTCCCGGTGAGGTTGGTCCGTCCATCCACCGGCGAGGTGAGGGTGAGCGTTGGAGCCTGGCCATCCGTGCCACCGGGTGGCGCCACCGTCACGGCCACGGCGGCGGACGTGCTGGTGAAGCCGCCGTCATCGGTGGCGCGCGCCGTCAGGGTGTGCGAGCCGGTGGCGGTCGGTGTCCAGGAACTGGTGTACGGCGCCACTGCGTCGCTGCCGACCTGGGTGGCGCCGTCGTAGAAGGCCACCGTGGCGACGTTGCCATCCGGGTCGGATGCCGTCGCCGCGAGCGTCACGGTCGTGTTCACGGTGATCGTGGCACCAGCAGCCGGCGCCGTGAGCGACACCACCGGGAACTGGTTGGCCGGGGCCGTGACGGTGACTGGCACCCCCGCGCTCGCGACTGTTGCCCCGCGATCATCAGTGGCCTGTGCCGTGAGCGTGCGGCTCCCGGTGGATGCCGGGCGCCAGGTGACGGACCACGGCGCGGCAGGCCGCTCGCCGATCAACGTGGAGCCATCGAAGAACCGGATGCGCAGGATCGTGCCGTCGGGATCGGTGGCCGTGGCCGTGAGCGTCACGCTCGAGCCGGCCACGATGGTAGCGCCTGCGGCGGGAGTGGTCATGGCCACCGAGGGCGGCTGGTTGGGCGTGGCCTGCGCCTGAAACCGGGCCACGTAGCGGGTCGAGTCGTCGGGCGTGGTGATGGAGTGCACGGCCGCGCCGCTGTCAGACCACTCCACGAACTCGTACACCGTGGTGCCGATGGTCTGCGGGCTGGGCGCCCCGATCTCGCGCTCCATTCCACTGACGCCCGCAACGCGCTGTGGTCCCGTGGACGGCTGGCCATCCAGCGTGAGCGAAAGGCCAGCGGGGTCGCTCTCCATGGCGAACGCCACCGTGTGCGGCGCCAGGTCCACCACCGTGGTGTCCGCGGCGCCATCGGCGTCCACGGCCTCGAGGTGGAAGCGCAGGAAGATGTCCTGCTCCGGGTGTCCTCGCGGGGGCACGTACACCGTGCCGGACGCACCGTTCGTGCGCTCGAGGAAGGGATGCGTGTGCGTTCCATGGTGCAGGTCGACCCACCAGGCCAAGCGGCTGCCCGGCAGGGCGCCGTCCTCCGGGTCACTGCCACTCCCGGAAAACGCCACGGAGTCGCCGCCCCGGAATGTGCTGGTGGTCACCGGCGTGCCGATGGTTGCGGTAGGGCCCACGTTGGCGCCGTTTGCCGTGGGCGCCTCCATGCAGGCACCCAAGCCCAGCAACGGCAGGAGGATCAGGAACCTGGCGGAGGGGCACTCGCGGGAAGGACGGGACCGGGTCGGCACACTGACACCTGCAGGGAATGGTCGAAGTCCGCAACCGCAGCAACTTACACGCCGCCGCCCACCCCGCCAGCAGGCTGGCTGAATCCCTCGCGTGCGCGCTGGCGCGCCTCGCGGTCCTGCACCATGATCCGGTATGCCACGTAGTACTTGAAGATGTTGCTCACGTAGGTCACCGTCTCCGCACCGATGGCCTCGGCCACCGGGATCTCCACGTTGCCGAACCACACGTCGGGGTCGAGCCCGCGGTTCGCTGCCTCGCGCCGCAGGCGCCGGATGCGGTTGGGCCCGGCATTGTACGAGGCAAAAGTCAGCAGCATCCGGTTGGTGGGGTCCTCCGGGGCAACCGGGAAGTACACCTCCATGAGGTGGTGCAGGTACTTCGTGCCCGCGTGCACGTTGGGCTCGAGCCTGCGGATGTCGCCCACGTTCATCTGTCGGCCGGTGGCCGGCATGACCTGCATTACCCCAATGGCGCCCACCGGGCTCACCGCAGCCTGGTTGAGGCGCGACTCCTGGTAGCCCAGTGCCATGGTGAGGAGCGGGTCCATCTCGTACCTGTCGCCGTAGCGCTGGAACAGCCCCACCATCGCCTCGAACTGCCGCCGGCCCGCACTGTCACGTGCGATGTACCTGGTGCTCCTGAGGTAGCGGTTGACGAGGGTATTGCCAAAGAGCGTCCCCTGCCGGTGCCGCCGGAGGAAGTCATTGAGGGCGGCCTCGAGTTCGGGGCTTCCCTTGCGGATCGCCCAGGCCACGCTCCGGTCTTCGGCGAGGACCGCACCGGGGTTCGCCGTGAGCCCGGTGAGGACGCGTCCCCAGAGCCGGACCTGGAACTCGTCCACGGCGGTGGCCGGGAGCAGGCCGGCATGCACCATCTCGAGGATGTCCTCGTCGTCGAGGGCCTCCGGCAGGGCCCTGAGCACGATTGGCGGCTTCCCCGCCGCCACGAGCCGGCGATTCACGTCACCGGCATGCTCCCAGTAGCTGGAGGAAGGCCGCAGGAAGAGGTCGCGGCCGCTCATGTCGTCGCTGGTGCCTGCCAGTGCCACGCCTGGCCCTGTCACCACCACTTCCCGCACGCGCTGCGCGATCGGGATGGTGAAGTCCACCAGTCGTTGCCGCTCGGGCGTGATCGTGATCGTCCCGACGGCCACGTCACCCAGTCCCTCCGCCAGCGCAGGCAGCAGCCGGTTCCGGGGCACGGGAATGAAGAGCAGGCGCACCCGCTTGACACGGAGTCCCAGCTTCCGGTTGAGTTCCGTTTCGAAGGCACGCACGGCATCGTAGGAGATGCCGCGGCGGGTCCCCCGATCGACGAAATAGTCCGAGCGCGATGGCGTCACCAGGACCCGGATGAACCGGCGCTCCCGCATCCCGCCGAGGTCGCCCGTCCAGGGTCGGCGGAACCCCACAGGCGAGGCGCTGTCCGCCGCCAGGAAGTACGACTCCGGGATGCTTCCCGTGTCCACGGCGAGGGCTGAGTCCAGCGCTGCCAGGGTATCCGGCAATGCGGCATGCGCCGTGTCCGGGGACGTTGCCTTCGAGCCCGGATCCGGCGACCGGCAGCCGGGCAGCACGAGCGTGACGAGGGTGAGGAGCCCGGTGAGGGGACGCGTCAGAAGCCGCCTCCCCCCCCGCCGCCACCGCCGCCACCGGACGAGCCACCCGAGAAGCCCGACCCGCTCGAGCTGCGGGGCTGCGACGACATCGTGCTCCCCACCTGGCTCGACATCACGCCCAGTTGCCGCGAGAAGTGCCCCGCATCGAAGCGCGTGAGGTTGCTCCCGCTGTACCAGGTGGGCGGGCTCATGTAGATGTCGCGGAAGGCGCGGGCCCAGCGGTCCTCCACCCCGAACGCCATGGCATATGGCAGGAACGCTTCGAACATCTCCGGCGTCAAGGCCACCCCCTGGTACTTCTCCCGGTCCACCCGCTCCATGAACTCGCTGAAGCCCAGGAGTCGCTCCTGCATGCGCGCACCCGGCACGGTCCGGGCCGGCATGTGGTAGCCGATGACGCCCACGATGAGCACAACCAGTGCTGCGGCCACCAGGAACGGCACCGGCGTCAGGCCGAGCCTGGCGCCGAAGATGGCGCCCGTGATCCCGATGGCCACACCCGAGAACGCGGCACCCGCCATCCAGCCGCCCCGCGTGCGCGATGGATCGGCCCGGTAGTAGCCCTTCGACACGAGCCCGTCCATGACAGCGCCGCGGATGCCGGCCAGGTGCCGGTAGAACTCGTTCTTCAGGTCCGAGAGCGCCACGGTGGCCGACCCGTCCTCGAAGATGCCCTCGAGCACCAGCCGCTCGTGCGCGGCCAGGTCCCTCCACTCGCCCGGCGGCTTGAGCCGGTGAAAGGCAAACTCACGCCGGTTGAGCAGCCCGAAGAAGGCCGGGTCGTCCACTTCCTCGATGCGGATGTAGCCCCGCACGGCCAGGTCCACGACAGTCGCGGTGATGTCCCGCATGTCGGTGCGCTCATCCACCAGGGCGCCCGCCTCCCCGGGCGTCATCTCCTCCGGTGGCTTGTACTGCACCACGATCGGCCGCCGCGTCGGGTCACGCCCGCGGAGCGACCAGAGCCGGAGCATGCCGAGCAGGAACGGGATCGGCAGCGCCAGCGGCCAGTTGGCGGCAAGGAACCCCAGCGCCTTCGCTGACGCCGCGGGAGCCTGCACCACGCCCTTGTCCCACCCCACGACCACCGTCAGGCCCTCGCGGAACTCCAGGGGCCGCGGCATGTGCACGCGCACTGTCGTGCCCTCGACCACCACCTCCGCATCCTTCAGGGTGGCCCCATACGGGCCGTTGAAGGCGGTGGCGCGTACGCCTGCGGCCCCCGACGGGAGCGTGACTTCCGCGGACACCATGCCGAGCGGGACATCCCACTCGTCCCCGGTGACGTTCCAGTAGAGCTCGTCATGGTCATCGAAGAACCTGAGGCCGTTGCGGGCCCGGTAGTGCAGCACGATGGTGCGGGTCGTGTTGGTGGCTCCGGGCACCCAGATCTTGTGCTTGAGGTAGTGCCGCTCCCGCGAGACCTCCAGCTTGAGTGGCTGGCCCTCGAGGCTGGTGGCCGACTGCCGGTCGAGGCGCAGGGTCCAGTTGAACCCCTGCGGCGTGCGGTACTCCACTGGCACCGTGCGGTAGATCCCGTTCCAGGAGCCCGTGAACTTCGCCGTGATGGACTCGCTCACGTCAATGCTGGCATCGCGGTTGACCGTGATGGCCGACGTGAACTCGCTGATCGCGAGGGATTTCTGGCCGTGGGCCGGCCGGGACGCGAGCACGGCCGCCAGCGCAGCCAGGAACCCAGCGCCACGGAGCCTCACGAGCGGAGGTCCACGCCCGGTACGGCGCGCTCCGCGGCATCGTCGAGCATGAAGTATTCCGCGGGATGGAGGCCCATCGCGCGCGCCACGATGCTGGAGGGAAACTGCTGCTGCTTCGTGTTGAAGTCGCGGACCACTGCGTTGTAGTACCGCCGCGCATCCTGCACGTGGTCCTCGATGATGGTCAGTGACTCCTGCAGCGACAGGAAGCCCTCGCCCGCCTTGAGGTCAGGATACCCCTCGGCAACGGCGAGCACCTGGCGCACGGCCCCGCCCAGCGCCCCTTCGGCGGGGCCCTGGGCCGCGGGGCCCGATGCCGCCAGCGCCCGCCCCCTGGCATCCACCACGGCTTCCACCGTGCCCCGCTCGTACCCCGCATGTCCCTTCACCACGGCCACCAGCGCGGGCACCAGGTCGTGGCGCCGCTTGAGCTGGACGTCAATGTCCGACCAGGCATTCGCCACCAGCAGGCGAAGCTGCGTCAGGGCGTTGTATGTGAGGACGAAATAGACCGCCAGGGCCGCGAGGACCAGCAGGGCAAGGGCCATGTTCAAAGCTAGGCAGGAAGCGACGAGTGCGGAACGGGACCCGGCCATGCCCATCCGCAGGCCCGCGTGAGTGGTGATGATCCGCCGCCGACCGGTGTATCCTTCCGGCACCACCACGAACAAGGATCACGCGTGCCCAGGATCATGCTCTATTCTGCTGCACTGCTCTCTGTCGGCCTCTATGCGTCAGGCCCGAGCGCCACAGCAACCCTCCGGAACGCCGAGGGCAAGGAGGTAGGCGCGCTGCGCATCACCGAGGGGCCAGGCTCTGTCCGAGTCAGGGTGCAGGTGCACGACCTTCCGCCCGGCGCCTACGGGCTCCATGTGCACTCGGGCTCCACCTGCGGGCCAGCCCCCTTCGACAGCGCCGGCCCGCACTTCGACCCGACCCACGCCGGGAAGCACGGCGGACGGCTCGGCAATGGCCACGCCGGCGACCTGGGCAACATCGAGGTGAAGTCGAACGGCAAGGGGAAGCTCGACTTCATGACCCGGCGGCTCTCGCTCGGCACCGATACCCTCTCGGTGCGCGGCCGCACGCTCGTGCTGCACGCGCAGCTCGACAACCTCTCCGACATCCCCCCCAATGGCGGGTCGGGTGCCAGGATGGCCTGCGGGGCGATCAGCGTCAGCGACTGACCCCGGCAGGGGTGGCCGACTGGCGGATGATGAGCACCGCCGGCACCTCGCTCCGCAGCACCTTGTCCGTGACGCTCCCGAGCAGCGCGCGCTCGACCCTCCCGGCGCGGTGTGCCGCCATCACCACCATGGCGGGCCCGCGCTCGCGGGCATGGTCGCTGATGGCATTGCCCGCATTGGTGGCCGTGAGGATCACGGCGGCGGCGTGAGGGAGGCCCTCGTCATGCCGCTTCCTGATGTCGCTCAGGTAGCGCTGGGCCGCCAGCTTCTTCGCGACGAACTCCTCCTGGGTCACCGCCAGCGGAACCCCGGGCGGACCCATGAAGACCATCGTGGTGGGATCCACCACCCGCACGAACTCCACGCCAACACCGAGGCGCCCTGCCACCGCGATCCCCGTGCCGACTGCCGCCTCGGCGACCTCCGAGCCGTCGAGCGGAACCAGGACCAGGGATAGCTCCATCGGCGTCCCCGGCTTGAGGCAGAGCACCGGTGTCTGGGCCGAGTGCACCACGCGGTCAGCGACGCTGCCGAGCCAGAAGCGGCTGAAGCCACCCCGTCCGTGCGTCGTCATCACGATGAGGTCCGCCCTGACCTCCGTGGCCCAGGCACAGAGCGTCTCCGCCACGGGGCCCTCACGCACCGTGGTCTGCACCGTGACTCCCGGGCCCCGGACGGTGGCAGCCGCCTCACCCAGGTAGGACGCCATGCTGGCCGTCGCCGCCACGGACGATGCCGCAGCTGCCACCGCGACGTCGAACCCGGTCCATTGCGCGGAAAGGTCGAGCACCATCACGAGGTGCAGCGTGCCACCGGGCTCGAGGAGGCGGGCAGCGAAGGGCAGCGCCTCCGCGGCAAGGTCGGAACCATCAAGCGGCACCATGATCTGGCTGAAACGCAACATGTTGTTCTCCTTCGGGCAGTCATCCCATGAGGCACGCCTTCGCGCCTGGAGCAAGATGCCTCGCACTGCATGAAGAAAGGGTGAAGCTGCCCCGAATGGAACGGCAGGCCGCCTGCACTTCGACTCCCTCGGCACTAGGTTGCGGGATGCTCGCCATGCGAATCCACCAGGTTGGCGGCCCCGACCAGTTGCACGCCGTTGAGGTCGCCGAGCCGGTGCCGGGCCCGGGCGAGGCACAGGTTCGCCTCGAGGCAATCGGCGTCAACTTCATCGAGATCTACCAGCGCACTGGCGTCTACCCGGTTCCCCTGCCGTTCACCCCCGGCTCCGAGGGCGCCGGCGTGGTGACCGCCGTTGGCGAGGGTGTCGACCGGGCACTGCTCGGCGCGCGCGTGGCGTCAGAGAGCTTCCACGGCGCCTACGCCGAATGTGCCGTGGCGCCCGCCGACCGCCTGGTGCGACTCCCGGGACAGGTCGATGCCGCGAGTGGCGCGGCAGCCATGATCCAGGCGATGACAGCCCATTACCTCACGCATTCAACCTGGCCCCTGGCACCAGGTGAATGGTGCCTGGTGCACGCCGCCGCGGGCGGAACCGGCCTCCTCATTTGCCAGATGGCCCGCCTCCGCGGCGCCCGGGTGATCGGGACGGCGAGCACGGCCGCCAAGGCGGCGGCAGCGCTCGGTGCCGGTGCCGAGGTGGTCATCCGCTACACCGAGCAGGACGTGCCCGCCGAGGTGCGGCGAGTGACAGCAGGTGCCGGCGTGCGCGTGGCATATGACTCGGTGGGGCGCACGACGTGGGAGGGGAGCCTTGCGTCGCTTGGGCCGCGCGGAATGCTGGTGCTCTTCGGGCAGTCGAGTGGGGTCGTGCCGCCGATCGATCCGCTCGTCCTTGCGCGCGCCGGCTCGCTCTTCCTCACCCGACCCGTGCTGGGTCACTACGTGCAGCAGCCAACTGAACTGCAGGCGCGCGCACGCGAGGTGCTGGCCATGGTGGAGGGCGGGCACCTGCGGCTCACCCTTGGTCCACGCTTCGCCCTCCGCAACGCAGGCGCCGCGCACGAAGCCCTGGCCAGCCGCGCCACCAGCGGCAAGCTCATCCTCGAGCCCTGACGCCGGGCAGGCCGGGGGCACGCCGGCATGCCCCAGGCAGGCGACCCTTGACATATCAAGATTTCTTGATATTATTGGGCCATGGCAACCCGCCCCGCGATCGACCTCCAGCTCGCCGCCCGGCAGTTCCAGGCGCTGTCCGACCCGACCCGGCTCGACATCCTGCGCCGGCTGCGGTTTGGTGAGCGCTGTGTCTGCGAGCTGACCGACGCGCTCGATGCAGCACAGTCGCGGCTGTCCTTTCACCTCAAGGTGCTGAAGGACGCTGGCCTGGTGACCGACCGCCGGGAGGGGCGCTGGATGTACTACGCCCTGCAGGCCGAGACCCTGGAGAACCTGGCGGAGGTGGTGGAATCCATCGCTGCGGCACCCTCGGCATCGGAGCGTCGCGCTGGCTGCTGCTGACGCCGGCGCGGCTTCAATACATCAACATTTATTGATGAGGCTTCAAATGGACAACGGGAACATCAAGGACACGGTGCGCGAGCGGTACAGCCAGGCGGCCCTGCGCGTCGCCACCGGGACCAGGACAAGCTGCTGCGGGGGTGGTTCGTGCGATGCCACGGGCGACGATCCCATCACCGGCAACCTCTATTCGGACGAGCAGGCCGCCACCCTGCCGGAGGGGGCGGTGCTGGCATCGCTCGGCTGCGGCAACCCGACGGCCCTGGCCGAGCTCCACGAGGGCGAGGTGGTGCTCGACCTCGGCTCGGGCGGCGGCATCGACGTGCTGCTCTCCGCCCGGCGCGTGGGCCCGACCGGCAAGGCCTGGGGCCTCGACATGACCGACGAGATGCTGGCCCTGGCGCGGAAGAACCAGCAGGAGGCCGGGGTGGCCAATGCGGAGTTCCTCAAGGGTGACATCGAGGCGATCCCGCTCCCCGACGCCTCGGTTGACGTCATCATCTCCAACTGTGTGATCAACCTGGCGGCCGACAAGCGCAAGGTGATTGCCGAGGCGTTCCGGGTGCTCAAGCCCGGCGGGCGGCTGGCCGTGTCCGACGTCGTGGTGCGGGGTGAGGTCCCGGCGGCGGTGCGCTCGAGCATGGAACTCTGGGTGGGCTGCATTGCCGGGGCGCTGTCCGAGCAGGAGTACCGCGCGCTGCTCGAGGAGGCGGGATTCGAGGGCATCGACGTGGAGCCCACGCGCATCTACGAGTTCGACGACGCCAGGGCGTTCCTGGCGGAGGCCGGGATGGACACGGAAGTCCTCGCGCGCGAGGTGAGCGGCCGGGTGATGGGGGCATTCATCCGCGCCACCAGGCCGGCAGGCGCTGCCGCGCCAGCACCAGTCGCAGCGGGCGCCACGCGTGGGTGCTGCGGCCCCGATTGCTGCGCCTGAGGAGCGGCGACCGCGAGGGGGATGGGGGCGCGCCGCCTAGTGCTCGATGCATCGGTGATCATCGCGTCGGAGCGTGGGACGCTCGACCTGCCGGGCCTCCTGGCATCGCTCGGCGATGTTCCGGTCGTGCTTCCGGCCGTCGTGGCGGCGGAACTGCTCCACGGATGCGAGCGTGCACCGACCCCGGCCATCCGCGCCCGTCGCTCGGCCTTCGTGGAGTTCGTGCTGGCACGGGTGCCGATAGGGCCGTTCGGGCTGCTGGAAGTGCGACGGCACGCCGAGTTATGGGCCACGCTGGCACAGGCCGGGACGCTGATTGGTCCGCATGACATGCTGATTGCTGCCACAGCACTGGCACACGGCATGGCCCTCGCTACGCTGAACCAGCGCGAGTTCGAGCGCGTGCCCGGCCTCCGGCTCGTGCCTGCCACCCGGTTCCGTCCGTCCCCGGGGCAGGCCACCTGAAAGCAAGAAGGGGCGGCCATCGCACGCGATGGCCGCCCCTCACATTGCCCCTCCTGGGCTCGAACCAGGACTCTCCTGATCCAGAGTCAGGCGTGTTGCCAGTTACACCAAGGGGCAGCGGTACTCTGGAGGGCAAAACGTAGCCGCGGCCCCTCCGTCGGGCAAGTTTCCCACGCCCCTTCCCCCAACCCGCATCGCGCCCTAACCTCTTTCCCCATGCCATCCTGCCGAGTTGCGGCCACGGCCGCCGCGGTGCTCCTCCTGGCCCACCTCCCCACCCCACTCAGGGCCCAGGACTCCATCCCCAACCGCCTCACCCCGGCCGAACGGGCGGAGGGCTTCCGCCTCCTGTTCGACGGTGAGGGCGCCAGCGCCTGGTGGCGCGGCTACCGGCAGGCAAGCATGCCGGCGGGATGGACCATCGCCGACGGGGCGCTCGCCCGGACCGGCCCCGGCGGTGACATCGTCACCCTGGACGAGTTCGGCAACTTCGACCTTCGCCTGCAGTGGAAGGTCGCCCCCGGCGGCAACAGCGGGATCATGTACCGGGTCAGCGAGGAGTACCCCGCGCCGTACGAGAGCGGCCCCGAGATGCAGGTGCTGGACGACGCCGGCCATGCCGATGGGAAGTCGCGCCTCACCTCCGCAGGCAGCGTGTTCGGCCTCTACCCCTTCCCCGCCGGCATCGTGCGCCCCGCCGGCGAATGGAACGACGCGCGGCTCGTCGTGCGCGGGAACCACGTGGAGCACTGGCTCAACGGCACCAGCATCAGCTACGAGCTGGGCAGCGCTGACTGGAAGGCGAAGGTCGCGGCCTCGAAGTTCAAGCAGTGGCCCGGCTACGGGATGTCCCGCAAGGGACGCATTGCCCTGCAGGACCATGGTGACGTGGTCAGCTACCGCAACATCCGCATCCGGACCCTGCCATGAGCGCCCGCTGGCGGCTCAGCGCGATGATGTTCCTCCAGTACTTCATCTGGGGGGCATGGTTCGTCACGCTCGGCACCTACCTCGGCACCACGCTGCGCTTCGATGGCGTGCAGATCGGCGCCGCCTACGGCACCATGGCCATCGGCGCCATCGTGGCCCCGGTCCTGGTGGGCATGGTGGCCGACCGCTTCTTCGCCACCCAGAAGATCCTCGGGATCCTGCACCTGCTGGGCGGCGCCCTGCTCTGGTTTGCCTCCACCCGTGTCACCTTCGGGCAGTTCTACCCGGTGCTGATCCTGTACGCCCTCTGCTACATGCCGACCCTGGCGCTCAGCAACTCCATCTCCTTCGACCACGTGCAGGACACGGCGAAGGAGTTCCCCCTGATCCGGGTGCTTGGCACCATCGGCTGGATCGCGGCCGGGCTCATCGTGGGGGCCCTCAAGGTCGAGGCGCTGGCCACGCCCATGCGCATTGCCGCCGCGGCGTCGGTGGCCCTGGGCCTCTTCTCGTTCCTGCTGCCGCACACGCCGCCGCACGCGGCGGGCAAGCCGCTGTCGCTCCGTGACGTGCTCGGGCTCGATGCCCTCGACCTCCTCAAGGACCGGAACTTCGCCGCCTTCGCCATCGGCTCGTTCCTGCTCTGCGTCCCGCTCCAGTTCTACTACGCGTTCACCAACCTCTTCCTGAACGAGATCAACCTGCCCGCCGCCGCCAGCAAGATGACGCTGGGCCAGGCGAGCGAGATCGGGTTCATGGTGCTGCTTCCGGTGCTGCTGCACCGGCTGGGCATCAAGCGGATCCTGCTCATCGGGATGGCGGCGTGGGCGCTGCGCTACGCGCTCTTCGGCTGGGGGGATGCCGGCCCACGGGTCTGGATGCTGTACCTGGGGATCCTGCTGCACGGCATCTGCTACGACTTCTTCTTCGTGACGGGGCAGATCTACACCGACAAGGTGGCGGGCGAGTCGGTGCGCGCCGCCGCCCAGGGGTTCATCACCCTGGTGACCCAGGGCCTGGGCTACCTGCTCGGCAGCTATGTGTCAGGGGCGGTGGTGCAGCGGCACACCCTCGCCGCGGGTGGCCACAACTGGCCCGCGATCTGGCAGGTGCCGGCCATCCTGGCCCTGGTGATCCTGGTGGGCTTTGCGCTGGTCTTCCGTCCTGCTGCCGCACGGGAGGCCGGGACGGCCTGACCCGCGTCAGCGCGGGCGCCAGGTTCCCTTCGCCACCTTCGGCACGAACCGGTCGATCCCCGCCGGCGGGAAGCGCAGGGTCTTCCCCGACTCGGCCGCCTTGTAGGCGGCCATGAGGATGCGCACGGTGTCGAGGCCGTCGGCAAAGGTGAGCCGCGGCTTCTCCTTGCCCAGGAACACCCGCACGAAATGGCGGTTCTCTCCCACATACCCGTACGCGGCGTGCTCCTCGGCGACAACGGGCATCTGGCCCATCTCCGCATTCTGCTTCTCGACCAGGTCCTCGCCCACCCGCCCGCGCACGTGGCGCGAGAAGAAGAGCTTGAGGCCGGTGTCGAGGGTGTTCCAGGCCATGGAGTACTCCGGCCCGAGCAGCTCGGCGGAGAGCCGCAGCCCAGCGCCCACGAAGCTCCAGCTGGTGCTGGCCTCGCCCATCACCCGGTGGCCGTCGGCGGTCTCGAACTCGATGGTGACGGTGGCGAAGTCTTCCGATGGCGTGCGGCGGTAGTTGACGCCCCCCATCTCCCTCGCGAGCCGGCGGGCATACTCCGGCCGGCTCCACTTGAGCGAGGCAATGTGGGCGCTGATCCGGCGCGGCTTCACCGTGGCGAGCGACTCGCCTGGCCGGGTGAGCAGGTGCCGAACCATCAGCGCCGAGTGGCACATCATGTCGTTGAGGACGCCGCCGCCCTGCAGCCTGCCCTTCCAGAACCAGGGGGCATGCGGCCCGCTGTGCTCCTCCGCTGCCCGCGCGAGGTATGGCCGGCCGGTGAGCGCCGCACCGCGCGCCCACAGCAGGTTGCGCCCCACCTCGACCTGCGGCGCGAAGAGCTGGTTCTCCAGGTAACCCGTCCGGAGCCGGGCCTGCCGCGCCAGGGCCACGACCTCCCTGGCCTCGGCCACGTTCCGCGCCAGCGGCTTCTCGCACGCCAGCCCGAGGAGTTCCCCCTTCCCCCGCACGATGGTGTCGGTGATCTCCTCCACGTTCTCGATGCGCGCGTGGTTGGGACCCGACAGCCAGATGGCGTGGATGCGCGGGTCCTGCACCATCGCCCGGATGGACCGGTACGCCTCCGCAGGCCCCACGTCCAGCTCGCGTGCCATCCGCGCCGTGGCCGTCGCGTTCCGCGCCGTGGGGCTCCACACGCCGATCACGTCGCAGTCGCGCACCTGCTGGAATGCCCGCAAGTGAAACTGCGCGTTGAAGCCGCTGCCGATGATGCCGATGCCAAGCCGCTCAGGGCGCTTCACTGGAGGCCTCCGTATTTCCGGTCCCATTCGTCATAGGTGACCCCGAGCCCCTCGAGCGCCTCGGGCGGCGCACCCGACCAGCCGGGGTTGAACACGTTGCCCTTGTACCCCAGGTCGTCAATGCCCATGCGGCTCGAGAAGAAGCCCGATGCCACCATGTCGCGTATCCGGTTGAACGCCTCGGCGTGCGGCCGCAGCGCCGGGGTGGCGCGCGCGGGCCAGGCGATGTCATCGAGCAGGGCCGCCCGCTCCACGTCGCTCGATGCCACGAAGCCATGGCCGAAGCGGCGGGTGCACTCCTCGTCGTACCAGCGAAGCTCGGCCCGCATCGCGGCCTGCGCCTTCTCGCTTGCCTCCGACATCACGAAGTCCATGTAGTCGATGGTGCCGGCATCCGATGCATTCCCCGAGCGGTCATCGCGCGGGATGATCATGTCGGCCATCACGGTGACGAGGGCGCGCTCTCCCGGCGTGAAGAACGTCGCGGAGGTGCCGGCGGCTCGCGCCAGCGAGAACTCGCGCCACGACGGGAGGCCCACGCCGAGGGCGCCAAGGCCGAGCGCTGCCAGCGCCTCGCGCCGGTCGATGCCTCCACCCTGCCCCAACCGCCTCCGCTTCACAGCTCACCTCGCTTCCCCGCCGCCACGATGGCATCGGCGGTGCGCCACGCCAGCGCCATGATGGTCCAGGTGGGATTCTTGTCGGCCTGGGAGACGAACGGCCCGCCATCGGCCACGTAGAGGTTGGGCACCTCGTGGGCCCGGCAGTTGGCGTCGAGCACCGAGGTGGCCGGGTCGCTCCCCATCTTGGTGCCACCCACCTCGTGGATGATCACGCCGCCGGCTGCGATGCCGTAGCCCTGCTCCCGGGTGGGCATCGGCGACCAGACCTCGCCACCCATCTCCTGCACCAGCCCGCGGAAGGTCTCCTGCATGTGGCGAACCTGGTTGTACTCGTGGTCGGTGAACTGCCAGTGGAACCGGAGCACGGGAATCCCGTAGCGATCCTTCTGCACCGGATCGATCTCGCAGTAGCTCCTGTCGTTGGGGATCATCTCGCCACGGCCGGAGAAGCCGATCGTGGTGCCCCAGTACCGCCGGTAGTCGGCCTTGAGCTGCCGGCCCCAGCCGCCGCCCGGCGGGTAGCGGTGGATGCCGCCCATGAACCCGGCGCCCGGTTGCCCCAGCCCGCCCCAGACCTCGATGTGGTAGCCGCGGGGGAAGTCGAGCTTCCGGTTGTCGAGCCACCACGGCATGTAGATGTGCCCACCCGAGCCATCCTCGTTGTAGACCTTCCGGCCCACGAGCCGCGGGATGAAGCCCGCCACGTCAGTGCCCGTCGTGTCGGTGAGGTCGCGCCCCACCTTGCCGCTGCCGTTGGCGAGGCCCTGGGGAAAGAGGGATGACGTCGAGTTGAGGAGGAGCCGGGCCGACTCGCACGCACTCGCGGCCAGGATGACGACCTTGCCGCTGATGTGGCGCTCGCCTCCACGCGCGGTGTCCACGCAGGTGACGCCGGTTGCCCGTCCCTTGCGGTCCACCGTGACCTCGCGTGCCATGGTGTGGGTGAGCAGCGTGAGGTTGCCCGTGGCCCGCGCCGGCGCAATCAGCACATTGGTGCTGGAGAAGTTCGCGTTCACCGCGCAGCCACGGCCGCACTGCCCGCAGTAGTGGCACGCCATGCGGCCGTTGTGCGGGCGCGTGATGACACTGAGCCGCATGGGGATGCACGGTATGCCGCGCGCCTTCGATGCCTGCATCACCACCATCTCGTAGGCTCGCGGCCTGGGTGGGGGCAGGAAGATGCCGTCCGGCTGGTTGTGGATGCCCTCGTTGCTGCCGAACAACCCGACCAACCGGTCGAGGTCGTCGTAGTACGGCTTGAGGTCGTCGTAGGTGATGGGCCAGTTGGGGCTCAGGCCGTCGAGGTCGCCCCGCCGGAAGTCGTCGGGGCCGAAGCGGAGGGAGATCCGCCCCCAGTGGTTGGTGCGGCCCCCGACCATGCGGGCCCGCCACCAGCGGAACTCGCTGCCGGGCGCCGTGGTGTAGGGCTCGCCGTCGATCTCCCAGCCGCCAATGCACCCGTCGAACTCCCCGAAGGGCTTCCAGCGGGTTGCACCGCCGCGCCGCTGGGTCTGGTAGGGCCAGGTGAGCATTGCCGAGTCGGTGGTGTTGTCCCACGGGGCGCCCGCCTCGAGGAGCGCCACCTTGAGCCCGGCGCGGGTGAGGGCCCAGGCCGCCATCCCGCCGCCGGCACCCGACCCCACGATCACCGCATCATAGGCATCACGCTGCATGCTTGCTCCAATGCCATTCACGGGGAGGAATGGAGGAGAACGGTGGCTGCACGGTCAATGTGTGCGGCGGTAGTTGACCCCGAGCCGATCGAGTTCCGCCAGCGGTCCCGGCAACCTCGCCTGGAACCCATCCCAGTCGCGTGCGGCCTTCGGCGACCACACCACCTCCGCCAGGGCCAGCATCCGCGGGAACGCCATGTACTCCACCTGGGCAGTGGTTGATATGTACTCGGTCCACAGGTTGGCCTGCGCGCCGAGGATGTGCCGGGCCTGGACTGGCGTGAGCTCGTCCGGCACAGGTTCATAGCTGTAGACCAGCTTGAGGGGCACCGAACCGCCAATCGCCAGCGGCTCGGTGGCAGGATCGCCCTGGTAATAGTCGAAGTACAGGAAGGACGTCGGCGTCATCACGACATCGTGCCCGGCCTTCGCTGCCGCGATCCCGCCCGCGGTCCCCCGCCAGCTCATCACCGTGGCCCCTGGCGCCAGGCCCCCCTCCAGGATCTCGTCCCAGCCCACCAGGCGCCGTCCGTGCGCGGTGAGCCAGCGGTCGATCCGGTGCACGAACCAGCTCTGCAGCGCTTCCTCGCTCCTGATGCGCTGCTCGTACATGAGGCGCTGCACCTCGGCGCTCCGGTGCCACGTGCCCTTGGGCGCCTCATCGCCACCCACGTGGATGAAGCGCGAGGGGAACAGCTCCAGCACTTCCGTGAGCACCCCCTCGAGGAAGGTGAACGTTGCCTCACGCGGGCAGAAGATGTCCTCGTTGACGCCCCACTGGGTCCACACCGCATACGGCCCGGGGCCACACCCCAGCTCGGGATACGAAGCCAGCGCCGCCACCGCGTGGCCCGGCATCTCGACCTCGGGCACCACGGTCACATGCCGCGCGGCCGCGTACTTCACCACCTCGCGGATCTCGGCCTGGGTGTAGAAGCCGCAGTAGCGCTTCCCATCTCCAACGTACGGGTCGAAGTTCTTCTCCACCATCGTCTCGGCCCGGCAGGAGCCCACCTCAGTGAGCCGCGGATACCGGCGGATCTCCAGCCGCCAGCCCTGGTCGTCGGTGAGGTGCCAGTGGAAGGTGTTGAGCTTGTACCGCGCCATCAGGTCGATGTAGCGCTTCACGAAGTCAACCGGGAAGAAATGCCGGCTCACGTCCAGGTGCATGCCGCGCCAGCGAAAGCGGGGCGCGTCACTGATCGTGACCACCGGGATGGTGCCGTCGGCCCGGATGAGCTGGCGCACCGTCTCGACGCCGTAGAAGAGCCCCGCCGGCCTCCGCGCCCTGACCTCGATCCCCCGCGTCGTCACCACCAGCCGGTACCCTTCGCCCGTGGCATCGGGCCGGGCCGCGTCGAGCCGGAGCGTGATGCTGGCGCCACCTGCCGGCCCACCGTCGCGCAGTTCGCTGCCCGCAACGGTCGCCAGCACTTCCTTCAGGCGGAGTACGGCGGGATCAGCGGTTGTCACGCCGCCACGGCGGACCACGCGCAGGCGCTGGCCAAGGTTGAGGGTTCCGGTGCCCCGCACCACCTCGCTGGGCCAGGGGATGAGCGGGAGCGGTTCCTCCTGCGCCGGGAGTGCGTGCGTGAGGCCTGCCAGGGTGAGGAGGACAAGGCCGCAGCGCATGGCGCGGGTACCGGGGCAGCGTGGGATGAACGCCGGGATGCCGGCGCTCAACGCAGTTGGCCCAGGTACGCCGCACTCGCCCGGATGAACGCCAGCGGGTCGGCTGGATCATCGTGCTCCACGAACCAGTGCCGGATGCCCGCGGCCTTCCGCGCGGCGTAGATGGCCCGCCAGTCGATCACCCCCCGGCCCACGTCCACCTGCGAGCCATCGGCCGCCATGTCCTTGACGTGCACCATGGGGAACCGGCCTGGCCACTTCGCGAAGTACCTGAGGGCATCCTGCCCGCCCTTCCGGATCCAGAACAGGTCGAGCTCGAACACCACGCGCCCGCTGTCGGTCTCCTGGAGCAGGATGTCATACGGGAGCACGCCCTCGAGTGGCGTGAACTCGACGTCATGGTTGTGGTAGCCGATGGTGATGCCATGCCCTGCCGCGCTGGCGGCAGCCGCGTTGAGCCGGGCGGCCACGGCTCGCCACGTATCCGGCGTCTGCCGCATGGCGGCAGGCACTGACGGCACCACCAGGCAGGTGTGGCCAATCGTGGCCGCCGCATCGAGCGTGGCAGGGAGCTGGTCGGTGACTGCCTCGATGGGCACGTGCGCCGATGGCGCGGCGAGGCCCGCAATGTCGAGCAGCCGCCGGAACTCCCGCGGCGCCAGGCCGAAGTAGCCAGCGGTCTCCACCTCGGCATACCCGGCCGCGGCCACCTGCTGCAGCGTGCGGCCCACGTCATCCTGCATGAGCCGCCGCACGCTGTAGAGCTGGAGGCCGATGGGCTTGATCCGCGACGCGGTGGCCAGGCCGGGCCAGGCGAGGGCGGTCACGCCCGCGGTGGCGCCGGCTACGAAGTCGCGACGACGCATCGTGATCTCGCGGTGAGGATGAGGAGCGCTAGTTGTAGTAGAGCTCGACCCCGGTGGCGCCCACGCCGACCTCGATCGCCTCGCCATTCGCGTTGCGCTCGATGGCGGCACCCTCACCCTCGAGGTGCTCCACCTCGTCGGCCTTGAGCACCTTCACCTTCACCTTGCCAATGGTGCGCGCCTTCATGCCGGCCGCACCCACCGGGATGACAAAGCTGCCGTCGTGGAAGCTCACCCGCACGCCCCTCGTGTCGGGGGCATCTGCCAGCTGCATCCAGCAACCCATCTTCGTGCAGGACCGCACCACGACACCCTCGATGACCACGGTGCTGTCGAAGCCGGCCGGGTTGGCCAGGACCTGGCTCACGGTGACGGCGGGACCTGTGGGCACGGGCTTGCCGCGGCGAAGGACCGAGTCAGCCGGCATGATCGAGAGCGCGGAAGCGATGGTGACGAGCGTCAGCATGGAATGAACCCTGGGGAATGGAGTGAAGGCAGCGACCTGCTGCCCGGGAATCTACCCCGTTTGCGTGCATGTGGCAGCAGCCCACGGCCGAACGGGGTGCGGTTCCCTGTAACCTGCATGCTATCCCTCGTATCTTCCTGCGCCATGGCTTCCCATCGCATTGCGATCGTCTTCGACACCCCCTACCCGGCATCCTGGGGGCACGAGGATCACCTGCGGCAGCTCGATGACGAGTTCGCCGGCCGGGTGAACGTCCCCGAGCCCGAGGTGGAATACCAGGTGGGCGACGCACTCCGGCAGGGGGGCCACGAGATCCACCTCATCGGCCTCAAGGCCGACCCGGCCGAGCTGATCCGCCGGGTGGAGGACTGGAAGCCGGAGGTGGTCTTCAACTGCGCCGAGGGCTTCGGGGGCAACGACCAGCTGGAGTACGTGATCCCGTCGCTCCTGCAGGCGATGGGTGTTCCCTGCGTGGGATCCCAGCCGCTGGGCCTCATCGTGTCGCGCAACAAGGCCCTGAGCAAGAAGGTGCTGGCGCACCATGACATCAGGGTGCCCGGGTTCTTCACCTGCGCACCGGGCGAGGACCTGGCCCACCCGCCCGAACTCACCTTCCCGCTGATCGTGAAGCCGCTCGAGACAGACGCCTCCACCGGCATTGCCCAGGCCTCGGTGGTGAGTGACGCGGCGGCGCTGGCCGAGCGCATCCGGTTCGTCCACGAGCAGTTCCAGCAGGGGGCGATCGTGGAGGAGTTCGTGGATGGCCGGGAGCTCTACGTGAGCCTGATCGGGAACGGTGACCAGCTCGACATCCTCCCCATCACCGAGCTGGTGTTCGACAAGGACAAGAACCCGCCCGAGGAGCGGATTGCCACCCGCGCGGCCAAGTGGCATGAGGGCTACCGCGAGCGGCGGGGAATCCGGAACCAGTTCGCCCGGCCCATCTCGGCGCAGGCGCGGGAGACCATCGAGCACGTCTGCCGCACCGCCTTCCGCGCCCTGGGCCTCACCGACTACGCCCGTTGCGACGTGCGCCTGGCGCCGGACGGCCAGGTCTGGTTCCTCGAAGCCAACGCCAATCCCTACATTGCCCACGGTCACGACTTTGCCGAGGCTGCCGACAAGGCGGGCCTCCCCTATCCCGCCCTGATCCAGCGACTGGTGGAAGAAGCGCTGGCCCGCACCAGGCGTGTCGCCGCTTAGGGCCCGCCCCCGCCCCGAGGCGCGCTGCCCGGTGGGGCATGCCGTGCGCGAGTACTGGGACTACTGCTCCGAGTGCGGGCGCGAGCTCACCTGGGGCGACGCCCAGCGCATCACCAACGCCGAGTGCTACAAGTGCGGCTGGATCGTCTCCGACCACTTCTCCTGGTGCCCCTGGTGCGGCACCGACATCTACGAGGAGGGGTTCTCGAGCCCCGAGCCGGTGCGGCATCCCCGCGGGTTCCGGCTCGACGTCCGCTGCGACTGGCACTGCGGCGGCTACGTGCAGTACCCCATGCCGCACTGCCCGTGGTGCGGCCGGGCGCAGTCGTGGAACGAGGACCGGAAGTTCGAGGGAAACTGCCCGCACTGCACCCGCGGCGTCGACGACTGGATGGCAGTGTGCCCATGGTGCGGGAACGACGCGACCGGGCAGGACCTCATCTCCCGCGCCCTCACCCGGGCGCGACGGCTCCTCCTCGTCTCACGCATCCGGCCGTGGGGCTACCGCATCCTGCTCCGGCCCGGGGTGTCGGGCGTGGATCCGCAGTACCCCAAGGTGGTGGAGATCGAGCAGCGCTACGTCACCGGCCGCCGGCAGGACGAGATTCCGTGGACCATGCTCACCGGGCTCATCCTCCACGAGCTGGGGCACAGCTTCCTGTACCACCACTGGCGCTGGACCCGCAGCGACGACTTCCGGCGCACGTTTGGCGAGGTCGACAAGGCCTATCGGGTGCGCGACGACCTCTGGGTGGACTTCCAGCGCCGGCGCGTCTCCACCTCGGAGGTGGAGCACGTCTCCGCGTATGCCGCCCAGCACCCGCAGGAGGACTTCGCCGAGACCTTCCGCTTCTTCGTGACCCGGCACGGCAACCTGCGCGACCTCTTCGCCGAACTGGGCCGCAAGCGGAAGGGCGTCAAGGTGTACGAGAAGTTCCTGGTGCTGCAGGAGTACGTGCGGGTGCTGCGCGGGCGGTGAGCCGCCCACCTCGCAGCGGCGCACCAACAAACAACAACGGGAGCCCAGGAGGGCTCCCGTCCGGCATGCATTCATGGAGCTGAGGGGGATCGAACCCCTGACCTCTGCAGTGCGATTGCAGCGCTCTCCCAGCTGAGCTACAGCCCCGGTATGGGAGGGCAAAGATAGGGGGCACGGGGCCGGGCGTCAACGAACCCGGCAGGGTGCGGAACCACCTTCCAGCACAACCACTTAGGAGCGGTCGGCAGGCCCGTCGCGGGATGCAGCGGAACCGCGTAGCTTGCCCCGATGCAGCCTGGCGCCCTCACACTCCTGTACGATGGGCATTGCCGCTACTGCGACGGGGCAGTGCAGTTCATCCTCCGGCACGACCGCCACGGCACCATGCGCTTTGCGCCGCTCGATGGCGCCCTCGCGCGCGATGTGCTGCAGCGCCAGCCGGCCCTCGCCGCGATCGACTCGCTGATCCTGCTGGAGGGGACCGACAAGCACCGCACCAGGGTGCGGGTGAAGTCTGATGCAGTGCTGGCGGTGGCGCGGTACCTGGGCTGGCCATGGCGCGCCCTGGCGTTGTTCCGCGTGGTGCCGCGTCCGGTGCGTGATGCCCTGTACGATGCCTTCGCGCGGATCCGCTACCGGCTCTCGCCACGGCGCGACACCTGCCGGATCCCCTCCGAACTGGAGCGCGCGCGCTTCCTGCCCTGACTGCGCGCGCGCTTCTTCCCCGCTACTGCCGCGTCCCCCCAGTGGCCAGGTGCAGCGTGTCCCCGGTGGAGTACGCAGCCACGGTCGTCCCCGCGAGTGCACCATTCACCAGGCGCATCACCGTCCGGGTACTGACCTGGGTGCCCTTTCGCACGGCGCTCTCGTAGGGACCGGCCTCGGTCACGATGCTGTCGCCTGCAACCGCCAGGACCCGCAGGGGCACGGGATCGCGACCAGCGAAGGACATGCTCCATCCCGAGTCCGACGCTGTCGCGGTGAGCTGGAACGCGACCAGCACGCTATCACTGCCTTCCCGACGGGCCGTCATGTTCCAGGTGCCTGCTACGTCGCCGAGGGCGATGCCTGCGGCCATGGCCGGCGCCGCAGCGGGTGCATCGGCCGCGGGCTTCTCCGCCTTGGCACACGCCACGACCAGGAGCATCGGGCAAAGCCGCGCAATGATCCTCATGGGAACACTCCACCTGGGTTGAGGGGCATCGACCACCGGGGACGGGGAGATCATACGGCCCGCTCCATCGGTCCGCAAACAGCGGCTCAGGCGTCGTCCGCCACGGCGTCCGGGGCGTCCGCATGGGGCACATTGACCTCCAGGCCATCCCGTGCCACGCCCACGTTGGCGAAGATGGCACGCGCTTCCTGGACCAGCTCGGGCGCCTCGCGCGAGTAGCGCGCACTGATGTGGGTCAGCACCAGCTGCCGCACGCCGGCGTCGCGTGCCACCTGCGCCGCTTCCGCGGCGGTGGAATGCCCCGTTTCCACCGCACGCGCCTGCTCGTCGGCGCCAAAGGTGGCCTCGTGCACCAGGAGGTCGGCATGGCGGGCCACCTGCACCGTGGTTGCCGTCGGCCGGGTGTCGCCGGAGTACACCACGGTGCGGCCGGAACGCGGGGCCCCGACGAGTTCATCGGGGCCGACCTTCCGGCCATCGGGCAGCGTCACGGTCTCGCCCTTGTGGATCTGCCCCCAGAGGCGGCCCTCCGGAACCCCCAGCGCACGTGCCTTCTCCGGGTCGAACCGCCCGAGGCGGGGATGCTCCACCAGCGCATAGCCCACAGTGTCGGCCCGGTGCTCGGTGTCGAAGACGACGAGGTCGTACTCGTCCCTGGCAAGGCGATCGCCCGGCTTCACCTCCACCACCTCCACCGGGAAGCGGGACCGCTCGATGCCCACGGTGAGGAGCCCGCCCAGGATGCGCTGGGCGCCGCGCGGCCCATAGAGCGTCACGGGCGCCGTGCGGTCGAGCAGGCCCATCGTCCGGATGAGGCCGGTGATGCCGAGGATGTGGTCGCTGTGGTAGTGGGTGAGGAAGACTTCGCGGAAGGAGAAGCCCACGCCGTACCGCATCATCTGGCGCTGGGTGCCCTCACCGCAGTCGAAGATGAGCGTCTCTCCCTCGCGGCGGATGGCGAGGGATGCGACGTTGCGCTCGACCGTGGGACACGCTGCGCCGGTCCCGAGGAAGGTGACGGACAGCATGGATGAGGCTCAGAACGCCTTGATCGTCACCCCGATCTTGCCGGGGTTGGCCCGGATGTCCTGCGTCAGCGAGTCGAGCTGCGCCGTGAGCCGGGTCATCTGGTCGTAGAGGGCGGGGTCGTTGGCCAGGCGGCCCATGGTGCCCTCCCCCCGCTCCATCTTGGCCAGCACGGAGTCGAGGCGCGCGCCCGTGGCCCGGAACTGCGCCGACATCTCGCTCAGGTTGCGAACGAGGGTGTCGGCCTGGTCCCGCGCACGCAGCACCGCTGGCGCGTTGAAGGAACTGTCGAGCCGCGCCAGCGTCCCGCGGAGCTGGGTCAGGGTCAGGGCCAGCTGTGCCGAGGGGCCGTTCTCGGGATCGTTGAAGGTGGCCATGAGCCGCTGCGACGCCTGCAGCGACTTCGTCGCCTCCTCGAGGGCCCTGGTCATGCGGTCCTGCATGGCCGGCCCCACGAACTGCTGCGCCTGCAGCAGCACGCTGTCGGCCCGGTCGGCGAGGCTGGCCGCCTCGCTCATGAGCCCCGTGGGAACGATGCCCTTCACCACCTGCCCCGCCGGGAGCAGTGCCGGGCCGTCACCCGGGTCGAAGACCAGGGTCACGTCGCCGGCCAGCCCGGTGGGGCGCACCAGCGCCGAGGCGTCCACCTTGGGCTTGATGTAGTCGGGCAGCGAGATCCGCACGTGCACCACGTAGTCGTCGCCCTGCGGCACGAGGGAAATGTCCTCCACCCGGCCCACCGGCACGCCCGCCACCCGCACCGGGGAGGCCCGCTTGAGGTCACCGGCGTCGGGGAACTCGACCACCACGCCGCCCTTCGAGCGCACCGACTTTCCCTGCAGCCAGAGCATGCCCACCCCGAAGACCGCCATCGCCACCAGCACGATGGTACCCACCATCATTTCCTTGCCGAATCGGGAGTCCATAGGCCTCAGGGGGCGAGGTTGGTGTTTGCGAAGTCGCGCTCGAGGAATGCCTTCACCTCGGCATTGTCCGACGCGAGGAACTCGTCTGGCGTGCCCTGCATCACCACCCGGCCCTTCGAGAGGAGCGCCAGCCGGTTGGCGACGCGAAACGCGCCGCGCACGTCATGGGTCACCATCACGCTGGTGACGCCCAGCTCCTGGTCGAGGCGCTGTACCAGCGCATCGATGATGTCGGCGTTCACCGGGTCGAGGCCCGACGTGGGCTCGTCGTAGAGCAGGTACTTGGGGCTCCCGGCAATGGCCCGCGCAATCCCGACGCGCTTGCGCATGCCCCCCGACAGCTCCGCCGGGAACTTCGGCATCACCAGCTCCGGCTGGAGGTTCACCAGGCGGATGCACTCTGCCACTCGCTGCCGGGAATAGGCCAGGTCCTTGAACTTGTCCTCGTCGATGATGCCGAGCCGCACGTTCTCGAACACGTCCATCGAGTCGAAGAGCGCCCCGTTCTGGAAGACGTACCCGATCGTCTTCCGGAGCTCGGCCAGGTCCTCGCGGCCCAGCGTGGCCACGTCCTTCCCGTCCACCACCACCCGGCCGGCATCGGGCCGGATGAGGCCGATGATGGTCTTGAGCAGCACGCTCTTCCCCGTGCCCGACGGGCCCAGGAGCGCGACGGTCTCGCCCTCGCGCACGTCGAAGTCGACGCCGTCGAGCACCACCTGCGCACCGAAGCGCTTCTTCACGCCCTGCAGCTCGATCATGCGCTATTGGGTCAGCAGCAGGCGGGTGAGGAAGACGTCGAGCAGCAGCACCAGCACCGAGCTGGTCACCACGGCACCCGTGGTTGCCTTGCCCACGCCCTCGGCGCCCTGCTGCGTGTTCATCCCCATGTAGCACGAGATGAACCCGATGGTGCCGCCGAAGAAGACCGACTTGATGAGCGAGTACCAGGCGTCCCAGCTGCGAAAGAAGTACTGGGCGCCGTAGCGGAAGTCCATGTTGGTGACGGGGAGGACCTGCTTGACGGACCACCAGCCGGCCAGGATCCCCATGAGGTTGGCCAGGATGGTGAGGGCGGGGATCATCACCAGGGCCGCGAGCACCCGCGGCGCAATGAGGTGCGAGGCCGGCGACCGCCCCAGGCTCTCGAGGGCGTCGATCTGCTCGGTCACGCGCATGGTGCCCAGTTCGGCGGCGTAGCGCGCCCCGATGCGGCCGGCCAGTACCAGGGCGGTCAGCACCGGACCCAGCTCGAGGATGACCGCGGAGACGACCAGCGTCCCCACCACGTAGAGCGGGATGCTCCCGGTGAACTGGTAGCCGGTCTGCAGCGCCGTCACGGCACCGGCAAACCCGGCGATCAGCAGGACGAGGAAGAGGCTCCCCACGCCGATGTTCCACGCCTCGTCAATGAAGCGGGACCACCAGATACGGGGCTCACCCAGCCCCCGGACGGTGTCGGCCACGAAGAGCGCAAAACGGCCAACGTGCGACGTCCGGTGGAGCAGCGCGCGGCCGGCAACCTGCCGGACGTCCATCGTAGCGGTGGCCATGCGTCAGGTATCTTGTCCGTGCATGAAGGCAATGTCCAGAGCGCTGGACGCGCAGGCAGCCGGCTTTCGCCGCGCCCTCCTCAGGTGGTACCGGCGTCACGGACGCGACCTCCCCTGGCGCCGCACCCGCGACCCGTACCACGTGGCCGTGTCGGAGTTCATGCTGCAGCAGACCCAGGTGTCGCGGGTGGAAGCATACTACCACCGCTTCCTCGCCGCCTTCCCCACCCTCGAGTCGCTCGCCGCGGCCCCACCCTCCGCCGTTCGCGAGGCATGGGATGGCCTGGGCTACTACCGGCGCGCCGCCAACCTGCACGCATTGGCCCGGGTCGTGGCGGCCTCCCCGGACGGGCGCATCCCCACGGACCCATCACGCCTCCGCACCCTCCCCGGCGTCGGCCGGTACACCGCGGGCGCCATCGCCAGCTTCGCCTTCGAGCAGCGTGCCCCGGCGGTAGACACCAACGTGGACAGGGTGATCCGCCGGGCCTTTCACCCGAGGCTGGGACACGCCACGCGGGACGCTCACCGGATCTGGGACACGGCCATGCAGCTGCTCCCCCGCACCGGCCGGGCGGCGTGGGCATTCAACCAGGGGATCATGGAACTGGGAGCAGTGGTGTGCACGGCGCGGCGGATGCCCTGCGGGGACTGCCCGGTGCGGCGCGACTGCGCCACCGGGAGGCGCCGGCTCGCTACCCGCCGTAGTGGTACAGGGCGCCAGCCAGGAGGGCCATGAGCCCCATCATCCCGCCCACCGCGCCCGTCAGCCGCAGGCGCGCGCGCATCCGGTCGAAGTAGGCGGCGTGCTCGCCCATGGGGTCGAGGTGGGCCACGCGGGCGGCCGCGGGCACCGACACGAAGAGGGTCAGCAGCGCCCCGAAGATCCCCAGCGCCTGCATCGTCACCATCCATGGGCTCCCCATCCGGCCACTGTGCATCAGGCGGAAGGTGAGCATCAGTCCCGAGAAGACCGTCAGCAGCGCGCCAGGCATCACCACCAGGCGGAGCACCGCCCATTGCACCCGGGTGATGAGCGCCTGGGAGGTGCGCGGCTCCGCCTTCGTGCCGAGGCCGATCACCATGGATGCCGACCCGCCGCCGATCCAGAGGACCATGCCGACGAGGTGCAGGAAGAGGAGGGAGGACATCAGGGCACCGTCGTGAGGTGGTCGGTGTCGAGCGGCTGGCGGCCCGCGAACCCGGCGTCCACCTCATGCCAGTGGCTGATGCGCGACTCGCCGTGGCGCCAGCAGAGGAAGACGAGGCGATCGTCACGGAGGGCATGGAAGTCCACGAGGCCCCGCTCGAAGTCCTTGAAGATGCAGCCCACCTGGTCGAGTTCCGCCACGAAACCATCCACCCTCGCGGCAGCCGCCTCCACCTCGAGCCGGAGCGACTTCACGGCGGCGGGCTCCAGGGCATCCGCCTGGAGGCCGGCGGCCTCGACTTCGTAGCGGCCCACGGCACGTCGCCAGTCGGCGTACCCATGCATGATGTCCTGCACGATCCGCCGCACCAGCGGAAGGGTTCGCTCGGCCTCGGCCAGCGTGAAGATCCGGGGTTCCCGCATCCTGCCGGCTAGCCCCAGACGATGGTGATCCCGGCCACCTGCTCCGGGTGGCTGATGAAGCCCACCACGCGCCGCTCCGCGTCCACCACGGTGATGGTGGCACGCAGGTGCGACTCGTGTGGCTCGAGGTCCATCCGGAGCTCGTACCCATCAAGCTCCCGGTCTGGCGTCACCACCGGCGCGTTGGTCCGCATGAGCGCGTCGGCCCGGGTGTGCCAGGGGTGCCGGCCCTCTGCCAGGCAACGCGTCACGAGGTCGCGATCGCTCAAGGTCCCCAGGAACCGCCGGGTGCGGTGGTCGTCCACCACCGGCACCACCGAGATGTTGCGGTGCTTGAGCATGATGGCCACCTCGCTCGCCATGGCGCCCGCCACGGCCACGATCGGGTCGGCCACCATCACTTCCGATGCATGCATGCGCCATCCTGTGTGGGGCGCGACGCCCACTCGCCGCGCAGGTGAAACCTCGGCACGCTATCGCGCCGTCGCAAGCGCGTCCAGCGCCGCCACCGTGGCCCGGTACCCTTCCTCGAAGTACAGCCGGGCCCGGTCCACCCGGAAGGTCACGTTGCGTTCCGTCACCGGCCGCACGTACACCAGCGCCCCGCGCTCGAGGCGCCACCGGGCCAGCTGGTCAGCCGCGCCCTGCGCCATCAGGATCCCCAGCGACTCGTCCACCGCCCGCACCAGCCTGGGCCCCGGGTCCGGCGGCCGGGGATCGCGGCCGTTGTCGAGCCCGGGGCCGACGTCGATCGCCACCACCGGCAGGCCACCCGTCTCGCCCACGGCCGACAGCGGGAGGTGACCCATCAACCCGCCGTCCCGGAAGCGGCGCGCACCAATCCTGACGGCCGGGAAGTACGGCGGCAGGGCACAGCTCGCCTCGAGGGCATCGAGCAGGGGAAGGTCGAGCCCGCCATGGCCCAGCGCCACCGACTCGATCCGCTCCACGTCGGTTGCCGTGACGGTGAGCGGCACCCGCAGCTCCGCAAACGAGCGCGCCGTGACGATGCGGCCGATCGCATCGCGGAAGGGCCCGGGCCGCAGGAGCCCCGGCAGCCGGAGGCCCATCAGCAGGGCCAGGGGGTGGGGCCGGAGCCCGGCGCGCGCCTCGTGCATCAGGCTGCGCAAGGCGTGGTCGGGATCCAGGCCCGAGGCCAGCGCCGCCGCCACCACCGCCCCCATCGACGTGCCGACGAACCGTGCGACCTCGACCCCGCGTTCCCGCAGGGCCCTGGCCGCGCCACAGTGTGCCGCCGCCTTGGCGCCGCCGCCGCTCAGGACGACGATCGCACGGGTCACCGCTTCATCTGCTCCCGGTGCTGTCGTGCCCGCTCCATGCGCGCGTGCTCCTCCGGCGTTTCGGCCACCAGGCGGGGCACCCGCATGGGACGCCCCTGGTCGTCGATCCCCACGAAAACCACGTGCGCCGTGTGCGTGTGCCGGCGCACACCGGTGCTCGGCGTCTCCGCGTGCACCTGCACGGTGATGTCCATGGAACTGTTCCCGACATAGTCCACGGTGGCAAAGCAGGTGACCAGCGAGCCCAGTGGGATGCGCTCCTTGAAGTCCACCCGGTCGAAGGACGCCGTGACGACCTTGCCCCCCGCGTGGCGGATGGCGGCCACCGCCGCGGCCTGGTCCACCATCGCGAGGAGGTTGCCACCGAACAGGTCGCCCAGGACGTTCTGCATGGCGGGCATGACCAGCGTGGTGATCTCGCCGCGCGAGTACGACATGGGACGGGATTCGGGAATCGTCATCAGTAGTCCACGGGCCGGAGGTACCATTCGCCGATGGCGGTCTGGCTCACCATCGCCACGGTGGGAAGGCGGCGCTTCCAGTGGGTTGACTCGAGGCGGCGCCGGACCACCTCCACCTCGTCGCGGGTGAAGCCGGCCGCCACCAGCGTGCCGGGCGCATACCCGCTCAGCAGGAAATGCAGGATGCGGTCCGCGCGGGGGTACGACACGCCGAGGTCGCCCTCGTCGGTCTGGCCCGTGACCAGGTCCGCTGTCGCCGGCTTGTCCACGATCACCGCCGGCACGCCCATGTGCCGTGCGAGGGCCCACACCTGGGTCTTGTAGAGGTCGCCGATGGGGTTCACCGGCGGGGAATCATCGGCGTGCCACGTGAAGTATCCCAGCAGCCGCTCCGTCTTGTTGCCGGTACCCAGCGGCAGGGCCTTGAGCGCCACGGACAGGTCGAACAGGGCGATCATCCGGCAGCGTGCCATGATGTTGCCCTTCCGCGCCGGGTCCGTGTCCCCGATGCCGGCGACCATGCCGTCCACCGCTGCCGAGATGGGAACGGTGCGCGACTGGATGCCCAGTGCATCAATGACGAGTTGTGCGTGGTCCAGGCTCTCCGGGCTCGACGTGCTGTACGGCATCCGCACCCCGGTGACGTTGGCGGGGCCGAGCGCCCTCGCCGCCAGGTATGCCACCAGCGCGCTGTCCACGCCGCCCGAGAGTCCCAGCACCGCCTTCTCGAACCCCCGTCGCCGCACCAGCTCGTCGCGGAGGAACTCCACCAGCCACCGCTCGGCAAGCGCCGGGTCGATGGCGAGGAGGTCGTCGCTGTTGCGCGGCGGCACTGGCGTCCGGGCACGGCGGTCGGTCGCGGGCGCGACGGCAACCGCCTCGTCGGGCTCGCCTGCATCGTCCGCCTGCTCACTCCGCGCCGGCGACGCCGTCCGCAACTGGTCCACGAGGCCAGGCAGTCGCGCCTCGAGGTCAGCCAGCAGGGGCATCTCGGCACGGACCCGTGCAATGTCGTCCAGGTCGAGCAGGCCGTGCACCACCGCTTCGTCGAAGACCGGGCCCTCGGCGAGCAGCTCGCCGCGAGGCCCGGTGAGCAGCGAACCGCCCACGAATGCCTTGCCGCCCTCGAACCCCACCAGCTGCGCCAGCGCCACGAAGACGCCGTGCTCGCCCGAGATGTCCTGGGCCAGGCGCTCCCACCGGTTGATGCTGCCGGGCCGGTCCCCGTCCCCGCTGGGATCGCGCAGCCCTCGGGCCGGGCTCGCGCTCGGCACGATGAGCACCTCGGCGCCACGCAGGGCCGCAATGGTGGGCACCACGGAGTGCCACATGTCCTCGCAGACCAGCATCGCTGCACGGCCCCAGCGCGTCTCGAACGCGTCGATGCGGTCGCCCGCAGCCAGGAACCGCTCCTCGTCGAAGACGCCGTAGGTAGGGAGGAACACCTTGCGGTGCACGTGCCGGATGCCGGCGTCACTGCCACCGAGCGAGGCATACAGCGCGGAGTTGTAGATGTGGTTGCGGTGGGACTCGTAGAACCCGATGGCGAAGTCGAGGGGCGGCGCGCCAGCCTCGCGGTGCACCCGGGAGAGGTCGCCGAAGAGCTGCGACGCCTCGACCGCCAGCTCGCGCACGCCACCCTCGAGGAAGTAGCCCGTCAAGGCACTCTCGGGCGCCACCACCAGCCCCGGAGCGCCACCCGGCCCCGCCACGGCCTCGCGGAGGAGCTGGCCGAGCCGGGCGAGGTTGTCCGCGTAGCGCCCCTTGCGAGGGCGAAGCTGCAGGATGGCGATTGGGAGCATGCCCCGGGAATCTACAGGGGTCCCGCGCGTTACATTAGGCGGTTCACCGATCCAGCCTCACCCCAGTGCGCGAGGGCCCCGGGCCATGACCCCTTTCGATGCGATCGCAGGCGTGGCCAATGCCTGCCAGCCGGCGCCCGGCGTAGTGACCGGCGGCCAGCCGGGCCGGGCGCACCTCGAGGCGCTGCACGGTGCCGGCACGATGATGGTGATCGACCTCCGGGACCCGATGGAGCCGCGGCCGCTGGACGAGCCGACGCTGGTGCGGACGCTCGGGATGGAGTATGTCAACCTGCCCGTGGGGCCGCACTCGATGAACGACGAAACCATCGACGCGCTGCGGGAGGCCCTGAAGCGCGCTGGTGCCACATCGGTGCTGGTGCACTGCGCGTCGGGCAACCGCGTCGGCGGCGCCCTCATCCCCTGGTTCATGCTCGACCAGGGGCTCGAGGAAGACGATGCTATCGACGCCGCGATGAGGGTTGGCCTCCGGAGCGCGGAGCTGATGGAGTGGGGCCTCCGCTACGCCCGGAGCCGCCTGGGCTCCTGATCGAGGGCCTGCTCCCGCCACTCGCACGTCCGGCCTGGGGCGACCGCGAAGTGCCCTCGCGGCCCTGCCTGGCCCCCTCCACACTGCGACCGCCACGTCGTTCCAGCGTCGGCTCGCGGCTCGCAGGCTTCCGCTCCGGCGTGGCCTGGGCAGGGCTCCGGTCCGTGTCGCGCCGCAGCACTTCTGGCCGGCGCCAGGTTGGCTCCTTGATGGTGTTCCGGCGGTCCCCAGTCGGCAGCGGCGCCTCCTCGAGCCCCCGACGATTGCGCTCGACATCGCGCCGTGCAGGCTCCTGGCTCCTCCCCTGCCCCTGGTCACGGCGCAACGGCGCGCGGGCGGGCCGGCCACGATTCTCCGGCTGGCTCGGCGTGATGCCCTGCCGGGTTCCCTGGTAGCTCGCCTCGCCGCCGCGGCGCGAGGGCTGCCGCTCGCCTCCCATCGGCGCCAGGCCCCCGATGCCCACCGGCTGGTTGAACGAGCGATCGCGGAAGCTGACCCGCTGGCTCACCCCCGTGGCCGGCATCGGCCCGGCGACCGTGTGCGTGGCGTTGAAGGCATTGCGGGTCCAGCGATCGCGATAGGGCACATCGCGGCCGGTGAGTTCGTGATCCCATGACCGGGGGCGATACTGCCACCCGGCCACCCGGTCGCCGCTCCAGCCCGAGCCCCCACCCCAGCCCCCACCCCAGCCGCCACCCCACACGGGAACGCCCCACACCGGCACGCTCCACCAGGGGTTCCAGGCCACCGGCGTCCACCACGGATTCCAGGCGGGACCCCAGAACGGATCCCAGCCCCAGCCGAAGCCCACACTGATGCCCGGTCCCCAACCCCAGCAACCCATGCAGCCGTCCACGATCACCGTGGTGGCGGGCGGAGCCTGCTCGATGACGACATCCTGCGGGATCCCGGGCGCCGTGCCCTCATCGGCATAGGACGCGGGCCCGACGATGCTGTAGGGGAGGATGTCGTAGTCGAACCGACCACGCGACACCCGGTTCGCCAGGTTCACCAGCTCGGTCTCTGCGTCGGTAACGGCCTCGGTGTTCAGCGTGCGCACGTCCCAGTGGCCGTTGAGGCTGTATCGGTCGAACTGCCACGGATCGGCCGTGATGGCAGCGAACACCACACCGTCCCCACCCGCCTCGGCCAGGAACCCTTCACGGTCCCCGCGCCCCAGGATCCGGTAGGCGCGGCCACCGCGGATGTAGCTGTCATCTGACGGATCGAGTGGGAAGAGGACCCGGATGCGCCCGGCCGGATCCACCTGGGCCACCAGGAGGTAGCCGTCGTCGGCGGCTTGCACCGCCACCTCGACACGGTCGCCCGGGACGTATTGGCCACCATTGCCGAGGTCGAGCCGGATGGCCGGGGCCTGCCCCATCAGCATGGCGGGGAGCAGGATGGGAAGCGAGAGGAACGCGGCAGCGCGCAACATGGAACTACCTCGGGTCAACGGGTGTCCCTGGGAGATGACTCCCGAGCGAACAGCCGGGTGAGTTTGCGACCCTTGTGCCACGCTGCAAGTACTTGAACCACAACACGAAAGCTCATGGGATGCGACCAACATGTCCCGGTGGCGGGACGTGCGTCTCAGCCGGTGTCCGTTTCCCTCCCACGGTTCCACCGGTGCCAGTACATCCGCATCTCGGTCACCAGGCCGCCGGCACTCTCGCAGAAGATGGCGCCGCGGGCATCCACCCAGTCTCCCGTGCGCCGACGGCGGAACACACACTTGAACTCGGTGCTGAACCAGGGGCCCACGGTGAAGATCTCGCCCGAGGTGAAGGTCACCTCGGACTGGTGGTAGGGAACGTCGGTCCAGTACTGCCGGATGGCGTCGATGCCGCGAACAGGGGCGGTGAACGGGGTCTCGAGAAAGACCGCATCAGGCGCGTAGACCGAGGCAATGATGTCCACCCGGAGCTTGCTCCACCCGCGCCCGAACGTGTCGATCAACTCCCGCCCGAGCGTCGCCGCGTCGTTGCTCACGTCAGCCCATCTCCCGTCATGCGCGAGTTGTGAAGGGGCCGGGCCGCTTCGGGCCCGGTGGCTGCCTGCCTCGCTGCCGGAGAATACCAGCCCGCCATCCTTTCGGCCTCTGGTCAGAAGTAGGTGGCCACCCCCACCTGGTACCCCGCGCGGTTGATGGGGTCATTCCCCACCAGGTCGTGGATCCACTCCCGCCGGTAGTTGAACTTGAACACCGTCCCCGACAGGGGCCGGAAGCTCGCGCCGAGCACCACCGCCTGCACGTTGTCGCCCGCGGGATCGCCGGTGCCGGGGAGCGTGCCGCGGTTGTAGTCCACCGCCTCGAGCCGCAGCACCACGCTGATCGTGGCATCCCGGAGCCCCAGCATTCGCGGCTTCAGGACCGGACGGACCACGTCCACGAAGAAGCCCCACTGCCGATCGCCGTACACACCGGCCAGGTCGGGCGGCACGTCGATGAACCCCCAGGCGGCCTCACCCCGCACACTCGCGCCGAGCAGCACGGTGCTCAGGTCGAGCGCCACGAGGCTCACCCGGCGCGCATCGTCCACCTCCATGCCGTCCACGGTGTAGGTGTTGTAGATGACGGTGTAACCCGAGAGGCCCAGCTCCCCCAGCTTCCGGTGTTGCGCGGCGAGCCGCCCGCTCAGGGCCGGCCGGCCGTTGCCACCGCCCGCGAAGAGCGACCCCTTGCCGCTCGCGAGGCGGGTCCGGCCGGCGTCATTGAGGACGATGCCGTCATCCAGCCCCTGGGTGACATACGCATCGTACGTCATCGTGAACCCGCCCGGATACAGTCGCCCATGCGCGCCGAACCCCGGCTCCGACAGCGTGGCCGGGATGATCTCGGTCGAGACCAGCGGCCGGTCAATCACGTCCCAGAGCGGGGCGTCATGCCGGACGTTGAACTGGCCCACGGGCGGGAGCAGCACCCCCGCCCGCAGGACCAGCGACGGGTTGATGATGAAGTCGAGCAGCGCCGTCTCCAGCCGGATCTCCTCGGCCCCGTCCTCGAACTCGACCTCGGAGATGAACCGGAAGCGGGCACCGATGGAACTGAAGAGGAAGATGTTGAACCGACGGAGTTCCAGCGAGAACCCCTCGTTCACCCCATCGTCGGCGAAGTAGTTCGTGTTCCCCTCCACATACCCGCCCACTGACGTGCGGCCCATGGAGGCGACGAACGGGCGGTTGTAGATCCCGTCCTGCACGCGGACGGTGTCAAGGCGGGCCCGCACCCGGGGTGGCCCCGCGGAATCCTGCCCCGCGAGCGCCACCGGCGAGGCCGCCAGGATGACGCCCGCTGCCAGGACGCCCCTCACCCTGCCACCTCCGGCTCGAGGCCGGAGAGGTCGATGTAGACGTTCGCCGCATCCGTGCTCACCGCGTACCGGATGAGCGGCAGCTCGGTCGGCCCCTTGAGGATGCCGCCCTCGTTGTCGTACTCGCTCCCGTGGCACGGGCACACGAGGTGGCCGTCGGCGGGCTCGACCTGGCAGCCGCGATGCATGCACCGTGTCAGGACGGCCGAGTAGTGGTCGCTGTCGTGCCGGTAGAGGTAGATCGGGAAGGTGAGGCCGGGCGCCTCGACCAGCGCAAAGGCCGAGTCACCCAGGCTCTCCCGTGCCACCGTGAGCCGCGTCCCCTCGACCCCGCTGTAGACCACGTTGAACCGGGCACACGCCGCGAGGAGCGGGAGCGAACACGGCAGCAGGCCTGCCACTGCCCCGGCCCGCTGCAGGAACGCCCGACGCGACTCGATCACAGCGACTCCAGGAAGCGCAGCAGCGCGTCCCGCTCGGCCTGGCTGAGTGCCCGGAACGCCTCCCGGCTCGCCGCCGCCTCGCCCCCGTGGAAGTCGATCGCGTCGGCGATGCCCTTCGCCCGTCCGTCGTGCAGCAGGTGCACCTGGCCGCCCTGCGACTGGGCGGCGAGCCCGAGTCCCCAGAGTGGTGCGGTGCGCCACTCCGAGGTGAGTGCGATGCCCTCGGTGTAACCGTCGTCCAGCTCCGGCCCCATGTCGTGCAGCAGGAGGTCGGTGTAGGGGTGGAACTCCACCAGGTTGATCGGCGCGATCGCCGAGGCACCCGTGCGGAGCGACGGCAGGTGACAGGCCGCGCACCCGATGGCGCCGAAGGTGGCCTCACCCGCCACCACCTGGGCATCGCCACGCCCGCGGCGCGGGGGCATCCGCAGGGTGCGCAGGTAGAAGGTCACCGCACTTACCACGCTCGATGCCACTTCGGGGTCCGGCACCGAGTCCGTGGCAAAGGTGCCGACCTGCGGGTTGTAGTTGTCGTCGGGAATGAAGTCGCTGGTGATCCCCATGTCCTCGTGGTAGGCGGTCACCACCTGGTGCAGCAGGTTGACGGTGATGCCCTTCTTGCCGAAGCGGCCGATGTACTGCCCGTTGATTGGCTGGCCCCGTGTTGGCGGGCCGTCGCTGGTGAGCGCCTCGAGGGAGGTGACCGCGACCAGGAGGTCGTGCGCGTCGAGCAGCTGCACCCGGCCCGAGATGCCGTCGCCGTTGGCGTCGTCGGGATCCTGCAGGCGGAGCAGCGTGCTGTCGTCCACCGCCTCGAGGAAACCCAGCCCGGTCACCGCCGGCGCCGTGAACACTGCCACACCAGTGACGCCGGCCGGGAGCACCTCGGCCACGTAGCGCAGCACGGCGCGCTGCTGCAGTTGCGGCCCGCCGGCGAAGCGCATCGGGTCGAACCCGTCGCTGCCCATGCGGCCGAAGCGTGTCAGGTTGAAGAGGGGATGGCCCTTCCCGTCGCCTGCGTGGCACGACACGCATGCCTGCGCCACGAACACCGGGCCGAGCCCTGCGGAGGCACCAAACACCCGGGAGAACTCGGCGTCACCCTGCGCGAACGAGGCCAGCTGGGCTGGTGACAGGCCGTCGAGCGGCCCCTCGAGTCGCTCGGTGTCGTCCGGCGCATTGGGGAGCATCACCGAGCAGGCTGCGAGGCCTGCGAGCCCGAGCGTCCACGGCACCAGCCTCCAGCGGGCGGCCGCTGCGGTCAGGCGAACCATTCGCGGAACGTGCCGACCAGGAGCCAGGCATTGAGGGCGGCGATCACGCCGGCGACGCCCCAGGCGCTGGCCTTGAGGAGCGTGCCGTTGACGAACGTCCCCATCTTCCGCCGGTCGCTGGTGAACGCCACCAGCGGGATCACCGCGAACGAGAGCTGCAGGCTCAGGATCACCTGGCTCAGGATGAGCAGCGCCCCGACACCCTTCGCGCCGTACATCGCGGTGACGATCACCGCAGGTACGATCGCAATGAGCCGGGTGATGAGCCGCCGGAGCCAGGGCGGGAGCCGGATGTCGAGGAACCCCTCCATCACGATCTGGCCGGCCAGCGTGCCGGTGATGGTCGAGTTCTGCCCCGAGGCCAGCAGCGCCAGGGCGAAGAGGGTGCTGGCGAGGGTCGTGCCGAGCAGCGGTGTCAGCAGGCGGTAGGCGTCGTTGATGTCCGCCACGTCGGTGTGCCCGGCCACGTGGAAGGTGGCCGCCGAGAGGATCAGGATGGCGGCGTTGATGAAGAAGGCGAAGAGCAGTGCCACGGTCGAGTCGAGCGTGGCGAAGCGGATCGCTTCCCGCGTGTGTGCCTCGTCCGGGCCGACGTCCCGCGTCTGCACGATGGACGAGTGCAGGTAGAGGTTGTGCGGCATCACCGTGGCGCCGAGGATGCCGATGGCGATGTACAGCATCGCGGGGTTCGTGACGATCTCGGTGCGCGGGATGAGCCCCGACGCAATGGCGGCGAGCGAGGGCTGCGAGAGCACCAGCTCGATGGCGAAGCACGCGCCGATCACCGCGATCAGCGCAATGATGAACGCCTCGAGGTAGCGGAAGCCCCGCTGCTGCAGGAGCAGGATGAGCAGCACGTCGGCCGCGGTGAGCACCACGCCCCACACGAGCGGGATGCCGAAGAGCAGGCTCAGCGCCACCGCCGACCCCAGGACCTCCGCCAGGTCGCACGCGGCAATCGCAATCTCGCAGAGGATCCAGAGCACGAAGCTCACCGGCCGCGAATAGTGGTCGCGGCAGGCCTGGGCGAGGTCGCGCCCCGTGACGAGTCCCAGCTTCACGGCCAGGGACTGCAGCAGGATGGCCATCAGGTTCGACAGCAGGATGACACTCAGGAGCGTGTAGCCGAAGCGCGATCCGCCGGCGATGTCCGTGGCCCAGTTCCCCGGGTCCATGTAGCCGACCGCCACCATGTACCCCGGCCCGGCGAAGGCCAGCGCCTTCCGCCAGAACCCTGCGCCCGGCGGGATGGCGACACTGCGATGGGACTCTGGGAGCGAGGGCCTGGTGCGCGGGAAGCGCCAGGCCTCGGGACCTCCCGACGTTTCGCCAACCACGGCCATCTCCGCCCCAAGTAATTGGAAGTGATGCTGTTGCTGTGCCACGAACCCCACGGGGCAGCGGCGCAGAACAGTAATATTAGGCAAGCCTAATCCGCAAGACTGTGGTGGCCTTGCGGAGCCGCCGCGGGCTCAGGCTACCGCTGCGATCCGTACCAGGAACAGGGCATAGACCAGGAGGAAGAGGCTTCCCTCCCAACGGGACACCTTGGCGTCCATGGTGAGGAGGTAGAAGAGCAGCGCCGCGGCGGCGTGTACCGGCAGCGCGATGATGCTCATCGCCGACGGCACGGCCACCGGCCCCACCAGGGCCGCGACGCCCAGCACGCCGAGGGCGTTGAAGATGCAGGAGCCAAGGATGAGGCCCACGGCCAGCTCGCCCTGCCCGCGCCGGCTCGCGGTGGCCCCGATGACGGCCTCCGGCAGGGTGGCGCCGATCGAGAGGATGGTGACCGATGCCACCGCCGGGCTCACTGCCAGCAGGTCCGAGATGCCGGTGAGGAAGTGCACCGTCCGCTCCGCCGCCACGGCAATGGCAACCCCGCCACCAGCCAGGAGGAGCAGGTCGTGCATCGCAAGGCGCGGCCGGGCGGGGGCGGCCACCGCCAGGGCGCTCCCCTCGCCGCTCCTGAGCAGGTAGAACACGTACACGGCGTAGGCAACCAGGAGGAACAGCGCCTCCACCCGGTCCACCACGCCGTCGGGCATGACGAGGCCAAGCATCAGCACCGATCCCAGGAGGAAGTGCTTGTCCACCTGGATGAAGGCCTCACCCAGCGTGAACGTCCCCCGGGCGGCGACAGCAACCGCCCCCATCACCAGCAGGAGGTTCGAGTTGTTGGAGCCGAGCACGCTTCCGGCAACGATCTCCGAGACCCCACCCTGCACCGCCACGATGCCCGCCACCAGCTCGGGCAGCGAGGTACCCACCGCCACGATGAGGACGCCCACCACGAACGCCGAGAGTCCGAGCGCCAGGCCGACGCGTTCCGCGGCGTTGGTGAATACCTTCGCGGCAACGAGGAGTGCCGCGAGGCTCAGGGCAAAGGCAGCGAGGATGACCACTGCGTTCACGACCATGTCCCCGGGGAGAGTTGTGTGGGCTGCCGCGAACCGGCTACCCATTCCCGCGTTCCCGAACACGATACCCACGGCGGTGCCACGCCACGCAGGAGACCAGGTGACCGACGCCAGCCGCCTCGACGATCCCGCCTTCCTCCCCGGCGGTGACCCCCGGGGGATGTACACCCTCGCCGTGGGGTTTCCGGCCCAGTGCCTCAACGCCCTCGACATCGCCACCGCTGCACCGCTCCCGGCAGACGGCGCGGGTATCGACGCCGTCGTGCTCACCGGGTTGGGCGGGTCGGCGGCGGGTGGCGACTTTGCCCGGGCGCTCTTCGACCTCCACGGACGCGTGCCATTCAGCGTGAACCGCGACTACGCCCTGCCCGCATGGGCAGGGCCGCGAACGCTCGTGATCGCCACGAGCTACTCCGGGAACACCGAGGAAACGCTCGCCGCCTATGCCGATGCGCGACGCCGGCAGGCGCGACTCGTGGTTGTGAGCAGCGGCGGGGAGTTGTCCCGCCTCGCGGCGACCGACGGGGTCCCCCTCGTGGCGATTCCGGGCGGCCAGCCGCCCCGCACGGCGCTCGGCCTGATGCTGGTGCCGGTCCTCGTGGCGGTGACGCGCCTCGGCCTGCTGGCGCCGCAGGACATCGCCGGCGCCGCCACGCATGCCGCACGCATGATGACGCCCTGGCTGAACGATGTCCCCCGCGCCTCGAATCGCGCCAAGCAGCTGGCGGTTGAGCTCCACGGCTCGCTGGGGATCGTCTACGGTCTCGGCGCGTGGCAGGGGGTGGTGGCGAACCGCTGGAAGGGCCAGCTCAACGAGAATGCCAAGCAGCACGTCTTTGCCCACGTGCTTCCCGAGATGAACCACAACGAGATCCTGGGGTGGGAGGGTGCTGGCCGGGTCGGGGTGAAGCGCTGGGTGGCCATCCTGCTGGAGGACGGGCGGGAGGGACGCCGCATGGAACTCCGCGCCGAGGCGACACTCGATGTCCTGCGCCCGGTGGCACAGGTGGAGCGGGTCCGCGCCGAGGGGCCGTCGACGCTGGCACGGATGCTCTCGCTGGCGCTGCTGGGGGATTTTGTGTCGCTCTACCTGGCCGCGCTGAACGGGGTGGATCCGCACTCGATCGACGCGATCGACGCGGTCAAGGCACGGCTCGCGCGCGAGCCGTGATCAGGCCGCGGGTGCCACCACTCCGCAGAGCACGACGCCAGCCAGCTCCGCAGCCAGGGCCAGGGAGCGTCCCTCGACCGCCACGGTGATGGGACCATTGAATGGGGCCCGCTCGGTCACCCGCACCGACGCCCCCGGCACCAGGCCTGCCGCAGCGAGGTAGCGAAGGCGCTCGGCGTCGTTCGTGTCCACCCGCCTGACCTCGACCATGGTTCCCGCCTCCACTGCCGACAACGGCCTGAGGTCAGGACGCGCCACCCGGCCCTTGGCATCCGGAATGGGATCCCCGTGCGGGTCCACCTCGGGATGACCCAGCGCGGTGGCCATGCGCTCCACCAATTCGTCGGAGACCGCATGCTCCAGCCGCTCGGCCTCGTCGTGCACGCCGTCCCAGGTGTAGCCCAGCCGGGCCACGAGGTACGCCTCGATGAGGCGATGCCGGCGGACCACGCGCATGGCGGCTTGCCGGCCCATCTCGGTGAGGAGCACGCCGCGGTAGGGGACGTGGGAGAGCAGGCCCTGTTCCGAGAGCCGCTTCACCATGCCGCTCACCGAGGGCGCCGCCAGGGCCAGCGCCTCGGCAATCTGGCTGGTCGAGGCCGGCCGTCCCGCCTCGGAGAGGCGGTAGATGGTCTTGAGGTAGTCCTCCACCGACCGGCTCAGCGGCTCGCCCACCGCCAGGTCTGCCACCACGTGGTCTCCCATGATTGCTGGTAGAGACATAAGGCCGGCAGCCGGTGCGCGCCAGCGGGCGTCCATCAGCCCTTCAGCAGGTCGGATACGATGCGCTCGGTCATTCCCCATACCGTACCCACCCCGAGCTGGTAGGCGGCCACCGTGCGCCGGCTCCCCATCACCTCCACCGTCACGTCACCCCACGTGTCAGGGGCCCGCAGCACGCCCAGCGGCACCCAGTGCACCTCGGCCACCTCGTCGCCCAGCACGAGCGGCGGCCGGTGCCGCAGGCGGAACACGAAGGGCCGGACGGCAATGGGGGGCAGCACGGGGGTGCGCGGCGCCACGTCGTCCAGGCAGCCGAGCAGCGACTCCGGCGGGATGTCGGTGCCGACCTCCTCGCTGGTCTCGCGAATGGCGGTGAAGAGCAGGTCCTCGTCGCCGTTGCGTCGCCCACCGGGCATGGCCATCTGTCCTGACCACGGGTCGCCTGGGCGGTCGGCGCGGCGCAGGAGGAGCAGCGCATCGGGGCCGGGCACGACGATCACGGCGACCGCCGCCCACTTGAGCACCGGCGAAGGCGCCACCTGCACCGGCGGGCGCGCCATGCGCCGCGCCAGCAACTGGTCGATGCCGCTCATCGCCACCGCACTGCTCCGGTTCCGCTTGCCAGGAGGCCGCGGCTGGGCACGGGTGTCACCGGGTCAGGTGAGGTGGCGCGCGAACCAGGCCACGCTCGACGCGATGGCACGCTCCAGCCCGGGGGTGCTGCCGGCCCACGGATGGCGCGCGCCGAAGGTGTGACCGGCATCAGGCCCGTCGATGCGCTGGAAGCGGCTGGTGGGAGACCGGGCGGTTGTCGCCAGCAATTCGCCCTCGCGCATCGGCACGGCCTCGTCATGCTCACCGTGCACGAGGAGCCAGGGGACGGTGACCCGCGAGGCCGCCCCGGTGATGTCCAGCGCATCGGCGTGCTGGTCCATGTCGTCGAGGATGTCGGTGTACATGGGCAGGACCTGGCCGGTGCGCGCGTTCACGACGTCATGCATCCCTGATGCACGCCACGCGCGGATGGTGTCGTCCGGCCAGCGGTGCACACTCGATATGGCAGCCCAGGTGACGAGCGCCCGGATCCGGTCGTCGCGCGCCGTGGCCAGGATGGCAACCCCGCCGCCACGGGAGTGACCGAGGAGCCCGATGCTGCTCGGTGGCACCACGCCGAGGCTTCCGGCCGTGAGGGCCTCGATGACCGCACCAAGGTCGGCCAGCTCGGCTGACCAGGTGTTGTGGCCAAAGCGCGCCGGGTACGTGAACTCGCCTGCCTGGTCCACGCCCGACCCGCTGACGTTGAGGCTCACGGCCGAGAAGCCGGCACGCGCCAACCGATCGGCGAGCGGCGGGAACATGCCCCAGTCCTTGAAGCCCTTGAAGCCGTGCAGGACGACCACTGCGGGGCGTGCATCTGTGCGGCCACCGGCGCGCACGTCAATGTCCACCGGACCGAGGCGGCCGGGAACCTGGTGCTGTGTGAGGGTCGGGGTTGCCATGTCAGCCGACCGCAGGCTCGAGGATCTCGAGCGTGCCTGCCGTCGCGTCGAGCCGCGCGCGCACGCCGAGCGGCAGCGTCCACTGGTCGCTGATGTGCCCGATGGGAAGGCCGCTCGCCACCGGCACGCCCAGGGGACCGAAGTAGGTGGTGAGCACTTCCTGCAGGCCGAGGACGCCGTCGCCCCCCTCACGGGGGATGTCGGTGAACCGGCCCAGCGCGACCCCGGCAAGCTTCGTCAGCACGCCCGCCGCGCGCAGGTGCGCCAGCATCCGGTCGATCCGGTAGACGGCCTCACCCACGTCCTCGAGGAACAGGATGGCGCCGGTGAAGTCGGGCAGGCAGGGCGTACCGATGAGGCACTGCACCAGCGACAGGTTGCCGCCCAGCAGCGGTCCCTCCGCCACGCCCGGTGCCAGGGTGACAACCCGATGCTCCCGGGGCACGAGCACACCGGCAGGAGCGGCCAGGGGGTCCAGGCGGCCCGCAGGCTCCGCCCGGCACAGGACGCGCTCGAAGTGCCGGCGCGAGAACTCGGGCATCGGTTGCCGTGCGGTCGGCGCATGGAAGGTGACGACGCCCGTGGTGGCGGTCGCGGCCAAGAGCAGGGCGGTGACGTCGGAATACCCGATGAGGGCGCGGGGTCGCTCGCGCAGGGCTCCGTAGTCCACCGCATCGAGGATCCGGGTAAGCCCGTAGCCGCCGCGAAGGCACCACACGGCGTCCACGTCGGGATCACGAAGCGCGGTGTTCAGGTCGCGCGCGCGATGGGCATCGGTGCCCGCGAGGTACCCCATGCGATCGAGGGCGTGTGCCCCGGGCTGGGCCTCGAAGCCCAGGTGCTCGCACAACTCGATGGCACGCGCGAGGTCGTCCGCCTCCAGGCAGGGACCCGAGGGCGCCACGATGGCAACGCGGCTTCGCGCACCGAGTCGTGGAGGCCGCAGGAGCGTCTTTGACCTCGTCATGTGATGCAATATAGATTTCATCCCGTCACCACAGGAGTTTCCTCCTGCGCGCATCGCAGCCTGCACTCCTCGCGGCCGCCCGGCTCATCGGCGACTCGCGTGAAACCCTGGTCGCCGACTGGTGCAGCCGCCTCGGCGACCGCCTGACTGCATCGTCGTCCTTTCCCCGGAGCCTGGTGGAGCGCCACCTCAGGCTCCTTGTCGACCTCATTGCGGAATCGGTCGGCCCCTTCCGGCGTGAAGTCACGCCGTTGTGGACCCGCGCCTCCGAGCGGTACGGCCGAAGCGCCGCGGCGCGCGGGCTCGCGGCCGGTGAGGTCGTGGAGGAGCTGCAGCACCTGCGCGAGGTGCTCACCATCCACCTGGCCCCGGCGGTCACCATGCTCCGCCCCCGGCAGACGCTCGCCATCATGCTGCGGCTCAACCGCCTTGTGGACAAGGGCATTGCCAGCGCCGTGGTGGGCTACACTGACAGCCTCGTCGCCACCCTCTTCGCACAGAACGGCGTGCCGCCAGTCGATTCCGAGCACGACCTGCCGGATATCGAGCGCCAACTCGCCCGCATCGAGCACGACCTGGGCGCGCTGTCCCAGCAGACCTGAGCACCGCCGGATTCCTCGCGGCCCTGCCCTGGGCCGTGCCCTTCCTCACCCTGCCCCGGCTCGCCCGCACCCGGCCGTCACTCGCCGAAGTAGCTCCCGTCGCGGGCCCCCGCGTCAGCGTGGTCATCCCGGCACGCAACGAGGCGCACCAGGTCCGCACGGTCATCGAGTCGGTGCTGGCCTCCGGCTATCCGGACATCGAGGCCATCGTGGTGGACGACCGGTCCACCGATACCACCGCCAGCGTGGTCGAGGCGCTCGCGGAGGGACGCCCGGCGCTTCGCCTGGTGCGTGGGGCGCCGCTGCCGGAAGGCTGGTATGGCAAGCCATGGGCGTGCCAGCAGGGCGCCGAGGTCGCCACCGGTGCGTTCCTGCTCTTTACCGACGCCGATACGCGCCACGAGCCGGAGCTGCTGGGCCGCGCCCTGGCCATGCTGCAACGCGAGGGCGCCGACCTGTTCACCGTGGCCCCCCGCCAGCTGGTCGAGAGCTTCTGGGAGCGCGTCATCATGCCCCAGGTGTGGCTCCTGCTGGGCTTCCGCTTCCATCCCGCACGGGTGAATGCGGCGAGGAGCGAGCGCGCCGTGGTGGCCAACGGCCAGTTCATGCTCTTCCCGCGCGCCAGCTACGACGCGCTCGGCGGGCATGCGGCGGTGCGGGGTGAGGTGGTCGAGGACCTGGCCATGGCGCAGCGGGTGGTGGCCTCGGGGCGCAGGCTCTACATGGCGTTCGCCTACGAGTTTATGGCAACGCGGATGTACCGGAACTTGCGGGAGATCGTGGAGGGCTGGTCGAAGAACCTGTTCATCGGCTCGCAACAATCCCTCGGCCCCCACCCAGCGCTCCGCGCACTGGCACCCCTGCTGCTCGTGGCCCACCAGGCATTCTGGCTGGCGCCACCAGTGGTCCTGTGCCTCGCGCTTGCCGGTGCCTGCACAGCGTGGCTCGTGCCGGCAGCGGTTGCCACGGGCCTGGCCATGGGGTTCTGGGGGCTCGTCAGTGTAGGGATGGGGGCACCGGCACGATATGGCGTCGCCTATCCGGCTGGCGCGCTGCTCACGCTGTACATCGTGCTGCGATCAACCTGGCGGGGCCGGCGCCGCGTGGAGTGGCGCGGCCGGACGTACGGTCGGCCTACGGCGTCCGCATCACCCGAAGATCCTGCGCCTCGATCCGGGCGGCCCTGATCCGGCTTCCCGCGAGGTCGAGGGCAATCTCCGTCGTGCCCAGGCGCAGGACAGCCGAGCCATCGGGGTTGCGGTGCAGCGTGCCGGTCGCCGTCTGCCCGCCATCCACGTTCAGGAACGTGATCGTTGCATCGGCCCCGGGCCGAGCGCCCTGAAGGCCCAGCTCCAGCATCGCGAAGGAAAGGTTGAGGTAGGGCCTGGCGCCTCGCACGCTCGGGAGCACCCGGGTCATGAGGCCCCGGTCCGTCATCTGGTCCACGGCGATGGAATCATCCCGCACGATGATCCGCGTGCGGGTGACCATCCGGGGCGAGAACTCGGGCCGCGGAGGCTTCTCGGTCACGGTCACCTCGATGAGCGGCACGTCGCCATCAGGCGCGGTCACGGCCGACCATCGCTGGGTCAGTTCCGGGGTCCGCCTCGGCAGCACGAGCGCACCCTTCCAGACGGTGGCAAAGCGCTCGAAGCGCTCCGTGGCCACCGTGTCGCCGCCACGCAGGAGCACGAACCCGGCCGCCTCGATGGGCTGCGTCGCCGGTTCCTGTGCGCCGACGACACCAGCCCCAACCAGCCCGAGCATGCCCACCAGGATCATCGCCCGCATCGATCGCTCCCATCCCGATTGGGGTGCGCCTGCCGCGACAAGTGTCACACCCGGTGCAGGATAAGGGAACCTGCACTGGAGTGCACCGGCCCGCGCTCGCGCGATGACAGCCCGGCACCCTGCGCATCACACCATGGATCATGGTTATCACCCGCCTGCCCGGCCTGGCATCGGGCCCGGCACTGGAACGCTTCCTCGCCTCGCTGGGGGTGCTTGGAGCATGGCACCGGCTGGAGCCGCGCGGTCTCGGCGCGGGGGTGCCAGTCAGGCACCTCTCGGCGGTGGCCCCGCCAGGGGCCCTGCCATGGATCGTACTCCAGTGCCGCGATGCCCGACGCGTGGTCCACACGGTCGCCCGCGCCCGCGCAGGTCTCGGTCGCCCAGCCGGCATCGCCTGTCTCGATAGCGCCGGCCGAACCCTGGTGCTGTCGGTGGCACTCGATGGGGCACCCTGCCTCGAGATCTCCCTCGACCACCCGGACGCCGTGGCGGTGGGCGTCCTCGACCGCCTGCCGTCACTGGCCAGTCGCGGTGCACTGGAGGGTGCGGCGGCACTGGCGGAGTGGCTCGCCACCGAGCCAGTGGGAACGCGGTTTTTCCGCGCATTCCGGGCCGCATTCGAGCGCATGCGTGCCGCGTTGCCGCCAGGCCCGGGTCCGGAGGAGTGTGAGGTCATGGCCCTCCTGCAGCTCACCCGGGTGCTCTTCCTGTACTTCGTGCAGAGCCGCGGCTGGCTCGACGGACGCCTCGATTTCCTGGCGCACCACGTGGACGACTGCCTGGCACGGAACCGCAACCTGCACCGCACCGTCCTGCAGCCACTCTGGTTCGGGACACTCAACCGCCCCGCTCGCATGCGGGGCCGAGCCGCCGCGCGGTTCGGGCAGGTTCCCTTCCTGAACGGCGGGCTCTTCGACGTGCATCCGCTGGAGCGGCGCTGGCCCGCGGCGCTCCCCAACACCGAGTGGCGTGCAGCCTTCGACGGCGTCTTCGAGCGCTTCCGGTTCGTGGATCGTGAGGGCGAGGGCACCGCGATCGGCCCCGACACCCTCGGCCGTGTGTTCGAGGGCCTCATGGACCCGGGACTTCGCCGTGCGTCAGGGTCGTTCTACACCCCGGCGCCGATGGTGCGGGAGCTGGTGACGACCGGCGTGGCCGCATGGGTGGCCCAGCGTGAACGTACCACACTCGACGATGCGCGCGCACGACTGCAGCGGCCCGAGGCACCACTGCGCAGGGCGCTCGCCGGCCTCACCATCCTCGACCCCGCAGCCGGTTCCGGCGCGTTCCTCCTGGGCGCCATGGAGCTGCTGGCCGACCTGAGCCGGGCACCCGGGGAGTCCCTCGCCCAGGCACGGCGCCGGGTGCTGGCACGAAACCTCTTTGGCGTGGACGTGAACCCCGCTGCCCTCCGGCTCGCCGAGCTGCGCCTCTGGCTCGCCGTGATCGCGTGTGAGGACGCCGCTGCACCGGGCGAGGTTCCGCCCCTGCCCAACCTCGACGCCGTCGTGCGCCAGGGCGATTCGCTCTGGAGCCGCCTGGAGGGCGCGGTGCGTCCCGATCCGGCGGCCGCCGCACGCGTTCGCGAGGCCCGTGGAGCGCTGGTCGCCGCATCGGGGCCGGCCAAGGTCCGCGCCACCGCGCTGCTGCGCCGGGCCGAGGAGCATGCGGCGCGCGCTGCGCTGGCGCAGGCCATCGCCCACGCCGAGCACCGCATTCGAGAGGTCATCGAGGCGGCGCGGGCGCCGTCACTCTTCCACGAGCGACACGGGCTGGGCCATGAAGGCAGGCGCCAGCTCGCGGCGGCGCGCCGCGAGCGTGCAACCCTCCGTCATGCCCACCGCCAGCTCGATCGCACCGGCGCGATCGAGCACTTTGACTATGCAGTGCATTTTGCTGACGTCATGGGTGCTGGCGGCTTCGGCCTCATCGCCGGCAACCCGCCATGGGTGCGGGGTGAGGCACTCCCCTCGCACGTTCGGCAGCGACTGGCGGCGCGCTATCGCTGGTACGGTGCCTCGGGAGGCCGGGGATACCGGAATCCGGCCGACCTGGCCGTGGCGTTCGTAGAGCGTGGATACGAGTTGCTCCGACCGGATGGCGTGCTGGCCCTCCTGGTGCCGGCCAAGGTCCTGCATGCCGGCTATGCCGCCCCGCTCCGTTCCGGCCTCGGCGCAAGCGCCACCCTGCACGCCGTGGCAGAGCTCCCCCCCGCTGGTGCGCGCGCCTTCGACGCCACGGTGTACCCCTTGGCGCTGGTCGCCGGCAAGGCCACCCCGCCGGCATCCCAGCAGGTGCACACGACGCTCGATGGAACCGGTCCGACCACGACGCAATCGGTGCTTGCCGGGCCAGGCCCGTGGATCCTCGGGAGCGATCGTGCCGTTGCGGTGTTGCACGGACTGGCCGCGAGGCATTCGCGACTCGGGGCCCGGTTCCGCGCGCAGCTCGGCGTGAAGACTGGCGCCGACCGCCTCTTCCTCACCCGTGAGCCCGACATCGAGCGCATGCTGCTGCGGCGCGCCGTGCGGGGTCGCGACGTCCGGCCCCAGGGCCTGCGCACCCTGGTGTGGCTTCGCTGGCCCTGCCAGGACGATGGCACGCCCCTCCCTGAGCTGCCCCCGCGCGCGGCGGCGTGGTTCGAGCGCCATGCCGCGCTCCTGCGGCGCCGGGCCGACTACCGCGATGGCCCACCGTGGCGCCTCTTCCGCACGGGAGCCGCCACGGCCGCACACCGGGTGGTCTGGGCCGACATCGCGCGCAGCCTGGTGGCCGTCCCGCTCGAGGGCGACGACCTCATCCCCCTCAACACCTGCTACGTGGTGTCCGCCCCGTGTGCCGACACCGCGCGTCACCTGGCCTGCTACCTCAACACCACCTGGTGCCGCGCCATCAGCACCAGGTCCGCGCCCGTGGCGGCGGGTGGCTTCCGGCGGTTCAACGCACGAGTGGTGGAGAACCTCCCGTGGCCGCATGACCCGACGCCCCGCTTGTCGCTGCCAGTGGATCCCGTCCTGCCGACTGCGCAGGCGGAGCGCGACGAGTGCGTTGCCCAGTGGCTCGACCTGACACGCGATGAACGCGATGCCCTGGCCGAACTTGCCCACGCTGTCGGCTGACGCGCTGCACGCCGTGCACGAGCCGCCCCAGCCCTGGCTCAGGGCGGGACCGGGGCGTTCCCCCGCCGCGGTGGCGCGCGCGATGGCCGCGGCACTCGCCGCCGATTGCGCCACTGACACCCCGCCGGACTTCCTCCTTCAGGCACAGCACCGTGCCTTCCGCCGGGTGTTGGCCGCCATCCGGCGCTATCGCGGTGCGCTGCTGGCCGAGCCGGTCGGAAGCGGCAAGACCTGGGTCGCCCTGGCGGTGGCGCAGGTGCTGCAGCCCGAACAGGCCACTCCCGTCATCGCCCCGGCCGCGGTGAAGTCCCATTGGGAGCGCACGGCTCGCAAGCTGGGCGTGCCAATCCGGTTCCTGTCCAACGCGGCAGTGAGCCGTGGCCACCTGCCGCCCGCCGCACCCCTCGCCATCCTGGATGAGAGCCATCACTTTCGCACCCGCGACACCGCACGCTACCGACACGTATCGCGCTGGCTGACCGGACGCAGTGCCCTGCTCCTCTCGGCCACGCCGGTAGTGAACCGGCTCGGCGACCTCGCAGCGCAGCTGCGCCTCGTGGTGCGGGATGACGCCCTGGCAGCGAGTGGTGTCGGGTCACTCGACCTGCTGCTGGGCGCAGGCCTTGGCGACGCAGCACTCGCCGACCTCATCGTGGCCAGTCCGGCCAACGGGCGCCTGCCCGTCGCTCGGCGCACGATGCAGGCGCCCGATCCCGACCCCGAGTTCCTGCGTGACATCGACGCACTCGTCCTTGCGCGCGATGCCCCGGTGGCCGCCCTGCTGCGCCAGGTGTTGCTCCGGGCCGCAGGATCGAGCCCTGCAGCGCTCGCGGAGTCGGCGCAGTCATACCTCCTCCTGCTCGAGCACGCCGCGCAGGCGGCAGCGTCGGGGCGCGGGATCAACCGCGACCTCATCCGCCAGTTTGCCGGACCCGACGCCCAGCAATGCGTGATGTGGGAAGTCGTGGCCCCAGAGGGCGATGCCGTCCTCGAGCTCGACGACCTGCCCCGGGTCCGGGCGCTCGTGGCCCGGGCACGCACCCGCGAGGGTTACCCCGACGGCAAGGCGAAGCTGCTGGCATCGCTGCTTGACGACGAACGACCCACCCTCGTCTTCACCACCCGCCGTGCCACCGTGCGCTACCTGCGCGACCACCTCATCGAGCGGTGGCCCGCCTGGTGCGCCGGCAACCGCGCCGGTCTCGGGCCCATGCTGGCCCCGCGCACCCAGGTGCTCGACTGGTTTCGCGCAGACGCACCACCCGCACCGCGACTCCCGTCACTCCTCCTCGCCACCGACGTGGCCGCGGAGGGGATCGACCTCTCCCGCCTCACCCGCGTGGTACACTACGACCTGCCCTGGACACCTGCACGCATGGAGCAGCGGGAGGGACGGAGCAGGCGCGGACCAACCCGGGCATCGGTAGAGGCATGGGCGGTACAACCTGCGCTGGCCCTGGCCGCCCGGTTCGACCTCGAACGCCTGCTCGACGCGAAGCGCCACCTGCCCTCGGTGGTTGATGTCGGAGATGCCGCAAGCGCCCTCTGGCGATGGCGTGAGGCGATCGCCTCAGCATGGGGTGCCACCGGCGCGCCGGAGGCAGGCTGTGCCGCCATGCCCTGGTCGCGGCCGGCCGTGCTGGCCGTCCTCCGCGTGCTGCAGCACGATCCGGCGGGGGAGCAGGTGACCGGGCGTGCGGTCCTGCTCGTGGAAGCCAGCGGCGAGGCCACCAGCGATGCGGCCACCATCACCAGCCTCCTGGCAGGCGCGGTCCAGCGGCCCGGCGATGCACCGCCAACCACCAATGAACGCCGGCGCGCCATGGCGTTGGTGGCCAGGCATGCGCGCGAACTGCTGTCGAGGCATGAGGCTGCAGCCTGGTGGCGCCGGAGCACCGGGTCGCGCCGCCTGGTGACGCGCCTCTCGCACCTGGCACAGGAGGCACGCAAGGCCCGCGACCTGGTCCGGCTGCGCGACCTGGAGCACGCACTGCAGGCGGCCGGGGCCGGTCACTCCGCCGGGGAGGAATCGCTCGCGCACGAGCTCGAGTCGCTGGATGACGCGGGCCTCGGACGCGAGGCCTGGCGCCTCGCGGGATGCACTGCCGCCCCGGGCCTCCTCTCGGTGCAGGTGGCCGGCCTGCTGGTGCTGCGGGAGGGGTCGCTTCCGTTCCCGGCGCGGTGCGCTACGTTTGCCGCCCATGCCAACGGACACGCTCCTCTTCGACCTTGATGGCACCCTGATCGACTCGGTGCGCCTCATCCTCGACAGCTACCACCACACCCTCAGGGCGCACGGCCTCCCGGAGCGGTCCGACGCCGAGTGGCTCCGGGGCGTGGGCACGCCGCTCCGGGCGCAACTGCGCGAGTGGGACGATGGAACCGGCCTGCTGGAAGAGCTGGTAGCCACCTACCGCGACTACAACCTCGCCCACCACGACAGCATGGTGCACGCTTACGCCGGGGTGGGCGACATGCTCCGGGCGGTGAAGGCAGCGGGGAAGAAGACAGCGCTCGTCACCAGCAAGAACCGGCAGGGCTCGCTCCGCGGGCTCGACATCACCGGCCTCACCGGGTACATCGACATCCTGGTCTGCGCCGACGACGTGGCGCACCCCAAGCCGCACCCCGAGCCGGTGTTGCGCGCGCTCGAGGTGCTGGGCGCCGATGCGAGTCACGCCGTCTTCATTGGCGACAGCGTGCACGACATGCACGCCGGCCATGCAGCGGGCGTGCGCACGGCCGCCGTGTTGTGGGGGCCATTCACGCGGAGCGACCTGGAACCAACCGCACCCGACTACTGGCTGGAGCAGCCGGGACAGGTCCTGGCACTCTGAACCGGTAGCGGGGTACTCCGGACGCGGGCCCCTGGGCTCAGAGCCCCGCGTCCTCCCGCACCATCGCCGCAATCGACGACCAATCCTGGTCTTCGCGGCCGGCCGCCAGCGCCTCGATGAACCGCTCGCGGATCATCGCGGCCACCGGTAGCGGCACCCGGAGCGCATCGCCCGCCTCGAGCAGCAGTCGCGCATCCTTGAGGCCCAGCGGCAGCGCAAACCCCGCCGGCTCGAACTCCTGTCGCGCGATCATCCCGCCGTAGCCGTGCACCACCGGCAGGTTGAACAACGTCGTGGTCAGCATCTCCAGCACCTGCCGTGGCGGGATCCCGCCCTTCTCGGCCAGGGTCATCGACTCCGCGAGCAGCTCGATGAGCCCCATGATCAAGAAGTTGCCGCAGAGCTTGGCCAGCGCAGACTGCCGAGCATTGGCAAACGGGAGCGTGCCCTGCCCCAGCACGGCGAAGAGCGGGGCAAGGCGCTGCAGGTCGTCTGCGCTGCCGCCGCCCAGGATCCAGAGCTGGCCCGCCGCCGCCGACTCGGGCCGGCCGAACACCGGCGCATTCACGAATCGCTGCCCGGCGGCCAGGTGCAGGGACGCCAGCTCGCCGGCCAGGTGCACCGAGATGGTGCCCATGTTCACGTGCATCGCCCCGCTGGCCAGGACCTGGAGCAGGTGCTCCTCACCCACGGTCACGGCACGGAGGGCGGCATCCTCCGAGAGCATCGTGATGGCCACGTCGGCGCCGCGGGCCGCCTTCTCGATGCTGGTAGCCGACTCGGCGCCCTCTACCACGGCACCCGACCGGGTCCACGTGCGCACCGATACGCCGGCACCCACGAGGCGCGCCGCCATGGCGCGCCCCATCTTGCCCAGCCCGAGGAAGGCCACCTGCATCAGTCGATCCCCACCCGTCCCCGCACGGCGGCAATGAGCTTCGCGGGGTCGTAGGCAACGCCATCCTTGAACACGAGCTCCACGTTCCTGATGGTCGAGGGATCCCGCGCCAGGTCGCCACGCAGGAGGATGAGGTCGGCCACCTTGCCCTTCTCGACCGAGCCGAGCTGGTCGGCCACACCGAGGATCTTCGCCCCGTTGTAGCTCACCACCTGCACTGCCTGCTCGGTGCCAAAGCCGGCCTCGCGCAGGAGTTCATAGCCGCGCTGGTCCCCGAAGCCTGGCAGGGCGCCGCCGTTCCCCGTCGGGTCCACCCCGCTCGCAAGCACGCCGCCCGCATCGTAGAACGCCTTGTCGAAGGCGAGGGCCCGCTTGAACCCTTCGGCGGTGAGGGGCCAGGCCTTCGCCGAGTCGATGTAGGCCCGGTTCTTCAGGTATGCCTCACGCACCGCGGGGGTCATGAGGTCGAGCGTGCGCTGGTCGGTCACCGGCCGGTGGGGATAGAAGAGCTCGTACACCGGCATGGTGGTCGTCATCGAGGCGCCCTTCTTCACCATGTCGCGGATCAGGTCCTTCCCCACCGGATTCGTGGCGCTGATGGTGGAGTCGAGCGTCGCGTTCATGCTGGTGGGGCACTTGTCCGGCGTCTTGCCCGGGACGAAGTCCGATGCCGTCACCGACCCGTGGGCAAAGTCGTCGATCCCCAGGTCCATCGCTTCGCGGAAGGTGACCGAGCAGAGGTGGCCCGTGGTCTTGATGCCCACCCGGCGCGCCTCGTCGATCGCAGCCTTCATCGTGGCCCGCGACACGTCGGCGTAGAACTTGACCCAGTCCGCTCCCTCGGCCGCCCAGTAGGCCACGAAGCGGGCCGCCGCCTCGGGTTCGTTGGTGGCGAACATCGACCCGCCACTCTCGCCGCCGGTGAGGTAGGGCGTGGTGACGTGGATGCGCGGACCGGGCACCTCCCCCCGGTCCACCGACTTCCGCAGGTTGAGGTCGGCGTAGGGCGAGCGCCCGCCGGTGGTGCGAATGGTGGTGACGCCGCTCGCGAGGTAGAGCCGCGGCGCCGTGAAGTTCATCTGGTTGGCGAAGCCGCCCGCCGCGGTATAGAAGAGGTGGTCGTGCATCCCGACCATGCCGGGAACAAGCGTCATCCCGGCACCATCGATCACCCGCGCCCCGGCTGGGGCCTTCACCGAACCGCCCAGGTCGGCGATCCGGCCATCCTGTATCACCACGGTCTGCCCCGCCCGGGCAGGCCCGCCCCGCCCATCAATGACGGTGACGCCGGTAATCGCGACCACGGCGGTGTCGATCGCCACGTAGCGGCGCACGCCCTCGGACAACTGCGGGCGCTGGGCCAGGGCAGTGGTCGCATGAACCAGCATGAGGGAACAGGCAACTGCCATCGCCTTCATCGGTATTCCTCGCTCGTCAGTGTTGGCCTGCTACGCGCTGGATCACTCGACCTCGAAGTGCATCATCATCTGCGACTGCAGGTGCTCGGCGATGTGGCAGTGCAGCATCCAGGTCCCCGGGTTGCTCATCTCCACCAGGATGTCGATCGCCATGCCCGCCGGCAGCAGGACGGTGTCCTTCCACACGGGATTCTCGTTCCGTTTCCCGTTCACCGCCAGCACCTGGAACCGCTGGCCATGGACGTGGATCGGGTGCTGCATGCCGTGCAGGGTGTTCCGGGCATTGACGAGGCGGATCGGCACCAGCGCCCCCCGCCGGAACCTCCAGTGGATGTCCATGTTCTCCGCACCCGTGGCCAGGTCCCGGACGATCCACCGCGTCTCGCGGCCCGTCACCGACCAGTTCATGGTGGGCATGGTGCCCTCCCACTCCACCGGGTTGGCGTAGGCCGAGTCGATGCGCATGAGCTGGTCCGACACGAAGGGCAGGTCCTGGAACGCCACCCGGAACTCGAGGGTGTGTTCCGGGGCAGGCACGGACTCAGGGAGCCGGGCCCGCGACCCGCTCGCACCAGGCAGCGATGCCTTTGTCACCCGATCGCCGCTCACGCTCACCACGCCGAGGGTGTCGGCCACGCTGAAGAACCGTCCGTACAGGTGGTCGATCGCCCGCACCCGGTTCACCAGCGCTGCCGGTCCCACGCCGCCGAAGGTGACGTCAACCGCGTAGCGCTCGGCCGGCGCGATCACGACGCTACCGACCTCCGCCGGGTGGTGGAAGTCCCCCAGGTCGGAGCCCACCACGCTGAGCCTGGCATCGGGGCCGAAGGAGAGGTTGAAGGTTCTGGTGTTGGCGACGTTGGTGAGGTGGTATCGCACCGTCTCCCCCGGGCGGGCCTGCGACTGCCAGCGGGGTTCACCGTTCACCAGCATCAGGTTGCCGAACCGCCCCATCGCAGCGTGGGTCGAGGTCTCGGCGCCGAAGGGTACCAGCCCATCCTTCCCCACGAGCAGGTCGTCGAGGACCAGGTACTCCTCGCGGACCGGGGGAGTCGCTTCCCCTCGCACCACGATGTTGCCGTAGAGGCCCAGGTCCTGTTGCACGTCCTCGCGCACATGCGGGTGGTACCAGAAGGTGCCGCTGTCGGGGAAGCGCAGGTGGTAGGTGAAGGTGCCGCCCGGCTCCACCGGGTCCTGGGTGAAGCCCGGCACGCCGTCGTACTGGTTCTCCAGGCGCAGGCCGTGCCAGTGCACCGTGGTGGGAGCCTCCAGCCGGTTCACCAGCCGCACCACGATCTCATCACCCCGGTTCGCCTCGATGAGCGGACCCGGCGATTGCCCATTGAAGCCGAGCATCATGACTGAGCGATCGCCCACCACACGGAGCACCGGCGATGCGACCAGTTCGAGGGTGTCCCCGTTACGGACCCTGACGTGCTGCGTGGGCTGGGCCTTCGCGGCGGCTCCACCGGTTGGGAGCCAGGGTGCCTCGCGTGGCCGCAGTGCCATCTCGCTCTCGAGCATGTCCAGGCCGGGGAACATCGGCACGCCCGCGCCCCAGCCGTCCCGTGCCTGCGCGCCGTGTTCGCCGTGACCAGCATGTCCGGGCATCGTAGCGGTGGCCGGCGCCGAGTTTCCCGGCATGGCAAGCCCAAGGAAGAACTGCCAGGTGTCGGGTGGGCGAAGGCGGTTGCTGGCCGACTCGCCACGAAGCACCACCGGCCCCCGCATCTCCCGCGTTGCCGTATCGGCCTCGGCGGAGATGAACACGAGGAAGCGGTCGAGCGAAACGGGCCCGAGTTCGCGCCCCGGCACCACGGTGCCCAGGCGTTGCAACCCGGCGATGGATGGCGGGGCAGCCCAGGCGACCAGGCCGGCGCGTGGCGAACGCAGGAGGGAGTCGGGACGGTTGGCGAGGTCGAACGAGAGGTTCCACTGGTGGGTGCCGTCGGGGGCCACCCCTACCATGAAGGGCCCGCCAGTCCAGCGCATTTCCGCGGTGCCCACCGCGTCGAACCCCGAGGCCGCATAGAGATGGATGCAATAGAGGTCCTGGCTCCCGCCGCTTGCGGCGAGGGTGGCACAGGATCGCTCCTGCCCGATGGCCGTGGCGGGGACGAGGGCACAGAGTGTCGCGAGGATGGTTACGTGGAAGAGCGGGTGTCGCGAGGACATGGTGGGAAAGTGGCTTGGCTGGGGCCGAGCCAGCAAGCTACTCTTCTCTATCGGCCATGGTGAGCATCAGGGCTGCCAAAGGGCAAGTGCGCGGGGGAGTGTCCGATAGTCTGTGTATGAGCCGTGGTGATCATCGGGCGCTTGGCACCCGGTCCCCGAACAACAGGGTAATGTGCTGCATGGCGACCATCCCGTGATGGGGTGGCGCGAGGCGGAGCGTGGCGTTCCGGAGCGCGAGATAGAGGAGCTTGCTGGCGGCGTCGTCCGTGGGGAAGTGGCCGCGCACCTTGAGGGCCTGGCGCAGGATGCGGTGCAGGCTCTCGATCGCATTGGTCGAGTAGAGGAGCCGGATCGCCAGAGGCAACGCCCCCGCGTCGGTCAGCACCGTCTTGGGCGTGGTCCCGTTGCGGGCGTTGCCCTCGCCCAACGGGCGGTCGCCGCCCTCGGGGTACCCCAGATGGTCCGTCAGTTCGGCCCGCAGGATCCGCTCGGTCATCGCCCGCTTCAGCGTGCGAAAGACCTCGTCCAGCTCCTCCGGTGACCGGGCCCCCTGCAGCAACTCATCCAGGGCGGCATCCGTGAACCCCAACGGGCGCTTCGGTGTCCGAGCCATACTCCCTCCCTCCTTCTCATGGGATATGGCTCATACACAGACTTTCTGACAGTCCCCGCGCAGGTGCCCCCAACGCCAAGGAGCCAAGGCTGTCTTCAGCAGGCTGCCTTGCCCGTCCCGCTCACTTGGGATTCGCCCTTCTGACCAGCATACCAAAACAGGCAACCAGGACAAGTGCAGCGGCGTTGGCGAGGAAGACGCCCGTCTGGTTTCCAACCGCGTAAGCAACGCCGCACCCGACGAACCCCAGCACGGGCAGGACCTCGGGCCAAATGCGTCGGCGAGCCTGCAGCACGACAAACAGCACAGCTGCGCCAAGAGCTAATAGCCCGCCAACGACACGGATGCTGCGACCACTGCCGGGCCCAATCGGCAAGGCCCTACCTGCACCATACACCAGGACAATGAGCAACCCGGCAAGTACAACGCGACCAAGGGTTGTTCTAAGCATGATTACGGCGTTCCTCCCCCCTGCTGCTGATTGCACCAAAAGTGCATGTTCGCTTGCGCGTTCGCGGCGTTCGCTGCCGCCAAAGCTATGCCTAGCAACTGAAGCGGGGTAGGATCAAGTGGTGTCGTCGCGACTACCAAGAGTAAAGTCCCCCAAGCAAGGTAGTATGCGGCAGTCGCCAAGGCACAATCATCCTGGCCTCCCCCTCCTCCGGGGGCCGTGGCCCTGGCGATATCGCTGAGACCGACCTGAACGCCAGCAAGTGACGCGTCTATCTTGATCCGTCCGCCCCCGACGCGATGACTAGCGCGCCCGTCGCTGCCAATCACACTCTCCAGAAGAGCAACTCCGTTCCTTATCGTGCGAAGGCCAACAATTCGCCCGTCTTCGCCTCTGGTAACCTCCGAGACGATCACCGCTCCATCAGGAGCGGTTCCTACCATGCGCTCAATGCCCGGAACGCCCACGCCACCCCGGCTTCGAAGCCACAGCCCGGCCAGTATGGCTCGCGTGCTATCTGCCACCGGGATGAGTATGGCCCTATTCTCACCAACAACAGCCACCACCCCGGCGCCATGCTCTGCGTTGCTTGGCCCGCCAGACTGATCTGGTTCGGAGCATGCAGCCGCAAACAGCACCAGCCCTGCCGCTGCAAAGTACGTCGATGTCGTACGCAGCCGCATTTGGTACTCCTCCAAGGTGCGGGAACTCTCATTGTGTCGTTGGCTTACTGAAGGGTGCCTCTTGGCCGGCGCTTCGTCAATAGGACGAATGACCTATACCAGCAGTGGAGTTCACCCGCTTTCGTGGAGAGGTAGCGTCTTGGGATCTCACGCTGCCCGGGCCAGCATCACGCGTTCGTAGTTGACGGGTGACTGGTTGCCGAGGGCGGAGTGGCGCCGGTGCTGGTTGCACCAGCCTTCGAGGTACTGAAAGAGGTCGCGCCGGGCTTCGGTCGGGGTGTGGTGCCCGGACTCAACCGGTCGTCGCAACAGGGTTGTCCTGCGGTAATCGTATGAAGTCGTTCAGGGCTTCTGCAGGGGTGCGCCACCTGAGCGTCTTCCGGGGGCGCGTGTTCAGGGCCAGGGCGACCGCCGTCAGCTCGGCGGCCGAATGGACGCTCAGGTCGGTGCCCTTGGGAAAGTACTGGCGGAGGAGGCCATTGGTGTGCTCGTTCGTCCCCCGCTGCCACGGGCTCTGCGGATCGCAGAAGTAGATCGCCAGGCCCGTGTCGATGTGGAGCTGGGCGTGCGCTGCGAGTTCCGCGCCTTGATCCCACGTCAGGGAGCGGCGGAGTTGCGTCGGCAGCGTGCGTAACGCGCAGGTGATCGCGTCGCGGACCGCCGCCGCGCCGTGCCCCGCGAGCGGCGCTCCGTTCTTCGTGTCGGTGGTGCGCATTCCCCGGCAGGCGCGGGAGGTGCAGCAGCAGGGTGAATCGGGAGGTGCGCTCGACCAGCGTCCCGATGGCCGAACGCTCGAGCCCGAGCATGAGGTCACCTTCCCAGTGGCCCGGCACGGCGCGGTCCTCCACTTCCGCTGGGCGCTCACGGATCATCAGCGCGGCGTCACGAAGCGCTTGCCGGTGCGACCGGTTCGGGGGCGGGGGATTCTGGCAGTCAATGATCCTCGACCAGGAGCCGAGGGCATTTCTGAGGGGGGATACTGGGGCGGCTGGGGTCGAACCAGCAACCTCCCGGTTAACAGCCGGGCGCTCTGCCTGTTGAGCTACACCCCACTGACACCGCCTGGCCCAGGCGGGACCGCATGCTATGGCACCCGCGACCCCCGGTCAATAGGTTGGGACGTTGCCCCGACCGCGGGGAAACCCGGGGTCGCCAGCCACGCCAGCCCGTACATCCCACCACCTCACGGAGACCGCCAATGCACCCTGCCGCGCCGGCCTTCGCCATCATCCTGGCCGGTGGGCGCGCGACGCGGTTTGGCGGGGACAAGCTCAGCGCCCCCTGGCGCGGCCGCCCGGTGCTGGCACATGTGATCGCCGCGGTACAGGCCGCTGAGGCAGCGGGGACAATCCGCGCCTCGTATGTGGTGGCGCCCGGGCCGCACGCACCCGCCACCCAGGTAGCAGCCTCACTCGGTGCCCGCACCGTCCTGGCACCTGAAGCCCACCGTGGAATGGGATGGAGCCTCCGCTCCGGCCTGGCTGCGGTTCGCCGAGCAGCCCCCCTCGGCCCCGCTGCGCTGCTGGTGGTGCTGGGCGACCAGCCCACCATCCGGCCCGATGTCATGGCTGCCCTGGTGCGGCGGTGGCGAGCGACCGGTGCCGCCTGCCTCCGGCCCCACTATGCCGGCGCGCCCGAAACGCCGGGACACCCGGTGCTGCTGGACCGGGTGCTCTGGGATGAGATTGACAGCCTGACCAGTGACCACGGACTCGGCGCACTGCTGGGCAACGCTGAGCTGCTGGGCGTGGACGGCGACAATCCGGAGGTCAACACGCGCGCGGACCTGGCCGCGCTCGACCAGGGAGACACCGCGTGATGCACCTGTCCTTCGCAGGCTCCCCCGAGGCGATGGCACCCCGGACCCTCGTGTGGGAGAAGCTGATGGATCCCGCCTTCATGGCGGCGGCGACACCCGGCGTCGAGGCGGTGGAGCAGGTGGACCCCACGCACTACCGGGTGATCTCCGGCTTTGGGGTCGGCGCCCTGCGGCTCCAGTTCACCCTCGACGTGGAAGCCTCCAACCTGGTCCCCCCGGAGCGCGCCACCCTCACCGCACGCGGTGCCGCGGCCGGCTCCACCGTGAACCTGGCGGCCAGCATCCGGCTGGAGGAGCCAGCCCCGCGACGCACCACCATGCACTGGACCTGCGACTGCGACATCGACGGACCGCTCACCGGCCTTGGCGGGCTCGTGGAGGGTGCGGCACGCAAGGTGGTCGAGCGGTTCTGGCTCGACTTTGCCCAGCGCGTGAGTACCTGACGCCGGTGCCAGCGCCCCTCGCTCCCTGCGGTATATTGCGATGATGTTCGCTGAACTCTCCGATTACCAGCGGCTGGTCGCTCGCAACGAGCCCATTGGCCGTGCGGTGGTCACGCGCGTCTGGGGGAGTGCGCCGCGTCCCGCCGGCTCCGTGATGCTGGCGACACCATCGGGTGCGATGCTCGGGTCGGTCTCGGGCGGGTGCGTGGAGAATGCTGTCGCGACCGAGGTGGCCGAGGCCATCGAGCGTGGCACTCCCAGGCTGGTGACCTACGGGGTGACCGACGACGACGCCTGGGCGGTTGGCCTGTCGTGCGGCGGGACCATCTCCGTGCTGGTGGAGCCGGGCGTACGCATGGCGGTGACCGAAGCGGCGCGCGGCGAGGGTGGCGTGGTCGTCTCTACCGTGATCCAGTCGCCCACCGCACCCCTCGGCGCCAGTTGGGTGCTTCGCGACGACGGCACCCGGGAGCCGATCCTGCCACCGGTGGGTGCACCCCTCGACATGGCCCGGCGCGCCGAACTCGAGCTCGATGCCGTGCTGCCCGAGCTGGAGTCGGCAGCACAGGCTGCCCTGGCCCGGGGCACCAGCGACACCGTGGTGCTGGCTGCGCCCGGCGGCGAGGTGCACGTGCTGCTGGAAGTCTTCGCCCGGCAGCCCAAGCTCGTGATCTTCGGCGGCGTGCACGTTGCACAGGCGCTGACACTCCTCGCCCGGCAGCTCCCGTATCGCACCTACGTGGCCGATGGCCGTGCGGCGTGGCTCACCCGCGAGCGCTTCCCCCATGCGGATGAACTGGTGCTGGGATGGCCCGACGAGGCCTTCGGGCGGATCGGGCTCGACGCCAATACCTATGTCGTGCTGCTCTCGCATGACCCGAAGTTCGACGAGCCGGCCACGGAGCTGGCGCTTCGCTCCCCTGCCCCGTACGTGGGAGCGATCGGGTCGCGCAGTACGCAGCAGAAGCGACGGGACCGCCTTCGCGCCGCGGGCTTCGGTGATGCCGACCTGGCCCGGCTGCGCGGCCCGGTGGGCCTCGACCTGGGTGGACGCCATCCCATGGAGGTGGCGCTGGCGATCCTGGCCGAGGTGACTGCCACGCGGCACGGTGGCAGTGGTGCGCCGCTCACCAGTGTGCGACGCTGACGCGGAGGGCTAGTGGCGCGAGACATCCTCGCTGCGGTGCAACAGGCCCTGGGCACGCTGTACACCCTCGAACGGGAGATCGGCCGGGGCGGCGGCGCGCGCGTCTTCCTGGCCCGGAACGAGGCGGGCACCGAGGTCGCCCTCAAGGTGCTGCACCCGGAACTTGCCGTGACGGTGGCGGCCGACCGCTTCCTGCGGGAGGTTCGCCTGGCCGGCCGGCTCGACCACCCCAGCATCGCCACGCTGCTCGACTCGGGCGAGCGCGACTGGGTGGTGTACTACGCCATGACCTACTGCCCCGGGCCCACCCTGCGGGAGGCCCTCAACCGCTCGCGCATGCTCCCGCCCGCCGACGTGGCCCGGGTCGCCAACGACCTTCTGGGCGCGCTGGCGCACGCCCACGCCCAGAACATCGTGCACCGCGACGTCAAGCCGGAGAACATCGTGATTTCGGGCGGACGGACCATGCTGCTGGACTTCGGCATCGCCAAGGCCATCATGGAATCCGCGTCGGAGCACCTCACCCGCTCGGGCGTGGCCCTGGGCACCTGCACCTACATGAGTCCGGAGCAGATCCGCGGGCTGCGCGAGATCGACCACCGGAGCGACCTCTACTCCCTGGCCTGCGTGCTGTTCGAGTGCCTCGCGGGACGGCCGCCGTTCGTGCACAAGGTGGAGGGCATCGTCCTGCAGAAGCACCTCGCCGAGGAGCCTCCGCCGGTGGAGTCGTTTCGCCCCGAAACACCGGCCGCGCTGGCCGCCGCGGTGGCGCGCGGCCTGGCCAAGGAGCCGGCGGACCGGTGGCCGTCCGCCCTCGCCATGCAGGAGGCGCTCGGCCTCGATGCAGCCGTGAGCCGTGGAGGTGACTGACCAGGCAGAGCGGCTTCGGGCCGCGCTTGCTGGTCACTATGACATCGTACGCCCACTGGGCCAGGGTGGGATGGCGTTCGTCTACCTGGCACAGGACCTGAAGCACGACCGTCCTGTCGCCCTCAAGCTCCTCAAGCCGGAGTTGTCGGCCACCATCGGCGCCGAGCGCTTCCTCCGCGAGATCCGGGTCGCCGCCCAGTTGCAGCATCCCAACATCCTGGGGCTCTACGACTCGGGTGAGGCCGGCGGCCTCCTCTACTATGTGATGCCGTTCGTCGAGGGCGAGTCGCTGCGCGATCGCCTCAACCGCGAGCACCAGCTGCCCATTGACGAGGCACTGCGCATGACGCGGGAGGCGGCCGAGGCGCTGGAATACGCCCACGCCCACGGCGTGATCCACCGGGACATCAAGCCGGAGAACATCCTGGTGCAGGGCGGCCATGCCCTGGTGGCCGACTTCGGGATCGCCAAGGCGCTCCAGTCTGCCTCGAGCCAGAAGCTGACGGAGACCGGCATCGCCATGGGCACCCCGCACTACATGAGCCCGGAGCAATCGCTCGGTGGCGAGCTGGATGGGCGCAGCGACATCTACAGCCTGGGCTGCGTGCTCTACGAGCTGCTGGCGGGCCAGCCGCCCTTCGACGGGCCCAACGCCATGGCCGTCATTGCCCGGCATTCCCTGGAGCAGGTGCCCAGCCTGCAGGTGGTGCGCACCGCGGTGCCCGATGCGGTGGAGGATGCCGTCTTCCGCACCCTGGAGAAGACGCCGGCGGATCGCTACCAGCACATGCGCGACCTCGTCGAGGACCTGCTGGAGTGCGAGTCTGATTTCGCGATCCAGCGCACCGCGGCACGCCGCGCCTCCGGCGCACCGCGCACGCCCCAGCAGGTCCCCATTGCCACGCGCCGCACCACGGCCCGCGTGCTGCGCGCAGGTGGGGTCGCGACGCCAGTACCAGGCCAGGCCGACGGCGCAACAGTGCCGCCATGGCGCCGGCCGGCGTGGCTCGCCGTGGGCGCGCTGGCACTCCTGCTGGTGGGAGGCCTGGTGGCGCGGGGGTTCATGGCACCGGGAGGCGGCGGCAGCAGCTCGGCCGGTGCCACGGCCGCGGGTGACGACGCCAAGCGGGTGGCGGTGCTCTACTTCCAGAGTCCGCCCGGCAGGGATTCCCTGCGGCTCCTGGCCGATGGCCTCACCGAGGGGCTCATTCAGGCGCTCTCGGAGGTGCGGGAACTCGAGGTGACTTCGCGCAACGGCTCGGCACGGTTCCGCGGCCGCAATGTGCCACGTGACAGCATCGCCCGGGCGCTCAAGGTTGGCACCCTGGTTGAGGGTGGCGTCGAACAGGATGGCGACAAGGTGCGTGTCACGGTGCGGCTGGTGGATGCCGCCAGCGGTGCCGAATTCCAGCGGACCAGCTTCGAGCAGCCCGCCGGCTCGTACCTGGCACTCAGCGACACCCTGGCCCAGCGGGCGGCGACCTTCCTGCGCGAACGACTCGGCACCGAGGTGCGCCTGCGGGAACAGCGCCTCAGCGCCTCGAGTCCGGAGGCGTGGGTGCAGCTGCAACGGGCAGAAGCCATCCGGAAGCGCGCTGATTCCCTCATGCGCCTCGACCCGGTGGCCGCCGCCCAGGCCTTCGCGGACGCCGACTCCCTCCTCGCCGTCTCATCGCGACTGGACCCGAAGTGGCCCGACCCGCTCATCATGCGCGCCGCCATCGCGTCGCAGGAGACCCGGCTCGCGAACCGCGATCCGGTGAAGGCGGGGCCCTCGCTCGCGCGCGGCCTCCAGTTCGCCGACAGCGCGGTAGCACTCGATCCGCAGAACTCCGAGGCGCTCTTCCAGCGCGGCGACCTCCGGTACTGGCGATACCTGCTGGGCCTCGAGGCGGACCCGACGGAGCGAAAGGAACTCCTCGCCGCGGCCCAGGCCGACTTCGAGGCCTCCACCAGGCTCAATCCTGCTGAGGCCGCCGCCTGGGCGTCGCTGGCGCACCTTTACAACCAGAACGGCACGCTGAGCGACGTGAACCTCGCCGCCCGACGTGCCTACGAGGCGGACGCCTTCCTTACGAACATCGATGCCATCATCAACCGGCTCTTCAACTCATCTTATGACCTGGGCCAGTTCGCCGACGCCGAGCACTGGTGTGACGAGGGCCAGCATCGCTTCCCCGATGACTACCGCTTTACCATGTGCCGCCTGCTCCTCCTTTCCACCAGGGCCATGGATCCCGACGTGGCGCGCGCCTGGCGCTTGCGCGACTCGGTGTCAGCCCTGGCCCCGGAAGGCGAGCGGGAGTTCCGCACCCTCGCTGCCAACCTCGCAGTCGCCGCGGTCCTCGCCCGGCAACAGCTTGCCGACAGCGCCCGGGCGGTTGTCAGTCGCTCCCGCGGGACCGTGGAAACCGACCCCAACCGCGACCTGCTGTTCGACGAGGCGTTCGTGTACACGCTGCTGGGTGAACCCGATGCGGCCATCAGGGCACTCAAGGGGTACTGGGCGGCCAACCCGGGTCGACAACAGGCCATGGTGGAAGAACCTGGCTGGCAGTTCCAGGCACTGCAAGGAAATGCACGGTGGCCCCGGAGCGCGGGGAGGCCATAGGACGATTGGCCCATAGCGAAGTGGAAGCTTGACAGTGCGTTGGCGGGCCGTATTGTATCCCCGCCGGAAGAATTCGGGATTACATCGTATCACGAATCCTCCCGTCCATGCTCCCCGACTGGAGGTGCACGTGCGTCGCCCTGTTCGCTTGATACCAATCGCTGCAACCGCGGTAGCCCTGACCCTTGCCGCCTGTTCCGACCAGAGCAACACCCCGCCAGAGCCAGAGCCGAGTCCCACCGTCGAGTTGTACAGCACCCCCTGCAGCCCGGCCGACATCAGGGCCCTGGCCAAGGACATTCTCCCCGGTCCGCTCGGTACGCTCCTCACCATCAGGATCAACCTCTACATCCGCCTCAGCGCCACCGGTCCTGGTCCACGGGCGCAGGCCAGGTTGATGGAGATCATCGACCAGCTGCTCACGGCGGTGAACCACGGGCTTTTCGCCAACAACCCCGACAAGCTCCACAAGGTCGAATCGCTCATCCGCCTGCTCTACTGCATCCTGGGGCTGGAAGCGCCGCCCCTCGACCTGGTAAACGGCGGCGCCGCCGTCGTGACCCCAACGACAGGCGCCACCATCGGCGCCAGGGATCCCGCCAACCCGACGGCGAACGATGCGGCCACCAAGGTGAGCGTGGGCGACGTGCCCGACAACGTGCCGTCGGTGGTGGTGAGCGTGGTGCCCTTGCCTGCCAGCCCGACGGCCTGCACTGGTCCCCTCGACACCCGCCTGTGCCAGCGGGGGCCCTTCTACGAGTTCACGACGACGCCGAAGGTCCGCTTCGACAACCCCGTGGCAGTGGGCGTCTGCCTGAACAAGGCCAATGACGCATCCGATGCCCGCGTGCGCCTGGCGCACAACCTCGACCCGGCAAGCCCGGTGACCGCGGGGAACGTCCGGTTCGGCAACATCGAGATCATCACGCCCGGAGAGTCGCTCACCGAACTCAACCTGTCGTGTGACCCATTGACGGTGGGCTTCCTGGACCGCGCATTCGATTGGCTGATGCCATCGAAGCTGTACGCTGGCGGGCTGGGCACGGGTGGCCGTGGTGGCAAGGTGAGCGAGTACAGCCCGTTCGGAGGCGTGGTGCCTGACCTGCTCGATTTCGGCATGTCGAACTGGCTCTACATGCAGCCGTCGGCCAGCGGCTCGCCGGGTGACGCCACGTTGCCATCGACCACCCAGGATGACGTGTCGGTGCCATTCTTTGCCGAGGGCGGGGCGACGACGCCAACAGTTGGTGTCGTGGCGCAGGGCCCCTGGAGCTATGGCGACGCCCCGTTCGGCGATACCCAGTCAGACGGCGTTCCGTTCGCAGCGCAGTGCAACGGCAGCGGGGGCACCATCGACTACGCCTTGTCGGTCGCGTCGCTGTGGGCGCGGGCCAGTGCGGGCGTCACGACCGACCCGGCACAGTTCACCTACCTTCTCGCCCGGCACGTGTTCTATGCCGCAAACACGACGGACAGGATCCGGCTGGCGCTGGACAACGACATCCGGGTCTGGGTCAACGGCGTGGAAGTCACGACCTACTACGTGGATGGGCAGGCGACATCGGTGGAGTCGGGCAGCTTCCTGCTGAAGGAAGGTTGTGCCATGACGAACCAGGTGGCGATCGCCGTGCCACGCACGGGGGTGAACGTCATCTCGGTGCAGGCGCGCGACCGGGGGGTGGCAAGCTACTTCGATGCCACGCAGGCAACCCCGCCGGTGGTGATCTACTAGGCGCAGGTGGCTGGCCCGCCCTCAGGCGGGTCGGCCCCGGGAACTTCCGGGCAACGCCAGGCCGGCCAGCCGCCGCATGACGGTGCGCTGGCCGGTGGCGTTTGCCACCGCCAGGAAGATGGTGTCATCCCCGGCGATGGTGCCGACGATCTCGGGCCACGCCAGCCGGTCGAGTGCGATGCCCACCCGGTTGGCCTCGCCGGGCGGCGTGTGCAACACCACAAGTGCATCGCCCGCTGCCTCGGCCGCCAGCACGCCCTCTGCAATGCGCAGTTCATCCGGATCGCGCACCTGCGCACGCGCCGGCTTCCGGTACACCCCATCGACCTTGGCCAGGTGCAGCGACGCGATGTCGCGGCTCACCGACGATTGCGTGACCTGCCACCCTTCCGCCACCAGGGCGTCCGCCAGTTCCTCCTGCGTGCGCATGGCTCGGGTGCTGATGATCTCCAGGATGCGGAGGTGACGCCGCCGGCGGTCCTGCGTCACCGGCGCCGCCCGGCCAGTGCCTGCATGGCGCGCGCAAAGCGGCGCTGCTCCCGTGCGTGCCAGCGCCCCGCAGCGCGAAGGCGCGCCCGCACCTGGTCGAGTTCCAGGTTGCCCGCGGCGCCGGCACTCGTGCGCGCCGCCAGGATCACCGCGTCAGCCAGGGGTGGCATGGCCACTCCCGCCTTGAGGTCACGGCTCACCGAGCGGTAGGCCTCCCGGAACGGGAGGCCTTCGCGCGCACGGCGCAGGGCTTCGTCGGTGGCCAGCACATCGCCCCTGAGCGCCGCTCGCCCGCGGGCCCGGTCCACGCCGAGGGCGGGGACCGCCACGGCCATCATCCCGAGCATCGCACCCGTGAGTTCCACGCCACTCATCAGCGGCGCCTTCAGGAACTGGAAGTCGCGGTGATAGCCGCCGGGAAGGCCGCGCTTGACCGCCAGCACCGTCGTCAGCGCACCCTCCACCAGCGCGGCGCGCCCGCGCGTCAACTCGAAGACATCGGGGTTCCGCTTCTGCGGCATGATGCTCGACCCGGTGGCCAGGTGCGCCGGCAGCACGAGCCACCCGAACTCCTCCGCACTGAAGAGGATCACGTCGCTGGAGAGCTTGCCCAGCTCGTGGCCCAGCTCGCTGCACCAGTGGAGGACTGCCGCCTCCAGCTTGCCGCGGCTGTTCTGCACCAGGCCCACGGCGTGGTCGATCCCGGCGAACCCGAGTGCCCGTGCCGTGGCACGCCGGTCGAGTGGAAGGGGCACCCCATAGCCGGCGCCGCTCCCAAGCGGGCTCCGGTCCACCCTGGCCCAGAGTGCCGGCAGCGATTCCAGCGTGTCGAGCAACCCCTCGGCGTACGCTGCAGCCCACACCCCCGCCGATGACGGCATGGCCCGGCGCTGGTGGGTGTACCCTGGCCAGACGACAGTGCGATGCCGCGCCGCGAACCGGGCCAACCCGTCGACCAGGTGCGTGGCCGATGCGTGCAGCGCCAGGAGTTCGTGCTTCAGGTACAGGCGCAGGTCCACCGCCACCTGGTCATTGCGCGAGCGGCCGGTGTGCAGGATGCCGCCGGCGGTGCGCGACCGGCGCGTCAGCCAGAACTCCACGGCCGAGTGCACGTCCTCGTGCGCCGGGCCGATGACCAGGCGCCCGGCGCGCGCGGCACGCAGCGCCTGCCGCAGCAGCCGCTCCACCTCCCGGTGCCGGCTGGCGGCGATGATGCCACTCCGCACAAGGCCGCGGGCATGTCCGAGGCTGCCGAGGATGTCCCACTCGAGCAGGCGGGTGTCCCAGGTGCGGTCGTCCGCCACGGTATAGGCGTGGACGGCTGCGTCGGTCGCGGCGCCCCACAGCGTCGGCGTGCGGACGTGCGAGCGGGGAGGCGTGCGGGGTGCCGCCATTCTCCCCGACGGCGCGCCTGCACGCCTGGACGCCCGGCCATCACGCCTCATTGAGGTAGTCCTCCGCCACGCGGCCATAGAAGGCGCGGGCCTCGGTCACCTCTGCCAGGTCCACGTACTCGTCGGCCGTGTGCGACCGCCGGCTGGTGCCGGGCCCCACCTTGATCACGTCGCGACCGTTGAGGAAGACCCAGTCGGAGCAGGTGGGGCTGCCATACTGCCTGGCCGCCGGTCGCGCGCGTAACGCCACTGTGAGCAGGCGCGATCGCGGTGGCGTCTCGCAGGGTACGAGGCGCGTGGAGGTCACCACCACCTCCGAGCGCAGGTGCTGGCGCAACTCCGCGGCGATCTCGTCGTGGGACCATGCCGGGGTGCTGCGGATGTCGAGCACCGCCCGTGCCGAGGGTGGCGTGACGTTGCGGCTGACACCGGCCTCCAGCATCGTGGGGGTCAGCGACACGCGGCCCAGGATGGGGTGCTCGCGGCCCTGGCAGAGGGAGCCGAGTTGCACCAGGTCGGCGGCCAGCTCGACGGCGGCATTCCTGGACGGTTCCCCTGCGCCGTAGCCGGCGTGCCGCTGCTCGCCGTGGGCCACCAGGTCGACCATCATGAGGCCGCGCTGTGCGACGGCGAGGTCGAGGTTGGTGGGCTCACCCACGAGGGCGGCATCCACGGTGCCCACCGCCTCGAGGGCGCGCGGCATGCTCGTGTGCTTCGTCTCCTCGCCCAGCCCGAGCACCACGAGGAGGCGGCCGTGGCGCGGGCCACCGGCCTCCGCCAGGTCGCGCGCGGCCTGGAGCATCGCCGCCACCGACGCCTTGGCATCGCCGGAACCCCGGCCGTAGAGGCGTCCTTCCTCCATCACCGGCGCCCACGGGTCGCGGGTCCATCCCTCGCCAGGGGGCACCACGTCGAGGTGGGACACCAGGGCCAGCGTCGGTCCGGGGTGGGGGGCCCGCACCTCCACCCGCACGCCCCAGTCTCCCCGGACCACGTCGAGTCCCCAGCCCCGCACCGTGCCTTCCACGTGACGGGCCACCGCTCCCTCGTCGCCACTGACCGAGGGAATGGCAATGAGGTCGGCGAGGAGCTGGACTTCAGCCGGCGAGGTCGACGCCAAGGTAGGTGGCCTTCTCCTTCCGCCCCACGATCATGGTGCCACACCCGGCACCGGTGAACACCTCGAGCAGCAGCGCGTCGGGCGCCCGGCCGTCGATGATATGGGTGCGCTCCACGCCGCTTGTCGCCGCCCGGATGCACGCCTCCACCTTGGGCCGCATCCCGCCGGCCAGCGCACCGCTCGCCATCAGCCCCTCGAGGTCGTCCGGGTCGGCAAAGGTGACGAGGGTGGTGGGGTCGGTGCGGTCGCGCAGGACGCCCGGCGCCCCGGTGAGGAAGATGAGCTTCAATGCCTGCAGGGCCACGGCCACCGACTCGGCCACCGTGTCGGCATTCACGTTGTACACGTTGCCCTCGTCGTCGCCCGCCAGGCTCGCGATCACCGGCACGCAGCGCGCGTCCATGAGTGTCGTGAGCACGTGGGTGTCCACCCGCACGATGTCGCCCACGTGGCCGTAGTCCACCGTGCGCGAGGCGCCGGCGTCATCCACCACGTTCACCGGCGGGCGCCGGCGGGCCGTGAGGAGGTCGGCATCCACCCCGCTCAGCCCCACCGCCTGCAGCCGGTGCTCGCGCAGGGCGGCCAGCAGGTCGATGTTGAGCTGCCCGCCATACACCATCTTGGCCACCTCGAGGGCCTGGTCGTCGGTGACCCGCCGGCCCGCCACCATGGTGGGCTCGCCCCCCAGGCGGCGGGTCAGCGCCGACGCCTGGGGCCCGCCGCCGTGCACCACGACGAGGCGGATGCCAAGCGACGCGAGCAGGGCGAGCTGGGCCGTGACGTGGTCGAGGACGTCGGCGTCGGTGAGCACGTCGCCCCCCAGCTTCACCACGAACACGCGGTCGCGGTATGCCCGCACGTAGCGGAGGGCGCCCTTCAGGCCGGCAATGCCCTTCGTCGGGTCGATCGTCATCGCGATGGATCCTTTCCAAGCATCTCCAGGAGCAACGCCCGCTGCACGTGCAGCCGGTTCTCTGCCTCGTCCACCACGACCGAGTTCGGCCCGTCGATGACCGCGTCATCGAGCTCGACGTTGCGCCGCACGGGAAGGCAGTGCATGACCGCACCCTTGCCGCCCCGCGTCGAGCGGAGGCGCGGCACGGTGAGCCGCCAGTCGCGCAGGCCCTGCCGTGCGGCCGCCTCGTCATCGGGCCTCCCGAAGTGGGCGACCGAGCCCCACGACTTCACGTACACGGCATCGGCCCCCACCACGGCATCGTCGGGATCGTTGTTGATGTGGATCATCGCACCGTTGTCCCGCGCAAGCTGGCGCACCAGTGCGGTGTCCTCGGGGTCGAGCTCATAGCCATCCGGCCGGGCGATCACCACCTCCATCCCCAGCATCGCCGCGGCGATCGCCGCACTGGCGGGCACGGCGGTGGGCAGGGCCTTCGGGTGCCAGGCCCACATGAGCACGAACCGCTTGCCCCGGGGATCACCCAGCTTCTCGCGCAGGGTGAGCGCATCGGCGAGCCCCTGGCAGGGGTGGCGCCGGCTGGACTCGAGGTTGATGACGGGCTTCTCGCAGTACTCGGCGAAGCGCCGGATGACGAGGTCCTGCCGCACCGTGTCCCAGTCGGTGCCGCGCGGGAAGGTGCGCACCCCGAGCACGTCGGCATAGCGACCCAGCACCCTTGCGGCATCGCGGATGTGCTCCACCGTGGTGCCGTCCATCACCGCGCCGGGCTCGGTCTCGAGCGACCAGCTCCCCTTCCCCGGCTCGAGCACGATGCCGTGGCCCCCGTGCAGGAACATCGCGGCCTCGAAGCTCGCCCGCGTGCGGAGGCTCGGGTCCATGAACACCATCGCCATGACCTTCCGCTCGAGCCCGCCCAGCACCTCGCCGCGCTTGACCCGAGCCGCAAGGTCGAGGATGGCCAGGCAGGCGTCCTGCCCCCACGATTCCATCGAAAGGAAGTCGCGCTTCATGTCACCGACGCTCGTTGGGTGTGGGTAGGCTGTGGCCGGGTCCCTGCCCCACGGCCGGGCGCCGGCCATCCGGCAAGCGCGGTGGCAATGGCTCCCGGCTGGTCGAGGGGAATCCAGTGGCTGGTGCCCTCGACCGGCACGACGTCCAGGTCGGGGTGCTGCGCATGCAGGGCCATGGGCGAATCGTTGGCGGCATCGACAATGAGGCGCACCGGACCCGGATAGCGCGACAGCAGGCCCGGGGAGTCGCTGCCGAAGAGTGCGGTGTACGCGGCCACGACGGCATCCATGTCGGTATCCGCAAGCGAGTCGAGCACGCACACCTTCGTGGCTGGTGCCGCCCGTTCGAGGTTCTGCTCGTATGCCTGGGCCACGAACTCGCGCCCCGCGGGGCCGGAGGCCCGGGCCAGGAAGTCCTCCAGTGCCCCGGCGGGCACCGCATTCATCGCGCCGGCCGCATCCACCAGCACCAGCGCTTCCGCGCGGGCCCCTGCCCGGACGGCGGCGGCCAGCGCCACCAGCGCCCCGAAGCTGTGGCCCACGAGCACAAATGTCGTGAGCCCGGCCCGGTCAGCATCGCGCAGCACCGCGGTGGCAAAGTCATCGAGCGACCGCGCCGGCTGGCCCCGGGCGGCACCATGTCCGGGGAGGTCGAAGGCATGCGTGACCGCCGGCGCAGGCATCGCCCGGCGCACCGCATCCCAGAAGGCGGCCCGCCCGCCCAGGCTGTGCACCAGCAGGAATGGGGGCGTCACGCGGTGAGCACCTCGCCCAGCGCCCGCAACAGCAGCGTGGCCTCCGCTTCGCTGAAGGTGAGCGGCGGCAGGAGCCGCAGGACGTCGGGATCGCTGGCCGTCCCCGTGAGGACACGCTTCCCGAAGAGCGCCCGCTGGACCGCCTGTGCTGGCCGTCCAAGGCGAAGGCCCAGCAGGAGCCCGTGCCCCTGGACACCAGGAACGCCCAGGGCAAGGGCACCATCCCGCAGGATGCCGCCCACGCGCGCGGCGTTCGCCACCAGGCCCTCACGCTCGATGACGTCGAGCGTGGCCAGGCCAGCGGCGCACGCGAGCGGGCCGCCACCAAAGGTGCTCCCCAGGTCGCCGGTGGACACGCCCTCGGCCAGGAAATCACCGACCGCCACCGCCGCCATGGGAAAGCCGGAGCCCAGGCCCTTCGCCATCGTGATGGCGTCGGGCGTGACGCCGTACAACCCCGCCGCCGTGAAGTGCCCCGAGCGCCCCACGCCGCACTGGATCTCGTCGAAGATGAGCGCCACCCCATGCCGGCTGCAGGCGTCACGCGCCGCACGGAGGAACTCGTGCGAGCAGTCGCGTGCACCCGACATCCCCTGCACCGGCTCGATAATCAGGCAGGCCACGGACTCGTCCACCGCCCGCTCCACCGCCTCGACGTCGTCGAACGGCACGCGGAGCGACAGGGGCATCCCCGCACGGCGGGCCCCTGCCTCGTATTTCGCGCCATCGGTGACGGCCAGCGTGGCCACGCTGCGGCCGTGCCACCCTCCCGTGACCGACACCACCACCTCGCGCCCCGTGCGCTTCCGGGCCAGGGCCATGGCGTTCTCGTTGGCTTCCGCCCCCGAGTTGCAGAAGAAGAACCGGTCCACCCCGGCTGGCATGTGGCCGGCGAGTCGCGCGGCCAGCTCGGCACGCCTGGGGTGCGGCAGCACGGTGGAGTAGAAGAGCAGGGTTGCCGCCTGCTCGGCGATGGCCCGCGCGACATGCGGATGCGAGTGGCCGGTGCTGGCCACTGCATGGCCGCCATAGGCATCGAGCCAGCGGTTGCCGTCGACGTCGATGATCCAGCTCCCCTCGCCCCGGGCCGGCACCAGCGGAAACTGGGCGTACACCGGCAGCAGCGCACCGGCCTGCCCCGTTGCTCCCCCCGGCATCAGCATGGAAAGATCCCCCCTCCCAGCAGCCCGCGCGTCTCCTCGATCCCGAGCGCCAGGTTCATCGCCTGTACCGCCTGCCCGCCGGCACCCTTCACCAGGTTGTCCACCACCACCATCACCTGCACCTCGCGACCATCGCCGGTGCCGGCGGCAAAGACCTGCGCCTCGTTGGTGCCCACGACGTGCGTGAGTTCCGGGGCCTCCCCCAGCACCCGCACGAAGGGACGGCCGGCGTAGGCCTCGGCGAAGAGCAGGGCTGGGTCCTTCGCCGCGGCCTCGTGCCCTGGGGCGCTGAAGCCGTGGAGGGTGAGGTGGATCCCGCGGACGAACGGTCCGCTGTGCGGGATCAGGCGCACCATCGCGTCAGGGCGGCCGGTCCAGCGGCGCCAACTCGAGAGCACTTCCGCCTCGTGACGGTGGTTGAGCACCGAGTAGGCGAAGAGGTTGTGCGCCCGCGCGGGATGGTGGGTGGTGGGCCGCGGCTGCACGCCGGCGCCGCTCGACCCGGTCACTGCAAAGAGCGAGGGCTGGAAGCCCGGCAGGTGCCGCAGCGGGTAGAGAGCCAGCTGCGCCGCCGTGGCAAAGCACCCCGGCGCCGCAATGGCGCGGGCACCCCGGAGGGACGTGCCCTCGATGTCGGCCAGCCCGTAGCGAAAGTGGCGAAGCGCATCGGGCGCCGGGTGCGTGCCATAGAAGCGCTCATGCAGCGCCAGGTCGTGCACCCGGAAGTCGGCCGCGATGTCGATGACGAGGCGCGTGCCCGACGCCAGGAGCGTCGGCACCATGCGTGACGATTCGCCGTGCTCCAGGGCCAGGAACACCACGTCGGCACCACGGGCCGCATCTTCGGGTGCCAGCGCCTCGAAGCGCTGGGCGGTAAGGCTCCGCACCTGCGGATGCACCTCCCCCACCGGCTTTCCCGCCTGGCTCCGGCTGGTGGCCACCCAGCTCGTCACGTCCGGGTGGCCCAGCAGCAGGCGCAGCAGCTCGCCGCCGGCGTAGCCTGCGGCCCCGATCACGGCAACGCGCATGGTCAGGCGAGCGTCAGTTCGGCGGGGCGCGTCGCGCGCCACTGCGCCACCGAGGCCTGCACCACCGCGACCAGCTTGTCAGCCTCGCGCCGGGCGTTGAACGCGGGCAGCGAGAGTTCCGCGTTCACGTAGTCGCGGCCCACCTCGTTGTCGGTGGCCGGCCCGGTGAAGACAGTGACCGGCAGGCCGAAACGCTCCGCCATGAGTGCCTTCGCACCCCAGCAGCCCACCGGGTCGGGGGCCGCCATGACCCAGGCGGCGCCGGCGGCGGCCAGCTCCGCATCAGCCAGGATGTCCTGCACCCCGTACTCGCCCAGGATGCCGTCGCCCAGCTCGGCCACGATCACGTCAGGACGCACCTGCACCAGCCGGTTGAAGATGCCCTTGGCGCTCGCCACCGTCACGCCGGCATGAGTGCTGGCGATGCCGATGTCGTTGAAGGTGAGCGCAGCCGCCGCGCCGGCATCGCGCATCGAGAGCGCATCCCGCATGAGCGACACGCCGGTAAGCTTGGCCGCGGCCACCCGCATGCCCTGGCGGAAGAAGCCCCGCACCAGCTCGGTCGCCGCCACCGTCTTCCCGGCATTCATGCACGTGCCGGCCACGTACACCACCGGCACGTCGCACACGAGGGTCTCGGCCGTCGGCACCGCCTGGTCGCGGATGTGCGCCGGCCGACCCACCCGGTCGCCCAGCTCCGGGAAGGTGAGCACTGCGCCCAGCACCTCGGCCTTGAACGGCGGCCCGATGTCCGGGTTGGCCGAGGTGCACTTCCCCAGCACGCCACCGAGGTTGAGCACCTCGATGGTGTCGCCCACCGCTATGCGCGGTGGCACCACACCGGCATAGCCGCGCAGCGCGCGCCGCGTGCCCAGCGTGCCCGCGAGCACGTCGCCGGCCCGGAGCTTCACCATGCGCCCGCCCAGGTCCTCCACCTCGTTGTAGGTCGACTTGTCGGCCAGGATGCGCACGGCGAGCACGTAGCCCTCCTGCGCCACGATGTCGTGGCCTACGATGACCTCGCTCGCCAGCGCCGCGTTGCGGGTCGAGGAGGAGATCTTGTCGAGCTTCACCCGGGTCGTCAGCATGGGACCTCCACTACGGGGCAGTCGGGGTGCCGGCGCTGCCGGCGCGCCGGGCCAGCAGCTCCGGAATGGCCGAGACGCGGGCGAAGTCGCGCGCCTCGTCGCCCGTCCACAGGCGGTTCTCCTCGCCGTAGGTGGCCACGGCGCGGTCCATCATCGAACTGGGGCTGCGCGCGCCGGTGACCTGGGCGCGGCCCGCCGCGAGGCGCACACGCACCTCGCCAGTGACCCGCTGCTGCGAACTGGTGATGAGCGCCTCGATGTCGCGCAGCGCGGGGTCGAAGTAATGGCCCTCGTGCAACCGGTCGCCGTAGAAGCGGCCGAGCTGGTCCTTCCAGAACACCTGCCACTTCGTGAGCACCAGCTTCTCCAGCTCGCGATGCGCCTGGATGAGGAGCAGCGCGGCACCGGCCTCGAAGCCGATGCGGCCCTTGATGCCCAGCGCGGTCTCCCCCACGTGGATGCCGCGGCCCACGCCGTAGGTGGCGGCCAGGTCGCCGAGTCGGTCAATGAGGTCGGCGGGGGCCAGGGGCTCGTCATCGAGGGACACGGGCACGCCGCGCTCCCAGCCGATCACCAGTTCGTGCCGGGCCGGGGCGTCCGCGGGGGGCTCGAAGAGCTCATCCGGCGGGCCAGCCCAGGTGTCGTGGGTCCAGCCGCCGCCGTAGGTCGTGCCCCACAGCCCGCGGTTGATGCTGTACGCACTCGCCTTCGCCGGCACCGGCAGGCCGCGGGCCTCGAGGTCGGCGATGGCCTGCGACCGCTGCAGCCCGGTCTCGCGGATCGGCGTGATGATCTCGAGGTCGGGCGCCAGGACGCGGAACGCCACGTCGAAGCGCACCTGGTCGTTGCCGGCACCGGTGGACCCGTGCGCCACGGCGCGGGCCCCGAGGGTGCGCGCCACCTCGGTCACCGAGATGGCCTGCTGCGTCCGCTCGGCGGCGACACTCAGCGGGTACACCTCGCCGCGCAGCACGTTCCCCTGGATGAGGTAGCGCACGAACCGCTCGTACACCGCGGCGCGGGCATCCACCTCGTGGTGCTGCACCGCACCGACGGCGAGCGCCTGCCGCCGGATGGCCGCCCGCTCACCGGGGGTGGTGCCGCCGGTGTTGACGAAGGCAGTGTGGACGGCATGGCCCCGCTGCGCCAGCCAGGGAACGCACCAGGAGGTATCGAGGCCGCCGGAGAAGGCGAGGACGACGGGTGTGCTGGATTGCATAATGCATAAACATGCAATACGGTTGGCACTGCGTCAACTGGCGGACATGCGTGCGGGGGCCCGCCTGGCGCCCCCGCGATGCCCGCGCGCCGGTGGTGCGGGAATCAGCCGCCGGCGTCGAGGTCGTGGATGTACGCGGCCGCCCCACTGTCGTCGGCCTCGTCCACCGCCCGCCGGAGCACCTTGAGTGCAGTGCTCATCGTGCCGGCAAACGAGACCTCGACGGCGTGGGCCGCCGCGAAGGTGGTGCTCGCCTCCGGCACGAAGGCCACGAGGAACCGGTCCAGTTCGGGATAGTCGTCGATGTCTGCTGCCGGGAGGCCGTGCCGTCGTGCGATGTCCTGCAGGAGCCGGTCTGCCCGGCTGTGCCGCTCATGATCCAGTGCCACCAGGGACATGGGCTGACTCCGCGGTGAAGTGGTGTCCCATCATTCGCCCAGCCCCCGCCCATCCGATAGCGAAGAAACGCCGAATTTCCTGCCGACCACCCCCTGCAGGAACGCCGACGACGCCGTGACGTCACCCTGCACCAGCCCGTGACCGCCAGGATGCCACACCGTCTCCACACTGGCTCCGGCCGCACCCAACAGCGCGGCAAGGCGCTCGGTGAGCGGCGCCGGCACCATGGGATCCATGCGCCCCGCCGCCAGCAGGACGGGAACACCGGTGAGGTCGGGGAGCTGGTCGGGTTCGAACGGCACCATGGGTCGCAGGAGCACGGCACCGGCCAGCCGGCCGGTGCCGCGAAGGAGGAGGCTCGCGGCGATGTTGGCGCCGTTGGAGAAGCCGAGTGCCACCACGCGCCGCGGGTCAATGCCGTAGTGCGCCGCAGCCTCCGCGATGAACGCGGCCAGGTCATCGGTACGCGCGCGCAGGTCGTCCTGGTCGAAGACCCCGGCGGCCAGCCTGCGGAAGAAGCGGGCCTGTCCGTGCTCCAGCACGGTGCCCCGCGGGCTCAGCAGGGCGGCGCCGGGCAGCACGGCCCGCCCCAGCGGGAGCAGGTCGTCCTCCGAGCCACCGGTTCCATGCAGCAGCAGCAACGTCGGCAGGGCAGGATCGCCCCCGACGAACCGATGGGGGGTGGCCAGGGCGTCAGGCACCGGACTCATTCCCGGCCGGCACCGCTGCCAGGTCCGGGCCCGGCTCCAGCGGCGGCAGGTGCGCCGCGATGGCATCCCGCTGCGACTCGTACTGCGGCGGCAGCTTGAGTCCGGAGCCCAGTTCCGCGAGCGATTCGTCCACCAGGAACCCGGGCTGGTCGGTGGCCACCTCGAAGAGCACGCCCCCCGGCTCCCGGAAGTACACCGAGTGGAAGTATTGGCGATCAATCACCGGGGTGACCTGCACACCGGTGCCAACCAGCGCCTGGCGCAGCTCGAGCTGGGCCGCCTGGTCAGGAACCCTGAAGGCCACGTGATGCACCGTCCCGACCCCACCGGCGCCGCGCCAGAAGCCGTCCACCCGCCGGAGGTCCACGACCTGGCCAGTCGGGGCCGTCCCGGTGAACCGCCGCCGCCCGTCCTCCTCGCCCAGGAGCCGGAATCCCAGCGTCTCGAGCACCGCCTCGGTGGCGGGCACTGCACCGTCCGTCCAGAGCGTGGTACCCCCGAACCCGCGGATGGCGAACTCGCTGGGCACGCTGCTGCCGGAAATGGATGGCCCGCCAGGATCCGGACCAGCCGCCACCAGTTCCAGCAACAAGCCATCGGGGTCACGGAACGCCAGCACCCGCTCGTCGAAGCGCCCAACCGGGGCCTCAAACGCGATCCCGCGGGCACCCAGTCGCTCGGCCCAGTACCCGATGGACCCCACCGGGACACGGTAGCTGGTGACGGCTGCCTGGCCAGCGCCCACCCGACCCCGGTGTCCGCCAGGCCAGGGGAAGAAGGTCAGGATGGAGCCCGGACGGCCGGACTCGTCGCCAAAGTAGAGGTGCCAGGTGCCGGGGTCGTCGAAGTTCACCGTGCGCTTGACCAACCGCAGGCCAAGGGTGTCCCGGTAGAAGTGCACGGTGTGCCGCGGCTCGCCGGAGATCGCCGTAATGTGGTGAATGCCAGTCTGCGTCATGGTTCCTGCTGTGCGAGGCGCCGGCACAGGCGCACCAGCTCCCGCTGCTCCTCTTCGGTCAGGGGGTCGAACGCGGCTGCCACGCGGGCGGCATGCGCCGGAAACAGGCCCGCCATCAGTGCCTCACCCGCGGGCGTGAGATGAACCTGGATGCATCGCCGGTCGCCCGGGACGCGCTCCCGGCGCACCAGGCCGCGCCGCTCGAGGTTGTCCACCACCAGCGTCAGGTTCCCGTTGCTCCGGAGGATGCGGGTGGCGAGGGCGTTCTGCTGCTGCGGCCCCAGGTGCAAAAGGGCCTCGAGGACCCCGAACTGGCTCTCGGTCAGCGCGTGTCGGGCCAGGTCCTTGTGTACCGCGCCCCCGACTGCGCCGGCCGTGCGCACCAGGCGCACAAAGGTCCGGAGCGCCAACCGCTCCCGTTCCGTGCCGTCGTATCCCGCCATAAGCATCATCCAATTGAAAATCAAGAACTAAACTATCACTGGCTGAACTGTTCGTCAAGCCTGGCACGCCGAGCCTTGGAGCCACCGGCCAGGCGCCGGCGGGCCCCATCGGAACCGCGTGACAACGTGATGACGGTCACGTACGAAACTCGTTGGCACTATTGACCTATCTGATGGTGCACGTATGTTTGTCCCGGTCGAAACCGGCGCAAGCCGGTGCATCGGCTTGTTCACAATCAGCACAGCACCCCTGTCTTGGAGTATCCATGCGATCGTTGTACGTGTCCGCCGCGGCCCTTGCCCTCATGGCCGCCCCCGCCGTTGCCCAGAAGGGGGGCACGGTGGAACTCGGTGTGTTCGGCCGCCAGACCTGGTACGGGACGAGCTATGAGTTGCAGAACAAGGCGGGCGCTGGTGCACGGCTCGGCTTCTTCATCGTCCGCAACCTGGAGATCGAGGCGCAGGGTCACTGGGTCCCGACCCGCTCGACCAGCCTCACCCATCCGGCGCGGTTCGACCAGAAGGTGACCAACATGGGTGGCCGCGCGCTGCTCGAGTACAACATCAACGCGCGTCCCGTGGCGTTCATCATCGGCGCCGGCTATGCCTACAACAAGTACTCGGGCGATGCGGTCGAAGGCACGACGCTCAAGACCAACGAGAGCGGCCCGAGCGGCCTCATCGGCATGCGCTTCGGCGTGGGCGGCATGGTGCAGGCCCGCATCGACGGCACGTACGACTACTTCTCCAACCCCGCGACGGCGCTTTCCGGCGCCGACAAGGACGGGAACTGGGGCCTCCAGGCCGGCATCGGCGTGCTCTTCCCCAAGGAAAAGCCGCGTGATAGCGATGGCGACGGGGTGCCGGACAAGCTCGACCAGTGCCCGGCCACGCCGGCTGGCACCGTGGTTGACGAGAAGGGCTGCCCGGTGCCGCTCGACGATGACAAGGATGGCGTCGTCAACGAGCGCGACCAGTGCCCGAACACCCCGGCTGGCGAGACGGTTGACGCCAACGGCTGCTCGGCTTCCCAGAAGGACGATGACCGCGATGGCGTGAACAACGCCCTCGACAAGTGCCCGAACACGCCGGCCGGTGTCCCGGTCGACGCGACCGGCTGCCCGTCGGATGACGACAAGGACGGCGTGCCGAACCCGGCAGACAAGTGCCCGAACACGCCGGCCGGTGCCTCGGTCGACGCGAACGGTTGCTCGCCTGACCAGCTCGACGACGACGGCGATGGCGTGCCGAACAGCCGCGACAAGTGCCCGAGCACCAAGCCGGGTGACAAGGTCGACGCGGTTGGTTGCCGCCTCATCTTCGACGAGGGCGGGTTCAAGATCCTTGGCGGCGTGACGTTCGCGAGCGGCTCGTCGCGGCTCTCGCCGAACGCCAGGGCGGTCCTGCGGGGCGAGGCCGAGCGCATCAACACGGCGCTCCCCGGTGTGTCACCCGACCTCATGCTCGAGGTGCAGGGCCACACCGACAACACCGGTAGCCTGCGCACCAACGAGCGGCTGTCGACGGCCCGTGCCAAGGCGGTCATGGACTACCTGGTCTCCCAGGGCGTCCCGATCACCCGCATGTCGTACAAGGGCTATGGCCCGAGCGAGCCGATCGCGGACAACAAGACCCGCGACGGACGCGAGAAGAACCGCCGGGTGGTGCTGAAGGTGGTTGGGCAGTAAGCACACACCTGATGGTCCAGTGACAAGGCGGGGAGCCCTCGGGCTCCCCGTTTTGTTTCCGCCCCCGCTCACACCGCGGAGACACCATGCCGTCCTACGTCCCGCGTGTCACCCTCCCCCAGGCCACGATGCTCGTGGTCGGGGGCATTATCGGCTCGGGGATCTTCCTCAACCCATCGGTGGTGGCCGCCCGTGCCGGCTCTACCCGGCTGATCATGGCAGCCTGGTTGCTGGGCGGCGTCGTGGCCATCCTCGGCGCCCTCATCTTCGCCGAGCTGGGAGCGCGCCAGCCCGAGGCCGGCGGAGGGTACGTGTACCTCCGCGACACCTGGGGCAGCCTGCCGGCCTTCCTCTACGCCTGGACCATCCTGCTGGTGATTGGCTCCGGGGCCATAGCGGCCGTCGCCATGACGTTTGCCAGCTATGCGCTGGCGGTGGCAGGTGCGAGCCCCGCCCTCACCGGACCGCTGGCCCTCTCCGCCATTGTCCTGCTCACCACACTGAACGTCCTCGGCATCAGGCAGAGCGCCATCACCACCACCCTCTTCACCGCGCTCAAGCTGCTGGCGCTCGGGGTGCTCATCGCCTGGGGCCTCGGGGCGCGCCTTGCCGGGACACTGCCAGTCACCCCGGGGGCGCCGGTGCCTGGCCACCCGGCCCTGGCCCTCGCAGGGGCCCTGGTTCCCGTCCTCTTCGCATACGGCGGCTGGCAGCAGACCAACTTCCTGGCCGCCGAGATCGTGGCGCCAGCCAGGAACCTGCCGCGGGCCCTGATCGCCGGTGTGGGGATCGTGGTGCTGGTCTACGTGCTCGCCAACCTGGTCTACCTCGGGGCCCTCGGACCCGGAGGGCTCGCCCTCAGCACCGCACCGGCTGCCGACTCCATGCAGCTCCTGCTGGGACCTGCCGGGCGCACCTTCATCGCCCTCGGCATCGCGGTCTCCACCTTCGGGTTCGCCAACCTCGCCATCTCGGCGAACGCCCGCGTCTGCCAGGCCATGGCAGCCGACGGCCACTTCCTGGAGCCGGTTGCCCGCCTGCACCCACGCTTCCGGACGCCGCACGTGGCACTCGTGGCGCAGGGCGCGTGGTCGTCAGTGCTGGTGCTCTCGGGCTCGTACGGGGCCCTGCTGGACTATGTGGTGTTCGGGGACTGGATCTTCTTCGGGCTCACGGCGGCCACCCTGATCATCTACCGGCGCCGCGATGGGGCGTCACCAGCGCAGGGCTTCCGGGCCCCGGTGTGGTGGCTCTGCACCGGGTTGTTTGTCGCGGCTGCACTCTACGTGGTGGTGGGCTCGGTGCTGGCCGCCCCCGCCAACGCGCTCCGGGGAGCGGCGCTGATCCTGCTCGGGGTGCCGGTGTACCTATGGCGCCGCGGCCGGCGGGACCACCGCGTCCAGCGCTGAGGCCGCGCTGGCTTCCGCGTCCAGGTACTCCGCGCGATACATCCGCACCAGCTCGAAGAAGTAGGAGATGGCGAGCGGGCCCACGAGCAGGCCGAGGAGGCCCATGGAGGGGACGAACGCAAAGGCGCCGATGATGGTGATGAAGGGGTGCAGCTTGGCGTAACGGTTGAACACGAACGGCCGGATCACCGTGTCCACGTTCCCCACGATGACCAGGCCCACCAGCGCCAGGACGACGGCCGCACCGGGGCGGCCTTGCGTCATCAGGAAGGCCGCGCCGGGCAGCCAGACGATGCCCGCTCCCACGAGCGGCAGGATGGACAGGATGATCGTGACCACGCCCCAGAAGGTGGGGCTGGGCAGGCCCAGCGCCCAGAAGGTGAGCCCGATGATCGTGCCCTGGCCGATCGCCACGGAAAACGTCCCCACCAGCATGGAAACGGTGACGTTGCGGAAGCGCTCCAGCAGGAGGGTCCGGTTCTCCGCCGAGAACGGGATGAACGACTCGAGCAGGGCCTTGGCCCGGTCGGGCTCGACCAGCAGGTAGTAGAGCCCGAAGAAGGTGATGGTAAACTGGATCAGCATCCGCGCCCCGGTCCCCACGATGCCGAGGGCGCTGCCACCAAGGAACGAAAGCAGGCTGGAGCTGAACTTCTTGACCTCGTCGCCCACCTGCACGCCCATGAACTCGACCCCGCGGAGCCGGTTGAGCAGGTCGCTGTCCACGAGTGAACGGGCCCACCCTCCAGCCTCGTTCGCCAGCAGGGTCACGGCGCCGACAATGGGCAGCAGGATCAGGAAGAATGAGAGGCCGATGACCACCAGGGCAGCCAGCGGCGCGCCGATGTGCCGGGCCAGGCGTCGGTGCAGGCCCCCGAAGATGACCATGAGCACTGGGGCGCCCAGCAGGCCGCTGAAGTACGGCCAGAGGGTATAGGCGAGGCCGGCCCCCAGCACGAGGATGAGGAGGCCGGCCCGTTGCTGCCGCGTTGAGAGCCCTGGCATGGCCCTAATGGTAAACCCGGGCGCCCCGGGCGGCATCCAATGTCCGGTGACTGCCCCGACCGGTGAACGCGAGGAGATGTGGACCAGGACGCCCATGGCCTTGCCGTCCGCCGAGCCCAGGCGGGAGATCCCGATGCCTTTGGAGAGCTCTACCGGGCCCACGCCGGTAGGGTATATGCACTCTGCCTTCGCCTGGAAGGGGACTCCGTGCGGGCCAGCGACCTGGTGCAGGACGTGTTTGTGCAGGCATGGCGCCAACTGGGGAGCTTTCGGCACGAGAGCGCGTTTGCCACCTGGCTCCACCGGCTCGCGGTGAACGTGGTGCTGGGCGACCGCCGGGCCGCATGGCGACGGGATCGTCGCGTGACCCTGGTGGAGGAGCCGGAACAGGTCGAGGTGGTGCGGCACAGCCCCGACCCGGCCACGTCCATGGACCTGGAGTCCGCCATTGCCGCGTTGCCACCAGGCGCACGCACGGTCTTTGTCCTCCACGACGTCGAGGGGTACCAGCACGGGGAGATCGCGACCATGACCGGCATCGCCCCGGGCACATCCAAGGCGCAGCTCTTCCGGGCGCGCCGGCTGCTGAGGAAGGCACTCGAATCATGACCGAATCGCCCAATGACCCCGGGGAGGAGCGCCTGGACAGGCTCACGGCCGGCCTCCCGCGAAGCATTGAGCCCCCCGACGACCTGTGGCCCGGCATCCGGTCGCGGATCGCGCCTCCGCGCCGGCCGCTCGCCTGGCGCGGTTGGCAGGTGGCCGCGGCGCTCCTCCTGGTGGCGCTCTCCTCGCTGGTTACCTGGGGCCTTGTCCGCCGCAACGCACCCGTCGCGCCTGCCGTCGCGGTGGACGCTGGCACCGATGCCGTCGCGCTGTATGCCCGGGCCGCAGGCGACATGGCGCACGCGCTGGGCGACAGCACCGGCCCGCTGGCCGGCGTGTCCCCCGAGACACGGGCGATCCTGCAACGGAACCTCGCGGTCATCGACTCGGTGATCGCCGAATGCCGTGCCGCGCTGGCGGCCGACTCCGCCAACACGATGCTGCAGCAGCTCCTGGGTGGTGCAGAGCGACAGCGTCTCGACTTCCTCCGGCAGGCCTCCCGCCTGCCCCGCTCATGAGGCCCGCATGAGGCACCTCGCACCAGCACTCGCGTTCGCGGCGGCCGCCATGCCGCTCCAGGCCCAGGTTGCGACGCGCCGCATGGCGGCATCGCCGGACGTGGCCGTGCGCATCATCGACGTGGTCGGCACGGTGAGCCTTGTCGGCTGGGATCGCGACAGCATCGTCGCCAGCGGCACCCTCCCGCCGGGGATGAACCTCTACCTCGGTGGCCGGGATGGCAGCGCCAAGGTCGCGTTCGAGGGCCCGGTGGACTCCGCCGCAACGACCGGCAGCGCCGTCCTCGAGGTACGGGTCCCGCGCCGGGCACGCGTGAGTGTGCGCGGCGTGGCCGTGAGCGTGGATGCGACCGGGCTCCTGGGCGAGCTCACGTTCACCTCATCACGGGGTCGCCTGCACCTCGAGGGCGCCCCGCGCCGGCTCACCGCCGAGACGCTCGACGGCAACATCGAGGTGGTTGGCCCGGTCACCTCGACGAACGTGCGCACGGCGAGCGGGATGATCACGCTGCGGGGGGTCACGGGCAACCTGGTGGCCTCGAGCGTGAGCGGCGCGATCCACGTGGGCGGCGCCCGCGTCACGGACGCGAGGATCGAGACGTCGGCGGGGAACGTGTCGTGGAAGGGATCGATCGCCCGGGGCGGCGGCCTCGAGGTCCAGACCATGACGGGAGACATCGAGCTTCGCCTGCCGGTCGTGCTGGGTGCCGACCTCGAGTTGGCGGCGCCGGCGGGCCATGTGGCCAGCGAGTGGCCCCTGCCCCGCCCGGCCGATCCCGGCTCGCTGGTCCGCGCGTCCATCGGTGACGGCGGCGCGTCGGTGATTGCGCGCACCTTCAAGGGGCGCATCACCCTGGTCAAGCAGCCGGAGGTCGAGGTAAACCCGGGCGCGGCGGCCGGCATCTCAGGTTCGAGTCGCTGATCACCCACTCGAACCGGAGAAACCCATGTCACGTCGCATCCTGGCCACCATGGCCACCGCCCTCGCACTCAGCGCCGCCGCCACGACCCCTGCCTTCGCCGGCCCGCCCTGGCTCTCGATCGAACTGCCGGCCAACCCGCTCGATGCCAGCACCAGGGGGGCGTTCCTGGTGGTGCGCACCTACCATCATGACCGTTCCGTGGCCTTCCCGGTCGTGGCGCGCGCCGAGGGCATCGTGGATGGAAAGCGCACGAGCATCCCGCTGACACTCGAGCGCACGTCGCAGGAAGGCGCCTGGGCGCTGCGGCAGGGCTGGCCGCAGCGCGGCGAGTGGGTCCTCGTCATCACCGGGATGCCCGGCGACGGCGCCGTCACCGCCCTGGTGAGCGTGAGTGATGGCGCGGTGCGCAACGTCCGGGTTCCGTCGAAGACCGTCGAGAACGGCCGCTGGACGGTGCCGGTGAAGGTGACCCAGGCCGACGTCGATGCCGAGCTGCGGAGCCTCGTGGCGCTCGCCTCGCGCTAGCCTGCCGCTTGTCCCGTCGGGCCGGAGGCGGCATCCTCCGGCCCGATGTCACCGTTCGGTCATGCCGCCGCGGTGGAGCCGGTGCAATTGCACCCGTTCGATGGCATCGGCATCGGGAACCAGCAGGAGGACGTAGTCCCCGCCGATCTCGAGGGGTGTGGCCCGCGCCGGCAGCTGGACCACCCCCAGTTCCCGTCCGCCTGTACCCAGCACGTGCCAGGTGGCCAGGCTGTCGCCAAGGTGGGATGCCTGGCGAACCCATGCGAGTGCACCGGGATCGCCCACCAGGCCAGTGACCGAAGGGAAGGAATCCGGGATTGGCATCATGGCCCATACCCGGTTGATGGCCTCTATCTCCCGGCCACTGCGCGCCGAGCCCAGCATGAGGCGCTGCAGCCGCTCGCGGTCGGCCGGCCACACCGGGAGCCGCGGTGGCGTGCTGGCGGTGCCAGTGAGTGCCCCACCAGGAGCGTGCAGCGCGATCCCCCCCGCGACATCATCACTCACCAGGTAGCCCGAGGGCCCGGCAACCACCTGCACCACGGCACCGAAGGGGAGGCGGAGGAGCGAGGCGCGGCCACCCTCACGCATCACGAAGAACTCATCCCCCATCATGGTGCCGATGCTCTCGGCGGGTCCCGCCGCTGGAAGCCGGAAGAGGGCACTGGGGCTCCGGATGACGCGACCCGAGTCGGGCACGTGCAACGGGGCCGCCGACTCGACCAGGAGGGCGCCGCTATCGAGCAACCCGCGCAGGCCCACGGAACGCGGCGGCCCCGGAAGCTGCACCTCGCGCGTGCCGTGGTAGGCGCCATGCGGGCCCCAGCTGGAGAGGCGGCGGGAGCGGGCATCCCACACGAAGACAGTGTCGCCCCTGTGGTAGAGCGCCGTCATCCCGGGCAGGCTGTCGCCCTGCGCCGTGCGCGCAACGGGTTGGCCTGACGCATCGAACCAGCGGAGTTCATCGGTGCCGCCATTCGCGATGACCAGCGACCCATCGCCGAGCCGGGCCGCGCCCGCCACCCTGGAGAGGTCCCGCATCGAGTCGCCGGCCACGCCCCCGATCGCCACCAGCGGATTGGTGTCGATGCGCCACCCGGCGGCTGGTGCCGCGTCTCCGCAGGCGGCCAGGGCCAGTGCGGAGGCTCCCGCGAGCAGGTTCCTCACGGCGTGGCCTTCGCCAACAGCGGGAGGAGCGCCTGCCACACCGTGTTGGCCATGATCATGTGGCCCCGCGGCGTCGGGTGGACACCATCAGGCTGGTTGAGCGAGTCCACCCCCCCGACCCCGGCGAGCAGGGAGGGGATGAGCACCAGGTGGTTCTCCCGCGCGAGCGCCGGGTAGATCGCCTCGAAGCCACGCACATACCCGCGTCCCAGGTTGGGCATCGCGTTCATCCCCACCAGCACCACCTGCGTGGTGGAGTCTCGTGATCGCACGCGGTCGATGATGGCCTGGATGTTCTGGCGGATGGAATCGGGATCCTGCCCCCGCAGGCCATCGTTGGCCCCTGTCTCCAGCACCACGATGGCGGCCGGCTGGCGCAGGACCCAGTCGATGCGCCGGAGCGCACCGGCCGAGGTCTCGCCGCTCACGCCGGCATTGACAACATGCCAGGCCAGGCCGGCGCTGTCGACCTTGCGCTGGATGACCGCGGGGTAGGCCTCGCCGGGCTCGACGCCCAGGCCCGCGGTGAGGCTGGTCCCGATGAACAGGATGGTGGGAACAGTGGCGGCCGCTGCTGGCGCGTCGGCCGACGGCTCGCCCGTGGTCGTCGGGGTGGGCGCCGCCCTCTCCCTGGTGCACCCGGCGAGCAGCGCCGATGCCAGTGCCAACCTCGTTATCATTCGGCCCCTCGACTCCAGGCTGGAAGGTTCATGCTCCAGGCAGTGCAACTGACGCAGGCGTATCGCTCCGGCGGGCGCGACCTCACCGTCCTGAAGGATATCAGCTTTACCCTCGAGGACGGCGGCTTCCTCGCGATCGTCGGGCCCTCGGGCAGCGGCAAGACGACACTGCTGGGCCTTCTCGCAGGGCTCGACCGACCGCGCAGCGGCACGGTGATCCTCGATGGCCAGGACCTGGGCGCCATGACCGAGGATGCGCGCGCGTTGCTGCGTGGCGAGAAGGTCGGGTTCGTCTTCCAGTCGTTCCAGTTGATCCCCACGCTCACGGCACTCGAGAATGTCGAGGTACCGCTCGAGCTGCGCGGTGTCGATGGCGCCGGGCACGCGGCCGAGCTGCTCGCCCGCGTGGGGCTGGGCGACCGCGGGCATCACTACCCGGCCCAGCTCTCCGGGGGTGAGCAGCAGCGCGTGGCGCTGGCCCGTGCCTTCTCCAACCGGCCCCGGATCCTCTTCGCGGACGAGCCCACCGGCAACCTCGACAGCCACACCGGCCAGGGGATCGTGGAGCTCATGCTCGACCTGAACCGCGACCTCGGCACCACCATCGTGCTGGTCACACACGACCTGGCACTCGCCAACCGGGCCCGCCGGGTGATCCGCCTGGCCGACGGGCAGATGGTGGAGGACACCGGCGCGTGACCGGGGCCGGGTTCGTGTGGCGGATGGCCCTCCGTGAGGGCCGGGCGGGGTGGCGGAAGCTCCTGGTCCTCACCGCGGCCGTTGCCATCGGCGTGGCGGCCCTCGTGGCGATCGACGCCTTCACCGACAACCTGCGCGACTCGGTGCGCGACCAGGCGCGCGGGCTCCTGGGCGCCGACCTCGCGGTGCAGGCCCGGCAGCCATTCACGCCCGCGGTCGTGGCGATGCTCGACACGATCGCCCGCCTGGCCGATTCGGCGGCGTCGCCCGGGGACCACGCACCCACCATGGCGCACACCGTGGAGTTTTCGGCCATGGCGTGGGTGCCCCGGACATCGGGCACCCGCCTGGTCCAGGTGACGGCCACCGAACCCGGCTACCCATGGTACGGCGACTTCCAGGCCGAGCCCCGGGATGCATGGCCGGGACTGCAGGCGCCCGCCGCCATGCCGGCGGCGATCGTGGAGCCGGCGCTCCTGGCCCAGCTCGACGCCCACGTTGGCGACACGCTGGCCCTGGGCGACGGTCGCTTCCGTATCACCGGCATCGCATCGAAGGTGCCGGGCGACGTCGGCGTGCGGGCCGCCTTCGGGGCCCGGGTGTACATCCCGTACCAGGCGGTGGGAGGCACCGGCCTCCTCGGGTTCGGCGCGCGCGCCGAGCATGCGGTGTACTTCAGGTTGCCGCCCGCCGTGGATGCCAATGAGCTCGCGAAGGCCTGGCGGCCGCGCCTCCGTGCGGAGCGCGCCCGGATCCGTACGGTGGATGACGATCGGAACAACCTGACCGAGGTGCTCGAGCGCCTCACGAGCTACCTGGGCCTGGTGGCGCTCATTGCCCTCCTCCTGGGCGGGCTCGGGGTGGCGAGCGCGGTCTCGGTGTTCATCCGGCGCAAGCTCGACACCATTGCAGTCCTGAGGTGCCTTGGCGCCACCTCGCGCCAGGTCTTCGCCGTGTACCTGCTGCAGGCCGTGGGCATGGGGCTCCTGGGCAGCATCGTCGGCGTTGCCCTCGGGCTCCTGGTGCAGCAACTCCTTCCCGGCCTCCTGCGCGAGTTCCTCCCCGTGACGGTGACGGCCCGTCCCTCGGTGAGTGCCGTGGCGCTCGGGCTGGGCATCGGACTCTGGGTGAGCGGCGTGTTCGCGCTGCTGCCGCTCCTGCGCGTGCGGCGGGTGACGCCGCTCGCCGCACTCCGACGGGACGTGGATCCCGGCGGCGTGCGCCGCGATCCCCTCACCATCCCCGCTGCCTTGCTGGTGGTGCTGAGCCTGGTGCTCCTCGCAGCCCTCCAGGTGCGCGACTGGGTGCTGGCTTGCTGGTTCTCCGGGAGCATCCTGCTGGTGCTGGCGATCCTCTGGCTGGCGAGCTTCGGACTGACGCGGGCGGTGCGGCACTGGTTCCCGCGGCGCTGGCCCTATGTGTGGCGCCAGGGGCTGGCCAACCTCTACCGGCCGGCGAACCAGACGGTGACCGTGGTCCTCTCACTGGGCTTCGGCGCCTTCCTGCTCGCGACCCTCTACCTGGTCCAGTACAACCTGCTCCGCCACCTCAGGGTGACGGGCGGCGGCGAGCGGCCCAACCTCGTGCTGCTCGACATCCAGAGGGACCAGGTGTCGGGGGTGGACTCGATGCTGGCAACACGGCACCTGGCACGCGTGGGCCCGGTGCCGATCGTCCCCATGCGAATCCGGGCCATCAATGGGCAGGCCGTGCTCCGGACACCCGCCGACACCCTGGAGCCCGACCTGGCGCCAGGCCAGCCGGACAGTGCGCCGCAGCGCGCCGGGTGGGCCGTCCGCCGGGAGTATCGCTCAACCTACCGGGACACCCTGGTGGGATCGGAGAAGCTGGTGGCCGGAAAGTGGTTCGAGGCAGCGGCACGACGGGCGCCGGGCACCCCGGCGGCGATCTCGGTCGAGGTGGGTCTCGCCTCCGAGCTCGGCGTGACCATCGGCGACACCATTACCTGGGATGTGCAGGGCATTGACGTTCCCGGCGTCATCCGCAGCCTGCGTGAGGTGGACTGGGCCCGCTTCGAGCCCAACTTCTTCGTGGTGTTCGAGGACGGCGTGCTGGAGGAGGCGCCCCAGAGCGCCCTTCTCCTCACGCGGGTCATCGACGGCGCGGAGCGCGGGCGCCTGCAGCGCAGCGTGGTGGAGCGCTTCAGCAACGTGACCTCGGTGGACATCTCCAGCGTGCAGCAGTCCATCGAGCAGCTCGTGGGCCAGGTAACGCTGGCCATCCGCTTCATGGCGTTCTTCAGCCTCCTCACCGGCGCCGTCGTCCTCGTGGGTGCGGTGGCCACCAACCGCTACCAGCGGATCCGCGAGGGCGCGCTGCTTCGCACCCTGGGCGGCACGCGGCGCCAGATCTACCGGATCGTCGCGGCGGAGTACCTGGCCCTGGGGGCACTGGCAGCCCTGGTCGGGGTCGGCCTGTCAGTGGTGGCCGCATGGGCGCTGGCCCGCTGGGTCTTCGAGACGCCCTTCGGGCTCCCGGGGGCGCTGGCCGCCCTGGCCGCCGGCCTGGTCGCTGGCACGGCCGTCGTGGGCGTCGCCAACAGCCGCGACGTGGTGCGGCGGGCCCCGCTGGAGGTGCTCCGGGCTGAGTAGCGCCTTAGATTGAGGCACCTTCACCCCAGGCTATCCATGCTCCCCATCGACCTCAGAGGCAAGCGCGCGTTCATCGCCGGCGTGGCAGACGACGGCGGCTTCGGGTTTGCCATCGCGAAGGCCATGGCCACGGCGGGTGCCGCCGTCAGCGTGGGGACCTGGCCGCCGGCCCTCGGCATCTTCCAGAAGCTCCTCGAGCGCGGCAAGATGGACGAGTCGATGGCGCTGCCGGACGGCCGGCGCCTCGAGTTCGAGCACATCTACCCGCTCGACGCGGCGTACGACACCATGGCCGATGTCCCCGCCGAGGTCCTGGAGAACAAGCGGTACAAGGAACAGGGAGACTTCACGGTGGCCGGCCTCGTGGAGCGGATCCGGGCCGACTACGGCGAGCAGGGACTCGACATCGTCGTGCACAGCCTCGCCAATGGCCCCGAGGTGAAGAAGCCGCTGGTGGACACCTCACGCAGCGGCTACCTGGCGGCCGTGAGCGTCAGCGCCTACAGCAACATTGCCCTGGTGCGGTCCCTGGCCCCCCTGCTCCGGCCCGGCGGCTCATTCCTCTCCCTCACCTTCATGGCGGGCGAACGGGCCGTCCCGGGCTACGGGGGCGGGATGTCCTCCGCCAAGGCTGCCCTCGAGGCCGACACCCGCACCCTGGCGTTCGAGGCCGGTCGGCGCTGGGGCGTTCGCGTCAACGCCATCAGCGCGGGGCCGTACGCCTCCCGTGCCGCCACGGCAATCGGCTTCATCGACACGATGATCCGGTACTCCCAGGCCAACAGCCCGCTGACGCGGCGCCTCGAGTCCGAGGACGTCGGGAACACCGCTGCGTTCCTCGCCAGCCCGCTTGCCGCGGCCATCACCGGCAGCGTGGTCTACGTGGACAATGGCTACCACTCCATGGGCATGGCCGTGTCGGCCACGGGTATCGAGCCGCCCGCGGCAGGCTGAATGAAGCCCGGCACGGCGGTGGCAACGGGGGCGCTCCTCGCCGGCCTGGCCGTGGCCGCTGGCGCGTTTGGCGCGCATGCACTCCGGGGCCGCCTCGACCCGTCCCAGCTCGCCGTGTTCGAGACGGCCGCGCGCTACCAGATGTACCATGGCCTTGCACTCGTGTTGACCGGCCTCCTCGGCGTCCACTGGCCTGGGCGGGCTCTTCACGTGGCTGCCTGGCTCTTCCTGGCCGGCGTCATCCTGTTCTCGGGGAGCCTCTACGCGCTCACCCTGGGGGGCATGCGCGGCCTGGGCATGGTGACGCCGCTGGGCGGGGTATGCTTCCTGGCGGGCTGGGTGGCGGTGCTCGTCGGGACGCTGGGAAAGGATTGCACAGGCACGGCGTAGGTGCCCCGCGGTGGCGCTGAAACGGGGGCGAGGTCATCGCGATCCCGCCCCAGGCTTCTTGCCCATCTACCACACTGCACTGGGTCGCCTGGCCCATGGGCCGCACGGCCCATTTGAGTGCGCCGCCAGCACCGACATCTTCCGTCGGGAAGGCTGCCACCGCTCCCCCCACCGTTCGCTCCCAACGCCGCCAGGAGGCTGAGGTAAATGCATCACCGTTCGCCTGCCGCCCTGCTCGTGGTGGCGTGCCTCTGGTTGTCCTGGCCCGGCCGTGCGACGGCGCAGGTCACCACTCCCGGTGCCCCGACGCCGGAACAGGCGCTCCGGAGCACACTCCGGAGTGCCATGGTCGCGCAGGAAGCCTACTTCGCCGATCACCACACCTATACCACCTCGGCGCGAGACCTGCGCCTTCACCGTGGCGCCGCTGGCGACACCAACATCGCAGTCCTTGGGGCATCGTCCCGCGGCTACGGCATGGTCGCCATGACACCAGGCCTTCCCGGGTTCGTGTGCGGGGTGTCGGTCGGCACCGGCCCGCACCCGTTCGGCAGTGGCGAGGAAGGCGTCGTGGAGTGCCGTGGCCCGTAGGGCTTGAATGCCAGCGGGGGCGGCCACCGGCCGCCCCCGCGCGCAGTTTCCTGCCCAGAGCCACCCGCCATCAGGTGCCCGGCATGACTCCCACCGGCCCGTACTGCGCCGCAAAGCTGAAGTGGTACACCGCCAGGGCCATCAGGGCGAGAATCAGCACCGCCGCGATGAGCAGCGAGAAGGAGAAGATCCCCTTCAGCAGGCGCCCATCCCACTTGAGGTGCATGTAGAACATCGCCACCAGCCAGAACTTGATGGCCGAGAGCACGATGAGCACCGGGATGAGCCCGCTCTTGAAGAAGGCGTGGCCCGGTGCGTTGGCGCGGTGCGCCAACTCGTAGGCGCCAACTTCCATGGCCGTGATCACGAAGAGGATCACGCCGATGCGCACGTACTCCCAGGCCCGCTCCGGGAAGGGGGCGTGCTCGGGGGCAGGGATGGTCGAGGCGGCGTCCATGGGTCCTCTAGTTCATCAGGTAGACGACGGGGAAGATCACGATCCAGACGACGTCGACGAAGTGCCAGTACAGGGCCGCGATCTCCAGGTTGAGCGCCTTCTCCGGGGGCACTCGCCCGCGGAGGAGCTCGACGAAGACCGTGACCAGCCAGATCACGCCCAGCGTGACGTGGGTGCCATGGAAGCCGGTGAGGGTGAAGAAGCTGGCCCCGAACAGGTTGCCCTGCATCGTCAGGCCCTTGTGGTAGAAGTGCGTGAACTCGTAGACCTGCATCCCCACGAAGAACACGCCGCACATGATGGTGAGGAAGAGCCAGAAGGCGGCCTTGCCCCGGTTGCCATGCTCCGTGTGGTTGAGGGCCAGCACCACGAACAGGGAGCTGAAGAGCAGGAGCGCCGTGCCGGCGGTCACCAGCGGGATCTCGAAGATGTCCTGGGGGAACGGCCCCACCAGGCTCTTGCCCTTGTAGACCAGGTAGACCGAGATCAGCGACGCGAAGAAGAGGCACTCGGACCCGATGAAGGTCCAGATGGCCAGCTTCCGGTCGGGAATGCCGGTGGCCGTGGCTGGGTGCGCGTGAGCGAGGGCTGACATGGTGCTCGATGATTCCTTGGTTCTGGTGAACGCCTAGTGCACCGGCTCGAACGCCCAGCGGAACACGCTGAAGAACAGGAACAGCACGGCGGCGCCGATGCCCAGGATGCCGACCTTGTGGTGCATCATGAGCGTCACGAAGACCGCCGTGACGCCGAGCGCTGCCAGGATGGGCCAGTAGGAGGGGTTGGGGAGGTGAATGCCCTGCCCGCTGGTCCGCACCGGTTCGGGGAGCTTCCCGCCGCGCTCGCGCTTCGCTTCCCAGAGCGGGTCGCGGCCGTGCACCGTCGGCACCTCGGCGAAGTTGAACTCCTGCGGCGGTGAGGGGATCGACCACTCCAGGGTGGCGCCGTTCCACGGGTCGGCCGGGGCCGGGGCGCCGGAGCGCCAGGTCTTCAGGATGTTCCAGATGAACACCACGAAGGAGAAGCCGAGGATCAGCGAACCCCACGTCTCCATCCGGTTCAGTGACTCGAAACCGAGCCCCGCCGGGTAGGTGTACACCCGCCGCGGCATCCCTTCCAGCCCCACGATGTGCATGGGGAAGAACGTGAGGTTGAAGCCGATGAGCATGAGCCAGAAGTGCACCTTGCCCAGCCCCTCGTCCAGCAGCCGGCCGAACATCTTGGGCCACCAGTAGTAGGCCCCGGCCGTCAGGGCGAAGATGCTGCCCCCGAAGAGCACATAGTGGAAGTGCGCCACAATGAAGTAGGTGTCGGTCTGCTGCAGGTCGGCCGGGGCGGCGGCGTGCATGACGCCGGACAGGCCGCCGATGATGAACATGGCGATGAAGCCGAACGAGAAGTACAGCGGGGTCTTCATCTGGAGCGAGCCGCCCCAGGCGGTGCCGAGCCAGTTGAAGATCTTCACCCCGGTCGGGATGCCGATGAGCATCGTGGCGATGGCAAAGTACGTGTCGGCGATCGGCCCCATGCCGGTGGAGAACATGTGGTGGCTCCACACCCCGAAGCCGAGCACCGCAATGAAGCAGCCGGAGAACACCATGGCCGTGTAGCCGAAGAGCGGCTTCCGCGAGAACACTGGCATGATCTCCGAGATGATGCCGAAGGCGGGCAGGACGAGGATGTACACCTCGGGGTGCCCGAACACCCAGAAGAGGTGCTGCCAGAGGAGCGGGTCGCCGCCCCCGGCCGGGACGAAGAAGTGGGTCCCGAAGAGCCGGTCGATCGTCAGGAGGATGAGTGCCACCGTGATGACCGGGAACGAGAGCAGGATGAGGAGCTGGGTGATGAAGCTCATCCACACGAACATCGGCATCCGGATGAGCTTCATGCCGGGGGCCCGCATGTTCAGCACCGTCACGAAGAAGTTGACGCCGGCCGCCAGCGAGGCCACGCCCAGGATCTGCAGGCCCATGGCCCAGAAGTCCATGTTGAGGCCGGGCGAGTACTGCGTGCTGGAGAGGTTGGCGTAGCCGAACCAGCCGCCGTTGGGCGCGGCACCGAAGAGGAAGCTGGCGTTGAGGAAGAGGCCGCCGAACAGGAACACCCAGTAGCTGAATGCGTTGAGCCGCGGGAAGGCCACGTCCCGGGCGCCGATCAGCAACGGGATGAAGTAGTTGAAGAACATGGCACTGAGCGGCATCACCGCCAGGAAGATCATCGTCGTGCCATGCATGGTGAACAGCTGGTTGTACTGCTCGGGCGTCAGGAAGTTGTTGTCCGGCTTCATCAGCTGCCAGCGGAGCAGCAACGCCTCCAGGCCGCCGATCAGGAAGAACACGAACGCCGAGGCGCCGTAGAGGATCCCGATCTTCTTGTGGTCCACCGTGGTGATCCAGCTCCACAGCCCGGTCTTCTCGGCGTGGATCGCGGCGGCGCTGTGGTCGAGTACGGAAGTCGCCATGGTCGTCGGTTCCTGGGTGGCGGCGCTAGTGCTGGCGGAGGTAGGCGACGAGCGCCTGCGCTTCGGCTTCGGTGACGCCCATGTCGGGCATCAGGCTGCCGTGCTTGACGTCCTGCGGGTCCATGATCCACCGCTGCAGGTTGGCATCGGTGTTCTGCAGCCAGCCGGCGGCGATGTACCGGCGCACCCCGATGCCGGCGAGGTTGGGCCCGATGCCGAGCTCACGCGTGGCGTTGAGCGAGTGGCACCCGATGCAGCCCTTCATCAGGAACAGCTTGGACCCCGGCATGGTGTCCACGGCCTGGGTGGTGGCGGCGAGCGTCGCCGTCGTGACGCCGGCCTGGAGGGCGGCCTTCGGGGGCGCGGAGTCGGCCGGTGCCGGGGGCGGCGGCGCCGTCGCCAGCATCCGCGCGACATACCCGTCGAACTCTGCCGGCGTCGATGCCACCACCCCGAACGCCATCCGGCCATGCTGGACGCCGCAGAACTCCGCGCACTGGCCCGGGTAGAACCCCGGGTCCTCGGCGGTGAAGAACAGCGTGGTGGTGCGGTTGCTGAAGACATCGCGCTTGCCGGCCAGCTGCGGGATCCAGAAGCTGTGCAGCACGTCCCGCGTGATCATCTTGAGCGCCACCGGCCGGCCGACCGGCACGTGCAGCTCGCCCGCCGTGATGATGCCCAGCTGCGGGTAGCGGAACTCCCACCAGAACTGGTGCCCGATGACCTCGACCTGCAGCACGTTGCTGCCGGTCGGCAACTCGTAGGTGCGGAAGATCGTCTTGACGGTGGGGACCGCAATCACCGCGAGCACCAGCGCCGGGATCAGGGTCCACACCACCTCGACCGCCGTGTTCCCGTGCGACTGCTTCGGCTCCGGATCGTCGGGACGGCCGCGGAAGCGGAAGATGACGAAGAGCAGGGCACCCTCGACCAGCACGAAGACGATCACGGCCCAGAAGAGCGTGGTCCGGAAGACATCGTCCAGCATCCGGGCAAAGTCCGCGTGCGGGCGGAGCGTGCTCTGCGGGTACCGCGGATCGGCCGCGAGGGCCGTGCCCACGACAGCCACCAGGGCAAGCAGGACGAGCACCGGCACCCGGGCGCGCCAACGGCTAGAGCGGATTTCCATCCAGGGCGTTCCTGTTTGCGGAATGAGGTGCCGGGACGGCTGGCCCCGGCGAGATGGCCTATGTTAGCGGGCGAAACCGCGGTCGTCAATCAGCACGGTGCCACGGCCCCACAGCGGCCGAGAGGGCGCTGAAGCGAAATCACTGCAACGAGTTGGATGGCGCCGACCGATAGACAAACCTGAACGGGAGATAGGCGAATGAATCGCCAGACGCGCGAGACCCTGCTCCGCCAGTACGAGGAGGGACCCGATCGATTCGAGGCAGCGGTACGACAGGTTCCGGCCGATGCCCTTCAGTGGCGACCCGGCCCCGGCAAGTGGTCCGTGCACGAGGTGATCGTTCACTGCGGCGACAGTGAGACCAACGCGGCAATGCGGGTGCGGTACCTCCTGGGCGAGCACCAGCCGGTCATCCAGGGCTACGACCAGGATCACTGGGCCGTCGCGCTGGACTACCACTCGCTTCCCATTGAGCCGGCGCTGGCGGCCGTACGGGCCGTGCGGGCCAATACCGTCCCCCTGCTCCGCCGCCTGACCGACGCCCAATGGAGCCGGGCCGGGTCACACACCGAGGTCGGGGCCTACGGGGTGGAGCACTGGCTCGAAACCTACGCCCAGCACCTGCACCAGCATGAGCGGCAGGTGCTGCGCAACCTGGGGGCGTGGCAGAAGCGGTGAGGACGTAGTACATTATTGTGTCAGTTGAACTTAGCGTCGCAGCACCCGGAGCCTGTCGGGCCAGGCCCCGGGGCTGTTTGTCTTTGACTCAGGGGCCCGGTTCGGCACGGCAATGTTGCGTGAAATGCGGGACAAGCTGGGTCGCGAGATCGAGCAACTCAGCCACGAACTGAACGTCACCTTGCCCCAGGCGATTGCCCAGGCGGTGGAGCTGGGCGACCTGCGGGAGAACTCCGAGTACAAGTCGGCGCTGGAGCGGCAGCAGTTTGTCCAGTCCCGGCTGGCCCAGTTGCACCAGCGGATGCAGCAGGTGACCCAGCTCTTCAGCCAGGAGGCGCCGCAGGATCGTGTCGGGCTGGGGTCGCGGGTCAAGGTGCTCGACCTCAAGACCGAGGAAGTCGAGGAGTTCATGGTGGTCCTGGCCGAGATGATCGACCTGGACGCCGACGAGGGTGGCCACATCTCGCTGGCCTCGCCGCTGGGCCGGGCCCTCACCGACCGGCGCGTGGGCGACGAAGTGCACCTGCGGCTCCCGACCATCACCCGCAGGCTCAGGGTGGTCGAGCTGGTGACGGTTCACGAACTGGGCGGCGCGTGACCCCGATGGAGTTCCCCCGGAGGCAACTGCTGCTGGTTGGTGATCGCGTCCTGATCACGCCGGAGGATGGCGATGACCGGACGCGCGTGGGCCTGTACCTCCCGGCAACGGCGGTGGACACGCAGCAGGTCCAGGGCGGGCTCGTGGTGGCCGCAGGCCAGGGTGAGCCCGTGGGCGATTACTCCCCGCAGGATGATGAACCCTGGAAGAACCGGGGAGAGCCGCGCCGGTCCACCATGCAGGCCAGGGTGGGAGACCACGCGATCTTCTTCCGGAAGGCTGCGGTGGAGATCACCTTCGAGGATCGCAAGTACCTCGTGGTCCCGCAGGCGGCCATCCTGGTCCTGGTCCGGGACGACCTCCCGATCTGACCATGGCGCGTGCGGCCCTGAGTGATGGCGCCACGGAGTATCGCCGGCTGATGTGGCTGCTCGGCGTCCTCGGGTTGCTGGCACTGGGCGTTGCCCTGCTTGCGGCCCGCGGCAACCTCCCACGTAGCGCCGGGACGCTCGGCCTGCCTGTTGGCCTGGGTGCCGTGCTACTCTCCGGCTGGTTCGGCTGGCGCGCGCGCCAGCAGGCGCTGCACGACCAGGAGATCGTGGCACGCCGGTCGATGATCGTCCTGCTGGCGGCGCAGCTGGGTCACCAGGACGACGCGACCCTCACGCGTATCGCGACCCAGGGCGGGCCGGCAGGTGAGGCCGCGGCCCTGATCCTCAAGGGGCGTGGCAAGCGGTAGGCTGCAGGGCAGGACGGCGTCATCTTCCCACTATGTGCTTTTCCCTCGTCCTCGTCAGTCCGCTCACCCTGAGCGAAGTGCGCTCGATGCTCCCCGGCGGGATGGCCGCTGATGCGATCGGTCCCGACGCGCAGGTTCCCTTTCGACGGCTCGTGTCCAACGCCCACACGGCGGTGATGCTCCGGGCCGGACGCTGCGCGTGCCGCCTGGTACCGACGCGGTTTCCCCCGCCCCGCACCGACGAGGCGCACCTGCGCGACCGCTATCGCGCCCTCCGCGCCTCACGCCAGGATGTGGCCACCGCGCTCGCCCGCCACCGGAGCGCCGCCCCGGGGCCAGCGCCCGACGACGGCGCGCTCAGTGCCCTGGTCCGCGAGCACGCGCGGAACGCCGGCACTGCAGCGTTCCTCCTGACCTTCGGCACCAACGACCGCCCGCCCGACATTCCACCGGCAATGACCACCCGGGCGGTCGGGCAGGTTGGGCGGGACGACTCCTGGCTTCCGGAGGACGTGGTCACGCGGGTCGTGACATGAGCCCCGGACCAGGCACGGGACGGTTCAGGACCAGTGACGGCCTCGAGTTGTGGTGGGTTCGTCATGCGCCGCAGGGCCCGCGGGGTCGCTACGTCCTGGTGAACATCCACGGGCTGGGCGACCACAGCGGCCTCTATCCGACCGTGGTGGCGCACTTCACTGCCCGCGGCATTCCAGTGTGGATGTTCGACGCCCGGGGCAATGGACGGTCACCTGGCCGCCAGGGCCATGTCGACCGGTGGAGCTGCTACCGCGACGACCTGCATCGCTTCATTCAGCTGGTCCAGGAGCAGGAGCGAGGCCCGGTCGTCCTGCTGGGCCACAGCCTGGGCGGCCTCATGGTGCTCGACTACGCCCTTGAACATCCCGGCGTGGTGCAGGCCGTCGCCGCGTCGGCACCGCCACTCGGCACGATCGGCACCCCACCGATCCTCCTGGCACTGGCCCGCGCACTCTCGCGCGCATGGCCCCGCTTCCGGTGGCAGACCGCGCTCGACCTGGCGAAGGTGGCGCACGACCCGGCGGTGCGGCAGGCCATCCGGGACGATCCCCTCTTTCATCGATGGGCGTCGGCGCGCCTCGCCACGGAAACGCTCAGCACCCGGGCACGCATCCATCGCGACAGTGAAGCCTTCCGGGAGCCCGTGCTGCTGCAGCATGGTACCGACGACCAGATGGTGTCCATCGATGGAAGCCAGCGCCTGGCCCGGGCGCAGCCGGGCCGCGTCACGCTCCGGGAGTACCCCGGAGCCTGGCATGCGCTCTACGCCGACGTTGGCCACGAAGCCCGGCTCACCGACCTCGAGGGCTGGCTCGCACTCGCCCTCCCGCAGCCATGATTCGCGCCCGCATTGCACGCGCCCTGCGACTCCGTTGCCCGCACTGCGGCGGCGGTCCGGTGTTCGTCACCTGGTTCCGCATGGTGCCCGCCTGCCCGAGTTGCGGGCTCACCTTCGAGCGCGGCGAGCAGGGCTATTGGCTGGGTGCCTACTTCGTGGGACTGGTCGCGATCGACGTGGTGTTCAGCGTGTGGTGGCTCCTGGTGATCACCCTGAGCTGGCCCGCCATTCCCTGGCGCTTCCTGCAGCTCAGCACCATCGGGTTGCTCCTGGCGACGCCAGTGGCCTTCTACCCGTATTCCCACACCCTGTTCCTGGCACTTGACCTGACGTGGCACCCCGCCGAAGACGATGACTTCGCCGCACCGCTCGAACACGCCGCCGCGAGACGCCGGCGCAGACCGTAGGGCGCGCAAGCACGAAAACGCACATTGACTTTCGGTGTTTATTCGGTAGGTTGAAGCTCGCCGCCTCCCGGAGCACGTGATGGCCTCGCCGCAGCTTCAGCCCACGGTCTTCAAGCAGGGCAACCCCTTTGTAAGCAACAACATCCGCGTGTGCCCCGAATGCGCCGGTCCGGTGGTCCGAGCCTCCGGATGCGCCTCCTGCCGCCACTGCGGATGGGGCCGCTGCGGCTGAGGCAGCCAGAGCCGCACCTACCAGCTCACCACCACCTTGCCGAACGTGGCGTTGGACGCCACCAGCTCGTGCGCACGCTCCAGTTCGTCCATCGGCAGGATGGCGTCCACCACGGGCGCCAGGCGCGCCACACCCGGCCCGGGGGCCAGCGAGAAGTACGGGAGGACGCGCTCCGTGAAGTCGGCGACGGTCGCCACGCGCTCCTCATGGCCGCGGGACCGCATCACGGTGCCCACGATCTCGAGTCGCTGCCGCAGCACGACACCCAGGTCAATGTCGCCCTGACTTCCCTGCAGCATGCCCAGCAGCACGAGCCGGCCTCCGCGGTGGAGTGCGGCAAGGTTCTCCGCGAGGGCCGGTGCGCCAAGTGAGTCGATGATCGCATGCACCGGTTCGGACAATTGCGTGCCGAACGAAGCGCCACTGGTGTCGATGGCTTCGTGCAGGCCCATTTCACGCAGCCGTTCGAGTTTTGCTGGTGTCCGCGACGTGCCGATGATGTGCACCTGGAGCAGGCGCGCAAGTTGCACCGCCGCGGTGCCGATGCCGCTGCCAATCGCGTGCACGAGGACCCGCTGGCCCGGGACCACCCGCGCGCGGTGCACCAGGGCGTCCCAGGCGGTGATGAATGCCTCGGGAATTGCGGCAGCCTGTGCATCGCTCAGCCCGCGAGGCGACGGCATGGCCTCGAGTTCGTGCACCACGACGGTTTCGGCCTGGGCCCCGCCGCCCACCAGTCCCATGACGCGGTCACCTTCGCGCCAGCGGGACACGCCGGGCCCCAGCGCCTCCACGATCCCGGCGTATTCGAGGCCCGGGACCTGGCTGGGCCATCCGGGCGGTGCGGGATAGCCTCCGCGGCGCTGGAGCAGGTCGGCGCGGTTGATGGCCGAGGCGTGCACCCGGACCCGGACCTCATGCGGACCCGGGCTGGGGCGCGGGACGGTGCGGAACTCGATGGGCTCGCGTCCACCACCGGCGGGGAACCACGCGGCGCGCATTTGCATCAGGCCACGCACCTGCCGGTTCGCGACGTGGGGCCGGGATTCTCACGACGGAGTGCCACATGCCGATGCGTCACTGCACGATCCTCCGACTGGTCCTTCCTGCCATGGCGCTCGTGGCCGGTGCGTGCAGCTCGGGCGACGGCAACGACACGCCCGACCCGGTCGCCCTCGCCCTGCAGCCGCTTGGCGCCGCCGACAGTCCCGTGATGCTCACCGCGCCGCCAGGCGATGCCCGGCTCTTCATTGCCGAAAAGCGCGGCGTGGTTCGCATCCATGCCGCCGGGGCCTTCCTCGACACGCCCTTCCTCGACATCCAGTCCCGCATCCGGGACAGCGGCGAGCAGGGGCTGCTGGGTCTCGCCTTCGACCCCGACTACGCCACCAACGGCCGGTTCTTCGTAAGCTACAGCAACCTGGACGGGGACAACGTCCTGGAGTCGTTCATCATAAGCGCCGACCCCAACGTCGCCGACCCGGGCTCCGGCACCATCCGGCTCGTGGTGCCACAGCCCCGCTCCAACCACAACGGCGGGCACTCGTGTTCGGCGCCGACGGCTACCTGTATGTGGGCCGGGGGGACGGCGGGGGCGGCGGTGACCCCGATGCCACCGGCCAGTCGCGCGCTGACCTGCTCGGGTCGATCCTGCGACTCGACGTGTCGGGGGCCAGCGGGTACACCATCCCCGCTGGCAATCCCTTCACCAGCGAGGCCGGCGCACGCGGCGAGATCTGGAGCTACGGCCTCCGGAACCCGTGGCGGTTCAGCTTCGACCGGGCGACCGGCGACCTGTACGTTGCCGACGTGGGGCAGGATGCCTGGGAAGAGGTGAACGTGGTCGCCGCCAGCAATGGCGCGGGACGTGGCACCAACTTCGGCTGGAATGTGATGGAGGGGCTGCATTGCTTCGAGCCCGCGACCGGCTGCGACATGGGCGGGCTCACCCTGCCGGTGCTGGAATACGGCCGGGGCGATGGCTGCTCCGTGACGGGCGGCTTCGTGTACCGGGGTTCCGCCATGCCGGCCCTGCAGGGGACATACTTCTACTCCGACTACTGCGGCGGGTGGATCCGGACGTTCCGCTACCAGGGGGGCGACGCCACGGCCCGGCAGGAGACGGCGCTCGCGCCGGACGAGGCCGTACTCAGTTTTGGCGAGGATGACGCTGGGGAACTCTATGTCCTTACCGCCGGAAGCGTCCTCAGGATCGTCCCCGCCGCACCCTGAAGGCGGGGACGCAGCGCCCTCCCCGGAGGAGCTGGCGCAGCTCGCCGCCTCGATTCCGGCCTCGATCCGGCTGGGCACCTCCTCCTGGAACTACCCGGGCTGGCGTGGGCTGGTCTATCACAGGGAGTACCGGGAGCGGGGCGCATCGGCCGCGATGCTGGGGGAGTACGCCCGGTTCCCCCTCTTCCGCACTGTCGGGATCGACTCGAGCTTCTACGGTCCGCCCACCGAGGCCACCTTCCGCGCCTGGAACGACTCGCTGCCGCCGGGCTTCCCCTGCGTCAGCAAGGTGTGGCAGGCCATCACGGTGCACACCTGGACCAGGGTGCAGGACCGGGCGCGGGCCGGCCAGCAGAACCCGCACTTCCTCGACCCGGCGTACTTCCTCGAGATGGTCTACCACCCCATGCAGGCGAGCTTCGCCGGCCACGCCGGCCCGCTCGTGTTCGAGTTCCAGGCCATACCGCAGCATGGGCCGGGGGCGCTGTCCCCGGCAGCATTCGCCGAGCGCCTCGACCGGTTCTTCAGTGCCCTGCCCCGCGGCGCCCCGTGGGCCGTGGAGGTGCGCAACCCCGAGTTCCTGGAGCCGCCCTACTTCGCGGTGCTCCGGGAACACGGCGTGGCGCACGTGTTCAACTCGTGGACGCGGATGCCGTCGATCGGGGAGCAGCTCACGCTGCCGGATGTGCTCACGGGGCCGTTCCTCCTCTGCCGGGCGCTGCTGCGCCCCGGGCGGAGCTACGAGGATGCCGTGGAGGCGTTTGCGCCGTACGACCGGATCCAGGATGCGCAGCCGGCGTTGCGAGCAGACCTTGTGAACCTCATCCGCACCGCGCTGGCCCTCCGGCTCCCCGCGTGGGTGATCGCGAACAACCGCGCCGAGGGGAGTGCGCCGCTTACGCTGGTGGCGGTGGCGCGGATGCTGTTGCGGTAAGGACGGCCTGCAGCTCGTCCGCCAGCCCGGCGGACGCACAGATGCGCGCGATGGTCTCGCCCACCTTGTTGTTCGGGGTGGAGGCCCCGGCGGTGATGCCGATGATGCGGGACGCACCCAGCCACCGGGCCGTCTCCACCTCCCGGCGGGTACGCACGTCGCGGTGGCGGATGGTGCCGCTGGCCGGCTCCACCCCGGCGGCATCCTCGATGTGGAACACCGGGACCTCGCGGGAGTGCACCAGCGCCGCCAGGTTGCAGGTGTTGCTGGAGTTGTAGCCGCCCACGACCACCATGACGTCGAGGGGCTCCTCCAGCAGGCGGAGGACGGCATCCTGCCGCTCCTGGGTGGCAGAGCAGATCGTGTCGAACGACCGGAAGTGGGCCGCCAGCGCCTCCGCCCCATGCCGGCGCTCCATGCTGGCGCGAATCTCTGCGGCAATCGCCAGCGACTCGCTCGACAGCATCGTGGTCTGGTTGGCCACGCCGACCCGCTCGAGGTCGCGGGCAAAGTCGAACCCCGGCGAGTGCTTCCCGGCGAAGCGCCGGGCGAGCTCGCCGGCGTCCCCGCCCTGCTCGATGAAGTCGCACACCGCGCGCACCTCGGCCATGTCGAACACCACCAGGTACTTCCCGCCGGGGTGCCGGTCCACCTGGCTGGCGGTGGCCTTGGTTTCCTCGTGGTAGTGCTTCCCGTGGATCACCGCGGTGAAGCCGTCCCGGGCATACCCCTCCACCCGCTTCCAGACGTTGAGCACCGAGCCGCAGGTGGTGTCCACCATCACGCACCCGATGGCACGCAGGCGCTCGAAGTCGCGAATGGTCACGCCAAAGGCCGGCAGGATCACCACGTCATCGGGCCGCACGCCCGAAAAGTCGAACTCCCCATCCGCACCGTGCTGGAGGAAGGTGATTCCCATCAGCTCCAGCTTCCGGTTCACGTGCGGGTTGTGGATGATCTCCCCCACCAGGAGGAGCCGCCGGCCGGGGAACTTGTGGCGGGTTTCGTACGCGTACTCGACGGCGCGGTCAACACCGTAGCAGAAGCCGAATTCGCGCGCGAGCCGGAAGGTGAGCGGTCCCACGGCGAGCGTGTTCCCGTGCTCCCGGAGGGCGTCCACCACGCCACTGTGGTAGTCGGCGCTCAACTGGCCCTCGATGGCGCCCTTGAGCCCGAAGCCTCGGCGGAAGTAGGTCCCGTTCTGCATGCCGGAAGTTACTGCGGGGATGCAGTGGGCCGGAGGGCGGCCTCGCATCCTGGCGCTTCCGGGGTCACCGCCACACGGGTGAACCGCCCGGCCAGCGCGACGGGCACCCCGGTGCCAGGTTCGCGGAACCAGGCCTGGAATCGGCCCGAGACCAGGGCGCCGTCGGTGGGATCGAGGGTGAGCGTCCCCGAGTCGCTGCTGAAGGCGAGGAGCCTGGTCGCCTGCGGAAGGCGGAGGGCCACGATCCCCGCCGGCTGGCGGGTGGAGGTCGTGTCCACCACCGGGTACTCGCCGCCGCGAATCGCATCGGACCGGTACCGGACCGCCACGCCAGTGTCGGCGCCACTCGCCACCAGCATGAGGATGCCCGACTGCGGGCACCAGGTCGCCGTGGCGGCCTGGGCCAGCTTCCCGGAACCGATCGTGGTGTCGGCGCTGGTCCACTCGGCCGAGACCTGGCCGGCCGACCTGGCGCTCCTGCATCCCGGGAGCATGACGAGTGCGACCGCCGCGGCGACCGGGAGGCGCATCCCGCGCTTCACCGCACCGCCTGGAAGACGATGTCGAACCGGAGCGTGGGATGGTCGGGCGAGAGGCCGCGGCTCAGGTCGAAGCGGATCACGCCCATGCGGAAGAGCTTGCTGTAGAGGGACACGCCAAGCCCCACGCCCACGAGCGGTGACTCGCCGAAGTGCTCCGCGTTACCGGCCCAGCCCACGTCGGCGAAGGCCACGGGACGGAACCATCCACCCAGCGGCACGACGTCGAGCTGTGCCGCCCAGAACGCCTGCCCATGCTGGAGCCCGTAGTCGTACATGCGAACCGTCTGCTGTCCGCCCACGCGGAACTCCATCTGCGGCAGGGCCGGCGACGAGGCGATGCCGGCCTTGGCACGCAGGGTGGCGCCAGACGACCGCCCCACGCCATAACGGGCCTCGCCCCAGAGCCGCCCGGTTTCGGTCCCGGCACCGGCGAGCAGGTCGGCATGCACGGCCCAGCGGAAGGTGCCGCGGTGGCTCAGCCCCGCGCGGGCGCCGACGAAGGTGCCCTCCGTGACCGGCGTGTTCTCCAGCATCACGCCGGTGCCGCCGAAGAAGTCGTTGAGTCCCGAGCGTGCCTCACGGGCCACGCTCAACTGCTCCTCGACGCTGGCACCCACCTGGAACTCGAGCGACTCGGTCCACGGCAGCTGCAGCCGCGCGCCGCCACCAGTGGCCGCCATGTAGTCGGCGTTGTCGTGCGTGGTGAAGGCTGCATTCACGCTGTTCGCGAGGTTGCGGCCGGGCGAGACCGGGTCCTGGTCCACGATGTCGTGGTAGCCGTCCACCGTGAGCTTCCATCCCGGCCCGTTCCGGATCACGCCCAGGCGCCCCGTCACGCGCTGGTCGCTGAAGCCATAGCGGATCGTGCCGTAGGCATCGGTGAAGCTCACCCCCGGCACCTTCACCCCGATGCCGGCACCCAGCGACCAGCCCTGTACCCGGTTGAAGCCCACGAGGTCGCCCGGGCGCTGCATGGCAAAGCGGACCGGTCGGTCGCCGGTCAGGTCGCCCGGAAGCCTTTCTGCCATGCGGCCCAGCTCGCCCTCGATGTCCCGGACCCGGTCCTTGTCGTCCGGACCAGCACCCAGCTGCAGCGAGTCGCCCCAGCCCTGGTAGCGGGCCAGCGAATCCTTCGAGGGCCGGTGCACCTCGAAGCGGCCGTCCTGCCAGAAGCCGGCGTAGTCGCGCGCCCAGAGGCTGTCGGGCACCTCGCCGCTGCGGCGCGCCTTGCGCAAGGTGTCCTGCCGGGCCCGCCAGCGGGCCAGGGCGCTGTCGCGCGACAGGCCCGCCACCGGCGCCTCGAGCGTGAACGCAGGCACGTGCCCGGTGTTGATCTCGTAGTTGCGGAAGGTGGTGACGGCCTCGAACGGGATCACCAGGTCGCTCACCAGCGGGATGGACACGCGTCCCGCGATGGTCTGGCGCCAGGGCATCCAGTACTGCCCATCCTGCAGCCCGTACTCGAGGTCCACGTCGAGGGTGAACAGCCGGTTGATGATGCCATTGGCGCGCCGCGCGTTCGACGAGTCCTTGCGTGTTTCCCCCTCGGGGGCCACCCAGAGGCCCTTCCCCACGTAGCGGAAGGCAAAGCGCACCGTCTCGGAGGTGGCCGCATCGAGCCAGAGTCGTCCCACCACCAGTGCGGGGCCCTCGCGGGCCGGCGTCACGTCCACCGCCAGCACCTTGATCCGCTTGCCGTTCGGCAGCGTCATCGCGGCGCTGTCGGTGAGTTCGTACCGGTACCACTGCGGCCCGTCCGCGGCGAGTGGGTGCAGCGGGGCGATCGCCGGGAACTCGTCGCTGAAGATGCGGATGGAGTCGCTGAGCCCGCGGGGAACGAACCATGGCCGGTCCCAGATGCTCCAGCTCTCGCGGCCCAGTTCGGGTGAGAGGGCGCGCGCCCGGCGGCCCAGCACCTCCACCCGGATGTCGTTTGGTGCGGCCCACTCGACCCGCACGTCCTGCTCCTCCACCGACGCCGGCGCGCTCCGGCCCCAGCGCCGGCGGCCCAGCGACACGGTGAGGCGATAGCGCAGGACCGCGGTGTAGTCGCGCACCAGCGAATCCTGGCCACGCTGCCGCTCCATGGCGCGCTCGACCAGCGCCCGGGTTGCGGCGCTGGCAAACGGATTGATGGTGTCGGGTGGGGCTCGGTGGAGGACGAGTACTGCGGTCAGCGTGGCGAGGATTGCGCCCATTTGGTGCGGCCGTCCCGGTGGAGCCCGTATGCCTTCAGCCGCCGCCACAGGGTCGTGCGGCTGATGCCGAGATTCCGGGCAGTCTCCGCCAACTTCCAGTTGTTTGCGTCCAGCATCTTCACGATAGCCTCCTTCTCCCGCTCGGCCAACGTCGTGGGGCCGGACACCCCCGGGATGAACACGGCCTCGCCCAGCTCCAGGTGCCCCACACGGAGTGGCCGGAGCCGGCCACCAAGGGTGGAGAGCGCGGGCAGCAGGTCGCGCGCGTTGCCGCCCAGGTCGAGGCCGCGGGTGGCATCACGCGCCGGTTGGTTGGAGTAGGTAACCCGCCCGCTGGCATCAAAGACAATGACCCCCTCGGTAAATCCATCGAGGAGGGCCTTGGCAAGCGGCGAGAAGACCGACGGCGCTGTGGTGGAGCTGGATCCCTCAGTCATGGCTCAAGATACGCAATTTGGGGTGTGGTGGTTTCATTCCGCTACGGAAGGGCCAACTGGCCCGCCCGCGCATCGGCTCCACAGAAGGGACGCCCGAGGCGCATCTGCTTTGACAGGCGACACTTGGGGACTGCCCAGCCGCCTGGGCTACTCGTCGGCGACCACCCGGACGGCTTCCGTTCTGGAACCCCGCTCCGCCCAGATGACGGTGGCCAGCCCGAGGAAAATGGCCACGGCGGCGAGGGCCGCACGGGTGGTCACCGCTTCCCCCTGCAGCAGTCTCGGGGCGACCATGGCGGTCAGCACCGGCTGGAGGTAGATGAACACCGCCACCATGTTCGACGACGTGCGCCGCAGGGCCCAGATGTTCAGGAGGTAGGTGAGGATGGTGGGCCCGATCACGATGAACGCCACCCATCCCCAGATGCGCCCGGGCACGGCACCGAGGTCGAAACCGCGCAGCGCCGCCAGTCCCAGTGGCAGCACGCCGATGATGGCGAACAGCATGACGATCGTGGTCACGGTGATGGCGTCGTAGCGGTGCATGAGCGGCTTGGCCAGCAGGAAGTAGGCGGCGTAGCAGACCATGCCAATCACGATGAGGAGGTTCCCCAGGGCCACATCGGGATCCAGCGTGATGCGGTCGGGCCCGATGAGGTAGACCGTGCCGGCGGCCGCGAGCGCGATACCCACGAACTTTGGCAACGACGGCGGCTCGCGCCGGAGCAGGACCGAGCCCAGCACGGTGAACACCGGGACCGTGGTGACCAGGATGGTGGCGTTGATGGCCGTGGTGTGCTTGAGCCCGAAGAGGAAGAGCGACTGGTTGGCGGCGATGCCGAGCCCGCCCAGGACGGCCAGCGCCCTGAGGTCGCGCCCGTCACTGACCCAGGGGCCCCCGCGCACCAGGTTCACCAGCGCAAGCGTGAGGCCGGCTCCCACGACGCGCACCGTGATGAGGAGGCCTGCCGGGAACTCGGGGAGTACGTAACGTCCCGCGATGGCGAGTGCGGCAAAGAGGACCTGCACGAGCAGCAGTGCCGCAACAACGCTCAGCGCCACCGGCCCCGCCCACCGCGGCCCCTGCCCCCGCGCCCCTTGCCGCCCCCGCCGCTCCTGCCGCCCCGGTCCCCTGGACCGCCCCGGTGGCCACCTCGATGCGGGCGGGCATCCCGCCGGCCTCGTCCGCCCTCCTCCCCATGCCGGTTGCGTCCCTCCGTCTCGCGCGGCTCCGTGCGCAGGGCGCGCAGCGCCTCAGCCAGTGTGGCGCCCACCGCAGGCTCCTGTCTCGTGCGGGTGATGGCATAGTGGAGCGGTCGGTCGAGGTTGGGCAGCTCCTGCGGGCGCAGCCGGCGTGCCTGCCCCTCTCGCAGGTGCAGCCGGGCTATGCCGGCGCCGTCCAGGACCTCGTAGGTGAGCGGTGCGGCATCACCATGCAGGTGCACGGCGCCGGGAAGGGCCGCGAGTGCGGTGCGCACGTCATCCGGCACCGTGGCCTCCACCTCGAGGCGGAGCCGTTGGCGCAGGAAGCCCTCCCAGCTCGTCACGTCCTGCAGCTGCCCCAGGAGGTGGGCGCGCACTGCGTCCCGGCTGGCCGCCGCCAGGCTGCCTCCCGAGCGTCGCCAGAGTTCGTCCAGCTCGTGGTTCGCCCGGCGGATGCGCCCCTGGTCGGGATGCGGCGTGTCCCCGGCGAGGAGTGCGTCGGCCAGCGCGCCGCGTGCGGCCTCGCGCAGCTCCGCCGGCACCTCGCCATCGATCTCCTCCTCGACGTTCTCGAGGTGGAACCCGTGGTAGTCGAGCCGGCGCCTGGTGACGAGGTGCATGTGCTTGCGGGGGCCGGCGACGACCACCGCAGGCTTCCCCCACGTCGCGTGGTCGCGCACCACGTCGTAGGGAATGGTGGTCCCCTCGATGCCCGCGCGCGCGCGGCCAAACCGGTCGGCGAAGAAGCGCAGGGAGCCCGCCACGGCGCCCCAGCTCCCTGCCACCGAGCTGCGCGAGATCCGCGCTTCCTGGCCGTCTGCGGTTTGCTCGTCCATCACCAGGTCGAGCGGCATGATGCGGGCGAGCAGCGTGACCCACTGCTGCCGCAGGTCCTTGCCCGCATACGGCAGCACCTTCGGCAGCGGGAGTTCCAGGGCACGGTAGACCGACGCCATGCCGAGTGCCGTATCCTCGATAGCCTTGACGAGCACACCGCGCCGCTCCGCCCACGTCGCCAGCTCCTCCTCGTTGAAGACGTGCCGGGGAAGCCCGTACACCTCACCCAGCGTGCCGACCTGGTTCACCGCCTCGGCGTAGAGGTTGTACGCCGTGAGGTGGTCGCTCCCATTCACCAGGGCGCCGTGCAGGTCACGCTCCTCCCGGGTCATGCGGTGCAGCGAGTCGATGCTGGCACAGACGGCCACCACCGGGGTGAGCAACGTGTCGGCATGGACCAGCAGTTCACCCCAGGGCCGCTCCACCGGCATGGCCTCCACTTCCCGGCCATAGGCCGTGAGGCGGCCTTCCTCCACCAGGCCGCGTGCCGTGAGCAGCGCCAGGGCGCGGCGATACGCCGTGCGGTCGAGCGCCACAGGGAGGTCCAGCTCGGTCGCATCCACGCCCAGCGCGGCGCAGGTGACCGCCACCCGCTCCGCATCGCCCGCCAGCTGGAACTCCGGCGGCGTCGGCACCAGCTGCTCGAAGGCCAGCTTGCGGTCGCTCAGGATCGTGACCTCGCCCCCGGCCACGCGGCCATGCACCCGGCCGGCCATCTGCAGGATCTCGTTCGCCCCGAGGTAGAGCCGGTGCAGCACGTTCCGGCCGCGATCAACCTTGTTGGCATAGCGGGCGTCGTAGATCACCACGGTGTCGAGCCCGCGCACATTGAGGGCCGACTGCCCGGCGGCCGTCATCGCGAGGAGGAACGGACGCTGCACCTCGCCCTCGAGGAATGGGCGGATCACGCGAATCGGCTCACCGCCGTGGTAGAAGGCCGTCGTGAGCCGCTGCCACTGGCTGCCGATCTCGCCTGCCAGCTTCTCCACCTCGGCCCGGGTGGGCACGAAGACCGCAACACCACGCTGGTCCCGAATGACGCGCTTCAGGTACTTCTCGTTGAGGAACTCCTCGGGCACCTGCGGGAGCACCTCGACGCGCGCCCGGAGCGCCGGGTCGAACGCGCGCGTCACCAGGACGTTGGCCGAGTCGAGGTACCGGGCGTAGAACGCCGGGTCGACGGTGGCGCTGAGCCAGATGAAGCGGCACCGTGCGCGCTTCCCGAGGGCCAGGCAGAGCTCGAGTTCGGCCGAGGTCTGGTGGATCTCGTCCACGACGAGGGTGTCGCGGTTGGTGATGAGGTCGTCCTGGAACCAGCGACGCGCGATGCCCGTGGTCACGATGACCACGTTCCATGACGGCGTCTCCGGCGTGGCTTCGCGTTCGCGGTTCACCACCCCCACACGGAGCGGCTCGCCCAGGATCGTCTCGGCAATCGGGCGAATGCCGAGGGTCTTCCCCACGCCGGTACCGGCCACGATCCCGAAGCCCAGCCCCCCTGCCGCCCATGCGCGCAGGTCGGTGCCGTGCTCCCGCTCCAGGAGTGTGTCGAGGTGCAGGCCGAGCGCCAGCTCGATCGTCTCGCAGGCGGCCCGCGTGGGCGCGATGACAACCACGCGGCCGCGGGGGTGCGCTGCGTGCCGGAACGCCTCGGGATCGGGAGGGAGGTGGTGGTCGCGGGCGGGATGCACGAGCGAAAGCTATACCGCCGGGACTCGCACCCCGGCCGTCGCCCGTTTGACGCACTGCGCCACGCGCCGTATCGTGGAGCCGCCATGAACCGCCCTCCAGCGCCATCGCCGCGGGTCCACCCACTGGGACTGGTCACCCCTCCATACACCGACGTCGGGGGGCAGGTGGCGAGTCCACCCCTCGGCAGCTTCTTCGTGGTCGAGCTCGCCCAGCGGCCGGACCTCGCCATGGTGGTCGAGGCGGCACGCCAGGCACCCTGGGTGCCGGTCGTGATGGTGCAGCGGGCGGGTGGCGCACCGGCCGCCCTGGATGCCGCGCTCCAGGGACTCCGTGGGACGCCCGCCTTCGTGTGGCGCCGGGCAGACGATGCCGTGCCGATGGCGGTGCTGGGACAGGATGCGGTGCGCGGCCGGCCCGCCCCCGACGCCGACCAGGTGGCCGGCTGGATCGCATCGCGCGCCGGACGCCCCGATCTCGCCGCCTCACTGGTGCTGGCCCTGGCGTCCCGCCCGCCACAGGGGCTGCTGGCCCGGTTGTCACCCGGTGATCGCTGGCTGGCGCGCCGCCTGCGCGCCGTGTCACCGCTCACCGCCACCGACTGGCGCGAGACCTTTCACCTCGCCACCGGAGCCGGCAACACGCGGCTCACCACGGCGCAGGCCGCGGCCCGGCTGCAGTGCGATGTCTGGACCCTTCGACGCCGGGTCGAGCGGCTCGCGGGCGCCACCCCCGAGCAGTACCGGATGCTGGCCGGGTGGGAGTGGTTCGTCGAGGCGGTCATGCGGAAGTGGGGCATCACCTGACACGGCGGCCAGCCTGGGCGAGCAGCAGGAAAGACAAGGCCCCCACGAGCGTGGGGGCCTTGCCGTACTGGGGGCGCCGACCCGGATCAGGGCGATCCAGCACCAGGGAGGCGCGACAGGGTCAGTCGCCCCAATCTCCGCGGCGATGGTCGTGGCGCCGGCCGCGATCGTGATAGTCATCGTCGAAGTACCACGGCTCGTCACCGAGGTACCGGTGCGTCCGGTAGAAGTCTCCCGCCATCACGTAGTGCCCGCGCCGCTCGAATACCAGGACCTCGCGCAGGTCGTACCGGCGGAAGGGCCGGTCGTAGAACCGGTAGCCATCGAACCAGAGGGTGGTGGGGCGGTAGCCGTACCGCTTCCACCAATGGTGGCCGCGGTAGCGCACCGGCTGCACCCGAATGACCCGCGCGACCCGGTTGCCCCAGGCAACCACGTACCCGCCGCGCACGACGTACGGAGCGCGGTGGAGGTCGGCGTGCCCGATACGGGCCGCGACTGCGACCGGCCCTTCATGGATGATGACGGCTGCCTCGACCTGCGCAGCCAGGGGGGCGGCGCCGGCGAGGGCGCCAACCAGCATCGTTCCCGCCAGGGCAGTACGCATGTGGACCTCACGAAATGTGGTAGGCGACTGTCAGGTTCGTGTCGCCGTGGTGGCAAGGGGCGAGCGACGTGCCAGTTTGGAAGTGATTGTATGGCAGGCGTTTGGCGAGGAGCAGCACAGAACAGTCGTCCCGACGAGGGGACAGCGAGGACACTGAGTGGTGGCAGTGTCACGCCAACAGCTATCGCGGCTTGACACCCTTCCGAGGGGCATCCATACTAGGCGTCCTGCGAGCTACCCGCCGGACACAGCGGGACTGCCCCGGCCAGGAGGGTCTACGGCCAAAGCTGCTCTTCCCTTGCACGTCATGCAGTAGTCCCCTCGTGTGGTTCAACCGTCTCTGGAGGTTGCAATGGCAGCGGATTACTCCCTCGGTGAATCGCTGGTCGGTGATGGCAACGAGATCGCGCACATCGACCTCATCATCGGGTCCAAGTCGGGGCCGGCCGGGCAGGCGTTCACCCAGGCGCTCTCGCGGAACACGGACGGGTTCACCACCCTGCTCGCCGTGGTGACGCCGAACCTGCCGTGCAAGCCTGACACTGTCCTCTTCAACAAGGTCACCATCAAGGGTGCCAAGCAGGCGGTCCAGATGTTCGGGCCGGCCCAGGCGGCCGTGGCGCGGGCGGTGATGGATTCGGTCGCGTCCGGTGTGATCCCGAAGGCGAAGGTGGACGACCTGGTGATCCTGGTGGGGGTGTTCATCCACTGGCAGGCGGCGGATGACAAGAAGATCTACGACTTCAACCACCGTGCCACCAAGGAAGCCATCGAGCGGGCGATGAAGAACCAGCCGTCGGTGGATGACGTGCTGGCGAAGTACAAGGCGGCACGCCACCCGTTCGCGAGCAACGCGGAAGGCTGAGCCCCGCAGCACCAGTTCCAGCACCGGGGGGCGGTCCGCGGTTGGGAGCGCCCCCCGTTGCCCTTCAAGGCCCACACCCCAGGATCCACGACCCGGATGAAGAAGCTCCTGCTCCAGCTCGACAGCTCCCGCCTCCCCAGCGTGTTCGACCAGGTGGTCGCGTACGATGCGGGCGTCGACAATGTCATGTCCTATGGAGGCGTGGCAGAGGGAGACGTCCGCGACCTCGTGTATGGCTGCATCTTCACCCGCGGCGTGAAGAACCTGAAGGACACGGCAATCTGGATCGGCGGGAACAACATGAGCGCAGGCGAGGGCCTCTATGCCATGGCCCTCGACGCCATGTTCAAGCCGCTCACCGTCTCGGTCATGCTGGACTCGAACGGCTCGAACACCACGGCGGTGGCTGCGGTGACGCGCATCGAGCAGGTGCTCGGCACCCTGCAGGGAAAGCGGGCGGTGATCCTGGCGGGGACCGGGCCGGTGGGGCAGCGAGCGGCAGGGCTCATGGCACGCGCGGGGGCAGCGGTGCTGGTCACGTCGAGGAAGCCGGAGCAGGGTGAGAAGGCACGGCAGCTCATCAGTGCGCGCTTCAGCGTGCAGGTGGAGGCCATGGTGCTGTCCGACCCGGCCGCGTTGCCGCCACTCCTGGACGGTGCGGACATCCTCCTCAACGCCGGTCCGGCAGCGGTGCAGATGGTGCCACGCGCGGCATGGCAGGGACACGGGTCGCTCAAGGTCGCCGTGGACCTGAACGCAGCACCCCCACTGGGCATCGAGGGCATCGAGGTGGGTGACGCCGACAAGGAGCGAGCTGGCATCCGCTGCTTCGGTGCCTTCGGGGTGGGCAGCTTCAAGACGAAGCTGCACAAGGCGTGCGTGGCCAGGCTGTTCACGCGGAACGACCTCACGCTCGACGCCGAGGCGATCGCCGACGTCGCGCGCGAGCTCGTGGCCGCCCGGGAGTAGCGCGCCATGCCGCGGGTCATTGGCATCGACCCGGGCACGGTCACCATCGACGTCTGCGGCCTGGAGAACGGACGCCTGGTGCGGGACGAGTCATGGCCCACCTCACGCGTGACGGCCGATCCCGACGCCTTTGCCGATTCGCTTCGGGTGGATGGCACACCCGACCTCGTGGTGGGACCGTCGGGGTACGGCCTCCCGCTCCAGCGGGCCGCAGAGGCGTCCGACGCCGATATCCGCCTGGCGTTCCTGGCGTCGCCGGGAACCGTGGGCGGCATCGGCGGCCTCGGAGCCCTGAGCCGTGCGCTGGCAAGCCGGGGACTGCCGATGGTCTTCCTTCCCGGCGTGATCCACCTGGACACGGTCCCGGCACACCGGAAAGTGAACCGCATCGACCTGGGCACGGCGGACAAGCTGTGTGCTGCCGCGCTCGGCATTGCGGACCAGGCCGCGCGGTTCGGCGGACAGCCGCAGGACACCGCGTTCATCCTGCTGGAGCTTGGTGGTGCCTTCACCGCAGCGCTTGCCGTGCAGGGAGGCCAGGTCGTCGATGGCATCGGGGGCAGCTCGGGCCCGATCGGGTGGCAGGCCTGTGGGGCGATGGACGCCGAGGTGGCGTGCCTCGCGGGACGGGTCACGAAGGCGATGCTCTTCCATGGCGGGGTGAGCACCATCGCGGAGGCCTCGCGGGATTCAGCTTCTACAGGGTTCGAGGCGTTCATCGAAGGCGCAATCAAGGCCGCCCGGCAGCTCCAGGTGTCGGCGCCACGCGCTGGTGAGGTGCTGGTGTCGGGACGCATCGCGTCAGACCCGGCGGTGCGCGAACGGCTGTCGCATGCCCTGGGTGACATCGGCCCGGTCCGGGCCCTCACCGGGATCGCGAACCACGCCAGGCAGGGAGCGCAGGGCGCGGCATTGCTCGCCGATGGGCTCGCAGGCGGGCGCCATGCCGCCCTGGTGGAACGCCTCCGCCTCCGCGAGGCCAGCGGGACTGTCCTTGACCACCTCTACGTGATCACCCCGGCCGAGGCGCGCCGCCACCTCGGGTTGCACTGATGCTGGACATCCTCGCGGTGGGCTACTCGGTGCGTTCACTCGCGCGATCGGCACTCGTGGCGGGGCTGGAAGTGGCCACCATCGATGCATTTGGCGATCGCGACCTGGTTGAGCCGGCACCTGTGCCCGCCGCCCACCGCACGCTCTCGCCGTTCGACGCCGGGGCCCTCGCGCACCACGCCCCGTCGAGCCGGCACCTGGCCTGGACCTCAAACCTGGAGAACGCGCCCGGCGTGCTCGAGGTCCTCGGAACGTCACGCCAGGTGCTCGGCAATGGTGGCGCGGTGGTGAGGCGCGCGCGGCAGCCTGAACTCGTGGCGCAGGTGCTCGAGTCAAGCGGCCTGCCTGGGGCCCGCGTCGTCGGCGCCGCCGTTGCCGGAGGACCGGCCCTCCTCCGGAAGCCGCGCGCGAGCGGCGGCGGTCACGGCGTGTCGCGATGGCCCGGATGCGAGGCGGCCGGAGATGACACCTACCTGCAGGAGGAGGTCGCGGGCGTGCCTGGCTCGCTGCTCTTCCTGGCCGATGGCGCAGCCGTGGTGCCCGTGACCATGACCCGGCAGTTGGTGGGCGACGCAGCGTTCGGCGCGCACGGGTTCACCTGGTGCGGTAACCTGGCCGGCCAGGACGTCCTGCCGCGCCAGGATGAGCTGGCAGCATCCGCGCTGGCTGCTGCGCGAGCCCTCGCACGGGCCTTCGGATTGCGCGGGCTCAACGGGATCGACTTCATCGCACGGCATGGCGAGGCCGTGGTGATCGAGGTGAACCCGCGGTGGACCGCGTCGGCCGAGCTGGCCGAGCGGGCGCTGGGCACCACGCTCTTCACCAGCCACGCCGAGGCTTCGGAAGGCCGGCAGGCGAGCCTGCCGGCATGGCCAGGCGGGCGGGTGACCGGCAAGGCAGTGGTCTACGCCACGGAGGCCCGCACCATGGGCAACACCGATTCGTGGCTCCAGGACGACGACGTGCGGGACATCCCGACCACCGGGAGCCCGGTGCCTGCAGGGGCGCCCATCTGCACCGTCCTTGCTGCGGCCAGCACCGCCGGGGAGTGCCTCGCCTTGCTCCGTCGCAAGGCCGACCGGGTGCGCGCCGCATGAGCCGCGTCGTGGCTGCGACCTCGCTGGGCTGCGGCCTCCTCTGCGAGGTGATGGTGCACGTGGAGGGCGGCACCGTGCGTGTCGAGGGAGCGTGTCCGCACGCGGGGGCCTGGTTCGGTCATGGCTCCGTGCCGGACCGGATCCTGGTGGACGGGCAGCCGGCATCGCTCGATGCTGCCCTCGAGGTTGCCGCTGGCCTGCTCGTGGCGGCCCATGGCAACGTGGTGACGTGCCTGGCCCCCGGCCTCTCCATCGAGGCGATGCGTCCCGTTGTTGCCCTCGCGGACGCGCTCGGCGCGGAGATCGAGACCGCCACCTCGGTCGCGGCCGAGCAGGCCATCGTCGCGGGCCAGCGACGCGGGCGGGCGGCAGCCACGATGGGCGAGCTGGCCAACCGGGCTGACGTCATCCTCCTCTGGGGCGTGGGCCCCGACCGACTGCCATGCGTGCAGCGGCGCATCATCGACCGGGCCGGCACGCACATCGCCGGGGGCCGCGCTGGCCGCCAGGTCATCGCCGTGCGGATCGGGGCCGACGGGTTGCTCGAGGGTGCCGATGTCGCTGGGGCGATGGCGCCGGCCGACGAGCTCCTCGCCCTGAGCCTCCTGCGAGCCGCCGCCATGGGACGCACGGTGACGCCGCCAGCCCACCTGGCTTTCCTGGCCGATGCCTCGCGCCGCCTGCTCTGCGCCCGGTACGTGGGCATCATCGCACCGGCCGAGGACGGCGACCCGGCGCGGGTGCCCGAGCGGAGCGAGTCGCTCATCGCACTCGCCCAGGCCTTGAACGAGCCCACGCGCGCCGCGCTCCTCACCCTGCGCGATGGCGGAAACCGCAATGGCGCCGAGGCTCTCCTGACCTGGCAGGCGGGATACCCGCTCGGCGTCACCTACCGGAGTGGCTTCCCCGAGTACCGCACCGGTGCCGACCGGCGCACGGCCGCGGGCGGAGTCGAAGCCATGCTGGTGGCCGGCGACTGGCGGGCGGTGCCCCCCGTTGCAACGCGACTGGCGGGCCGCGTGGTGTACGTCGGGCCCGGGGCGAGCGAGGCACCCGGCGCGCGCGTCGCCATTGACACCGGCGTGCTCGGGGTGCATGAGGGCGGCACCGTGTATCGCGCCGACGACGTGCCGCTCAACGTGGCCGCCGTGCTCGATGGCGCCCGCTCGGCGGCCGCGACATGCGCGGCGCTGGGCCAGGTGGTGGAGCACGCCCTCCGGAGCGCCACCGCATGAGCGGCTCACTGCGGATCGTCGGCGCCGTGGTGTACGACCCGGCCAATGGCGTGGACGGCGTGGTGCGCGACGTCTGCATCGCCGACGGGCGCATCGTGGCATCCCTGCCGCCCGGCTCGCCCACGCTGGATGCCCACGGCCTCATCCTCATGCCGGGCGGCGTGGACATCCACAGCCACGTGGCCAGTTCCACCTGCAACCACGGGCGCCGCCTCCTGCCCGACGAGCGCGCCGCGCATCCTGCGCCAGCGCCGCTCCTGGCGGGTGGCCATCGCGGCCGGTCGGGTACCGGCGGGACGATCCCCACGACATTCACGACCGGCTACCGCTACGCAGGCCTGGGCTACACCACGGTGTTCGACGCCGCGGTCGCGCCGTTGACGGCGCGCCATGCCCACCTGGAGATGGCCGACACGCCGTGCGTGGACTCGGGCTTCTTCGTGCTGATGGGGAACGACGAGTACCTGCTGCGCCTGGTGGACCAGGGCGAACGCGACCGGGCCCGCGACTACGCCGGGTGGCTGATGCAGTCGGTGGGTGCCTGGGCCATCAAGGTCGTGAACCCGGGCGGGGGCGAAGCGTGGAAGACCCCGCAACGGAACATCACCGGGCTCGATGATGCGCTGGGCAGTTCGCGGGTGACGCCGCGGGCCATCGTGGAGACGCTGGCCGACGCGGCCAATGCCATGCAGCTTCCCCACCCGATCCACCTGCACTGCAACAACCTCGGCATGCCGGGAAACGTGGATACCACCCTCGAGACCATGCGTGCGCTGGCCGGACGGCGGGCGCACCTCACCCACCTCCAGTTCCACGCCTACGGGGCAGGCGGCGGGTGGAAGTCGGGGGCACGCGAGCTGATCGAGTGGGTCAACACGCATCCCGAGCTCAGCGTGGACGTGGGCCAGGTGATGTTCGGCCCGGCCACCACCGTCACCGCCGACGGCCCGGTGGAGTACCTGCTCCACAAGTCGAGCGGCCGGAAGTGGGTCAACATCGACATCGAGCTGGAAACCGGCTGCGGCATCGTGCCGCTGGAGTACCGGGAGAAGGCCGCGGTGGCGGCATTGCAGTGGGCGGTCGGGCTCGAGCTCTTCCTGCTTGCCAGCGATCCATGGCGGGTGGTGCTCTCCACCGACCACCCGAACGGCGGGAGCTTCCTCGCGTACCCGTCGCTCATCCAGCTCCTGATGGACCGGGGGGCGCGCGATGCGGCGCTCGCACGGGTCAACCCGAAGTTCCTGGCCGGGAGCGCGCTGCAGGACGGCCTCGCACGGGAGTACACCCTGGGCGAGGTCGCCATCATCACGCGCGCGGGGCCTGCCCGCCTCCTCGGCCTCCATCACAAGGGCCACCTGGGTGCTGGCGCCGATGCCGACATCACGCTCTACGACCGGCAGGACGACATCGCGGCGATGTTCGCCTCACCCCGGTACGTGTTCAAGGCGGGCGAGCTGGTGGTGGAGGAAGGACACCTCCGGCGGGCCCCGACAGGACGGCGGCTCTACCTGGCGCCCGGCTATGACGACGCGGTGGTGCCCGGCGTGCGGGAGCACTTCAACCGGTGGAGCTCGGTGCCGTTTGACGGCTGGGCGATCACCGACCTGCCCGACGCGCCCCAGGGAGCCGGCTGATGCAGCTCCGCGGCGTGACGATCGAGGACACCTTCGCCGAGGCGTTCACCATGCGCGCCGCGCGGCTGGTCATCACCGCGGCCAGCCCGCGCTGGGCCCGCGAGGCCGCCCTGAAGCTCACCGGGTTCGCCACTTCGGTGATCGGGTGCAAGTGCGAGGCAGGCATCGAGCGCCCGCTCGAGCCCGCGGAGACGCCCGACGGCCGGCCCGGCGTGAGCGTGCTGCTCATGGTGATGGCCCGGGACGAACTCGCCAAGCGGCTCATCGAGCGCGTGGGGCAGACCATCCTCACCTGCCCGACCACCGCGTGCTTCGACGGCCTCCCCGGTGCGCCGGACCGCGTAAAGGTGGGGTCGGCGCTCCGCTACTTCGGTGACGGCTTCCAGGCCAGCAAGGTCATCGGCGGCGAGCGCTTCTGGCGGGTGCCGGTGATGGAGGGCGAGTTCCTGGTGCAGGAGAGCTTCGGGATGGTGAAGTGCGTGGGCGGCGGCAACTTCCTGATGCTGGCGCGCGATGCGGCGAGCGCCCTGGCGGCCGCCGAGGCCGCCGTGGATGCCATGCAGGGGCGGGAAGGCATCATCCTGCCCTTCCCTGGCGGGGTGGTGCGGAGCGGAAGCAAGGTGGGGAGCCGGACGTCCAAGACGATGATCGCCTCGACCAACGATGCCTGGTGCCCGACGCTGCGGGCGGTCACGGACACTGCCCTTCCCGATGGCGTGAACTCGGTGCTCGAGATCGTGCTCAACGGGCTCTCGGCGGAGGCCATCGCCGGCGCGATGCGCGTGGGCATCGATGCGGCCTGCCGCGAAGGCGTGGTGGCCATCTCGGCGGGCAACTACGGCGGCAAGCTCGGGCCCCATCACTTCCACCTGCAGAAGATCATGGCGAGCACGACATGAGCGGCCTGCGCGTGGTGCTGGACCCGGCGCCGGGGCGAATGGATTGTCGTGACCTCTTCATGCCGGGCTGGGAGGCCCTCGACGCCGGGGCGATGTGCCGACGGGAGGTCACGGTGGACGGGCGTCGCGTGGCGCTGGGCGACGTGGCCACGGTGAGCGGCGCGCCCGGAGGCCGCGCCCTGCTCGACGGCAATTGGGAACGGGCCGACTGGGTCGGTGCCGGGCTGGCGGCGGGAACGGTGGAGGTGCTGGGCAGCGTCGGCCATGGCGCTGCGACCGGGCAGGCCGGTGGGCTCCTCATCGTGCGCGGCAACGCGGGTGACGGCGTGGCCGGCGCGGCCCCGGGCCGGAAGCGTGGCATGACCGGCGGTGAGGTGGTGGTGCACGGGAATGTTGGTGCCGGCGCCGGCCGGGCAATGCGCCGGGGGCTGCTCGCCGTGGGTGGCAGCGCCGGGCGTGGCGCTGCCTACTCCATGCTTGCGGGCACGCTTGTCTGCCTGGGCGCGCTGGGGCCGGACGCCGGGATCCTCAACGCACGCGGATCCATCGTGGCCGCAGGGCCCGTCGTCGTGCCGCCGGCGTACCGACTTGCCTGTACCTTCCAGCCCACGTTCCTTGCCGTGTTGCTCCGTCGGCTGACGGGTCGGCACGGCCTCGGGGTGGCGGCCGCACTCGCGGGCAGGTGGCAGCGGTGGAGCGGTGACCTGGGCGACCTGGGACGGGGAGAGATCCTGGTGCTGGAGCCACGATGAGCAGCCTGGACCTGAATGCACTGGCACTCGACATTGCTGACGGCATGGCCGAGCACGCCGCCCTCATGCGCGTGGCCGTGCACGAGCTCGAGAACGGCGCGCGGGTGATCGACTGCGGGATCCACGAACGTGGCGGCCTGGATGCCGGCCTCGCACTTGCCGAGATCTGCATGGGCGGGCTCGGCAACATCGCGCCGGCGCAGGTGCAGGTGGGGAGCGATGCCTGGCCGGGCCTCACCGTCTGGACGGACCACCCACTCGTGGCCTGCATGGCATCCCAGTATGCCGGATGGGCCATCTCGCCCGAGGGCTACTTCGGGATGGGCTCGGGGCCGCTCCGTGCGCACGCCCGGGTCGAGAAGGAACTGTTCCAGAAGCTGGGATACGCGGAGCAGGCGGAGCACGGCGTCCTTGTCGTGGAGAGCCGGCAGCTCCCGACGGCGGCAGTGGCCGATTGGGTGGCACAGAAGGCAGGCCTCTCCCCGTGGCAACTCACCTTCCTGGTGGCCCCGACGGCGAGCCTGGCTGGTGGCGCCCAGGTCACTGCGCGGGTGGTCGAGACGGCGATGCACAAGCTGGAGCAGCTCCACGTCGACCTCGGGAGGGTGGTCTCGGGGATGGGGTTTGCACCGCTGGCGCCGGTGGCGAAGAACGACATGCGCGCGATCGGGCGGACCAACGACTGCATCCTGTATGGTGGCACGGTGCACCTCACGATCGAGGCCCCCGATGCCGAGCTGGAGGTCCTGGCTCGCGAGCTCCCGGCGATGGCATCGCGCGACTACGGCACGCCGTTCTTCGATATCTTCGAGCGGTACGGGCGGGACTTCTACCAGATCGACCCGCTCCTCTTCAGCCCCGCGGTGGTGCACCTGACGAGCACCGTCACCGGGCGCACGTTCCACGGGGGCCGGCTCAACCCGGAGGTCTTGCGGGCCTCCCTGGCCCCATGACCTGCACGGCCCTTTCCTGCATCCGCCCCTCATCCAATGGAGTCGCCATGCGCACCATCGCATCCCTGTCCCTCGCGGCCCTGGTGGCCGCCTGCAGCGCACCGAAGGATGCCAAGCCTGCGGCCGATACGGCGATGGCCGCGGCACCAGCCCCCGCCGGCCCGCCGCGGGCCGTCATCTCGGTCGTGTACTCCTGGCCGAAGGACACCGCGGCCTTCGAGAAGTACTACCCGGGCCACCTCAAGCTCGTGGAGCAGCACCAGAAGGAAGTCGGCTTCACCAGCGCGAAGCTCACCCGCTTCACCGAGGGCGTGACCGGGGGGAAGCCGGAGTACTACCGGCAGGCGCAGCTCTTCTTCCCCACCATGGATGCACTGAAGGCAGCGATGGCCACGCCCGGGTTCAAGGCGATCGGCGGTGACCTGGCCAACTTCGTGGCGCCTGGCGGGGCCCTCCTGATGATTGGCGAGGAGACCACGCCCCCCAACGATGCGCCATGCGCGGTGGTCGCGACGATGTTCTATGGCACGCCGACCGACGCCGCGGCCTTCGAGGCAGGCTACGCACGCCACCTCGACCTGGTCCGGACCGCCCTCGCGGACATCGGGTACACCAGCGCCGAGGGCACCCGCTTCGTCTCGAACCTTGACGGGAAGCCCCCGGCGCTGCAGCGCCAGGCCGAACTCTGCTTTGCCGACATGGCGGCGCTCACGAAGGGAATCGGGAGCCAGGCGTTTTCCCGGGTGTTCAATGACATCCCGAATTTCTCGACGGGTGGGCAGCGCGGCATGATCGGCGTGCACCCGTAGGAGTGGGGCCCGGGCCGGCATGGCGGCCGGGAGCTGCCATGCCGTGCCCTCCACCTGACGATGCGCATCGTGACGCTCAGTGCCCGGGGCGGCTGGCACACCGACGAACTCGAGCGGGCCGCCCGGGCACGCGGCGCGCAGCACCGCCTGCTCCGCTACGAAGACCTGGTGCTCCGGGCCGGGCGCCATGCCACGGTGACGGCGGCGGGCGATGACCTCTCCGCGGCCGATGTCGTCCTGGCCCGCATCATTCCCTCAGGCTCCCTCGAACAGCTCATCTACCGTGTTGACGTGCTGCACCGGCTCGCCGACTGCGGCACCTTGGTGCTGAACAGCGCCCGGGCGATCGAGCAGACGGTGGACAAGGCCTGGACCACCGGCATCCTGCAGGACGCCGGCCTCCTGGTGCCGGACACGCTGGCGTGCGACACGCTGGAGGCGGCGGAGGCGGGGTTCCGGGAGCTGGGCGGCGACGTGATCGTGAAGCCGCTGTTCGGCTCGATGGGGCTGGGCATGCTCCGGGTGGAGGATGCGGACCTGGCGTGGCGGGTGTTCCGGACGATCCAGCGGATCCAGGGTGTCTTCTACCTGCAGCGGACGGTGCCACACGACGGCGCGGACATTCGTGCGTTCGTGGTGGGTGGGCGGGTGCTCGGTGCGATCGAGCGGCGCGCCCCGGGATGGCGCACCAATGTCGCGCGAGGCGGCGACGCGCACGCCATCGACCTGGCTCCCGAGCTTGCGGGGCTTGCCGTGCGCGCGGCAGCAGCCGTCGGGGCCGCCTACGCCGGGGTGGACCTCCTGCCCGGCCGCGATGGGCGGGTGTACGTGCTCGAGGTGAATGGGATCCCGGGCTGGGAGGGGTTGCAGCGCGCCACCGGCATCGATGTCGCGGGCGCCCTGGTGGAGTTTGCCATGCAGCAGGCCGGGGAGCCCGGGCGCCGGGCCCCCACGGCGGCTGGTGCAGCATCCGTCCCGTCGTGAGCAACGGGACAACCCGCCACACGACGCGCCCATCGGCGCGGATCGCCGCTGCCGCACAACTGGCATGCCTGCTCGAGGCCCGGGCCCCCAAGCCGGGCAATGTCTCCCCCGGACAGCCATTCCACGACATGCGCCACGAGGACTTCGTGGCGAGTGCCATGGCCATCGGGCCGGTGCTCCTGCATGCGGGCGAGCGTCCGCTGGGTGAGACGATCCTCGCAGCCATCGAGGCCACCCGCCGCGTGACACCGGTCAATACCAACCTCGGGATCGTGCTCCTGCTGGCGCCGCTGGTGCGTGCCGCCCTGCGCGCTCCGGCAGGGCCCCTCCGGGACGCGGTGCAACGGGAAGTCGAGGGCACGACGATCGCGGATGCAGGCCATGCGTATGCAGCGATCCGTCTCGCCGCCCCCGGGGGGCTCGGCACGGTTCCCGAGGCGGACGTGGCCGGTGCCCCGGCACTGTCCCTGGCCGGGGCCATGCGCCTCGCTGCCTCCCGCGACGCCATCGCGCGCGAGTGGACCACCGGATACGAGGTGACGTTCTCGGTGGGAGCCCCGGCCCTCCGGCAGGCGCTGGGCGCCGGCCTGGGATGGGCCGATGCCACCACCGCCGCCTTCCTGGCGCTGCTGGCGCACCAGCCTGACACCCTCGTGGCGCGGAAGCTGGGCAGCAACGACGCGGCTGCGATCCAGCAACAGGCGCGGATGATCACCCCGCTCGGGGCGGGCACTCCCGCCTGGCGCCAGGCGGTGGCCCGACTCGATGCATCGCTGCGGGACGAGGCCAACCGGCGCAACCCCGGCGCCACGGCCGACCTCACCGCAGCCGCGCTCTTCGTCGTTATTATTGGGCGGGATTTCCAGCCTGCCTGAGGCAACGTTCAAGGAGCAACAGGTCGTGCCGAGCAGCTTCCGCGTGCAGGTGAGCAAGGACTACCTGGTCTTTGCGTCCGCCCACTTCATCACGTTCCGCGGCCACCAGTGCGAGTCCCTCCACGGCCACAACTACCGGGTGGGAATCAGCGTCACTGGATCGGTGGACGACGAGTGCCTCTTCGTCCTCGACTTCAGCGTGCTCAAGCGGATTGTCCGGACGCTGGTGGACGCCATCGACCACAAGGTGCTGTTGCCAACGCAGAACCCGAAGCTCGCCTACCGCCACGTCGGGGACATGGTGCACGTGGATTACTTCGGCGAGCCCACCTACGTCTTCCCGAAGCGTGACTGTGCCCTCCTGCCCATCCGGAACACGACGGCAGAGATGCTGGCGGAGTACCTGGGGAAGGGCGTGAAGGCTGCGTTGACTGCCGATGGCCACACCCACCTCACCGCGCTGGAACTGGAGGTGGAAGAGAGCTTCGGGCAGTCGGCGACCTACTCCGCGTCCCTCGTCGGGGATTGAACCCCGGACGGCAGCCACCCATCGTGCAGTGCCGTCGCCAGGAGCGCCGCGTCCACGCCAGCGCGCGACAGGCCTGCGAGGTCCTCCGGTCGGATTCCCCCGCCAGCGAGCAGCTCGACGTCCCGCACCGCCTCGCGAATCGTCGTGAGCAGGACGAGGTCTGGCCCCTGCCCCGTCCCCATGCGGGCCAGGTCGAGCACGATGACCCCCACCACGCCCGCTTCGGCCGCTGCCCGCGCCAGCGAGACAGCATCCCGGGCGCGCGGATCGCTGGCGAGGGCCGCCGGGACCAGGGGGACGCCACTGCGCAGGTCGAGGCTGAACATCGTGGGGCCGAGGGCGGCCACCCGCGAAAGGAACCCCAGGTCATCCATGGTCTCGAGGCCCACCACGACGCCGTTCCCGCCATCGCGGATGGCCTGCGCCTCCGCGATCGTGCGCACCCCGGCGTCAACGAGGAGGGGGGCCCCGAAGCCGGCGGGACTCGACAGGCGACGGAGCAGCACCAGGTCGGGGGCGCCACCCGCGATGGCATCGAGGAGCGCGACGTAGCCGCGGCGTGCGCCCACCACGCGCCGGTACGCCGCCGCAAGGGCGACGGGATCGCCGTCCCCCTCCGGGAGGAGGCGCGATGCCACCGGCCGGTACACCGCGCGGTTCCCTGCCCGCGCGTGCACGGCGCGGCCGCCTGAAAGATCGAGCACGGGGATGACCTCGATTGGCTGGGACATCGGCGGTGTGCACCTCAAGGCGGCCCGGGTGGGGCCGGACAGCACGCATGCGCTCACCAGGCCCCTCGGGCTCCTGCATGAGGGCGACCGGCTTGCCCCGATGGTAATCGAGGTCCTGCGGGAACTCGACGCGCCAGCCGGCGTGCGACACGCCATCACCATGACCGGCGAGCTCTCGCAGCGGTTCGACACCAAGGCGGAGGGCGTGGATTTCATCCTGTCGGCGCTCGAGGCCTCGCTCCCGCCAGGTTCCATGCACATCTTCACCACCGACGCCACGTTCGTCTCGGCCGGCGAGGCCCGCGCCGCGCCCCTGGCGGTGTCGGCTTCCAACTGGGTGGCCACCGCTGCGCTGCTCGCGCAGGCCTGGCCCGACGCCTTCATCCTCGACATGGGCTCCACCACCACCGACATCGTGCCTGTCGTCGCCGGCCGCGTGGCGGCGGCTGGACGCACCGATCCCGAGCGCCTGACCAGCGGGGAGCTGGTATACAGCGGTGCCACGCGCACCCCGGCGGGTGCCGTGGCCGCCACGGTGCCATGGCGCGGCCAACCGACGCGCACGGCCCCTGATGGTTTCGCCCTGGTCGCCGATGCCCACCTGTGGCTGGGCACGATCAGCCCGGCCGCGTGCACCACCCCAATGGCCGACGGGAGCGCCCCCACGCGCGAGCGCGCCGGTCATCGCCTTGCCCGCCTCATCTGCGCCGATCGCACGCTGGTGAGCGACGCCGACCTCGATGACATCGCGACCGCCATCGTGGCGGCCCAGCAGGCAACGCTCAGGTCGGCAATCCGGCAGGTGCGGCGGCGGCATCCGGCGCTCCGGCGTGCGGTCGCCCTGGGCCTCGGGGAGCAGGTCGTGGCGCGTGCCGCGGAAGCCGAGGAGCTGGTGGTCGACTGCCTGGGTGACGCGTGGGGACGCGATGCGGCGGTGGCCGGTCCCGCCGTCGCGGTGGCACGCCTGCTCGAGCAGGGGCCCGGGTGACCGCGGGGCCGATGGTCGTGAAGGTGGGCGGAGCCGTGGTCCGCGACGGCCACGTGCTCCACGACGTGCTGCAGTCGGTGGCCAGCATCGCCTCACAGCGTCCCCTGCTCGTCGTGCCAGGCGGCGGGGAGTTCGCCGATGCCGTTCGCACCGCCCAGCGCCGGCTCGGGTTCGCCGATAGTACCGCGCACTGGATGGCGCTGCAGGCGATGGACCAGGTGGCCGAGCTGCTGGCGTCGCTGCTCCCGGACGGGCGCGTGGTCGGCGATACCAGCGGCGTGGCACAGGCCCTGGCCGCGGGAGCGCTGCCCGTCCTGGCACCGGCGGGCTGGATGCGCGCCGCCGACATCCTTCCGCATGGCTGGGAGGTGACCAGCGACAGCGTGGCGGCCTTCGTGGCCGGCGCACTCGATGCCCCGGAACTCATCCTGGTGAAGCGGGTTGACGCACCCTGGGAGGAGCTGGTGGATGGCGCGATGCGCGACGTGATGCCGCGAAGCCTGGTCGTCCGTGCCGTTACGCCGGCGAAGCTCCGGCTGCTCGCGGGGCGCTGAGCGCAGCGAGCGCCTGGCGGAGGGCCAGGACCTTCGCAGGATCGAGGCGCCCCACGCGGCCGCCGTCACAGGCCGCCCCGCGCACGCCCACGACCTGCGCGCCGGCATCCTGCAGGACGCCGAGGTGCCGCGGCCCGAGGCCTCCTGCCATTGCAACGGAAAGGCCCAGGTCCCGCGCCCGGGTCGCGATCCGCTGCAGCGTGTCGAGTGGCGCCACGTCGAGCAGCGAGCGCCCATCCTTTGATGCGGTGTCGAGCAGGATGCCCCAGGCCCCACCCTCCGATACACGCGCCAGCCATGGCATGACGTCATCGAGCCCGCGATCGGCGAACCGCGCCGCCACGAGGCGGGGGGCGTCGGCCCGGTCGCGCAGGCGCGCCACCACCCCGGACACCGCCGAGGCGCTGGGCATCCCGGCGAGGGCAAACTTTGCCATCCAGCCGCGGTGTCCCGGGAGCACCGGCATGGTGTCCAGCGCTGCCACCAGGGTTTTCAGGGAGCCTTCACCAAGGGCAGCGCTCAGTCGAGCGGGTGCGGCCACCTGGGCGGCGATTGCCTCCAGCACGGCAGGAGGCACCGCGCCGAGCGCACCCTGCGACGGCTCCTTGGCGTCGATGATGTCCGCCTGGCCCGCGACAGCCATCGCGGCCTCCTCCGCACTGCGAACGCTCACGAGCAGGTGCATCGGCACAAGGTACGCGAATGCACTGGCAGGTCGCACACGGCTCGCCCGGCCAGTATCTTCCGGCATCCCACCCGCCGAGCCCGCATTCGTGACCGCACCGCGCCCACCAGCACTGACCGGCAAGACCGTCCTCGTCACCGGTGCGTCGAGCGGCATCGGGCAGGCCATTGCCACGGGAGCAGCCAACGCCGGCGCAGACGTGGTGATCACCTATCGTGCAAATGCCGCGGGCGCCGACGCGACAGCGCGCGCGGTCCAGGCCGCGGGCCGCACGGCCACCGTGCTTCCCCTGGACCTGGCGCGCGAGGGCTCCCTGGAGTCGCTGGTGCAGGCAGTTGAAGCGCGGGGCCACCGGGTGCACGCATGGGTCAACAATGCGGGCGCGGACATCCTGACCGGGACGGCTGCCGGGCTCGACCGGCTGGACAAGCTGGACCTGGTCCTCGGCGTGGATGTGCGGGGAACCGTGCGCGCGTCCTGGGCCGCGGTGGAGCACCTGCGCCGGGGTCCGGTCGGGGGCGTGATCGTGAACCTGTCCTGGGACCATGTCTCGACGGGGATGGCCGGCGAGAACCCGGTCATCTATGCGACCGCGAAAGGTGCGGTCGAGGCGTTCAGCCGCTCGCTGGCACGCGACGTGGCCCCGCACATACGGGTCAACGTGCTGGCACCCGGTTTCATCGAGACGGCGTTTGGCGAGGGCGCGTCGCCCTCGTGGCGCGCGCATGTCGAGAAGGTGACGCCGCTGGGCCGGTGGGGCCTCCCCACCGACGTGGCCGATGCGGCCGTGTACCTGATGTCCGACCGGTCACAGTTCGTGACCGGGCAGGTCCTGCGCGTGAACGGCGGGGTCGTTTCGGGCTGAGGGCAGACTCTGACGAAGGAGGTTGTTGTGGCAGGCAAGGAACCCACCTATACCGAAGCCGAGATCGCGACGAAGCTCGGCGCGCTGCCGGGCTGGTACTACGAGGACGGCTGGATCAGGCGCATCTACAAGACCGAGGGCTGGCCCGGCACCCTCATGCTCGTGAATGCCGTGGCCTTCGTGGCCGAGGCAGCCTACCACCATCCCGACCTCTCGGTCACGTGGGCGCGGGTCATCGTGAAGCTGCAGACACACAGCGCGGGCGGGATCACCGACAAGGACTTCGAGCTGGCGAGGCAGATCGAGGACGTGGTGCTCTGGCGCCCCACGACCGGCTTTCCCGGCCTGGAGGGCAACCCCGGCAAGTGGGTCCGGGGAGGGGATCCTCGCTGACGCCCACCCGCGTCCTGTTCGTCACCGGCAAGCTCGCGGAACCGGCCTTGCGAAAGGTGCTCGGCGACAGTGACCTGCCGTTTGCCGCCGAGGTGGCCGTCCTGGGCATCACCGTGGCCGCCCTGATGACGACGGAGTGGATCGCCCGGCACCTGGGCCCGGTGCCCGCTGGCGTTGACCTGGTCCTGGTTCCCGGCCTCTGTGAGGGCGACCTCGGCGCCCTGCGCACGGGCCTTGGCATGCCAGTCGAGCGGGGCCCGAAGGACCTCCGCGAGATTCCCCTGTACTTTGGCCGCGCCGCGCTTGCCGCCGACTATGGCGCCCACCAGATCGAGATCCTGGCCGAGGTCAACAATGCGCCGAAGCTCGCCGCCGCGGAGGTGCATGCGCAGGCGCGATACTACCGTGAGAGCGGCGCCGACATCGTGGACATCGGGTGCACGCCGGGCGTGCCGTTCCCGGGCCTGGCCGCCCTGGTGCGGGACCTCGTCGCGGACGGCTTTCGGGTGAGCATCGACTCCCTCGACCGGGACGAGATCGGTACGGCGCTCGGGGCCGGCGCCGAGATGGTGCTGAGCGTGAACGGCACCAACCTCGATGCGGCCGAGCGCTGGGGCGGGAGCCACGTGCGCTTCGTGGCGATTCCCGATCCCGGCCAGGGGCTGGACACGCTGGACCGGACGCTGGCGCAGCTCGACCGCTGGTCGGTGCGGTACCTCGTGGACCCGATCATCGAGCCGATCGGGTTCGGCTTCATGCAGTCGCTCGAGCGCTACGGCCTGGCCCGCCGTCGCTGGCCGCAGGCGCCGCTGTTCATGGGCATCGGCAACATCACCGAGCTGACGGCGGCCGACACCACCGGCGTCAATGCCGTGCTCGTGGCCATCTGCGAGGAGGTGGGCGTCCGTGCCGTGCTCACGACCGAGGTGATCCCCTGGGCCCGCGGCGCGGTGCGCGAGGTGGACGTGGCCCGCCGGCTGATGCACTACGCCGTGCGGGAGCAGGTCGTGCCCAAGCGGGTCGACGACCGCCTCGTCACCATCAAGGATGCGCGCATCCTCGCGTGGTCGGAAGATGAACTGCGGGCACTGCACCGCGAGGTGCGGGACCCGAACTTCCGGATCTTCACCGACGCCACGACCATCACCGTGTTCAACCGGGATGTCTTCGTTCGCGGCACGGACATCCAGGCCATCTTCGCGCAGCTGGGCGTGGACGACCCGGGGCATGCGTTCTACCTGGGCAAGGAGCTGGCGCGCGCCCGGCTGGCCCTCACGCTCGGCAAGACCTACCGCCAGGAAGGTTCCCTCAACTGGGGCTACCTCACGCCTCCTGATGACGCCCGCAGGGAGCACCAGAAGCTGACGCACCGGTCGCGGCGCAGCCGGGGCGGCGCGTGACGACCCTGCGGCTCGAGCGGGTGCAGGGTGCGCCCGGGGCAGCTGACGTCGCGCGGCACATGGCCCGGCGCCCGTGGTTCATGTGGTTCGACAGCGCCGCCGACCACCAGCACCTCGGCCGCTGGTCGTTCATGGTGGCGGATCCGGTGGTCATGCTGCGTGCGGACGGTGCGCGCACCTTGCGCCGCGTACGCGGGGGAGCGTGGCAGCCCGTGGCGGGCGACATCCTCGCGGCACTCGACACCGAGATGGCGGGCCGCCAGGTCGTCGCACCCGATGGTGCGCCGCCGTTCGTGGGCGGGGCCGCCGGGCTCATTGCCTACGACTGGGGTCGCGTGCTCGAGCGCCGCCCGGCAGCACGGTGGGACGACCTCGCGCTGCCCGGGGCGATGTTCGGCATCTACGAGGACGCGTGGGCATGGGATCATGCCCGGGGCGAGGCATGGAGGGTGGGCGACCCCGGCGCGACCAGTGCCCCCCCGCCCGCCGCCACGGCCGCGAATGGCCGCATGGCCGTGGCGCCCGGCGACGAGGCACCGTCCTACCCGGTCCTGGCCCTCGAGCATGCGGAGGCCATCGGGCTGCGGTCCACCTTCACCCATCGCGGCTACCAGAGCGCCGTGCAGCGCGTACGGGAGTACATCCTGGCGGGGGACATCTTCCAGGCCAACCTCTCGCAGCGCTTCCAGGCCCCGCTCACCGAGGCGCCACTCGACCTGTACCTCAGGCTCCGGCGGGAGAACCCGGCGCCATTCGGCGCCTGCCTGGCCTGCGACGACGTGCACATCCTGAGTGTCTCGCCGGAGCGCTTCCTCCGGCTCGAGGGGCGCGACGTCGAGACGCGCCCCATCAAGGGGACGCGGCCGCGCGGGCTTGGCCCCATGCATGACCAGGCACTCGGCCGCGAGCTCACCGAGAGCGACAAGGACCGGGCCGAGAACGTGATGATCGTGGACCTGCTGCGGAACGACCTCTCGCGGGTGTGCGCACCGGGCTCGGTGAGGGTACCCGAGCTGTTCGCGCTGGAGCAGCACCCCACGGTGCACCACCTCGTGTCCACCGTGGCCGGAGCCCTGGCGCCGGGCCGGACCGCCACCGACCTGCTGCGGGCCACCTTCCCCGGTGGCTCCATCACCGGGGCCCCCAAGGTGCGGGCCATGGAGGTGATCGCGGAGCTGGAGCCCACCGAGCGGGGCGTGTATTGCGGCAGCATCGGCTACCTCAGCGCGCACGGCAGCATGGACACGAGCATCGCCATCCGCACCGGCGTGGCCCGCCACGGCCAGCTCTACTTCTCGGCCGGCGGGGGCATCGTGGCCGACTCCGACCCCGAACTCGAGTACCGCGAGACGCTGCACAAGGTGCAGGGCTTCGTGCGCACCCTGGCGAGCCGGCCATGATCCTGCTCATCGACAACTACGACTCGTTTGTCCACAACCTGGCGCGGTACGTTGCGGAGCTGGGCGGCGAACCGATGGTGCGGCGGAACGATGCCCTCACGCTGGACGAGATCCCGGCACTCGCGCCCTCGCACATCATCATCTCGCCCGGTCCCTGCTCGCCGGCCGAAGCCGGCATCTCCACCAGCGTGGTCCAGCGCCACGGACCGCACATCCCGGTGCTGGGGGTGTGCCTCGGGCACCAGTGCATCGGCGCCGCGTACGGGGCCCAGGTCGTCCGGGCCACGCGGCCCATGCACGGCAAGACATCGCGCATCGTCCACGACCAGAGCGGTGTCCTCGCCGGGCTGCCCTCGCCGTTCACCGCAACGCGCTATCACTCGCTGGTGCTCGCCCCCGAGTCGCTGCCGCCCGGACTCGCGGTCAACGCGGTGTCGGAGGATGGGGAGATCATGGGCGTCCGCCACCTGGAGCACCCCGTGCACGGGGTGCAGTTCCATCCCGAGTCGGTCCTGACACGCTTCGGCTACCGGATGGTGGCACGCTTCCTCGGCCTTGATGACGCCAGCATCGAGCGCCTGCCACCGGCCGCCGATGGCGGCTCGGCGGTCGAGGCCCCCGGGGACCAGGGATACGCCAAGTGGTACGTGCCATGATCATCGAGGGCCTCGTCACCACCCTCGACGCCGCGGGCGGGGTGAACGTCGCACCGATGGGCGCGGAGTGGGGCGACGACATGCTCGTGCTCAAGCCATTCCTCGAGACCACGACGTTCCGGAACCTCCAGCACGGCGGCCAGGCAGTCTTCAACCTGGTGGACGACGTCGCGCTCCTGGTGGAGGCCGCGATCGGCACCGCCACGGCACCGTGGCGTCCCGCGGTGCGGGTGCGCGGCGCCGTGCTGGAGGCAGCGTGCTCCTGGCGCGAGCTCGAGGTGCTGTCGGTGGATGCCACGCCGCCGCGCTCACGCATCAGTGCGAGGGTGGTGCACCGGGGGCAGCAGCACGAGTTCCTGGGGCTCAATCGCGCGCGCCTTGCGGTGCTGGAGGCCGCCATCCTGGCCACGCGGCTGCACCTCATCCCTGCCGACGCAGTCAACGCCGAGCTGGCACGCCTGCTCCCCCTGGTGGAGAAGACGGCAGGACCGCGGGAGCGGGCAGCTTGGGATCGCGTCACGGCGTTCATTGCTGGCCGGGAGGGGCGCGAGCCGTGAGTGACGCCTCGGTCCGGGTGCGTGCCCCGGGGAGGCTCCACTTCGGTGTGCTCGACCTGCGCGGCCACCGCGGGCGCCGGTTTGGCGGGATGGGTGCCGGCGTGCGGGAGCCCGGGCTCGAACTGGTCGCCTCCCTCGCGGACCGGCTCGAGATCCGGGGCCCCGAAGCGGAGCGCGTGCACCTCGCCGCGACCCGGTACCTCAAGGCGGAGGGGCTGCCCGGCGGCGCCCGCATCGTGGTGCACCGCGCGCTTCCCGCGCACCGCGGACTCGGGTCCGGCACCCAGCTCGCGCTTGCGGTCGGTACGGCGCTGGCTCGCCTGCATGACCGGCCGGCAGATCCGCTGCACATTGCGGGGGTGGTGAGTCGCGGGGCCCGTTCGGCCGTGGGCACCTGGTTGTTCAAGGCTGGCGGCTTCGTCCTGGAAGGCGGGCGACGGGAGGACGGGGGCGTCGCCCCGCTCCTTGTCAGGCACCCCCTCCCTGCGGCGTGGCACGCCGTGGTGGCCATCCCCGACGCGGCGCCGGGCCTGAGCGGCGACGCTGAAGCCCGGGCGTTCCGTCACCTGCCCCAAGCCCCGGAGCGCGAGGTCGAGCGGGTTTCGCACCTCGTGCTGATGCAGCTCCTTCCGGGACTGGTTGAGGGTGACCTGCCCGCATTTGGCGACGCGCTCACCGAAGTGCAGCGCATCACCGGTGGTTGGTTTGCCCCGGCCCAGGGGGGTGCGTTCGCCCCCGGTCCCGCGCGGAGGCTGCTGGAAATCCTGGCAGCAGGCGGGGCGCGGGGTGTTGGCCAAAGCTCTTGGGGGCCCACGGTTTACGGCATTGTGGCAGATGCGGCCTCTGCCCAGGCACTGGCTCGGGACGCGGCACGGGCGGTCGGTGAAGGCGGCCGGGTGCTGGCCGCGCCCTTCGCGAACGTTGGTGCCGATGTGATGTGCATCACAGGAAAGCCCGGCGATTGGCCTGCGTGATGGGGTGATAGTGGCGCGCGGTGGCCGGGAGGTCGCGGCTGCTTGACATGCCAGCCATCCAGTTCCATACTAGGCGCCTGATCGATCGAGCTACCCACCGGCCGCGGTGGGACTGCGTTGGCCCTGGTCTTCCTTCGCCCGACGCTGCTCTTCTACGACCACATAGGCGTGACCGACGGCCCGGCCTGGCTGGGCAGTCCACAGCGAAGCAACCGGAACCTTTCGCCCACATGTGCCTCGCCGGCACGCTGCGGGTCTGGTGGACTCCGGTATCTGGCCACATATTGGAATCGCACAGGGGTGAGTGCTCTGCACCAGCGAAATGTCATGAGCAATCTGTCCTATTGTCGTTCGCCGAATCTCGCTGCCCGCGCGTGGCCCACTGCGCGATGGGAGGAGTGCTGGCGCAATGATGGCCCCCGTTTCCACCTCATGTCGTGCCAAGGTGCAGGTGCAGGACCCCTCCCCGCAGGTGCAGGATCGAATCCGGATACAGCGATGGCAGGTGTGCAGGGCGCGCCCACTCCAGGGATGCGCAGCAGGTTCGTTCACGGTGGAAGGTCATGGAAGTCACCCTTCATGAAGAGGTCAGTATGAACCGTAGCCAGAAGATGTTGTCTGGCGGGATTGCGGCGGGCCTGCTGGTGGTCGCTGCAGTGTCTGCCAACGCCCAGGAGGCGCGCAGCGGGGCGTGGACCTACGGCGCCAAGGAAGGCGAATGGGTCATGGCCGGCCGTGACTACAGCCTTCAGCGGTTCTCGCCGCTGAAGCAGATCACGCCCGCCAACGCGGCCAACCTCAAGGCGGCCTGGTCGTTCTCCACCGGAACGCTCCGCGGCCACGAGGGCAGCCCGCTGGTGATCAACAACGTGATGTACGTCCAGACCTCGTTCCCCAACAAGGTGTACGCGCTCGACCTCACCAAGCCCGGCGCGCCCATGATCTGGGGGCACACGCCCGTCCAGTCGCCGGATGCGATCCCGATTGCCTGCTGCGACCTGGTGAACCGCGGCCTGGCCTACCACAACAGCGGGAAGCTCTTCGTCCAGCTGCTGCAGGGTGAGCTCCTGGCGCTCGACGCCAAGACCGGCAAGGAACTGTGGAAGGCGAAGCACCCGGACCGCTCGGGTGCCGGCCCGGAGGCGACCGGCTACAAGCAGGGCGCCACCATGACCAACGCCCCGATCGTGATCAAGAACATGGTCATCGCCGGCATCTCCGGGGGTGAGTTCGGCGTCCGTGGGCGGGTATCCGCGTTCGACGTGAACACGGGCAAGCACCTCTGGACCGCCTACAGCACCGGTCCCGACAATGAGGTCCTCATCAGCGGCGACGCCAATGCCAACTACGCGTCGCACCGGGGCAAGGACCTGGGTGTCACGACCTGGCAGGGCGACGAGTGGAAGATCGGCGGCGGCACCACCTGGGGCTGGTACTCCTACGACCCCGAGCTCGACCTCTTCTACTACAGCACGGGCAACCCGGGATCCTGGAACCCCGACCAGCGCCCGGGCGACAACAAGTGGTCGATGACCATCTTCGCCCGCAACCCGGACAACGGCATGGCGAAGTGGGCCTACCAGATGACGCCGCACGACGAGTGGGACTACGACGGCATCAACGAGAACATCCTGTTCGAGAAGGGCGGCCAGAAGCTGCTCCAGCACTTTGACCGCAACGGCTTTGCCTACACCATCGACCGCGTGACCGGCAAGCTGGTCAAGGCCGAGCCCTACGGCCCGGTGAACTGGGCCACCAAGGTCGACCTGGCCACCGGCGTTCCGGCCAAGGACCCGCGGTTCGGCACCACCTCGAAGCGGAACACGGAGGGCATCTGCCCCGCCGCGATCGGCTTCAAGGACCAGCAGCCGGCGGCGTACTCGCCGGTCACCGGCTGGTTCTACGTCCCGGCCAACCACATCTGCATGGACTACGAGGGCGTGGAGGTGAAGTACACCGCCGGCCAGCCGTACGTTGGCGCCATCGTCCGGATGTTCCCGGGCCCTGGCGGACACCGCGGCCGGTTCTTCGCCTGGGATCCGACCCCGGGCAAGACCCGCGAGCAGTCCATCATGTGGGAGATCAAGGAGCCCCTCGCGGCCTACGGTGGCGCGCTCGTCACCGCCAGCGGCGTCGTGTTCTACGGCACCATGGAAGGCTGGCTCAAGGCAGTTGACAGCAAGACGGGCAAGGAATTGTGGCGGTTCAAGACGCCCTCGGGCATCATTGCCAACCCGATGACGTACACTGGCCCCGACGGCAAGCAGTACGTGGCCGTGCTCTCCGGTATTGGTGGCTGGGCCGGTATCGGCGTGGCCGCCGGCATCGGCGCCGAGGATCCGACCGCCGGTCTCGGCGCGCTCGGCGCCTTTGGCGACGTGGGGCAGTTTACCACGCAGGGCGGCGTGCTCACGGTGTTCAGCCTCTAGGACGGGGAGACCCGGCGGACCCGGCTTCGGCCGGGTTCCGCGCGGGCGCATACTGCAGGTGCACGCGATGGCGCCGGCTGGTCGACGGGCGCAATGCCCCCGATGGTCGGCGCCACTATTTTTCTGGATGGGCCAGCCAATGGACTGGCCCTGACGGTCTGCGACGGTGACGTCGCGCCGGCGCAGGCGTACGATGGGCGGGAGGGCGATCATGAGGCACACCTGGATCCTGGCCATCCTGGCCTGCTCCGCCGCGCCGCTGCGGGCGCAGGACAGCCTGGGCACCGCGTTGCTCAAGACGGGCCGCGAGGTGGGTGTGCTCCGGGTCTGCGCGGATCCCGACAACCTTCCCGCGTCCAACCAGAAGGGTGAGGGCTACGAGATCCGCCTGGCCGAGTTGGTGGCGAAGGCCTGGGGTTGGCAGGTCGAGTACGCCTGGTGGCCTGTGCGGCGCGGCTTCTTCAGTCGCGCGCTCAACGGGGGCTACTGCGACGTGGCCATGACCGCGCCGAGCGGCCTCGACATGGCAGGCGTGACCCGGCCCTACTTCCGCTCGGGCTACCAGATCGTCTACCGCAAGGACCGGGGCTACCACCTCTCGTCCCTGGCGGACACGCTCTTTCGCCACCTCCGCATCGGCGTGCACATCCTCAATTCGGACGCCGAGAACACGCCCCCGGCGATGGCCTTGAGCCGGTTCGGCGTCGTCGGCAACCTGCACGGGTTCCCCACCAACTACAGCGACCTGCACCGCCCCGAGGAGATCTTCCGCGCCCTGGAGCTGGACAGCATCGACGTCGCGATTGTGTGGGGGCCGATCGCCGGGTACTACGTGGCCCGCAGCCCCGTGCCGCTGGTGATGGCCCCCGTGGCCGAGGCCGAGGTGGACGGCATCCCGTTCGCGTTCAGCATGGGAATGGCCGTGCGCCGGCGCGATCGCGGCCTGCGCGACAGCCTGCAGGTGGTGCTCGACCAGCACCGTGGCGAGATCGAGAAGATCCTGAAGGACTACGGCATACCCCTCCTGCCGCTGGACGCGGCCAGGCCGCCAGCTGCACAGGGGAACTGACCCGCACTGACGCATGCCGCCGCCAGGCGGCTGCGACCGGAAACCGGACCGCGAAAGGATGCACGACGCCGCATGACACCGAGTCGCCCGATGCCGTCCCCATGGTTCGCGCCGCGGATCCTGCGCGCGATTGCTGTCGCCGTGGTGCTGGGGCTGCCCGCTGGCCTTGCCAGGCCAGCGGCGGCGCAGGAGGAATCCTCGACCTCCAAGGCCTACCAGGAGAGCGTGCGGTTCGTGCCGCACGATACCATCCCGCAGGACGCCTACCAGGGCTGGAAGCAGTACGAACTCAACTGCAACCGGTGCCATGGGGAGTACGGCGTGGGCTCGTCATTCGCCCCCAGCCTGGTGGAGTCGCTGAAGAGCGACGGCCCCATCCCCGACCAGGCCTCGTTCATCTCGGTGGTGTGCCAGGGCCGCAAGGAAAAGGGCATGCCCTCGTGGTGCGAGGCCGGGCTCGAGATGCCGAAGATGATCAACATGTACTCGTACCTGAAGCTGCGCGCTGACGGGAAGGTCGGCCCGGGCCGGCCAGCGCCCAAGCCCGGCGGGTGACCCGAGTCGTTGGGGGCCGGGGCCGAAAGGGCCCCGGCCAGCCGCGCGAGGGTCAAGCGGCGCCCGGTTGCGGCACCAGCCGTGGCCACACCAGCCAGGAGCACCCCGCCCGTCCCGCCCCGAACTGCACCCCTTGCGGAGTCACCTGATGCCACCTGCCCATCGCGCCGTGCTCGCCACCGCCGTGCTCGCCACCGCCGTGCTCCTCGCCGCCTGCAGCGAGCGGCCTGCTCCGCGCGCCGCCGATTCCACCACCGCGGCCGCTCCCGCTCCGCCACCGCGCGCCTACGTCACCAATGAGGACTCAGGCAACCTCACCATCATCGACCTGGCCACTGACTCGGTGGTCGGCACCATCGACGTGGGCGCGCGGCCGCGCGGCGTGCGCGTGAGCGCGGATGGGCGCACGGTGTACGTGGCCCTCAGCGGGTCACCCAAGTGCCCGCCCACCATGCCGGATGAGGAGTGCGATAAGCTGGTGGTGGACAAGTCCAAGGACGGCATCGCCGTGGTCGATGCGGTGACCCACAAGGTCACCCGCGTGCTCCCGGGCGGATCCGACCCCGAGACCTTCGACCTCTCGGCCGATGGGCGCAGGCTCTACGTCTCCAATGAGGACGTGCACACCGCCAGCATCGTGGACATCGCCACCGGTAACGTGCTCAAGACCGTCCAGGTGGGCCGGGAACCCGAGGGCGTCACCCGCTCCCCCGATGGGAAGACCGTCTGGGTCACCGGGGAAACCGACCACGACCTCACCATCCTCGATGCGGAAACGGGCGAGAAGCTGGGCAGCGTGGTCGTGGGCCTGCGCCCGCGCAATGTGGTGTTCTCGCCCGACGGCAGCCGGGCGTACTCGGCCAACGAGACAGCCGGGAACATTTCCGTGGTGGACGTCGCCGTGCGCAAGGTCGTCGCAGTGATCGACCTGCCCAGCGGGGCCAAGCCCATGGGCCTCGCGGTCTCCTCCAATGGCAGGAACCTGTACGTGGCCAACGGGCGCGGGGGCACGGTGAGCGACGTCGACCTGGGGACCAACCAGGTCCGGCGCACGGTGGCGGTGGGCAAGCGTCCGTGGGGCATCGCCCTCTCCCCTGACGGGCGCAGGCTCTATGCAGCCAACGGCCCATCCAATGATGTCTCGGTGGTGGACCTCGAGTCATTCACCGTCGTGAAGACCATCCCGGCGGGCTCGAGCCCGTGGGGCGTGGCAATCCCATGAGCGCGCCCATCGTGGCGCGCCAGGACCAGAAAGGAAGGAAGTCATGACCACGCGTCATGCGCTGGCGTGGAGTGCGGTCCTTGCGGCCGGGTGCGCGCCGACAACGCCTGCCGGCAAGGATGCCGCGGCGGCGGCCGGGGCACCCGCCATCACGCTCGCCGATTGCGTATCGGCGGTCAATGCCGTGAAGGCCGGGACGATCGTGAAGGTGGAGGGGAAGACGGAGGACGGCCGCCATGTGTACGAGTTCGACGTGCGGAGCCCTGACGGTACCCAGTGGGACGTCGAGTGTGACGCGCTGACGGCAAGGATCGTCGAGGTGGAGCAGGAGGTGAACGCACCCACCGACACGCCCTTCGCCGCCAAGGTGAAGATCTCGCTCGACTCGGCCAAGGCGATTGCCCTGGCGGCCTACCCTGGCACCGTGAAGGAGGTCGAGTACGAGGTGGAGGAGAACGGCGACGCCACCTACGAGATCGACATCGTGGGGGCGGATGGCACCGAGCGGAAGATCGAGGTGGATGCCACGCGGGGGAACATCACCGAGAACGAGGCGGAGCACTACCAGATCGGCGTGGAATAGGCGCCCACCAGCATGGCCTGCCCGGCCCGAACGGGCCGGGCAGGTGGCTCAACTGCGTCCGGCGGGCAGCGGGCGAGGTACCTGGGCCTCGCCGCGGGAGACCAGGCGCACGATGTCGCCAGCGGTGAGCGACCCGCTGGCGTCCCGGTCTTCGTACATCACCACGACGGGCGTGGAAGAATGGCGCATCCGGATGAGCACTGCGCCGTCGTCGGGAGGGCCTTCGCCGTCACGGTCGGCGCAGCACTGGTCCTCGATCAGGTAGGCCTCACCTTCGGCCAGCATCCCGTGCAGGCGGCTCACGAACCGGCGGTCGTCGGCCGTCGGCGCCTTCTCGGGCGGCGCCAGGTCGAGCGCCCGGCGCGGCCGGGATGCCGGCCCGGCCAGCAGGGCAAGCGCTGCGGCGGCGGCGACGCCGGACCCGGCACCCACCACGTACCAGCGAACGCTGCGAGTCCCCCGGGACCGCAGCGCCCGTCCATCGCTTCGCACGGCGAAGCGCGCCCACGACTCCTCCAGGTCCATCGGTCGTGGAAGCGCGTCCAGCATGCCAGCCACCTGCACGTCGCTCCTGCAGGCCGCCTCCAGCGCATGCCGGCACCGTTCGCATCCCGCCAGGTGACGGCGAAGGCGAAGCAGGCGCCAGCCATGCAGCTCGCCATCGAGCGCTGCCCGGAGGTCACGCCTCGCGAGGTGTTGGCGTGCCATGCGCCGGCCTTCCGGGTGGGCGTCGATTCATGGCGCGGAGGAACCGGTCGCGCGCCCGGGCCAGGAGTGGCGCCACCGACGATGCCTTCACCCCGATGGTCGCGGCAAGCTGCCGGTAGGCCATGCCCTCCTGGTGCAGGAGCAGGAGGGTCTGGTCACGGGTCGAGAGCTGCCCGAGGGCCTCCCGCACTTCGTTGACCGTCTCCGCCTGCACGACGGCCCGGTCACCGTCTGCAGCCACGCCGGCCTCGGTCTCGCCCGCCAGCAGCGTCAGGCGGCGGGCTCGGCGCGCGGTACCCCGCCCCACGTCGCGCGCCAGGTTGTCGGCGACCGTGAAGAGCCAGGCTTCCGGGCGCTCGGGCTCCTCCCGCAGGAGCCGCACGAACGCCTCCTGGGCGAGGTCCTCGGCCTGGTCCTGGTCGCCCAACCGACGGTAGAGGAACCGGACCAGGGCAGGGTACGTCTGGTCGAAGACGCTGCGAAGGTTCATTCTCAAGGGCAGGAAATGGGAGTGGGGCGCTCCCCGGTGAAGAAGACGCCCCGTCACCCAATCATGAGCGCAGGGCTACTCCGACCCTGCATGAGTACGACGCGCGAACCGCGCGTTTGAGACAGGGGGTGCTGTGCTGTACGCTCGAACGCCCCGGCCGTCACCCGCCCCGACCTGGGCGCGGCTTCGCGCGTTTCGTTCTGGTACGGCTGCCGCGCTGGCGATGATGGTCGCTGCAGTGCCTCACCTGCTGAGCGCCCAGGGCACCGACCAGCAGCAGCGCGGCAATGCCGTGCCTCCGGCACCCAAGCCCGAGTTCAGCGCCCTGTCGGCCCGGTTCCAGTTCGATCCCGTGCCCAGCAGCGATCTCCAGCGGCTCTGGAGCGCCAGCCTCGAGGCAAAGCGGGAGATGGTGGCGTGCCTGGCGGGGGAGGCCGTCGGGGATGACGTCCGCATCACCCGGATCCTGCCCCTGGAGTCGTGGCGGGGAGATTCGCTCGGTGTGGCGGCGCAGGCCTCGATTGATCGCTGCGGTCCGCCGGAGTTCCAGGGCACGGTGCACACCCACATTGCCCACCACGGGGGGCAGCCCTACGTCACGTTCTCCGGCGCTGACATCGGCGTGATGCGCCTCTGGTGGAGGCGCTGGCAGGTGGAGGGCTATTTCTGCGTCATCTACTCGGCCATCGAGGCGTACTGCGAGGCCAGCCTTGGTGGCCGACCCATCCGCCGGAGCCGCGGCGCCTATTGACGACGCGGCCCGGCAGCATCGTTCACGACCACGGCCTCCGGCCGCCCCACCACGCTCCCTTCCGGCGCAGGAGCCAGCCATCCATGCCCCAGGTGAATCCCGCGCGCCCGAGAAAGAGTCCCAGCATCACGGTGATGAGGGTGTAGTGGAAGCCCTGTGACGCAGGCGCCAGGTGCCAGGTGGCCAACCCGTAGTTGATGGACAGCAGGAGGGCGATCATGGACCCCAACCCGCTGAACAACCCCAGCACGAGCAGGGCGCCAGCCACGGCCTCGCCCAGCGCCGTCAGGTGGGCAAAGAGGGGCGCGTTGGGTAGCACGGTGCCCTCCACGAAGGACTTGTACCAGGCGTGAGGATTCTCCGCCATCTGGCGCATGATGATCTTCGGCATCGTCTCGATCCACCGGGCCGAGGCAACCGGGACAGGCAGCACGCCACCCAGCAACAGGAGCTTGGTCCAGATCGCCTTGGCAAACCAGAGGCCCACCACGATCCGGATCAGGGCCAGCCCACGTCCCGCGACCTCGCGCTGCGGTATTGCCTGCATCGTCACGCCTCCGCTGGCGGCGCGAGCCCGAGCTCGTGCCAGATGAAGGTCCAGGTATCGGTGAGTTCGTCCAGCACCTTGGCCAGCGGCTTGCCGGCCCCGTGCCCGGCGCGTGCCTCGAGCCTGAGGAGCACCGGTCGCCCGGAGGCGCTCGCCGCCTGCAGCCGGGCTGCCATCTTTCGTGCGTGCAGCGGGTCCACCCGCGAGTCGCTCGCGGCCGTGGCCAGCAGCACCGCCGGATAATGCACCCCAGTGCGCACGTGGTGGTAGGGCGAGTAGGCTGCGAGCCACCCGAACTGTTCCGGGTCGTCGGGCGAGCCATATTCCGGGATCCAGAGGCGGGCGAGCAGGAACCGGTGGTAGCGCAGCATGTCGAGCAGGGGCACCTGGATCACCACCGCGCGGAAGAGCTCCGGCCGCTGGGTCAGCACCGCCCCCATGAGGAGCCCGCCGTTCGACCCGCCCTGGATGGCAAGCTGGGCCGGCGTCGTGACCCCGTGCGCCACCAGCCACTCCGCCGCCGCAATGAAGTCGTCGAACGTGTTCTGCTTCCGGCCCAGCATCCCGGCCTGGTGCCATGCCTCACCGTACTCACCACCGCCGCGCAGGTTGGGCACGGCCAGGACACCGCCCGCAGCGAGCCACAGGAGCATCGAGCGCGAGAAGGCGGGCGCCATCGCCAGGTTGAAGCCGCCGTATCCCGTGAGGAGGCATGGCGCCGTGCCGGTACCGCCCGTCCGTCGCGCCAGGAACATGGTGACCGTGGTGCCATCGCGCGACGCATACTCCACCTGTCGCACGTCGAACTGCCCGGGGTCCACCTCTGCCTCGACCCGCCGCCACAACTGCCGGGCTCCGGTGCCAAGGTCCACGCGGTACACGCTGGGCGGCACCGTCCACGACGAGAACCCGAAGAAGAACTCGTGTCCCCCGGGCTCGCTACCAATCCCGAAGAGGCTGCCCAGGGTTGGCATGGGCACCTCGCGCACCTCGCCCCCGTCGAGCCGCCTCACCTGCAGCCGGGCCGACGCACGCTCCAGGAACTCCAGCACCAGCCACTCGGCAGTAACCGCAGCCCCGGCCAGCACCCGACCGGGATCAGGCTCCGCGAGGGAGCGCCACGTCTGCGGCGCCGGAGCGGCCGGATCGCCGGCGTAGAGCCCGAACGTCGGTCCATGGAGGTTGGTGCGCACGTAGAGCACCCCGCGGACCACGGCCGCCTCGAACAGGTACGGCAACCCCACGGCAACGGGCGCGAGTTCCGTCGCAGCCTCGCGATCCTGCAGGTAGAGGTCGGTCTGGTCGAAGGTGCGCGCCACGTTCACGAGCAGCCAGCGGCCATCATCGGAGAGCGCAACACCGGGCCAGTGCTCCTTGCTGGCCGGGCGGAACACGAGGGGATCGCGCGCAGGGTCGGTGCCGAGACGATGGAAGTAGATGCTGCGGTGGTAGACCTCCTCACCCTCCGGGACCTCACCGGGGGACGGGTATCGCGTGTAGTAGAAGCCCGTCGCGTCGGGAAGCCAGGCCACGTCGCAGGCGCGCGTGTGCGGGATCCGGTCAGCGAGGATTGCTCCCGACGCCAGGTCCATCACATGGAGCGTGCTCTGCTCGGTGCCGCCCTCGGACAGCCCGTACGCGAGTCGCTCCCCACCCGGGCTTGCGTGGTACCAGTCGAGCGCCACGGTGCCGTCGGCTGCGAGGAGGTTCGGGTCCACTGCCACCCGGTCCGCGCCGTCCACGCCGTCCCGCACGTACAGGATGGGCTGGTTCTCCGCACCATCGCGGCGAAGGTAGAGGTACCGGCCCCGCGCCGGGGTCGGCGTCCCGAGCACACCGATCGCAAGCAGGCGCTCGAGGTGCGAGCGAATGGCAGCCCGCGCAGGCACGGCGGCGAGCCATGCATCGGTGTGGCGGTTCTGGGCGTCCGTCCACGCCTCCACCTCGGGCGCGGTGCCATCCTCCAGCCAGCGATAGGGATCCTCGACGCGCGTGCCGTGCAGGACCTCGACCACGCCGTCGCGCCGGCTGGCGGGCGGCGGGGGTGGCTCAGTCGCCAAGGCTGATCCCGAGCTCCCGTGCCGTCTCGACGATGTCCGAATCGGGCGGCACCAGTTTCTGCCGGCCCACTGCATCGGCCAGGGGCGTGCGGGTGATCCGGTTTCCCTCGAGCCCCACCATCGTCCCGAATGCCCCGTCCGCCACCGCGCGCACTGCCGCCGCGCCGAAGCGGAGGCCGAGGAGCCGGTCGAAGGTGGTGGGAGAGCCGCCCCGCTGCAGGTGCCCCAGCACCATGGTCCGCACTTCCTTCTGCACCCGTTCGGCGATGCCCTGCGCAATCCGGCTGCCGATCCCGCCCAGCCGGTCCACCGTCCCGGCACCACGCCGCTCCACCAGCGAGACCGTCCCACCCACGGGCCGCGCCCCCTCGGCCACCACGACAATGCTGAACCGCCGGCCCTGGGCCTCGCGCTCCCGGATCCGGTCGCACACCCGCTCGATGTCGAAGGGAATCTCCGGGATCAGGATGACGTCGGCGGTGCCGCTGATCCCGCTGTAGAGGGCAATCCACCCGGCGTCACGCCCCATTACCTCGACCACCATGACCCGCTCGTGGCTCTCTGCCGTGGAGTGCAGCTTGTCGATCGCCTCGGTGGCAGTGGACACCGCCGTGTCGAAGCCGAACGTCTGCTGCGTGTGCTCCACGTCATTGTCGATGGTCTTGGGCACGCACACCACCGGAAGGCCTCGCTGGGCAAGCTCCCAGGCGATCTGCATGCTCCCGTCGCCACCGATCGCCACCAGCCCGTCCAGGCCGCTCGCCTGGAACGCCGAGATCAGCTCGGCGGAGCGGTCTTCCTCCCGCTCGGTGCCGTCGGCGTCCCGGACGACATAGCGGAAGGGATTGCCGCGGTTCGTGGTGCCGAGGATCGTGCCGCCCAGGTGGGTGATGCCGCGGACGTGGTCCGGCGTGAGCCGCACCACGCCGTTGAATGACAGGAGCCCTTCGTACCCCCGCTGGATCCCGTACACCTGCCAGCCGCGATTGTGCGCCGCCAGCACCACGGCCCGGATCACGGCGTTGAGTCCAGGGGCGTCGCCGCCACCGGTGTTCACGGCGATGCGCATGGGTTCTCCGCCTTATGGGCCCGCTCGGCCTTCCCCGTCCTTCCCACCCATGAACGCACGCACCAGCCCCACGACCTCGCCCTCGCGCGCGTGCCTGCCCAGCGCCTTCTTGGAGAAGAGGAGCGTGCCATCCGCCGTCACCTCGAACACCCCGCCCGAGGATGGCACCAGGCGTGTCTCCACGCCGGGGAAGGCCTGCTGCAACTCAGCCGCCAGACCGGCGGCTCGCGGTTCATAGTTTCAGGAGACGCAGTACTGGATGAACACCCGCATGGCGGGATTCTCCTCCTCGCTGGTGTGTGTGCGTCCGTGCAGGCGAATCGTAAGCGGACGCTCAATACCTCGCCACTCGCGCCCGGCCCTCCCCTTGCCCCTCATGCCCCCGGTCGCCGGCGCCAGCCCGCCGCGCATGGACAGTTGCCCCATCACCGGGAGATTCGCCGATGTCGCGTGCCGCCCTCGTTTCCCTGGCCATGGCCAAGGCGATCGCGATGCCGGGCGCTGCGCAGGAAGCTGCACCCTGGGGCAATGAGCTCCGGGCTCCCCGGCACCCCCTCACCATCGACGCGTTCGATCCGGACACCGTGCGCTGGCCTGCCGCACCGATCCTCCAGCCGCCCAGCTCGGTGCGCGCGGTCTACGTGAACGCCTGGGCCTTCGGGAGCCAGCGCTTCGAGCGCCTGCTCGGCCTGGTCGAAGGGACCGAGGTCAACAGCCTCGTCATCGACGTGAAGGACGACACCGGGTACCTGACGTTCCGCTCTGCCGTGCCCACGGCGCGCGAGATTGGCGCCAACGGGCAACTCCGCGCCCGTGACACCCGGCGGCGGCTCGCCGCAGCGCAGGCCCATGGCTACCACCTCATTGCGCGCATCGTGGTGGCCAAGGACCCCCTCCTCGCGGCGCGGAAGCCGGCGTGGGCCATCCGGCACCGCGATGGCGGCCTCTGGCGCGACCGCGGCAACCACGCCTGGGTGGACGCCTACCAGGACTCGGTGTGGATCTATGCCGCCCAGCTCGCCGAAGAAGCGGTGGCGCTTGGCTTCGGCGAGATCCAGTACGACTACGTTCGCTTCCCCGACGAGCCGCCGTCGCGCCGAGCCACGGCGGTCTTCGCGTCACGCCGGGAGGGGGAGTCGGCGCGCCAGGCCGTCACCCATGGCCTGGCGATCCTCCGGGAGCGCACGCGCGCCCTCGGCGTCCCCTTCACGATCGATGTCTTCGGCCTCACCACCACGGCGACCAGCGACCTCGGCATCGGCCAGGTGTGGGAGGACCTCGTGAGCGCGGCAGATGCCGTGCTCCCCATGGTTTACCCCAGTCACTACAATCGCGGTGAGTACGGATTCGCCCACCCCAACAGCGAGCCCTACGGGATCATCCGTCGCGCCCTCAAGGACGCACAGGCGCGATCCCAGCGCATGGCCGGGCCCACGGCCGAGATTCGGCCATACCTGCAGGCATTCACGCTGGGCGCACCGCACTACGGCCCGGAGCACGTCAGGGCGCAGATCCGTGCAGCACGTGACCTGGGTGTCACCTCCTGGGTGCTCTGGAACCCCAGGAGCGTCTATGAGCGCGGACAGTTGGTGTCCGGCAACGATCCCGTCCGTCTTGCCGTGGCGGCCTCGCACGACGGTACGCAAGCTGCACCCCGGGAGTCACACACCGAGTAGCGGCGCCCCGGCACGGTCCGTAGTATTCCGGGGTGGGCGTACGCGGTGACACCAAACCCTGGGAGCTGGACATCATGCGGACTCGGATTCGCGTTGGGTTGCTCGTGGCGGGACTTGGGCTCATGGCTGCATCGCCAGCAGTGGCGCAGGCCAGGTTGCCTGCAGGCGTGACGCCCGCCATGGTCGCCAAGGGCAAGACCATCTTCACGAGCAGCGGCCTCTGTTTCGCCTGCCACGGCATGGACGCCAAGGGCGCTGTCGGACCCAACCTCACCGACGACACCTGGATCCACTTGAAGAACGACAACTACGAGGGCCTCATCACCCTGATCACCAAGGGCATCCCGGCCGCCGAAACCAAGACTGGAAAGGGCCCGATGCCCCCGAAGGGCGGCGCTCAGCTCACCGATGACGACGTGAAGGCCGTGGCCGCCTATGTGTGGAGCTTGAGCCAGCCGTCCTGACCCACACCTCGACCTGGCGGCGGTTCGGCAACGGGGGCCATTCAGGCCCCCGTTCCTTTTTGGTACGCCCGTACCACGCCACCCTTGTCGCACCTGACGGCTTACCGCCGAAGCCTCAACGGTTTATATTCGCGCCCGCCTTGGATCGTCCCTGAGTGCATCCCGGTCAGGAGCTGCCCCTTGGATCTCCCCACCGCCCACCGAATTCCGTTGACCTGGCTGATCGAGCACGGCAACGAGGCGATCAGGTACCGTTCCATAACCGAATTGGCTCCAACTGGTTACGCGACAGCAGAGGAAGTCGCCGCGGCCAGCGCAGCCGCCGCGGCGGCCAAGCAGGTCAGCGCCATCCTGAAAAAGCAGAAGGACAGCGGCATCTGGGGCCAGAACCTCATGGCCCTGGCGCCAAGCGCCAAGGACGGCATCAAGGAAGTCGGCACGATCCCCCAGTACCGGCGACTGCTGCAGCTCGGGGCATCGCGCTCCGAACGCGCGTACCGCCTTGCCGATCGGGTGCTGTTCCGCCTCCTCTCCAGGGATGAGGATCCCTCGCTGCACTTCGAGTACGCCAAGGCAGCCAAGGCCGAGCCTGCAGTGGGTACCTGGGCGCGGGATGCGTACCGTGAAGCTTCGGCGGCAGCCCTTGCCGAAGCGGGCCACATCGAGGATCCCAGGCTCCGGGGCGCCGCGCACAAGATCGCGAACTCGGTATCGGCATTCCTGCGGAGCCCGCTCGCCGAGAAGCCATTCGTCAAGTCCGGGAAGCACACGGCACTGCATCCCGAGGCGCACCCCCCCACCTGGTATTCGGTGGCGATGGTGGCGCAAATGCCCAGCCTCCAGCGCGAGCGCGCTGGTTTCACCGAGCGCCTCGGACACTACCTCGCGCAGCCCGCACCGAAGAAGGAGTTCGTGGTCCTGCTGGGGAAGAAGGCGCTCAAGCCTGGCTACCTCCTTCTCGGCGACCCCATCGCTGCGGACGCGAAGGGCGTTGCCAAGGACCTCCCCCTCGCCCTGCATTACATCGAGTTGCTCGCGCGGATGGGCGCCCTGCAGTATGCGCCCATGGCGACCAAGGTTCTGGCCCGCACCATGGCCGACGTGGACGAGCACGGCATCTGGGCGCCGAAGGGCCTCAGGGCGGCCCCCAAGGCCACCAGCAAGGTGACGTACCACTGGTTTCCACTCCAGGACGAGGGCAAGTCGGTTGAGAGCCGGGTGGTGGACGTCACGTTCCGGCTGGCCTTGATCGGCAGGCTCCTGGGATGGGAGAGCCAGGTCGCCTGAGCCCCACGCCGGCAGCTCGGCGCCGCACCAACTTGCGATCATAGTCGTAGTAAGTCATACTACTGCATGCCCGACCTCACTCCATTCGGGTTTACCCCGACCGAAGGCCTGGTGTACGAAGTCCTGTTGAAGGGAGGACCGGGCACCGGGTACGCGATCGCCCGGTCGGCTGGGCTCGCGCGGGCCAATGCCTATGGTGCCCTGGAAGGCCTCGTAGCCAAGGGCGCAGCGAGGGTAGAGGTCGGGCGCCCGCGCCGGTACCGCCCGGAGCCACCCACAGCGTTGATGGCCCGCATCTCGAGCCAGCACGGCGCGGCGCTCGACCAATTGCATCGTGAACTCGAAGCCCTGGCCGTCCCGGCCACGCCGGCCCTGGTCGAGGTCAACTCGAGCCGTGCGGCGCTGCAGCTCCTCCAGCATGACATCGCGCGAGCCGATGACTCGGTCACCCTGCTTGCTCCCGCCGAGGCCTTCCCGTTGCTGGTGCCGACGTTTCGCCGGCCGGCTTCCCGCGGCGTGACCTTGCGCCTCTTCTCGGTCGGCGCGGTGGCATCGCCCGCATTGGATGTGACCGAGGTGCCGGCGCCGGATGCATGGCCCGGCGTGCCGCTCTGCTGCGTGGTGGACGGCCGGTCGGCCCTGGTCGCCTCGCGTAGCGGCAACGAGGTCGTGGGTCACTGGAGCTCGGCGCCAACCATCATCGCCGCCGCCCGCCTCACCATCGACGCGCTGACGAGGACTGCATGAACAGCGAAACCGAGCGGGTCTACCGTGCCCTCCAGCAGAGCTACCTGACCGAGGCACCGGCGCGACTGGTCGAGCTCAGGAAGGAGGCGGAGGCGTTTCGCATGGGTGAACGCGAGGCGGTGGAATGGCTCCGGAGTCGCCTCCACCGGCTGGCGGGGGCGGCTGCCGCGCACGGCCTCCCCGACGTCTCGAGCGCTGCGCGCGAGCTCGAGAACTGGCTGACGGCGGGCCCGGCCCCGGGGGCGGACAGCACCGAGAAGTTGCAGGCGGGGCTCAACGCGTTGAGCGGGGCATTCGACCGCGCCGGTGCCGCGCTCGACCCCGAGGCCGAGACGCCGCGGCAGGCGGAGTTCGGGTGGCGTGCCCTGGTGGCGATGGAGCCTGGCCTCCTGCGCGAGCGAACCGTCCGCGCGCTCTGGTCGGCCAGCTTCGACGTCCAGGTTGCCGACCTCAGCGACCCCGACGCGACCTCACCATCGGGCCGGCCCGACCTCGTGGTGGTGTCGGCCACCGACACGGTGCTGGATCCGTACGCCATGACCGCCGCCTGGACTTCGCGACGCCTGGCGCGGCCGCGAGCCGTGGTGGTGATCGAGGGTGGGTCACCCATTGACCGCATGCGCATGGTGGCGGCGGGTGCAGACCAGGTGCTGTCCGCGGACCAGGTGGACTCGGAACTGCCCCGATTTGCCCGCTTGATGGCACGGATCGGCGCGCCGCCGGCTCGCGTCCTCCTGGTCGATGCCGACCCCGTGGCCGATGCCTACGCCGCGTACCTCATGCAGGCGGGCGTGCGCGTCGTGCAGGCCCGGTCGGCCGATGAGGCGCAGGATCTCTTCGACGCCGAGATCCCTGACATCGTGCTGCTGGCCGAGGTCCTTCCCGATGCGGACGGCGTCACCTTTGCGCGGCTCCTGCGGCAGGATCCACGCTTCCACCTCGTGCCGATCGTCCTCATTGCGCCAGCGCGGGAGATCCCCGACCAGATCGCGGCGCTGCGTGCCGGGGCGGACGACTTCCTGGCCCATCCCGTGGACGAGTCCCTGCTCCTGCAGCTCGTCGTGTCGCGTGCCGAGCGCGGGCGCCAGTTGCGCGAGCTGGTCCACCGCGACGGGCTGACGGGCCTCCTCAACCACGCCACGCTCCTGGCCGAGCTCGAGATCGCGGTGGACTTTGCCCGCCGCTCAGGGAACGGCTTTGCGCTGCTCATCGTGGACGTGGACCACTTCCGGCGGGTGAATGACCGCTTCGGCCACCTGGTGGGCGACCAGGTCCTGGTGCATGTGGGGAGCCTGCTGCGACAGCACGTGCGCGCCAGTGACCTCGTGGGTCGCTACGGCGGCGAGGAATTCGGGATGCTCCTCCGGGGCACCACGCCCGAGGGCGCCGAGCTGGTGGCCCGGAAGCTCCAGGCCATCATTGCCCAGGAACCCACCACCACCCGGGATGGCAGCATCATCCCGGTGACGGTGAGCATCGGTGGCGCGGTGTACCAGCACCACGGCGAAACCGCCGCGGAACTCATCCACGCCGCCGATCGCGCCGTGCACGCGGCCAAGGCGGAGGGCCGGGATCGCGTGGTGCTGGGGTAGGCGGCGGGCGCTCGCCGCCCCTCCTCAGTGGTACAGCGGTGCCACGTCGCCCGGCTTTTCCTCGCCGAACAGCAGGCGCCCTTCACGGAAGCTGGCGCCGCGGAGAGTCAGGGCCAGGACCTCGCCCAGTTCCTCCACCAGGTACACCTTCATCCGGCGCCGGGCTTCCTCGGGGAGGTCCTCGAGGTCGGCCTCGTTCTCCTTGGGCAGGATCACCTCGGTGATGCCGGCGCGGAGGGCGCCGAGCACCTTCTCCTTCACCCCGCCAATGGGCAGCACGTGCCCCCGCAGGGTGATCTCGCCCGTCATCGCGATGTCATGCCGCACCGGGCGGCCGGAGAGCGCCGAGATCAGCGCCGAGGCCATGGTGACGCCGGCCGACGGGCCATCCTTGGGGATCGCACCGGCTGGCACGTGGATGTGGATGTCCCGGTCGAACATCTCGTCGGGGATGCGGAGTCCGGCCTGGTGTGAGCGGGCGTAGGTCCAGGCGGCCCGGGCCGACTCCTTCATGACGTCGCCCAGCTGCCCCGTGAGGACCAGCTCTCCCTTGCCCCGCATGGTGGAGCCCTCGACGAACATGATGTCGCCGCCCACCGGGGTGTAGAACATCCCCGTGGCCACGCCCACCTGGTCGCTTCGCATCGCCTTCTCGGGGTGGACCCTGGGCCGGCCCAGCAGTGCGGTCACCAGGTCGCCGTCCACCACCACGCGGTCCACCTCGTTCGCCGCCACCTTGCGCGCCACCTTGCGGGCCAGCTTGCCCAGTTCACGCTCGAGCTGGCGCACCCCGGCTTCCCGGGTGTAGTTGCTGATCACCTTGCCGAGCGCCTCCTCGCCGATGGTGATCTGCTCCTCGTCGAGCCCGTTCTCCATGAGCTGCCTCGGGATCAGGTACTTCTGGGCGATGTGCCGCTTCTCGCCCTCGGTGTAGCCGGCAAAGTCCACCACCTCCATCCGGTCCAGCAGCGGGCCGGGGATGTTCTGGATGAAGTTCGCCGTGGCGATGAAGAGCACTTCGCTCAGGTCGAAGGGCACGCCGAGGTAGTGGTCCACGAAGCTGTCGTTCTGGGCCGGGTCGAGCACCTCCAGCAACGCCGACGCGGGGTCGCCCTGGAACGACACGCCCAGCTTGTCCACTTCATCGAGCAGGAACACCGGGTTCCGGGTGCCCGCCTGCTTCATGCCGTTGAGGATCCGCCCCGGCATGGCGCCCACGTAGGTGCGACGATGGCCGCGGATGTCGGCCTCGTCGCGCGCGCCGCCCAGCGAGATGCGCACGTACTTCCGCCCCATCGCCCGCGCAATCGACTTCGCCACGGACGTCTTGCCGACGCCGGGCGGGCCGACGAAGAGGAGGATGGGACCCTTGGCCTGCTTCTCCTCGTCGACGGCGGGGCGCCCGGACGGCGGGACGGCGGGTTCACCCTGCCCACCCTCGCCAGCGGTTGCGTCGGGGACGCTCGCCGTCTCGGCGTCGCGCCGTCGCGCCGCCTCTGTACGCAACGCCCTCACCGCCAGGAACTCCAGCACCCGGTCCTTCACGTCACCCAGCGCGTAGTGGTCCTCGTCCAGGATCTGCTGCGCGGCGACCAGGTCCAGGTGCTCCTCGCTCCGCTCGTTCCACGGCAGCTCCGCCACCGTCTCGAGGAACGTCCGGATCACCTGGCTCTCGCCCGACTCCCGTCCGATCCGCTCCAGCCGGGCGAACTCGCGGTCCACCTCGCGGCGCACGTCCTCGGAGAGCTCGAGGGCGTCGAGGCGGTTGCGCAACTCCTCGAGGTCGCCCGCCTCGTCGTCTTCCCCCAGCTCCTTCCGGATCGTCTTGAGCTGCTCCCGCAGGAAGATCTCCCGCTGCCGGTCCCCCAGCTCCTCCTGCACCCGGCTCTTGATGTCCTCCTGGGCATCGAGGAGGCCGATCTGCCGCTGGATGTGCACCAGGACCTTCCGGAGCCGTTCCTCGACCGAGAGCGTCTCCAGCAGCTGCTGCCGCTGCGCGGGGTTGATCTCGATGTAGCCCGCCACGAGGTCGGCGAACCGGCCCGGCTCATTCACGCCGGCCAGGACCTGTTGCACCACCTCTTCCGGGAGCCCTGACTTCTGCCCCAGCTCGGCGGCACGCGTGCGCGCCTCGCGGTGAAGCGCCACGAATGCCGGGTCCTCGGTGTTGAGGGGCGCCAGCTCCTCCGCAGGCCGTACCACCGAGGCCAGGTACCCATCCTTCTCGAAGTAGTGCAACGCGATGCCACGGTACTCACCCTGGAGCAGCAACTGCACGCCGGCCAGGCCGCGCTGCATCTGCCCGATGCGCGCCACCGTGCCGATGGTGTAGAGCACGTCGGGGTTCACGGTCTCGACGTTCTGGCGCTGCGACACCGCGAACACCAGCTTCTCAGGCGTGGTGAGGGCGGCTTCGATGGCGCGGAGGGTTCCAGGGCGGCCGGCGCCAATGGGGGCGGCCACGCCGGGGAAGAGCACTACTTCCCTGAGCGGCAGCACAGGGAGGGTCAGCCTGTCAGTCATGTCGTGCGATCCTTCCATTGGGGTCCTTCTCGTTGTCGAGGCCTGTCGCACTGCCACCTCTTCCCCGCGTGGTGCTGCCGGCGGGATCGCGCTAGCAGGTGCACCCGCTGTGCCACCTCCATCCTGCCGTTTTGACCGGCGTGGGGTTGCGCGACGGTTCAAATTGAATCTTTCGTGCCCCGGCACCGTAGGGGGCACGTCAATTCAGGCGTTGCTAGGCTCATGTCGCGCAGACAGATTCCAAGATTGCAGGATCTTGGCCTGTTCCCTGGACCTTCGCCGGGTCCGTTCTCCCCGTCACGGCTGGAGTTGCGCCACGGAATGACCGACTCGACCGACAAGCCACTCGCGGCGCGGCTCAGGGAGGCCCTGGGCTCGGCATACACCATCGAGGGTGAGATTGGGCGGGGCGGCATGGGCGTGGTCTACCGTGCCCGCGACGAGCAGCTCAAGCGCCGCGTGGCCGTGAAGGTGCTCCCGCCCGAGCTTGCCTTCCAGCAGGATATCCGCGAGCGCTTCAAGCGTGAGGCGCAGACCGCTGGCGGGCTGCTGCATCCCCACATCGTGCCGATCTACTCGGTCGGCGAGGGGCTCGGGCTCGTCTATTTCGTGATGGGATACGTGGACGGCGAGTCGGTTGCCGGTCGCGTGAAGCGGAAGGGACCGCTCCCGGTGGAGGAAGCCCGCCGGATCATGAAGGAGAGTGCTGACGCCCTGAGCGCCGCCCATGCGGTCGGCATCGTGCACCGCGACATCAAGCCCGACAACATCCTCCTCGAGGGCACGCGGGGCCGGGTGATGGTCACTGATTTCGGCATCGCGAAGGCGCTGTCCCAGGCGTCGGGCGCGACCCTGACTGGTGCCGGCGTGGCCATCGGCACGCCGTCGTTCATGAGCCCGGAACAGGCGGCTGGCGAGAAGGAGATCGACGGCCGGTCGGATCTCTACAGCCTCGGCATCGTGTCCTACCAGATGCTGAGCGGGGAGTTGCCCTTCAGCGCGCCGACGGTCGCCGGCATCCTGATGAAGCAGATCACGGAGCCGGCGCCCGACATCCGGCAGCGGCGTCCTGATGTCCCCGAGGACCTCGCCCTCGCGGTGGCACGCTGCCTCGAGAAGGACCCCGAGAACCGCTGGGCCTCGGCCGATGCGCTGCGGCGGGCGCTGGAGAGCCGCGTGGTCACTGGCTACCGGCCCACCGGCACCACGTGGCGCGCCGGGTCGCGCGGTGCCGCGGCGTCGCCCCGGGGCACGGGAGCACAGCGCCGTCCGCTGGCCGGCAACCCGCGCAGCCCGATCGGCGGGCTCGACGCGCCGGAGCTGGGGCCGCGTCCGCTTCCCGCGCCGCGTGCGCCTTACCCCTCCGAGCGCCCGTACTCGCGACGGCGGGTGCGAGACGAGAAGTCGGGCGAGATCCAGGTTCCCGACACCGGTGAGCCCAAGGTGGTGCAGAAGGTCCGCGCCCAGTTCGCCACCTTCCTGGCGGTGAACGGCGGCCTGTTCATGCTGAACATCGCCACCACGCAGTTGAGTCCGCCCTGGTTCCTCTTCCCGACGGCCATCATGGGCATCGGGCTGCTCAAGAACTACGCGAACCTCTGGCAGGCGGGCTACAGCTGGCGGGACGTGCTGAAGCGCCCGGCCGCGCACGACTCGGTGGAGAACCTGCGCGGGGTGGCCGCCCGGGGCCCGCTGCCGAAGCTGGTGCCACTCCCCGTGGAGCGGGAGTTCGGGGCGCAGTACCCGGTGATGCGGCAGTTGCACGGCGACCGCGCCGCCATCCTCAAGCTGGTCGAGCGGCTGCCACCCTCGGAGCGCGAGGTGCTGGCGGACATCCACGAGACCACCGACGCGCTCTACAACCGGGCGCTCGACCTGGGCCGCACCCTGCACCTGATGGACGGGGAGATGCCGCAGGGTGTCGAGCGCATCAACGAGCGCATCGCCGCGCTGCAGGCCATGCCGCAGGACGAGGAGCGGGACCGCCAGCTCAACCTGCTGGAGCGGCAGAAGAAGACGGTGGACGAACTCACGGCACGCCACGGCCAGGTGGCCCGCCAATTCGATTCCTGCGCACTGGCGATGCAGAACCTGCGGCTGGACCTGCTCAAGCTGAAGTCGTCCAACGTAGCGGAGGTGATGGGGGACATCACCCAGGCCACCCAGGCCGCCCGTGCGCTGTCACGCAACGTGGACAACGCCATCGCTGCCGCAGGCGAGATCCGGGACGCCATTGGCCGCTAGGCGGGCGCGCCTCAGGGCGCGAAGATCACGCCCGCTCGTATCCCCTGGACGCTGTACTTCACCGTGCCACTCGCGTCCACCAGCTTGCCGTCCCGGCTGAGCGTGACCTGGTACCAGCCCCCACCATACCCCAGCTCGCCGCCCCACTTGTCGCTGAAGAAGTATCGAACGACCCCGCCTACCTCGACTACCTCGGCCTTGACGTTGCTGACACTGAGGTACAGCCCGCGGGCGTCGGCCTCGATGTACCACCTGTCTCCCACGCGGAAGCGCCCGAAGGCGCCGAGCGACGCCACCGGCCCCACCAGGCTCTTCTCCTGGGAGAACTGCCTAATGGTCGTGTCAGGACCGCCGGCAGTGGCGCCGGCCATGGCCTCGATGCTCTCGCTCAGGAAGATGGGCCCGAGCCCGACCGTGGCCCCGAGCATCGTGTTCTCCCGTGCCATGAAGGCGAAGCGGTAGTTCAGGAAGGCCTGGCTGGTGTTCAGCTTGGACCGGACGCGGAGGCCAGCCGCGAAGCTGGTGTCGCCGATGACGATGGTATCGGCCAGGACCTTCTCCGCGTTCCGGTCGGCCCACTGGAATCCCACTTCCAGTTCATGCCGACGCCCCATGCGCCACCGCCCGGCGAGCCGTGGCTCGAAGTTGGTTGACTCGAGCCCCAGCGTGTTCTCGGCATCGATCGTGGTTCCGTCACCGTTGTCCGGGTCGATCCGAATATCCGTTCCGTAGATGAGGAACGTGCCGCTCCCGATGACCTGCCACTTGTCGTAGAGGTGGTTCTTGCCCTGGGCCGCGGCAACGCCGGGGAGGACGACCAGCGCGACCAGCGACCAGACGGACGCACGCCGCATACGAGTATCCCTCAGAAGGTGAGCAACTCCGCCATCGCCGCCCGGATCGAGTCGACCTGTGGAAGGATCACGTCCTCCAGCTCGGGGGCATATGCTACAAAGGTATCCGTCGCCGCAATGCGCCGCACCGGGGCGTCCAGCCAGTGGAACGCCTCGTCGGCAATCCTGGCGGCAATCTCCGCCCCGTACCCCCAGGAGAGCGAGTCCTCGTACGCCACCAGCACCCGCCCGGTCCGCTTGACCGACGAGAGCACCGTGTCCCAGTCCACCGGCGCCAGCGACCGGAGGTCGATGACCTCGACCTCCACCCCGTGCTGGTCGTGGAGGTCCTTCGCCGCCTGCAGGACCCGCTGCACCACAGCGCCGTAGGTGATGACGGTGAGGTGCTCGCCCGGGCGCACCACCCGGGCCTTGCCCAGCGGGATCATGAAGTTGGGCCCGGGGTTCGGCGCCTTGTTGTAGGTCTGGCGGTAGAGGTGCTTGTGCTCGAGGAAGATGACGGGGTCATCGCACCGGATCGCCGTGCGCAGGAGCCCGCTGGCATCGAGTGCGGTGGCCGGGCACACCACCCGCAAGCCGGGAATCCCGGTAAAGAGCGCCGCGCCAGTCTGGGAGTGGTACACCGCGCCACCCTTGAGGTAGCCGCCGTAGGTGACCCGGACAACCACCGGCGCACTGAAGGCATTGTTCGAGCGCCAGCGCATGAGGGCCAGCTCGTTCCGCAGCTGCATGTACGCCGGCCAGATGTAGTCGAAGAACTGGATCTCGACCACCGGCTTCATCCCGCGGGTGGCAAGCCCGATGGCGCGCCCGACGATGTTCGCCTCGGCCAGCGGCGAGTTGTACACCCGGTTGGCGCCAAACTGCCGCTGCAGCCCCCAGGTGACCTTGAACACCCCGCCCTTGCCCTTCACCTCCCCCAGCGCCGCCTCGCGGCTCGCATCGGCCACGTCTTCCCCGAACACCAGGATCCGGGCGTCACGCGCCATCTCATCCTTCATGCACGCGTTGAGCAGGTCCACCATGGTGGTGGGCTCGCCGGTGAAGCGGGGGTCATCCTCGGTGTCGAAGCGCTCGGAGGTCGGGTCCACGTCGGGCGAATACACGTACTGGTGGATCGTGTCGGTCCCGGGCTGCGGTGACGCCAGCGCCACGTCCGTCGCGACCTGCACCTCCTCATCGGCGCGGGCGCGCAACTGTTCCAGTTCCGACTCGGTCGCCATGCCCTGTGCCACGAGCCAGGCCGGGAAGGTCACGAGCGGATCGCGCCCGGCCTCGGCGGTGCGCTCGGCGGGGGTGCGGTAGTGCACCTCATCGTCCGAGAGGGAATGCGAGTACGGCCGGATCACGCTGGCGTGCACGAACGCCGGGCCCTTCCGTTGCCGGCAGTACTCCACGGCACGCGCCATCGCATCGTACGACGCGATCGGGTCGCAACCATCCACCTGCTGGATGTAGAGCCCCGGGAAGCCAGTCACCAGCTTCGAGATGGACCCACCCGGCGTGTTGACCTCCACCGGGACGGAGATGGCGTAGCCGTTGTCCTCCACCAGGAAGACGACCGGCAACTTCAAGTTGGAGGCGCTGCTCAACGCCTCCCAGAACTCCCCCTCACTCGTGGTGCCATCACCCGTGGTGACCAGCACCACCTCGTCCTGGTGGAAGGGGACGTCGGGCCGCTCGCCCTCCGGCATGGTGCTGAGGCGCAGCCATGCCTCGGCGCACCCCACCGCCTGGAGGAACTGGGTGCCGGTGGGGCTGGATGCGCTCACGATGTTGAGTGCCTTGTGCCCCCAGTGCGACGGCATCTGCCGGCCGCCGGAGTTCGGGTCGTCTGCGGCGCCGACAGCCGAGAGGAGCTGCTCCGTCGCCGTCATGCCGAGACCCAGGCAGAGGGCGCGGTCGCGGTAGTAGGTGTAGAACCAGTCGTAGGCCGGTCGCAGCGCCTTCGAGGCAGCGGCCAGGATGGCCTCGTGCCCTGCCCCGGAAATCTGGAAGAAGATCCGGTTCTGGCGCTTGAGCTGGATTTCGCGGTCATCCAGCCGGCGCGAGAGGTACATGAGCCGGTAGATGTCGAGGAGGTCGGCCTTGTCGAGCTTGGCCGACGCGGGGGCCTTGGAGCGGGCAGGCGAACGAGTGGCCATGGGACTCGGGCAAGGGGGCACGGACAGGACCCAATCGGGCCCGGAACCCGGTGAAGATAGCGGTTAAGCGGAGGGGCTGGCTACTCAGCCCCCTTCGCGACCGCCTCGTACGCCACCCGCCCCGCGACTACCGTCGCAAGTACATGTGTTTCCTTGATTTCCCTCGGCGGAATCGCTGTCAGGTCGTGGTCGAGGACCACCAGGTCGGCAACCATGCCCGGCTTGATCATCCCCTCCCGCGCCTCCCGGAAGTGGGCGTATGCCACGCCCCGGGTGTAGGCGGCCAGGGCCTCCTCCACGCTGATTCTCTGCTCCGGGATCCACCCTTCGGGGTTGGCGCCGTCGAGCGTCTCCCGCGTGACCGCAGCATGCATCCCGAGAATGGGATCGAGTGGCGCCACCGTCCAATCGGACCCGAACGCGAGCACCGCACCAGCGTCGAGGAGGGAGCGGAACGCATAGGTGCCAGCGAGGCGGGCCGGATCGAGCCGCTTGTGGGCCCAGCGTCCATCATCGGCCAGGTGATAAGGCTGCACGGAGGCGATGACCCCGAGCCGGCCGAACAGGGCAATGTCGGCCTTCCGCAGGTGCTGCGCGTGCTCCACCCGGAAGCGCCGGTCCCGGGGCCCGTGCGCCGTGCCCACGCTGTCATAAATGCCCAGCAGCAGGGCGTTGGCACGATCACCAATGGCGTGCACCACCACCTGCAGGCCGGCGCTGTCCGCCCCGCCGATCCATGCCGCCAGGGATTCCGCCGGCGTCGTCAAGAGGCCGCGGTCGCCTGGCGCATCAAGGTACGGGTCGAAGAAGAGTGCCGTCGTGGAGCCGAGGGATCCGTCCACGAACCCCTTCACCCCCTGAGCCCTGAGCATGGCATCGCCCGGACCCCAGGCCCGGACCGAGTCGGCCGTCATGCGCCACAGGCCAAGCGGAAAGTAGCCATGCACCCGGGTGACCAGCCGACCGTCGCGATGGGCGCGTTGCAGGGCGGCGTAATCGAGGAACCCCATCGAAACCCCGTCCACGGTGGTGACGCCGTGGGCAGCGGCCCAGCGCGTGGCCCGAGCCAAAGCCGAGTCGTACTGCACCGCTGCGGGCGTCGGCACCACGGCCCAGATCGGGCCAGACGCTTCGTCCTTGAGGAGGCCGGTCAACTCCCCCTGCTTGTCGCGCACGATGGTGCCACCCGGGATGGCATGGGCTTCGCGGCCCATACCAGCCAGGCGCAGGGCCAGCGAATTTGCAAGGCCCATGTGGCCGTCGAGTCGGCTCACGAAGACGGGATGATCCGGGGTGATCGAGTCTATCCAGTGCCTGGTGGGCTCCTGGCCGCCCCAGTTCTCGTGGTCCCAGTTGCCGCCGAGGATCCAGGTGCCCCTGGGAAGGCCGGCGGCATATCGCTTGATGCGCGCGGTGAACTCCGCGGGCGTCCGTGCGTCGCGGAGGTCCACCGACGCGAGCTGGAAGCCGCCATCGAGGAAGTGGGCGTGGGCATCGCCGAAGCCCGGCGTGACCATCGCCCCGCGGAAGATCCGGGTTGCCGGCGACGCGGCGCGGAGCGCGGCGCTGCTGTCGCCCACGAAGATGATGCTGTCGCCACGGGTGCTGACGGCCTGCGCCCTGGGCAACGAGGAGTCGCCGGTCCACACATGCCCAATGGCGATGATGTCGGGGGGAGGCTGCCGGCTGGTGCAGGCAGCGAGCGCGGCCAGGGCGGCCACCCAGGTGCGGCGCGGCAGGCTCACCGGCCCCTCGCCAGGCTGCGCAGCCGTTCCAGTGTCTCCAGGGCCGTGGTGCCCTGCTTCCCGGCGGCAGGCGCCACCGAGAACAGGTCGCGGATGTCGAGGAGGATTTCCAGCATGAGCTGGTCGCGCATGTACGCGTTCTCCAGGTCGAGTTTCCGGGCTTCGTGCCCCTCGGCGGCAGCACGGTCGTACGAGTCCCGGTAGAGCCCTTCGAGGTTCTCGAGGATCCGTTCGCGGGAGCGCATCAGCAGGGTCGTGGCTAGGGTAGCGGACAGTATCGTGCAGGGCGCGATTCGTCAAAGCAGCCGTGTGCGGCGATGCATATATTGCGCAGGTTGGGCCAGCCGGCGGGAGGGGGCGTGCAACCACGTTCGTGGCGAGCGGGCTTTTCCATCATCGAGATCGGGGTCGTCATCATCCTGGTCGGGATCATGGTGCTGACCGCGATACCCAGGGTCGACCGGTCGGTCGAGTCGGTCACGGTGGACCGCGCGGCCGGCCTCATCGCGCTGACACTGGAGCGGAGCTTCACGCTGGCCAGCCGCCAGCGGAAGCCGGTGACGGTGGCGTGTGAGGGCTCCACGGTGTCGTGCCCCACCATGATCCTCGAGGTCCGTGACTGCGTCGTCCCTGGACAGCTCTGCCTGCGCCGGAGCCTGGGGGGCTCCAGTGAGTTCGCGCTCGACTCGCTCACCCTCTCCGAGCCCACCGTGAAGGTCATGCCCTTCGGCGTGGCCCAGATCGGCACCGCGCCTTTCACCATCACCCTGGTCAAGGGCGATTCGCGCCGGCGGGTCACGATGTCGTCGGCGGGCATGGTGCGGGTGGAGCGTGGGTGAGCCCATGGGAGGCCGCCGCGGCGTCACGCTCATCGAGGTCCTCGCCACCCTGGCGCTGTTCAGCCTGGTCGTGGCGGTGACGGGGCCGCTCCTGATGCGCATGTCGGGCATGTCCAGGTCGGTCACGCGAAGCCAGGAGCGCACCGCCGCGTCGGTCGCACAGGTGACACGCCTTGCAGCCATGCCCTTCAGCACCCTGTCGGCCGTCGCCGGCTGCACCACGTTCACCGTGGGCAGCTTCCCCTTCACCAGTTGTGTCACGCTGACGGACACGCTGCCGCAGCTGCGCAAGGTGCGGGTCATCATCACGCCGGTGGACAGTGCCAGTACTCGCCCCGACACGGTCGTGATCTACCGGGTCAACCTGGCGCGTGCCAACCCGTTCAACTCCCTGTGATACCTGCCTGGACGGGGCGCCGCGGCGTGACACTGGTGGAGCTGCTCATCGCCCTCACCATTGCGTCCCTGGCTGGCGCGGCGCTCATCAAGGTCATGCTCACGCAGAGCAAGGCCACCCGGCAGAACGAGGCCTGGCGCGAGGCACGCATGGTGTCGCGCGGCTCGATCAACCGGCTGCTCAACGACCTGCGTGCGGTCGAGGCAAGCGGCGGGCTGAGGGACGCGGCAAGTGACGCGAAGCGCATCGAGGTGCGGGTGCCCTACGCCATCGGGATTGCCTGCACCGGCGGGGTCAGTCCCCTCGTGGTGAGCCTCCTCCCCCGCGACCCCGACGACTCGAGCCGGTTCGGGGGGTTCGCGTGGCGCCTGTCATCATCGGGCGTGTACACCTACCGGGACGGCTCCACCCCGCCAACAATGGTCACCCCGCCCAGTGCCGACTGCACGACGGCGGGCGTCACCCCCGTACCCGCGGCGGGGGCTACGCCCGCAGGCACGATCGTGAGCATGGGGTGGAGCACGCCAAGTCCCGCGCAGGGTGCCGGCAGCACCATCCTGCTCTACCAGCGGGTGCGCTACCGCTTTGCGCCCTCGGTGGCGGTGGATTCCGCCACGGGGCTCTTCCGGGCCGTGTGGGATGGCAGCGGGTGGCGGGAGGAGGAACTCGCAGCACCGTTCGACAGCACCGCCCGGTTCGGCCTCATCCTCCTGGGGCAGGACACTGCCGCCACGGCGATTCCCGGCTCGGCGTCCTGGCCCAACGTCCGTGGCATCCAGGTGAACCTCGACGGCATGAGTGACCCGGCCACGGCCGGCCTGGACGGGCCCAGGCGGGTCCATGTCCGCACCGCCGTCTTCTTCATGAACCGAATGACCTGATGTCCCGCCTGGCACCGACCCTCGACCGCCGCGGCTTCTCGCTGCCCCTCGTCATCATCCTCATGGTGCTGCTGGCCCTCGGCATCGGCACCGGCTTCATGCGGGTCTCCGAGGAGCGCCGGATCGTCGGCGACCAGCAGGCCCAGGTCGATGCGTTCGCGGTGGCCCAATCGGGCCTCGAGATGTACTTCGCGTGGGAGGACAGCGTCCCGGTGAGCGGGGACAGCGTGGCCTTTCGCATTGGCAACCGGGACACCGCCTGGGTGCTCGCGCGGCAGGTGCGACAGAAGGTCGGCAACGACCCGCCGCTCTTCGTGATCCGCTCGCGCGGCATCAGTCGCGGCTCGGTGGCCTACGATGCGGCCACCCCTGCGGCGCAGCGCACCCTGGCCCAGTACGCCGCCTGGCAGTCTTCCATGAGCGTGCATGCGGCCTGGACCGCCCTCGCCGGCCTGCGCTCCATCGGTGGGCAGGGCATCGTGAGTGGCTTCGACTCCTGCAACGTGGCGCCCCCGGTGGCCGGCATCGCGATTCCCGACAGCCTTGACCCGCCGGCCGCCTTCGTGGACGGCTTCAATGCGCCGCCCAACCCGGTGGGCTCGCAGCCCGTGCTTCGCCTTGGCGGCAGCGGGAGCCACAATGCGCAGGCGGCCGCGATGGTGCTCATCGCGTGGGACTCCATCATCAACGGGTCGGTGCTGGGCACCCCGGACGCCACCCCGGCGACCCCTGGGGCGTGGCCGCTCGACGTCCCTGGCGTCTGGCGTGTCATCCGGGTCAACGGCTCGATGACCATCGATTCCATGCAGTCCGGTCGCGGGCTCATCGTCGTCCGCGACAGCCTGGTGATCCGCTCGGGGTTCCGCTGGGAAGGCGTGATCCTGGTGGGCCGGCAGCTCATCGTGAAGGGGAACTCGCCGCCGGCCACGGTGCTCGGCGCGATCATCTCGGGGCTCGACATCAAGCTGTTCGCGGGCCCCCCGTACTTCACGGAGAGCGACATGGGCGCCACCGCAGGCGACCGGATCCAACTCTACTACCACTCGTGCAACGTGGAGCGCGCCCTGGAGCGCTACGGCCGCCTCATGCCGGTTGCCAACGCCTGGATCGACAACTGGCCCGACAACTGACCACAGGACACCCCCCGATGTCGTTCAGCGCTGCCCAGGCCCGCGTCCATGCCTGGATCTCCCAGTACGAGGAGGGCTACTTCGCCCCGCTCACCAACCTGGCTCGGCTCGCCGAGGAGACGGGCGAGCTGGCTCGCGAGGTGAACCACCGCCATGGCCAGAAGACGAAGAAGCGGGACGAGCCGGAGGGGGACATGGGGATGGAGATGGCCGACATCATCTTCGTGCTGATCTGCATGGCCAACCGCGAGGGGATCGACCTCGACGCGGCGTTCGACCGGATGATGCACAAGGTGGAGACCCGCGACGCCGGCCGCTGGACCCGCAAGCACGGCGGCTGACCCCCGCCCTACCCGATCATGCTCCGCACCGCCTGGCGCAGCTGGGCCGACAGCAGCGCCGGGTCCGTCCATGGCACGTCGGCCAGCCCGCGGGGCGAGATGGCGCCCACCAGCGAGCGGATGTCCCGCTCGCGCACGCTCCGCACCAGCTCCTGGGGAAAGAGGGGCACCGTTCGCACCTGCCGGGTGCCGCCGACATGCCCCTCGACCGGCACCCCGAAGAGGAGGCTGCGGATCGCGGCCGCGAAGTCCACGCCGGCATCTGATGCGCGCGCCATGAGGCCCACGGGGCGCGCATTGACCTCCACCACCACCAGCCGCCCGGTGTCCTCTTCCTCGATGAAGTCCCACGACAGGAGTCCGTGAAAACCCAGCACCTCCCCGATGCGCGTCGCCACGGCGCCGGCCCCTGGCACCAGCGCGAAGGTCACCTCACTCGACGGCCCGAACGGCCCGGGCCAGGTACGTGACTTCCACGCCGTCATCCAGGCGACGAGCCGCCCGGTGTCGAACACCGCCTGGCAGAAGCCCACGCGGCCGCGCACGAACTCCTGGACCATCACTGACGGATGTCGCGCCACCACGCGAACGAGGGCATCCTCCAGCATGTCGCGCGATTCCACCAGCACCACGCCCCCGCCCGCCACCCCGTCAACCGGCTTGAGCAGCACCGGCCCATTCACCTCCGCCGCAAAGGCCTGCAGGCCGCCGAGGTCCTGCACCACCCGTGAGCGTGGCACCGGGACGCCGTGGCGGCCCAGCAAGCCGTCCATCGCCGCCTTCGAGAGCAGGGCCTGGATCACCTCGCGCTCCGGCCGCGCCGGCAGGATGGCTGCCGCCCACCGGTCACGCGCCCGCATGGCGAGCCCGCGCACGTCCACGTCGGTGACGGGGACGACCCAGCACCATTCGTCACCCCGGGCCTCGAGGAGCCGCCGGAGTTCGTCGAAGTAGGGAAGCTCGCCGTCCGGGGCATCCAGGCGGCGTGCCACGTGCCGCGACCGCCGCGCGAGGGCGCCCCGGCGGGCGTACACGTCCACCGCCAGCCCCGCCTGCCGCAGCAGGAAGGGCAGGCGACCGGCCGCCATCCAGTCACGCTGCTCCACCAGGAGCAGTGCGCGCGGTACGGGATGTGGAATCGTGGCACGCTGGATCAGGTCCGGCCCCGGGGACGAGGATCCCCGGTATCCGGGCAAGTGACGTACCGGACGGCGATCGCCGGCGGCACGCGCAGCAGCCTGCACCGCACCCTGGCGAAGGCCGGGAGTCGCGGCGCCCGCTGGGCGAACTTGCGGGCCTACTCCCAGTCTGCCGGCTCGGCCAGGGTCTCGCGCAGGAGCATGCAGTAGCTCTCATAGCGCCCGGCTGCTATCGCGCCCCGCGTGACCCCCGAGCGGATTGCACAGCCGGGTTCGTCCACGTGCCGACAGTCCCCGTACTTGCAGGCGCCCAGGAGGGGGCGCATCTCGGGGAAGCACTGCGCCAGGCCGCGGGGTTCGAGGCCCCAGAGCCCCACCTCACTGAACCCCGGCGTGTCCACCAGCCACCCCCCTGCCGCGAGGGCCACCATCTGCGCGCCCACGGTGGTCTGCCGCCCGCGTCGCACCTTCTCGCTGATGGCCCCCGTGCGAAGCCCGAGACCCGGCTCGAGGGCGTTGAGCAGGGACGACTTCCCCGCTCCGCTCGGGCCCGTCACCACGGTGGCATGCCCGGGGAGCCAGGCGCGCACGGCCGCCAGACCGTGACCCAGGCGCACGGACATCAGCAGCACCTCGTACCCCGCCGCGCGGTAGCGGCCGGCGAGCGCCTCGCCCGCGTCGAGGTCCACCTTGTTGATGAGGAGCACCGCCGGGATGTCATTTGCCTCGGCCAGCACCAGGAGCCGGTCGAGCACGCTCGGGATGGGCGCCGGGTCACGCGCGGCGGTCATCACGAAGACACGGTCCACGTTCGCCACCACTGGCCGCGCCCCGCGCCCCTGCGGGACCCGGCGCTCCAGCACGTTGCGACGCGGCAGCACGTCGCGGATCGCCCAGAGCGCTCCCGCCTGGTCCGGCTCGAGCAGCACCACGTCGCCCGCCACCACCGGCGGGGCATCACGCTTCACCTTGCCCCGGAGGACCGCCCGCACCTCGCCATCGCTGCCCTGCACCCGGTACTCCGCGCCGTCGCGCGCGAGCACCATCCCGCGCACGCCGGTCACCAGCCGTCCGGCGGGGCCGCGGCGATCGCCTCATCCAGGGCCTGCTTCACGTCGTAGAGCGACCAGCCCCCCAGGCGGGCCGAGGCCTCTGCGGCCGTGGTGCCCCAGGCGAGGGGGCCGGTGTGCACGTGCCCGGTGGGACGGTCACCGGAAGGCGACCAGCGAACGAACAGGAGGGAGGCTGCAAACCGGCCGCGGTCGTCGGGCTCGTCTTCCACGTACACGGCCACCGAGTACGCCGCGCCGTCCTGGCCGCTGAACGCCGCTGACCGGTCGTGGGTGGCCATGTAGCCACCCAGGGTGAAGTCGCTCACAACCCCGGCACGGACTCCTTCACGACGTTGCCCAGGATGAACGCAATGTTGGCCGGGCGTTCGGCGAGGCGCCGCATGAGGTAGGGATACCACTGGGTGCCAAAGGGGATGTACACCCGCATCCGGTAGCCTGACTGCACCAGCTGGTCCTGCAGGTCGCGCCGGACGCCATAGAGCATCTGGAACTCGTAGCGGTCCGGTGCAATGCCGTTGCGCTTCGTGAACTTGCGTGCGTGGGCGATGATCGCCTCGTCGTGCGTCGCCAGTCCCGGATAGTTGCCGTGCTCCAGCAACCGCTCCATGAGCCGGATGTACGCCTTGTCCACGTCGGACTTCTCGGGATATGCCACCGTGGCGGGCTCCAGGTAGGCACCCTTGCAGAGCCGCACCCGCGCCCGCATGTCAATGAGGCGCTGGATGTCCGCATCCGAGCGCCTCAGGCACGACTGGATCACCACCCCGCAAGTCCCGGGGAACTTCGGGTGGATCCGATGGCTGAAGAAATCGAGGGTCCGCTGGGTGTGCGCGGAACTCTCCATGTCGAGCCGCACGAACCCGCCGTGCGCCGCGGCGCGCTCGAGGATCTGCGTCATGTTGCGGAAGCAGAGGTCCTCGTCGATGTCGAGGCCCATCTGGGTGAGCTTGACGGACACGTTGACCTCGTCGTGCGCCGCGGCCATGGCGTCCACCATCCGGACGTACTGCGCCGCCGCGGCTTCGGCCGCGGCGGCCTGGGTCACGCTCTCGCCCAGCAGGTCGAGCGATGCCCGGATCCCCCTGGCCTCCAGCGCGCTGGCCGCCTGCACCGCCTCCTCGACCGTCTCACCCGCCACGAACCGCGCCGCGAACTTCCGCGCCAGGCCGTTCCGCCGCACGAAGTTGAACACGCTCTGCTGCTCCGAGAGCCAGAGCAGGCTCGCTCGCATCATGGGTGGCGATTCCTCCGGAAGGGGGGGCCGACAGGTGCTCCATTGTAGCCATCCGCCACCGCGGGCGCACCTGCGCGGTGCGCCCCTGCCCCCGGGTGGCGCCAGCTGGCCGGGGCGGGACGTCGCGCCCCACCCCGGCCCGGCGACTAGCGCCGGCTCTCGGCCGAGCTCCGCGCCGCCGCCTGGCACTCCGGCCATGTCATCTGCTGCCCCGTCCGCGGGCTCACCGGCATGATGCGCCGTTCACGGCCCATCTTCACCGGGTCCTCTGACGCGAGGTAGGCAAACATCGCCACCAGCGTGGCATTCTCCTTCACTTCCTCGACCACCACCTTGTCGAAGGTGTCGCGGTTGGTGTGCCAGGTGTAGGTGAAGTACTCCCACGGCAGGGAGGCCAGGCCGAACGCCGGCGCCCCCGCGCACACGAAGCTCGCGTTGTCGGTTCCCCCACCGGACGGCGTGCCGGGAATCTGCAGGCGGATCTCACTGGTCAGTTCCGTCGGAAGGCGCGAGAACCAGGTGGTGAGCTGCGGCACCGCACCCACGAGGCCCTGGGTCGAGAGGTACTGGATCCGACCGGTGCCGTTGTCCTGGTTGAAGAGGGCCTGGAGGTTGTCCACCACTTCGGGGTGGTCCTTGGCCCAGGCACGCGAGCCGTTCAATCCCTGCTCCTCACCGCCCCAATGGCCCACGATGATCGTCCGCTTGGGGTTGGGATAGGCCTGCTTCAGCAGCCGCATCGCCTCCAGCATCGTGATCGTGCCCGTGCCATTGTCGGTGGCGCCCGACGCGCCATCCCAGCTGTCGAAGTGTGCCGACAGCACCACGTACTCATCCGGCTTCTCCGTCCCGCGAATCGACCCGATGACGTTGTACACCGGCGCCTCGCCCAGCATCTCCGACTCGGCCTCCAGGCGCACGACGGGCCCCTGGTTGGCCTCGGCCAGGCGGTAGAGCAAGCCGTAGTCCTCACAGCTCACGTCGAGCACCGGGGCCTTCGACACCCGGGTGCCGAAGATCTTCTGCACCCCCCAGCCCCGCGACCAGAGCGAAGTGACCACGCCCCTGGCACCGGCATCGGCCAGCGCGGTGTGGAGCAGGTCGCCCGACAGGCCCGTCTTCTTGATGCGCTCGGCCCAGGCGTCGCTCCCCGCCTTGCGGTCGGCCAGCATCTTCTCCCAGGTGTCCTTCCGCGCGAACTCCTTGAAGCTCGAGTCCGGCCGGCAGGTGGGCTGGGGGAACGACACCAGCACGAAATTGCCCTTCACGCTCGGCAGCCACTTCCTGAACGCCTCGCCGTCGGCCACTTCGGGCAGGATCACCACCTTGCCCTCGACCTTTCCCTTCGTGCCGGGGCTCCACGCCAGCATCGTCGCCTCGAGCGACCGCACCCGCGGCGCCACCAGGTCGAGGTGCGTGATGCCGCGGCGCCAGTTCCGCCACGTGCCGTACTGCTCGGTCTTCGCCTCGACACCCCACTTCGCATACTGGGCCAGGAGCCAGGCGTTCCCCGCGTTGTGGCCCGGCGAGCCGGTAAGCCTTGGACCGATGGAGTCCATCAGGGCCTGCGCGAGCGGGCGTACCTGGCTCGAGTCCATGCCAAGGTGCCAGAGGCGGCGCAGCACGGGATCATCCACCGCCAGCGACTGCGCGCGGACGGCCGGGGCAGTCAGGGCGCTGACCGCACCCAATGCCACCACCGAAAGGAGCGAACGAACAGAGCGGATCACGACGGACTCCAGGGAGAAGGTGAGTTGTGGCGGGGCCTCAACAATGTCATGAAGTCCTGCAGCCCCGGTTGTTGAGAATTCGCACGGCCGTGCCACCGAACATCCTTGAAAATCAACGAGTTACGGGATGGCACCGAGATCGCATAAGGGGACCTCGAAGCATATACGTCCGGCGTGCCGTGAAAGTTGACGGCTCACCCCAGGGGAGGTTGGCCCGCGCATGCGGAACCTGCGTAGCTTCGGAACCCTGCTGCTCCTGCCGCTCCTCGGCTGCACGACGGAGCCAATCGTCGTCCTGCCCGAGGGGGCACAGGAGTTCACTGCCCCAGTGGCTTACCAGACATGGTGGCAGAAGACTGAGGGCTGCTCCGACCTTGCCGGCGACATGGGCCGGATCGAGTGGTACGTGGTGCCCGACGTGACCACGTTCGAGACCGATCAGGGTCCCAAGGTTGGCATCCGGGTCAAGGCCGGGGACCGCATCACCATCGTCCTGGCCGGCGCCTACCAGCAGCACGAAATGGTGGTCCGGCATGAGATGCTCCACGCAATCCTCGACCGGCCCGGCCACCCCCCGGAATACTTCGAGCAGCGCTGCCACCTGACCTGGGCCACCTGGGATGGCGGCGAGACCACCGTCGCCGTGGACAACGGCCAGCACCACGAGCTCGAGTAAAGCTGACCTGCCGCCTCCGTGAGGCAGGCAACGCCAGGAGAGGGGTCCGGGTCACCGGGCCCCTTTCCGTTTGCCGCGGGCCATGCCGCACGCGGGGACCCGGTGCTATCCTCTTTGCTCTTCCTCGCCCTCGACCGGAGCCCCCCATGCAAGACACGCCCATGGCCATGGCAGCCGTTGCCGATCTGGCGCCGCGAAACCAATGAGTGGCGACACCTGTGCCGGAAGCCGCCATGGGCCGACGCGGCGTGACGCCATTGCGCAGCTTGCCGCCCTTGCCGCGATGAGCGCGCTGCCGCGTGCCGCGTGGTCGCGCGATGCAGGGAACCCCGATCCCCTCGGCGGCACGATTGCCGACTACCAGGCGGGACGGCGCCGTGGTGCCTGGAGCGCCCTCGAGGTCACGCAGCACGCCCTGGAGCGGAGCCGCACGACCGGGGCCCGGTGGCGCGCCATTGACGCCCTCGCCGATACCGCCCTCGACGACGCCCGTGCCTCGGACGCCCGCGCGCGCGACGGCAAGCTGCGTGGCCCGCTCGATGGCGTCCCCGTCTTTGCCAAGTCCATCTACGATGTCCGCGGCCTCCCGACCACCGGGTCGAGCGCCGAGTGGGCCAGGCTCTTTCCCGACCCGGTGAGGCGCGACTCGCTCGAGGTGACCCGGCTCCGTGCGGCAGGCGCCGTGATCCTGGGCAAGACGGCTGCGGACGACTTTGCCTTCCGTGGCAACGGCACCAGCAGCCACACCGGCCAGGTGCTGAATCCGTATGATCCCACGGGGACACGCACGCCGGGCGGGTCGAGTGCCGGTTCCGCCGTGGCGGTCGCCACGGGCATGGCGTTCGTGGGCCTGGGCACCGATGACGGTGGCTCCAATCGCATCCCGGCGCAGTTCACCGGAGTCGTGGGCATGAAGCCCAGCTTCGGGCTCGTCCCGCGCACCGGGGTGATTCCCACCTGGCCCTTCCTCGACACCCACGGACCGCTCTCGCGTTACGTGGCCGATGCCGCGGTCTTCCTCGCCGCGATCGCGGGGCCCGACCCGTCCGACCCACTGGCGCTCACCGCGGCCTGGGACGGTGCCTCGCTCGCATCGCTCCGCGACGATGCGCTGGCGGGCGTTCGGATTGGCGTGGTGGAGGCCAACATCCCCCGGGCGCAGATGGCGCCCGAGGCGGTGGCTGCGTGGGACCGCGCGGTCGCAAGCCTGAAGGCCGCCGGCGCGGAGGTGGCGTCGTTCGATGCGCCCGTGACCGCACCCAACTACGAGGACCTCTTCGCCGAGGCCGCGAAGGCTCGCGGCGATGTGGCCGTGAACGACTGGACCCCGGCTCCCACCGTCAATGCGCTCTACCTGTACTTCGCCGGCCGGAGCGATGACCCGCACCGCGACCTCCGCAAGGCGTATCCCGCGTTCCGGGCGTTCTACGAGGCGCTGCCCGCCACCTACGAGGAGGCGGAACCGTTCTTCCAGGCGCCCATGACGAAGGACCTGGCCGGGCTCTCCTTCGCGCGCTCTCGTGCCACCGTGGTGGAGCGCCTGGTGGCCGCGATGCGGGCTGAGCGGGTGGTGGCAATGGTGTGGCCGACCATGCCGTTCAATGCCCCGCGCATCGTGGACAAGTGGCCCCGGATCAAGACCACCCTGTCGTACAACAACTGGCTGGCACTGCCGGAAGTCTCGGTACCCTCGGGTTATGGCGCCGATGGGCTGCCGGCGCTCAACCTCTCGGTGGTGGGCATGCCGGGCGATGACGCCCGGGTGCTGGCGCTGGCGCATGCGTACGAGCGGCAGTCGCGGATGTTCCGTGCCCCATAGGCGGTCCCGCCTGTCCCTGGCATTGCTGCTCCTCGCTGCCTGCGCACCGGCCAACCCGGTGCCGCCTGCAGCGCCCGCCGGGCACGACGCTCGAGCTCCCCAGGCTGCTCCTGCCCCCCATGCCGACACGGTGGCGGCTGGGCATGGCAGCCACGAGCACCACCATGCCGGGCTCCCCGACGACGTGCAGGTGCCCGCCGGGGCGGCGTACACGGTCGCCGACGTCCATTTCATGCAGGGGATGGTGGCGCACCACGCGCAGGCGATCGTGATGTCGCAGCTGGCCGATTCCCGCAGCACCAACACCCGGTTGATCCGGCTCGCCCGGAAGATTGACCAGTCGCAGGAATCGGAGATCACCCTGATGCAGGGCTGGCTCCACGACCGCGGCCAGTGGGTGCCTGACACGGCGTCGTGGCGGACGATCACGATGGCCGGGATGCTGACGGCGGAGGAGCTGGATGCGCTGGCCCGGGCGAGCGGCACCGTGTTCGACCGCCGGTTCCTCGAGTTGATGATCCGGCACCATGAGGGGGCGCTGGCCATGGTGACCGACCTCTTCGCCACGCCGCGCGCGGGCCAGGACGTGGACGTGAACGTGTTCGCCAACGAAGTGCGCCTGGTCCAGGAGATCGAGATCGGGTTGATGCGCGAGATGCTCGACGACCTCAACGGAGCCCCATGACGATGCCACGAATCCACGCCGGCTGGATCGCCGCCCTGTTGCTCGCTGTCGCCCCGGCGGCAAGGGCCCAGACTTTTCCCGCGGGCAATGACCCGCGCGACGGCCTGGGAGCCAGCCTGCAGGCGCCGGGCACGGCCCTCCACGGGATGCGGCTGCTCGCCTCCGCCCCGAAGCCGCCGGCCTTCGACTCGATCCGCGGCCTCACCTTCGTCAACTCCGACCTCGCCTTCCGCGGCAACCTGGTGTACCAGGGCAACTTTGCAGGGTTCTCGATCTGGGATGTTTCCGATGCGAGCCGCCCGGTGCTGGTCAGGGAGTACCCGTGCATCACGTCCCAGGGCGACCCGTCCATCATCGGTCGCCTGCTCTTCATCTCGGCCGAGGGCAACGGCAACCGGAATGACTGCGCGAAGGGCGGCGTTGCCAATGCATCCGAGCACATGGCTGGCGTCAGGATCTTCGACGTCTCCGATCCACGCAACCCGCGCCTGGTGGCCAACGTGCAGACCTGCAAGGGATCGCACACCCACACGGTGATCCCCCACCCCACCGACCGGAACATCGCCTACATCTACGTGTCGGGAAGCGCCCCGGTGCGCGAGGGCATGGCCGGCTGCGTGAATGGCACCGACCCGGCCGACGAGTCCAACTCACGCTACCGGCTCGACGTGATCAAGGTGCCGCTCGACAACCCGGCCCGGGCCGAGGTCGTCACCGGCGCCAGGATCTTCACCGGCCTGACCCCGGCACCACAACGTGCCGGGCGTGCCGCGCGCCGCGGCGACGCGCCAGACCATGGGCCGCACAACTGCCACGACGTGACCGCCTACCCCGCCATCGGCCTCCTGGCCGGCGCCTGCTCCAGTTACGGCCTCCTGGTGGACATCTCGAACCCCGAGAAGCCGGTGCGCCTCGATGCCGTCGCCGACACCAACTTCTCGCTCTGGCACACGGCAGTGTTCAGCAACGACGGCTCGAAGGTGGTCTTCACTGACGAGTGGGGCGGCGGCACCGGGCCGATGTGCCAGGCCACCAGCATGCTGGAGATGGGCGGCAACACCGTCCTCACCATCAGCCGCGCCCGGAAGTTCACCCAGCACGCCTACTTCAAGCTCCCCTCGGCGCAGGCGGCCCAGGAGAACTGTGTCTCGCACAACGGCTCGCTGGTGCCGGTGCCGGGCCGCGACATCTCGGTGCAGGGGTGGTACCAGGGCGGGGTCAACGTCTTCGACTTCACCGACCCGGACCACCCCTTCGAGATCGCCTACTTCGACCGTGGCCCGGCCAACGCCGCCCCCGTCGAGGGCGAGCGCGGCGCCAACATCATCGCGGGATCGTGGGGGGCGTACTGGTACAACGGCCGGATCTACTCCTCGGAGATGGCCCGGGGCCTCGATGTCCTCGAGCTGGTCCCGAGCGAGCAGCTGTCGGCCAATGAGATCGCGGCGGCGAAGCTGGTGGTGTATGAGGAGTTCAACCCGCAGAGCCAGCCGAAGGTCACCTGGCCGGCAGCATTCCCGGTGGTCCGGTCCTACCTCGACCAGCTGGTGCGCGGGCGCGGGCTGCCGGTTGCGCGCACCACCGCGATCGCCAAGGCGCTGGACGCCGCGGAGCAGCAGTCCGGCGCGGCCCGCGCGTCGGCGCTCGACCGGCTCGCGACCCAGGTGGATCGCGACGTGAAGGGCGCCCGTGATGCCCCGCGCGTCAAGGCAATGGCCCAGGCCATGAGGGACCTCGCCGCCGCCTCACGGTGAGCGTTCAGTAGTAGCGGCCGCCCCGGGCTGCCATCTCCACCAGGCTCGGGGCCGGCTCGAACCGCGGACCGAAGGCGTCCACCAGCCCGCGCAGGGTCCGCACCACCTGCGCGGCACCGAGGGCGTCGATCATCCGGAGCGGCCCGCCCCGGAAGGGCGGGAAGCCGATCCCGAACACGGCGCCGATGTCGCCATCGCGTGGCGTGCGCACCACCCCGTCCTCCACGGCCAGCGCTGCCTCGTTCAGCATGGCATGCACCAGGCGTTGCTCCACCAGCCGCGCATCCGCCTCCTGCTCCGGCTTGATGCCGAGGAGCGGGTAAATCGACGGATCGGGCTCGCCCTTCTTCCCGTCGCGGTACAGGTAGAACCCCCTCCCGTTCTTGCGCCCGAGCCGCCCGTCGCCGGTCACGCGGCGGACGAGGTCGGAGGGTGCAAGGCGCTCGCCGAAGGCGGCGTGCATCACGCCAGCAGCCTTCGCGGCGACGTCGAGCCCCACTTCGTCCAGCAGGGTGATGGGACCGACCGGGAAGCCGAAGCGGGTCATGGTGCGGTCAATCACCGGGATGGGCACGCCCTCGAGCAGCAGCATGCCGGCCTCGTTGAGGTAGGGGGTGAGGATCCGGTTCACCCAGAAGCCTGGCACGTCGCCCACCACGATCACTGTCTTGCCCAGCTTGCGCCCGAATCGCACCGCCTGCACCACCGCACGCGGCTCCGTGCTCTCGTGCGGGATCACCTCCAGCAGCGGCATCTTCTCGACCGGCGAGAAGAAGTGCATGCCGAGCACGCGGCCCGGCTCGGCGGCCTGTGCGGCGATGTCGGCGATCGGGATGGTGGAGGTGTTGCTGGCGATCACGGTGCCGGGTTGCACGACCTGCTCGAGGTCGTGTACCACGCCCCGCTTCACCTCGAGGTCCTCGAACACCGCCTCGATGATGAGGTCGGCCGTGCGGAGCCCCGTGGCGTCGATGCCGCCGCTGATGAGCGCTGACCGCCGCTGGTGCTCCGGCCGCGCCAGCCGGCGGCGCTTGAGCCGCTCGTCCAGGATGGCCGTGGCAGCGCGGATGCCCTTCCCCACCCGCGGCAGCTCGGCGTCACGCAGCCGCACCTCCACCTGGGCGTTGAGCGCCGCGGTTCCCGCGATGCCGGCACCCATGAACCCGGCGCCCACGATGCCGAGCCGCTTCACCTCGGGTACCTCACCCACGAGTCCTGACGGCACGCCGTCGTCCTTCTTGAGCGCCGTGGTGGCGAAGAAGATCTCCACCAGCCGCCGTGAGGTGTCGGTCACCGCCAGCTCGCCGAAGCGACGTGCTTCGAGGTGCAGCCCCTCCTCCATCCCATGCTCCATGCCGTGCGCCACCACCTCCAGCGCAGCGAGCGGCGCGGGGTAGTGCCCGCCCGTCTTCTTCTCCACCGCCTGCCGCGCAATGCGGTACACCACCTGCCGGCCCAGCGGGTTCCCCTCCAGCAGGAGGGCGGCCACGTCGCTGCCTCGCCGCCGCAAGGGCGCGCCGGTGCGGGCAAGCCGCTCCGCCGCGGCCATCGCCACCTGGCGCAGGATTGCCGGATGGACCAGTTCGTCCACCAGGCCAAGCTTCCGTGCCTTGGGCGCACGCTCGCTCTTCCCCGCCAGGATGATGTCGAGCGCCGCCCGGATGCCAATGAGTCGCGGGAGCCGGTTGCACCCGCCGGCGCCCGGAATGAGGCCCAGTTGCACCTCGGGCAGGCCAAGCTGGGTCTTCGGGTGGTCGGTGGCCACGCGCCAGTGGCAGGCCAGGGACAGCTCGAGCCCCCCGCCCAGGCACGCACCATGGATCGCGGCGACGACCGGCTTGGGCGACGCCGCGACGCGATCCATCAGCTCCTGCGCCGAGCGGCTCAGGGCCGTCGCCTCATCGACGCCCTGCAGCTCGCGGAACTGCTCGATGTCAGCGCCGGCAATGAAGTTGTCCGCCTTGCCCGACAGCAGGACGATGGCGCGCACCGCGGCATCGCCCCCGAGTTCGGCCAGCAGGGCGCCGAACTCCGCCGCCATGGCCGTCGACAGCGTGTTCACCGGCGCGCCGGGTACGTCCAGCGTGACGACGGCGACATCGTTGGACCGCTCTACCCTGAAGTTGCTCACGCCCCCTCCAGCACCAGGGCACTCCCCATCCCGCCTTGCGCGCAGATCGACACGAGCCCGTACCGGGCACCGCGCCGCTTCATCTCGTTCGCGAGCGTGGTCACGAGCCGCGCCCCGGTGGCGCCAAAGGGATGGCCAATGGCGATGGATCCTCCCATCACGTTGGTCCGCTCCCAGTCCACCTCGCCCACCGGTGCCGCGAGCCCCAGCTTCTTCGCCCACTCGGGCGACGCCCAAGCCTGCGCGTTGGAGAGCACCTGGGCGGCAAAGGCCTCGTGGATCTCCACCAGGTCCAGGTCGCTCCACGCAATGCCTGCGCGGGCCAGCGCCTTCGGCACGGCGTAGGCCGGCCCCATGAGGAGCTGCCAACCGGGGTCCACCGCGGCGACGGCGTAGCTGCGGATGAACGCCAGCGGCTCGAAACCCAGCTCCCGGGCCCGTTCCTCGGCCATCAGGAGCACCATTGCCGCCCCGTCGGTGAGGGGCGACGAGTTGCCTGCCGTGACCGACCCGTACTGCCGGTCGAAGACCGGCCGGAGCTTCGCCAGCTGGTCCAGCGAGGTGTCCGTCCGGATCCCGTTGTCGCTCGTGGTCACCTCGTCGCCCTGCCGCCCGCCAAACCAGGGCACGATCTCCGCCGTGAGGCGGCCATCGGCCGTGCCCGCGGCGGCGCGCTCGTGGCTCATCAGGGCCACGCGATCCTGTGCCTCGCGGGAGATCCCGTTCTCCTTGGCCATCTTCTCGGCCGACTGGCCCATGCTCTCGCCGGTGGACGGCTCGGCAATGGCTGGCGTGACCGGCACGAGGTCCTTCGGCCGCACCCTGGCGAACACGCCCAGTCGCTGGCCCAGGGTCCTTGCCTTGCTGGCCTCCACCAGGAGCTGGCTGAAGCGGCGCGAATGGAGGATCGGGATGTCCGACAGCGATTCCACGCCCCCGGCCAGCACCACGTCCGCGTGGCCCATCCGGACCTGGTCGGCAGCATTGGTGATGGCCTGCGCGGCGGAGGCACAGGCGCGGTTCAGGGTGTAGGCGGGAATGGTCCGGGGGAACTGCGGCAGCAGGCTGACCTCGCGCGCCACGTTCGGCACCAGCACGGACGGCACCACCTGGCCCACCACCACCTCGTCCACCACGGCGGGATCGATGTCGGTGCGGTAGAGCAGCTCGCGCGCGGCGTGGCGGGCCAGCGTCACCGCCGGCACGTCCCGGAAGGTGCTGCCGCTTCGGGCAAAGGGCGTGCGGCACCCCGCGACGATGGCGACGCGGCGGCCCGGGGATGCAGGGATCGTCACAGGGGGCTCATCATGGGTTAGCTTAGGCGGAGGGGCGCCTGGCGCAGACGCTCGCGACATGGCGCCAGTCGGCATCGTCCACCGGTTCCGCAGCCTCACGACCGTGGAGGATGGTCAGGCGCTCCACCAGCCGGCACAGCTCACCGGGCGCCAGCAGGTGGTCGTCGCTCGTCGGCCCGGTTCCCTGGGTGCGCTGGGTGGTGAGGAACGTCTCCATGAGCAGCAGGCCACCGGGCCGCACCGCCTGGAGGATGCGGGGCATGCGGGCCCGGTCGAGGTAGTTGAACACCAGCACGACGTCGAAGTCACCCCACGCCGGCCATTCGCCCTCGAGGTCAACCTCGTGGAACTCGATTCGCAACGCGTGCTGGTTGGCGAGGTCGCGGGCCGCCCTGAGCGACTCGGCGTCGCGATCGGCCGCCACCACCTGCGCGCCATTGCGCGCGGCCGCCACCGCATGGCGACCCGTGCCACAGGCCACATCGAGCACCCGCATCCGCGGCCGGATGAGGTGGGCATGCCAGGCAAACCATGGATTGGGCGTGGGCAGGGTGGCTGAATGAGCGGACACGACACTCCCGATCGGCGCGCGGTCTTGCGTGAGGTTGCGACGGCGCCGGCGGATCTCCTGGTGATCGGCGGGGGCATCGTCGGGGCCGGCGTTGCCCGCGACGCCGCCATGCGCGGGCTCCGGACGGTCCTGGTGGAGCAGCATGACCTGGCCTGGGGCACCAGCAGCCGCTCCAGCCGCCTGGTCCATGGCGGGCTCCGCTACCTCGAACAGTACAACATTGCCCTCGTCTTCGAGGCCCTGCGGGAGCGCGCCATCCTCCGCCGCATTGCCCCGCACCTCGTTCGGCCCCTGCCCTTCGTCTTCCCGGTCCACGAGGGAGACCGCCTCCCGCGCTGGAAGCTGGCTGCGGGAATGTGGCTCTACGACGCCCTCGCCCTGTTCCGCAATGTGAGCCGGCACCGCATGCTGGGCAAGCGCGCCCTCCTTCACCAGGAGCCCGCCCTCCGCGCCTCCGGGCTCCGGGGTGGCGCCCGCTACTTCGACGCCCAGTGCGACGACGCCCGGCTCGTCGTTGCCACCGCGCGATCCGCCGCCGAGCACGGCGCCACCATCCTCACCTACGCCGCCGTGGTCGAGCTGCTGAGCGAGGGCGGCCGCGTGGCCGGGGCCCTCGTCCGCGACGCCGAGACGCGAACCGCCGTTCGGATCCCGGCCACCGTCGTCGTCAACGCCACCGGCCCCTGGTGCGATCGCCTGCGGCGCATGGAGGATTCCCGGCGGAAGCCCCTGCTCCGCACGACCAGGGGTGCCCACGTCGTCGTCCCCCGCGAGCGCCTTGGCAACACCGAGGCCATCACCTTCACCAGCCCCATCGACGGGCGCGTCATGTTCGTGCTGCCGTGGGGCGAGTGGAGCTACATCGGGACCACCGACACCGAGACCACCGACAGTCCCGATGACGTCCACGCCGATGCCGACGACGTGCGCTACCTCCTCCGTTCGGCCAACAAGCTCTTCCCCAACGCCCGGCTGCAGGAGGGCGATGTCGTCGCCTCCTGGGCCGCCCTCCGCCCGTTGATCGAAGATGGTGCGGAGGGTGCCTCGCGTGTGTCCCGGGAGCACGTCATCGTGGACGGCCCGGGCGGGATGGTCACCGTGGCGGGTGGCAAGCTCACCACCTACCGCCTCATGGCAGCGCAGGTGGTGAATGCGGTGGTGCGCCGGCTGCCCGCCCGCACCCCGCCCTGGCCGGCCGATGCCGGCACGGACCTGGAACCCCTGCCCGGCGGGGAGTCCGCCGAACTGGGGCCCATCCGTGACCTCGGTGCTGACACCAAGCTCGAGCCGGCGACCATGGACCACCTCCTCCTGCACTACGGCACCGAGGCCGCCGGCATCTTCAACCTGGTGCGGCAGGAGCCGATCCTGCGCGAGCGGCTGCAGGACGACCATCCGGCGATCGCCGCGGAGGTGGTGCACGCGGCACGCAAGGAGATGGCGCGCACCGTGGCGGACGTCCTGGTCCGCCGGGTGCACCTCTTCTACGAAACCCGCGACCAGGGCAGCGCTGCAGCACCGCGGGTGGCCGCCCTGCTGGCCCGGGAACTGGGGTGGGGCCGGGACGTTGCCGAGGCCCAGGTTGCCGCCTACCGGGCGCTCACGGGCCGGGATGGCGCGGCGGCCACGGCTGCCGACTTCGGGTTAGCTTTGAGAGCTTTGCCTGCGGGCGGACGGAGCTGATCGCGCAGGGGTCGAGCACAAGGGAGAATGGCAGTGGATCCGAACGTTTTCGAGACAGCCAACGCCGGCTTTGCCCAGGTGATGTACGAGGAGTACCTCCGCGACCCGGCGGCCGTGGGCGAGGAGTGGCGGGCGTTGTTTGAGCGTGGCGTAGTGGGCCTGAATGGGGTAGCGGCAGGGAAGGCGGCAGGGACGGTGGCAGGGGCAGTGACAGCAGGGGGCGGCACGGCCGCGGGCGCGCCTGCCGCCGTTCCGGCCGCGCCATCTGCCGCCGTTCCTTCGGGCGCTGTTCCCATCAAGGGCCCCGCGGCCCGCCTCGTGGCCAACATGAACGAGAGCCTCACCGTCCCCACCGCCACCACGTTCCGCGAGCTGAGCGTGGCGCGGCTCGAGGCGGGGCGGAAGGCGCTCAACGACGCCCTCAAGGCGGCGGGCCGGAGCGAGAAGGTTTCGTTCACCCACCTCATTGCGTGGGCGCTGGTGCAGGCCACAAGGCAGCACCCCGTCATGGGCCACACCTTCGCGATGCAGGACGGCCAGCCCGTCCGCATCACGCCCGCGAGCATCAACCTGGGCCTGGCCGTGGACGTGACCCGGAAGGACGGGAGCCGGGGCCTGGTGGTGCCCGTCATCAAGGGCGCCGAGCAAATGGACTTCGCGGCTTTCCACGCCGCCTACGAGGGCCTGGTCGAGAAGGCGCGCACCAACAAGCTCATGCCGGACGACTTCGCCGGGGCCTCGATGTCGCTCACCAACCCGGGTGGCCTGGGCACGGTGGCGTCGGTGCCGCGACTGATGACCGGCCAGGGCAGCATCATCGCGGTGGGCGCCATCAAGCATCCCGCGGCCTATGCCACCGTGTCGCCCGAGAAGCTTCGCGACCTCGGCCTTTCCAAGGTCATGACCATCAGCAGCACCTACGACCACCGCATCATCCAGGGTGCGGAGTCAGGGGCGTTCCTCGCGACGGTCGATGATCTGCTCCAGGGGGGTGCCGGGTTCTTCGAGTCGGTGGCCGGGAGCCTGGGCCTGGGCAGCGGCAGTGGAGTGGCCGTGGAGCGGCAGTCGAGCGGCAGTGCGGCGGCTCCTGCCGCTGCCGCTGCTTCTACCGCTGTGCCTGCCGCTATTCCTGCTGCTGATCTCTTTCATGTCGCCGCAGCGATGGCCCTGGTCAAGGCGTTCCGGACGCACGGCCACCTTGCGGCGCACCTCGACCCGCTGGGCAGCGAGCCGATGGGTGACCCCGCACTCGACCCCGGCCCGCTGGGGCTCACGCCCGAGATCATGGCGCGGATCCCTGCCGCCGTGCTCCGGGTGGCGGTCGGGGGCGACACGCTCCTCGAGGTGTATCCCCGCCTCGAGGCGACCTACACCGGCACCCTCGCCTACCAGGTGGAGCACCTCGCGAGTCACGAGGAGCGCGTCTGGCTGCGTGAGCAGGTCGAGTCGGGCACCTATCGCGCGCCGCTGGCACCGGAGCAGCGCCTCCGGCTGCTCGACCGGCTGACCCAGACCGAGACCCTCGAGCACTTCCTGCACAAGGCCTACCTGGGCCAGAAGCGGTTCTCCATCGAGGGCGTGGACATGCTGGTGCCGATGCTCGACCGTGTCATCGAGCTCGCCGCCGACCAGGGATCGCGTGATGTGGTGCTGGGCATGGCGCACCGCGGCCGGCTCAACGTGCTGGCCCACACCGTCGGCCGTCCGTACGACAGCATCTTCGCCGAGTTCGAGGGCGGGCGGCATGTCGAGGCCGGCCAGCTGACGCCGGAGGGCGGCACCGGTGACGTGAAGTACCACCATGGGGCGGAGGGAGCGTACCTGACCCCGGGCGGCAAGGCCATCACCGTGACGCTGGTGCCGAACCCGAGCCACCTCGAGTTCGTGGGCCCGGTGGTGGATGGCCGCGCGCGCGCGGAACAGACCCAGCGCCGTGGCCGCGAAGCACATCACGATCCCTCGGCGGCGCTGCCGGTGGTGATCCACGGCGATGCCGCGTTCGCGGGCCAGGGGGTGGTGGCCGAGATGCTCAACCTCGGCATGCTCAAGGGCTACGCCACCGGTGGCACCATCCACATCATCACCAACAACCAGGTCGGCTTCACCACCGATGCGGCGGATTCCCGGTCCACCCGCTATGCCTCCGACCTGGCCAAGGGCTTCGACATCCCCATCGTGCACGTGAACGCCGACGATGCCGAGGCCTGCCTGTCCGCGGTCTCGCTCGCCATGGCATACCGGCAGAAGTTCCAGAGCGACATCGTCATCGACCTGGTGGGTTACCGGCGGCACGGCCACAACGAGGGCGACGAGCCCAGCTACACGCAGCCGGTGATGTACCACCGGATCAGGGAGCTGCCGACCGTGCGGGAGCTGTACGCCACGAAGCTGGTGGCGGATGGGCTTCTCAGCGGGGCGGAGGCCACGGCCCGGGCGGAGGCGGCGTACCAGAAGCTGGTGGACGTGCAGCAGGCGTTCAAGGCGAGCATGGGCAAGACCGCGTCGGCCGAGGTGCGGAAGCAGGTGGTGCCGGGCCAGGAGGTGGATACCCGTGTCGCGGCCGAGCTGCTCACCTCGCTCAACGACCAGCTCCTCACCTGGCCCCAGGGATTCGCGGTCAATCCCAAGCTGGCGAGGCAGCTCGAGCGCCGTCGTGCGGCGATGGGGCCTGAGGGCGGCATTGACTGGGCGCACGCCGAGGCGCTGGCGCTCGCGAGCCTCCTCACCGAGGGTGTGCCCATCCGGCTCACCGGGCAGGACACCGAGCGTGGCACCTTCAGCCAGCGCCAGATGGTCCTGCACGACGTGAACACCGGCGCCGAGGTGACGCCCATGCAGAAGCTGGCCGGCAGCATGGCGCCATTCGAGTTGCACAACAGCCCGTTGTCGGAGCTGGCCACGCTCGGGTTCGAGTACGGCTACAGTGCAGCGGCGCCCGATGCCCTGGTGCTCTGGGAAGCGCAGTTCGGCGACTTCGTCAACGGCGCCCAGGTCATCGTGGACCAGTTCCTCTCCTCGGGCCTGAGCAAGTGGGGCCTCACCACCCGGCTCACGCTGCTCCTGCCGCATGGCTACGAAGGCCAGGGGCCCGAGCACTCCAGTGCCAGGCTCGAGCGTTTCCTGCAGGCTTGTGCCGAGGGCAACATCCGGGTGGCGAACGCCACCACGCCGGCGCAGTACTTCCACCTGCTGCGGAGGCAGGCCAGGCGCACGCGCCAGCGGCCGCTGGTGGTCATGACACCCAAGAGCCTCCTCAGGCATCCGCAGGCCACGAGCCGGCTGGACGAGCTGGCCGGCGGCAGCTGGCACCCTGTGCTCGATGACCCTCACGCTGCAGATCGCCGGGAAAGGGTGACGCGCGTCGTGCTGGTGAGCGGCAAGGTCTACTACGACATGCTGGCCGAGGCGGCGAAGCGGGACGCGTCGCACGTGGCCCTGGTGCGACTGGAGCAGCTCTACTCCTTCCCCTGGAACGAGCTGCGTGAGGTGCTGGCCCGGTATCCCAACGCCAGGGAGCTGGTGTGGGCGCAGGAGGAGCCGCGCAACATGGGAGCCTGGACCTACGTGGAGGGCAAGCTGCGTGAGGTCCTGCCTGCGGGAGCGGCCCTGAGCTATGTGGGTCGGCCGGATCGTGCGAGCCCGGCGGAGGGGTATCCGGCGGCGCATGCGATGGAGCAGGCGCGGATCGTGGGGGAGGCGCTGGCACTGGCGCAGGGGTGAGGGTGTGAGGTGGGTGGGTGACGAGGGGACGGCCGAGGATGGCCGTCCCCTTGTGCTTTGTGGGGTGCAGGCGGAGGCGGAACCTGTGAGCCGAATGGCCCATGGCTGCTTACGCGGCGATGGGTGTGAGGATAGACTGGGAAGGGTGCAATAGAAGTGGCAGCCAGGCTGTTCACAAACGTCTTCTGCAGGGTGCGGCGATGGACACTCCGGTCACAGGGACTCCTCGCGTGTTGCTGCGAGTCGAGGGACTCGTGCTGCTCGTTTCGAGCGTCGTCGCCTATCGTGCACTCGGCGGGTCATGGACGCTCCTTGCTGCGTTGCTCCTGGTTCCTGACGTGTCGCTCCTGGGATATGCCGCGGGCCCGCGCGCAGGCGCTCTCGCGTACAACGCGTTGCATACCTATGCCGGGCCGGCGCTGCTGGCAGCGGTTGCTCACTTCGGCGGGCAGCCAGTGTTGTGGCCGTACTGCCTGACCTGGCTTGCGCACATCGGCCTGGACCGATCGCTCGGCCTTGGGTTGAAGTACCCGACCGCGTTCCGGTCAACACACCTGGGGAAGGTGGGGCGCGCCGTGCTGACGGCCTGACCAGGCCGGCTGCGTGCGTGGCGTCCGGAGTCCGCTGGAATGGTGACTCGGCTATCTGGCACGGTCACAATGGCAGTGCGGTGCCCATGGGCGGGGAAACACAAGCCGCGCATCTGGTTGTCGAGCATGGGACGAACGACCCATGGTGCTTACGCGGTGTGGGGTGACCCGGTAGACTGGATGTCAGGCAACACAAGAAGCAGTTATGCCTCGACCGGGAGTACGGTGACACCACGCGACCTGGTTGCCGAGATAACGGAGCGCCGTGCTCGCTTCGCCCAGCGGCTCCACGCTGTTGGTGCCGGGCGCGTCACGCACCTCCGAAAGGTGCTCCTTGAATCGGCGCCGAGCAGTGAACTGCTCGGCTACTTCCCTGTCGCCGCAATTGCTGCCCTCGAGGCTTCGTTCAGAGCGGTAGTGAAAGAGGCTATCGACTCCTCGCCAGACTACCTTCGGCGCCTTGAAGCTGCAGGGCTCCTGAGAGAGGCGCGCCCCGACTGGCATCTGCTTGCGGCAATCGCTGGCAAGCAGATCACGGTCGGCGAGCTAGTTTCGCACCTGTTGCCATTTAGCAGTGTCGGGCACCTAGAGCGCGTCGTGTCTGCCATCACGGACACTCCCTTCAATGAGGCCCTGCCGAAGGCGGCCAGGCGAGCGTGGGACACGGGCAGAGCTTCGGCCTCGGACCTCATCGTCCTCGACGCGGCCCAGGATGCCAAGCTGCTGGCGCGAGCCTTCGAGCTTCGTCACGATGTGGCACATGAGGGGACCCTGCCAGGCGGTGCCGACGCACACCAGCTTGCCGAACTGCTCGATGCGGTCGGGCGTATGGCGGAAGCGCTCTATGAGATGATCGATCAGCACTTGTTTCCAGAAGTCGCGCTGACCCAAGCTGCCATGACTCAACGCGCAGCCGAGTCAGCGATTGATGCTGACCAGGCCCTTGATGCTGCGTGGCTTGAGCTAGCAGCGACGCTGGATGAAGCAGGCGTCAACACGTTGCGGACACTTCAGGAGTCCTTCGGCCAGTTTCGTGACGCGCGGGCAGCGTTGGCCGGTGGCGCCTTTGAGGGCGGCAGCATGGCGCCCATGATTGCGGCCAGCGAGTTTGAGACCGCAACCAGGGAGTGCACGAGTGCAGTTGTCAGATTGGCGCACCTACGGGGGCCGGATGGAGGCACCGAGGCATAACGAGCGCATTCAGGCCGTCGGCGCCGGGCCTGAGTGCGGCACGCGCGGGGTCTGTGCTAGGCTTGTTGAGCCACCCCGCGCGCGCCGCGACCGGCGCCGCGGCTGATGCGCGGGGCGTTATACCGCCTGAGTGAGTTCACTGTGACGAAGGCCCTTGCAGTTTTGGTTCTC